>NZ_VFUI01000001.1:0-634376 GCF_006440535.1 Mesorhizobium sp. B2-5-13 | reverse complement strand
AAACGATCGACCATCCGAATCATCCCTCTTCATTCCTTACGCACGGAATCACCAACCCGGTTCCGTGCAAAGGCCTCACAAGGGGAGAAGGAGAGAGCCTCACTCTCCCGGCGATCTCACCTGTTCCAGCGTCTTGGGCGTCGTCAGCGGGCCATGGCCGGAGACGGCATTGCCGGCATCGGGTGCCAGCCGCATGAACGACAGCGATGCCGCCGCCGATACCGCCGCCACGAGGAAGAAGGCGATATGGAAGTCGCCCAGCGTCAGCGGGCCGCCATGGATCGAGGTCGAGACTTCCAGAACGCCGCCGGCGAGCGCCACGCCGAGCGCGATTGACAATTGCTGGAACACCGCCGTGATCGGTGTCGCCTTGCTGGTGTCCTCGGCCGACACCTCGGCATAGGAGAGTGCGTTAACACCGGTGAAGAACATCGAGCGGATGAAGCCGCCGACCAGCAATATGGCCAGCATCAACGCATAGGGCGTCTCTGGGGTGAAGAGACCATAGATGGCGATCGATGCGGCGGCGACAAGCGAGCCCAGGATCAGCACGCGGCGGAAGCCGACAACGCGGAAGATCAGCGCGGTGACGAATTTCATGCCGATGGCGCCGATCGCCGAGACGAAGGTGATCATGCCGGACTGGAACGGGGTCAGCCCGAAGCCGATCTGGAACATCAGCGGCAATAGGAACGGCACCGCGCCGATGCCGATGCGGAACAGGCTGCCGCCGAGCACCGACGAGCGGAACACCTGGTTGCGGAACAACTCAAGCGCGAGCAGCGGATTCCTGGCGCGGCGCGCATGCATCAGGTAGAGCGCGCCCGACAGCAGCCCCACGGCGATCGTGATGAAGCCGGTCGCCGGCGGCAGATAAGGCAGGCTGACCACCGACAGGCCGAAGACGACGCCGGATGCGGCCAGTCCGCTCAGCACGAAGCCGACGAAATCGAGCGGCGGCGTCTCCATCGATTCAGTTTCCGGCAGGAAGCGGGTGGCCAGCCAGATGCCGATCAGGCCGATCGGCACGTTGATCAGGAAAATCCAGTGCCAGGTGAAGTAGGTGGTGATGAAGCCGCCGATCGGCGGGCCCACCAGCGGCCCGACCAGTGCGGGAACGGTCAGCCAGGACATGGCGGCGACCAGTTCGCTTTTGGGCGTGGCACGAACCAGAACCAGGCGTCCGACCGGGGTCATCATGGCGCCGCCGATGCCTTGCAGGAAGCGAGACACAACGAAGGCCGGCAGGGAACCGGAGAGGGCACAGGCGACCGAACCGGCAATGAACACCGCGATCGCGGCACGAAAGATGTTCTTGGCGCCGAAGCGATCGGCCATCCAGCCGCTGATCGGAATGAAGATCGCCAGCGACACCAGATAGGCTGTCAGCGCCAGTTTCAGCGCGATAGGGCTGGTATGAATGTCGATGGCGATCGCCGGCAGCGATGTCGCGATGACGGTCGAATCCATGTTTTCCATGAAAAGAGCGACCGCAAGAATAAGCGGGATGGTGCGGTTCAACGAACGCGTCCGGGTTTGATTCCTGATGTTGCCGACCTCGCCGGCACGCAGGGCGGTTATCATGGCCGGACATCGATGTCGTGTTAAATGCTGTCACTTTTGTGCGATCGCAACCAGGGGTCGCGTCGCCTGGGCTCGAGTGATCCTGTTGTGCAGGCAACGATCAGCTTTTCATCGGCCGCTGGACGTGTTACCAGCCACCGCCAATCCTGAAAGGGAATAATGAGTCGGCGCTGTCCATTCCGGTCCAGCGCTTTTTCTGCATTCAAAGGGCTGGCCATGGCAAAAATCATCGAAACCTCCACCGGCGCACTGGCGCTGACCTTTGACGACGTGCTCTTGCAGCCCGGTCATTCCGAGGTGATGCCCGGCCAGACCGACATCCGCACCCGCATCGCCGGCGACATTGACCTCAACGTGCCGATCCTGTCGGCGGCGATGGACACGGTCACCGAGGCAAGGCTCGCCATTGCCATGGCGCAGGCCGGCGGCATCGGCGTCATCCATCGCAATTTCTCGCCCGCCGAACAGGCCGAGCAGGTGCGGCAGGTCAAGAAATTCGAATCCGGCATGGTGGTCAACCCGGTCACGATCGGTCCCGACGCCACGCTCGCCGACGCATTGTCGCTGATGCGCACCTACTCGATTTCGGGCATTCCGGTGGTCGAGAATGGCGGCGCCGGCGGCCACAAGACCGGCCGGCTCGTCGGCATCCTGACCAACCGTGACGTGCGCTTCGCTTCCGATCCGGCGCAAAAGGTCTACGAATTGATGACCCGTGAGAACCTGATCACGGTCAAGGAGAATGTCGACCAGGACGAGGCCAAGCGGCTTCTGCACCAGCACCGCATCGAGAAGCTGGTGGTGGTCGACAAAACGGGCAATTGCGTCGGGCTGATCACCGTCAAGGACATCGAGAAATCGCAGCTCAACCCGCATGCCACCAAGGATGCGCAGGGGCGCCTGCGCGCCGCGGCCGCCACCAGCGTCGGCGATGACGGCTTCGAACGCGCCGAGCGCCTTATCGAGGCCGGCGTGGACCTTTTGGTGATCGATACCGCGCATGGCCACTCACAGCGGGTGCTGGACGCGGTGACGCGGGCGAAGAAGCTTTCCAATTCCGTGCGCATCCTGGCCGGCAATGTCGCCACCGCCGAAGGCACGCGGGCGCTGATCGACGCCGGCGCCGATGCCGTCAAGGTCGGCATTGGTCCGGGCTCAATCTGCACCACCCGCATCGTGGCCGGGGTCGGTGTTCCCCAGCTTTCAGCCATCATGTCGGCGGTCGAGGCAGCGCATAAATCGGGCGCCTCGGTGATTGCCGACGGCGGCATCAAATATTCCGGCGATCTCGCCAAGGCACTCGCCGCCGGCGCCAGTGCCGCCATGATCGGCTCGCTGCTTGCCGGGACCGACGAGAGCCCGGGCGAGGTCTATCTGCACCAGGGCCGCTCCTTCAAGGCCTATCGCGGCATGGGCTCGGTCGGCGCCATGGCGCGGGGCTCCGCCGATCGCTACTTCCAGGCCGAGGTGCGCGACACGCTGAAATTGGTGCCGGAAGGCATTGAAGGGCAGGTTCCCTACAAAGGACCTGTGTCTGGCGTGCTGCACCAGCTTGCAGGCGGGCTGAAAGCCGCTATGGGTTATGTTGGTGGCCGCGACCTTGCCGATTTCCGCGACCGCGCCACTTTTGTGCGCATATCCAACGCCGGACTTCGTGAAAGCCACGCCCATGACGTCACGATTACCCGCGAAAGCCCCAACTATCCCGGCGGAGCCTGATTCTTCCAGGCTTTGGCGCAACTTTACCGCCATGGTGCTGCGCCTGTCGCGCCATGTCGGGGCGCTCTGCTTTCTCTCGGCGGCGGTTTTCATCGCCATGACGGGCATGGAGTTCTTCTATTTCCGCCAATTGAGCGGGGGCTTGGCCTCGCTCGACATGCGCTATTTCGGATTCACGCCCGACGAAGGCATGGCCTGGCTGACGGCGCTTGGCCGGCGCGGCAGCGAGATCATCCTGGTCTGGCATTACCTGACCTTCGATCTTTTGTTTCCGGCGCTGCTGTCGCTGACGCTGGTCAGCCTGATCCTGGCAACTGGCCGGCGACTGAAGAATTTCCGCGTGTTGCCGGCTCAGATGCAGGCGATCTTCGCGCTGGTCCTGGTGCTGCCCTACACGCTCGCCGACTACGCCCAGAATATCGCCGTGGCGCGGCTTCTGTCCGATTTCCTCTACGCCAACCCGGACTCGCTGTCTTTCGCCTCGGCGCTCAT
The DNA here is from genome assembly GCF_006440535.1 of Mesorhizobium sp. B2-5-13. Classification (NCBI taxonomy): domain Bacteria; kingdom Pseudomonadati; phylum Pseudomonadota; class Alphaproteobacteria; order Hyphomicrobiales; family Phyllobacteriaceae; genus Mesorhizobium; species Mesorhizobium sp. B2-5-13. The sequence goes on along the minus strand of NZ_VFUI01000001.1, from coordinate 630,581 downwards.
CGTCACCAAATTCGTGCTTCTCGCCGTCCCGGTCATCGTCATTGCCGCTTTCTGGTTGGCGGGCCAAAGACGTCAGAATTGAAGCCGAACAGGGCAGGGGCGACTGCATGAACCAGACCGCGATCTTCTGGCCGGTGCTCGCCCACGTGCTGCTGATCTATATCGTCTATTGCGTACTGGGCCGGCGCCGATATGTTGCGGTCAAGTCGGGTGAGGCGAAGGCGAGCCAGTACAAGGCCCGCTCGACAGAACCGGCCTCCTGCGCGACCGTTGCCGGCAATCTCAGCAATCAGTTCGAACTGCCGGTGCTTTTCTATTTGCTGTGCCTGGCGCTGCACGTCACCAATGGCGTCAACTATCTGACACTGGCGCTGATGTGGGTCTTTGTGGTCACCCGCTACTTCCACGCCTGGGTTCACCTGACCAGCAACGATCTGCGCTGGCGCAGCCGCTCTTTCTTCCTTGGAGCGGTCATTGTCCTGTTGGGCTGGATCTGGCTCGCTCTTCACCTGCTCGAGGTGGTTTGAGCAGAGTTGGCGTTAACCCTCTTCTCCCGCGACGGAAGAAGAGAGACTGAACCTACAGGTCGAACACTGCTATTTTTCGATTGTCGAACTTGATGCCGATCTCGCCGCGCACAAGTTTCAGCGCCTGTTCGCCGAACACGGCGCGCCGCCAGCCTTGTAGGGCCGGCACATCGGCATCCTCGCCTTCGGCGGCGATGCGATCGATATCGTCGCTGGAGGCGAGCACCTTCGAGGCGACGCCCTGCTTTTCGGCGATGATCCTGAGCAGCACTTTCAAGAGCTCCGCGGCCGCATTCGAGCCCTCGGGCGGCTGGAAGCTTTTCGGCAGTTTCGGCATCTGCTCCTTGGGGAGGGCGAGCGCGGTGTTGACCGCGCCGAGCAGTGCCGTCGCCGTCGAGGAGCGTTCCCAGCCCTTGGGCGTGGTGCGCAGCTTGGCAAGGGCTGCCGCATCGCGCGGCCCTTGCTGCGCGATCTCGTAGATCGCATCGTCCTTGAGCACGCGGCCGCGCGGCACGTCGCGCTCGCGCGCCTCGCGTTCGCGCCATGCCGCTACGGTCTGGACGATCGCCAGCTCCTGCGGTTTGCGAAGCCGCATCTTCAGCCGCTTCCAGGCGTCCTCGGGATGCGGATCGTAGGTCTCGCGCGAGGTCAGGACATCCATCTCCTCATTCAGCCAGTGGGCGCGGTTTTCCCGCGCCAGCTCGGCGTTGAGGTGCTGATAGACCTCGATCAAATGGGTAACGTCGGCCAGCGCGTAGTCGAGCTGCTTGTCGGACAGCGGGCGGTGGCGCCAGTCGGTGAAGCGCGACGACTTGTCGAGTCGTGCGCCGGTGATGCGCTGCACGAGCTGATCGTAGGAAACGCTGTCGCCGAAGCCGCAGACCATCGCCGCCACCTGTGTGTCGAACACCGGGTGCGGAACGAGATCGCCGAGATGGACGATGATTTCGATGTCTTGCCGGGCGGCGTGGAAGACTTTGACCACCGCCTCGTTGGCCATCAACCTGAAGAAGGGAGCGAGGTCGATATCAGGTGACAGCGGATCGATCAGCGCCGTCACGCCGGGCGCGGCCATCTGGATCAGGCACAGGATGGGCCAGAAGGTCGTTTCGCGGATGAATTCGGTGTCGACGGTGACAAAATCCGACTTTTCGAAAGCGGCGAGAACGGTCTCGAGTTCTTTCTGGGTGGTGATGACGTGCATCAAATCGCTTTTGGCAGGAGTAGGGTCTTCCTAGATTTCAGCCGGGAAGGCTTTCGTCAAGCTGTGGTGCCACGGTCACGGCCCTTCCGGACTGTCTGGATCACTATTTCTCCTCGCCAGCCGCGCAAAAATGGTCGAGGTGCGCAACACCGCGGTGAAGCGGCTGCGCTTGCCGGCCGGCACGCCGGACCCACGCCGGAGAGGATGACGGCGGTGAAGACCGCGTAGACCACGGCGCTGAAGACAAACAGCGCGCTTGGCCCGAAATACTGCATCGCTGTCGAGGCCGCGAACGGGCCGCCAATGGCGCCGAAGGAATAGAACAGCATCAGGGCCGCGTTGATCAGCACGAACTCGCCGGCGGTCAGAGGATTCAATCGACGCGCTCAAAAGTGTCTAGGCTGGTCCCGAAGGCGCGCCATGTTCCAACCTGGGTCAGCTTTGCGGGCTCACCCTCGGCATCGGCTGAAAGTGCCATTCCAGCCACTGTGTGCCACAACATCTCCATCTTGCCGTCCCGAAAAATGCCGGTGTAGCTGACCGCCGCCGGGCCCGTTTTTCCTGACGCCGCGGAAGTAAAGCCAATCACATCTCCATGAGCGGCCCCGTGGAGAGGCACTTCCATCCCGGAAAAGCTGCTGTCGGGCAATGCTGTCTTGAAGACACCGCGGATCAAACCATCGCTATCGTCTTCGATAACTACAACCGAACCGTATTGATTGCGCCAAGTGCCCTTCCAGGAAAACATGTTTGCCTCCTCTCACTCCCTCATGCGCCAACGCGAGAGGCGGTTTACGGTTCCGCCACATGACCGGCTATGGATTGAAACCCGAAGTTCCAGACTGAGAGACTGCCGCTCCATCCGTTTGCCTTGACAAACCATGCCTCTCATGCGCTTTTCGCGCAAATTTTGGGCCGGGCTGCGATGCTTTGGCCCGCAACCCACAATCCCGGACTTTTTATCCATGACCATGCACCGTTACCGCAGCCATACCTGTGCCCAGTTGCGAAAGAGCGACGTCGGCAATTCCGTTCGCCTATCGGGCTGGGTGCATCGCGTGCGCGACCATGGCGGCCTGCTGTTCATCGATCTGCGCGACCATTACGGCCTGACCCAGATCGTCGCCGATCCGGATTCGCCTGCCTTCAAGGTCGCCGAGACCTTGCGCGGCGAATGGGTGATCCGCGTTGACGGCGAGGTCAAGGCACGCCTGCCGGAAACCACGAACGCCAACCTGCCGACCGGTGAGATCGAGATTTTCGCCCGGGAGATCGAGGTGCTGTCGGCGGCCAAGGAATTGCCGCTGCCGGTATTCGGCGAACCGGACTACCCCGAGGACATCAGGCTGAAATACCGCTTCCTCGACCTGCGCCGTGAGACGCTGCACCGGAACATCGTGGCGCGCACGAAAATCATCGCCGAGATGCGCAAGCGCATGGGCGAGGTCGGCTTCACCGAATTCTCGACGCCGATCCTTACCGCCTCGTCGCCGGAAGGCGCGCGCGACTTCCTGGTGCCGTCGCGCATCCATCCTGGCACCTTCTACGCGCTGCCGCAGGCTCCGCAGCAGTACAAGCAGCTTATCATGGTGTCCGGCTTCGACCGTTATTTCCAGATCGCGCCGTGCTTCCGCGACGAAGACCCGCGCGCCGACCGTCTGCCTGGCGAATTCTACCAGCTCGACGTCGAAATGAGTTTCGTCGAGCAGGACGATGTGCTGTCGACCATGGAACCGGTGATGCGCGGCGTCTTCGAGACCTTTGCCAACGGCAAGCCGGTGACGCAGAAATTCCAGCGCATCCCTTACGATGTCGCCATGCGCAAATACGGTTCCGACAAGCCGGACCTGCGCAACCCGATCGAGATGCAGGCCGTCTCCGACCATTTTCGCGAGTCCGGCTTCAAGGTGTTCGCCAACATCCTGTCCAACGACCCGAAGGCCGAGGTGTGGGGCATTCCGGCAAAAACCGGCGGCAGCCGCGCCTTTTGCGATCGCATGAACAGCTGGGCGCAAGGCGAGGGCCAGCCGGGGCTGGGCTACATCTTCTGGCGCAAGGAGGGCGACAAGCTCGAAGGCGCCGGCCCGCTCGCCAAGAACATCGGCGAGGAGCGCACCGAGGCGATCCGCCTCCAGCTTGGCCTTGCCGATGGTGATGCCGCGTTCTTCGTCGCCGGCGACCCGAAGAAGTTCGTCTCCTTTGCGGGCGCCGCGCGCACGCGCGCCGGCGAGGAGCTGAACCTTGTCGACCGCGAGCGCTTCGAACTGTGCTGGATCGTCGACTTCCCGTTCTTCGAATGGAACGAGGATGAGAAGAAGATCGACTTCGCCCACAATCCGTTCTCGATGCCGCAGGGCGGCATCGATGCGCTGAACGGCGAGGACCTGCTCGGCATCAAGGCCTTTCAGTACGACATGGTCTGCAATGGTTTCGAGATCGCCAGCGGCGGCATCCGCAACCATTTGCCAGAAACCATGGTCAAGGCATTCGAGACGGTCGGGCTGGACCGCGCCACGGTCGAGGAGCGCTTTGGCGGCCTCTATCGCGCCTTCCAGTATGGCGCGCCGCCGCATGGCGGCATGGCCGCCGGTGTCGACCGCGTCGTCATGCTTCTGGTCGGCGCCAAGAACCTGCGCGAAATCACCATGTTCCCGATGAACCAGCAGGCCTATGATTTGTTGATGAACGCGCCCTCGGAAGCGAGCCCGCAGCAGCTTCGCGATTTGGCGCTGCGCGTCGCGCCAACCAAGAAGGACGCCTGACCAGAAGCTTCGGACTTCACTTCAGGAACTTGCTCGAACCGGTTCTTCCGATTCGGCAACAAAAAAAACCGGCATCGCTGCCGGTTTTTTTCGTGTCCTGAGGCCGCTTCGATCAGTCCTCGTTCGCCTTGACGCTGACGCCGAGCGTCTTCGGCAGGTCCAGCGGGTTCGACATGGCGCCCGCCATGATCAGAGCGAACGGCACCGATGCCGGCGGCTCGGCCGAGATTTCGAGGCTCTTCGGATCGTCGAGATATTTGCTGACCGCGGCGGTCACCTGAGCCGTGAGTTCCGGATTGTTGAGCTGCGCCATGCCGAACGGCACGATCGCCTTGGCCTGGTTGGCGATGTCCTTGGCCGACATGCCTTGCTGCTTGCCGACATAGTCCAGCACCTTGCCGGTCAGCGAATCGTCGTCGAAGCGGATCGAGGCGCTGTTGAACGAAAGCTGCTGCAACAGGCCGAGCATGGCCATGCCTTGCGCCGAATTGTCGGCGCCTTCCGGCTGTGCGGCCATCTTCTTCTGCATTTCCTGCAACGACTTGATGAAGTCGACCGTGTAGCCGCCGAGGTCGAAGGTCATGCCGAGCGTGCCGGCATTCTCGACGGAGATGTCGTATTTCGACAGTTCCATCTTGCCGTCAGATGGCTGCCAGGTGCCGGCCATTTCGAGATTGCCCGAGATGTTCTGGTAGCCGAGCGCGCTGATGACCTCCTTGGATTTGGGATCGTCGACCAGCGAGAGATCGGCCGTGAACTTCTCCGTATTGGCGGTGAACTCCATCGCCTTGCCGTCGGCGGGCGGCGTGATCTCGATGGCAAGGCCGTCCATCGAGAATGCGGTTTTGTCGGCGACCTTGACCGTCATATTCGACAGTTCAGCGGATTTATACATCATCAGCGAGCCAAGCGGGCTGGTGGAGCCGTCGGCCGGCACCGTCATGTCGTGGATGATGAAGGGGCTGAGATCGAGGGTGACGCCGTCCTTGCTGTGTTCGAAGGCCGAGGTCGACACGGTGCCGATATCATAGCCGCCATTGGCTTCGGTGATGTTCTCGAGCTTGACGTCGCCGATCGTCAGCGCTTCCTTTTCCGCGGCCGGTTTCACCGACACGCCCTGCAGCACCATGCTGGTGTTGTCGCCGGTCACGCCGGTCCAAGAGATGTCGACGCCCTGTGCGGAGAGCGCAGCCTTCAGCCGGTCCGCGACCGCGGCGTCCTGGGCAAGGGCAGCATTCAGCGGCAGTGTGAGCAAAAAGGTCGAAAGAGCGAATTTCCGGAGAGTTGAGCGGTTGATTGTCATCGCAAGGTCCCTGAGAGTATCCTGAAATTATTTTTCAATTCTTTGCGCCATCACCATTCCGTGACGAACTGGACGGGAAAAAGGCGTGTCCCGGCACAATGGTCGAAAATCGCGTTGAAAGGCAAACCCGATCCGAACGCTATTGGACAATGCAGTGAATTTGGCATGAAGGTCGGGCCGCCAGCGTGCTTCGCAATAGATGCGGCATGTAACAGATTGATGTTGGCCGGCAAGCTCGACCTTGCGGTCTCCTGTTGCAGAAACGTGCGCAAATCGACCGGTCCGGTGCGCGCCTCTTGCCGCGAATCACCCGCTCGGCTAGTCCCAGCCCATGGGAAAAAGGCTTTTGCCGCCTGACAATGGCGGCGGCGATCATATTGAACCGGTCGATCTGAAGAAGGCGCTGGAAGAGCGTTATCTCGCCTATGCGCTGTCGACCATCATGCACCGGGCGCTGCCCGACGTTCGCGACGGACTGAAGCCGGTCCATCGCCGTATCATGCACGCCATGCGCCTGCTGCGCCTCAATCCCGACCAGGGTTTTGCCAAATGCGCCCGTATCGTCGGCGAGGTGATGGGCAAGTTCCACCCGCATGGCGACCAGTCGATCTATGATGCGCTGGTACGGCTGGCGCAGGATTTTTCGATGCGCTACCCCTTGGTCGACGGCCAGGGCAATTTCGGCAACATCGACGGCGATAACGCCGCCGCCATGCGCTACACCGAAGCGCGCATGACCGACGTGGCGACCGAATTGCTTGCCGGCATCACCGAGGATGCCGTCGACTATCGGCCGACCTACAATGAAGAGGACGAGGAGCCTATCGTGCTCCCCGGCGCCTTCCCGAATCTGCTGGCCAACGGCTCGTCCGGCATCGCGGTCGGCATGGCGACATCGATCCCGCCGCACAACGCGGCCGAGCTTTGCGACGCCGCACTGCACCTGATCGAGCATCGCGACGCGCCGGTGGCGAAGCTGATGGATTTCGTCCAGGGCCCGGATTTCCCGACCGGCGGCATCATCGTCGACAGCCGCGCCTCCATCCTCGAAGCCTATGAGACCGGCCGCGGCGGCTTTCGCGTACGATCGAAATGGAACCAGGAGGACCAGGGCAGGGGCACCTGGAGCATCGTCGTCACCGAAATCCCCTATGGCGTGCAGAAGGCGCGGCTGATCGAGAAGATCGCCGAGCTGTTGATGGCCCGCAAGCTGCCGCTGCTCGAGGATATCAGGGACGAAAGTGCCGAGGACATCCGCGTCGTTCTGGTGCCCAAGAGCCGTTCCGTCGACCCCGGCATCCTGATGGAATCACTGTTCAAGCTCACCGAGCTCGAGAGCCGTTTTCCGCTCAACATGAATGTGCTGTCGCGCGGCAAGGTGCCCAACGTGCTGTCGTTGAAAGGCGTGCTGCAGGAATGGCTGGATCACCGCCGCGACGTCCTCATCCGTCGCTCGAAACATCGCCTCGGTGAGATCGAGAGGCGGCTGGAAATCCTTGCCGGCTACCTGATCGCCTATCTCAACATTGACGAGGTGATCAAGATCATCCGCGAGGAGGATGAGCCAAAGCAGGTCATGATGGCCCGCTGGTCGCTCACCGACACCCAAGCCGAAGCGATCCTCAACATGCGGCTGCGCGCGTTGCGTAAGCTGGAGGAATTCGAGATCCGCAAGGAATTCGATGGCCTGACCGCAGAGAAGAAGCAGATCGAGGCGCTGCTGGCGTCCGATGCAAAGCAGTGGTCGACGATCAAGTGGGAAGTCACTCAGGTTCGCGACAAGTTCGGCCCGGAGACCGAGATCGGCAAGCGCCGTACCCAGTTCGCCGATGCGCCCGAGCACGACCTGACCGACATCGCGCATGCCATGATCGAGCGCGAGCCGGTCACCGTCGTGGTTTCGGAAAAAGGCTGGCTGCGGGCAATGAAGGGCCATCTGGCCGATCTTTCGACGCTGACCTTCAAGGAGGGCGACAGTCTCAAGCTCGCCTTCCATGCCCAGACGACAGACAAGGTGCTGGTCTTTACCACCGGCGGCAAATTCTACACGATCGGCGCCGACCGGCTGCCCGGCGGCCGCGGCCATGGCGAGCCGATCCGCATCATCGTCGACATGGACAACGACCAGGACATCGTCACCGCCTTCGTCCACGATCCCAAGCGCAAGCTGCTGCTCGCCTCTTTCGACGCCAACGGCTTCATCGTTGCGGAGGAAGAGGTGGTCGCCAACACCCGCAAGGGTAAGCAGGTGATGAACGTCAAGGCCCCGGACGAAGCCAAGCGCTGCGAGCCGGTCACCGGCGATCATCTGGCCATCGTCGGTGAGAACCGCAAGATGCTGGTGTTCGCGCTCTCAGAAATTCCGGAGATGAGTCGCGGTAAAGGCGTGCGGCTGCAGAAATACAAGGACGGCGGCCTTCTCGACCTCAAGCCGTTCACGCTGGCGACCGGTCTTTCCTGGCAGGATTCGGCCGACCGCACCTTCACGCGGTCGCGCGAAGAACTGGCCGAGTGGATCGGCGCGAGGGCATCGGCAGGGCGTATGGTGCCGAAGGGTTTCCCGAGGACTGGCAAGTTCGGGTAGAAACTGCCGATCTCCCCCCTGATGGCCCCTGATGGGGAGATGGCCGGCAGGCCAGAGGGGGCGCGCTGTCCCGCCAGTGCATCAAATGACTGGTTACACCTGTCGCAATTCTCGGTCCTTCAAGATCAAATCAGAGGCTGGCGATCCTTCACGCCCGCTGCCGGACATCTCCTCACGAGGGGGGATTGGCAGCGCCACCATCACCATTTGGACTATCGTCACGATTGCTGCACTATATCAGTGCATAACTGACCGGACGGGTCGGGGAGAACAGGGCATTTGAAGGAAGCAAAGATCCAGAAACCGGAACGGCAACAGCGCCTCTTCGGGCTGTCCACACCGCTTCGGTCGGCCGTCATACCGCCGCTGTCGGCGGCGCGCTGGCTGCTGGTGCTGATCGTTGCCGCTGGTGTCTATTTCTTCCATGGCTTCCTGTTCCCAGTGCTGGCCGCGCTCGTCATCGCTTTCGCCAGCTGGCCGCTCTATCGGCGCCTGCTGGTCGGCGTCGGCGGTAACCGAACCATCGCCGCCACATTTGCCATCCTGTTCATCCTCGCCTTCCTGGTGATACCGATCGCGCTTGCCGGCACCTATGCAATCAACGAGGTGCGCGAGTGGGTCGGCTGGGCGATCGAGACCAATCGGCACGGTGCGGTGACGCCGCACTGGATCGCCACCCTGCCTGTGGTGGGTGAGTGGCTGAACGAGCAGTGGACGGCCAATCTCGGCCATCCCGGCGGCATCGGCGAACTGATCCAGCTGGTCAGCGGCGCCAATATCGGCAGCATCTACCGCGGCGCGCTCGCCGCCGGCGGCAGCGCTTTCAGCCTCTTTCTGACGCTGCTGTTCATGATGATCGCCCTGTTTTTCGCCTATCGCGATGGCGAGAATTTCGCCGGCCAGATCGACCGCCTCGGCGAACGCATCCTGCCGACCCGCTGGGAGCGGATCTCCCGCGTCGTGCCGGCGACCATTTCCTCGACCGTGACCGGCATGACCGTGATTGCCATCGGCGAGGGTCTGGTGCTGGGCATCGCCTACTGGCTGGCCGGCGTGCCGTCGCCTGTGACGCTGGGCGCGCTGACAGGCGTGATGGCGCTCATCCCCGGCGGTGCGCCGCTGTCCTTTACCTTGGTGTCGATTTACCTCGCCGCCAGCGGCTCGCCGATGGCCGGCCTGGCGCTGTTCATATGGGGAACGGTCGAGCTGTTCATCGTCGACAAAACATTGCGCCCCAAGCTCGTGGGCGGACCGATAAAACTGCCCTTCCTGCCAACTTTTTTCGGCTTGATCGGCGGCGTCAAGACGATGGGTTTTCTCGGCCTGTTCATCGGCCCGGTGCTGATGGCGCTGCTGGTCGCGATCTGGCGCGAGTGGCTGCGCGAGGTGGAAATGGCAGACGAGACGGCGGACGGCTCTGCCGCCGAGATCGAGACGGGTCCGCAGATCGACGTCCTGCCCGAACCAAGCGCCGCGAAGAAGGCGAGCGCCGGATAGGGATTTCGGACAAATCTAGGCCGGATGGTGCACCGCAAGGTCGCCCCGGCGCCTGCGCCCATCATGCAGCTGCCAGAGCGAATGGGCGACCAGCGTGACGATCAGGATGCCGCCGCCGATCAGGCTGTTGCGCGTCGGCGTCTCGGCGAAGATCATCCACACCCAGATCGGCGCCAGCACCGTTTCGAGCAGGTAGAACATCGCCACTTCCGGTCCCGAAATGTATTTCGGCCCTGCGGCGAGGCAGAAGAACGAGATCGGCATGATGACGGCGCCGTTGAAGATGATCCACCACGGCGCGTTCACGTGGAAGCCTTCGCCTGTCACCATGAAGGCGGCCAGTCCAAGCGGCAGAAGGACGCCTATGAGCGAGGTGAATCCCATATCCTTGCCGCTGGCGCGCGAGATGGTGATGGCGACCGCGATGAAGAAAGCCGAGCAGAGCGCCATGAAGTCGCCGAACAGCTTGCCGGTGCCGACCGAACCGCCGACGATGACCAGCACGCCGAGGATCATGACCAGCATCGCCACGATCGTCACCGCCCGCGGTCTTTCCTTCAGGAATATCCAGGACAGCAGTGCGGCGAACACGGTGTTGAAGGCCAGGATAAACACCAGATCGGCGGTCGAGGTATGAAAGACCGCAGTAACGAAGGTGATCGAGGTCAGCCCATAGCATATCGCCACGATCAGCCCGGACCAGCCGGGGATGAGCGGCGGCACATTCCGGCTCAGCGCGCGCCAGACCGACCAGATGATCATCGCGGCGATGAAAGTAGTTCCGGTCCGCAGCAAAAGGATCGTCCACGCGCCGCCATCCGCAAGGCGGATCAACGGTATGTCGACAGTCAGTATCAGTCCGCCGATGGCGGTTATCAGAAGACCCTTCTGGTGGTCATGGTGAGAGGACATGCAGGAACTTTCGCAATTGAATTGCAGGCGGTGGCCGATCGGCGCAATCGCGCACTCTCTCCATCCGGGCGGCTGAAAGACCAGCATTCCCTGCCTTGAAACAGTTAAGCGTGGATCGTGGGAAAACTCAGCGTCAGACCGCTTCGTTGGTGTAGCGCTCCCAGCCTTTTGGGCCGAGATGCTCCTGCGGCATGAAGCGCATCTTATAATTCATCTTGCGCGAACCATTGACCCAGTAGCCAAGGTAGACGTGGGGCAGTCCCATCGCCTTGGCACGGGCGATGTGGTCGAGGATCATGAACGTGCCGAGCGATCGGCTTTCGAAATCGGGATTGAAATAGGAATAGACCATCGACAGGCCGTCGGCCATCTTGTCGGTGAGCGCCACCGCGATGAGTTCACCCTGACCCTTGCCGGTGATGAAAGTATCGGGTCCGCGCCGCCGGTATTCGATCACCTTGGTGTCGACATGCGTATCCTCGACCATCATGGCGTAGTCGAGCACCGTCATGTCGGACATGCCGCCGCGGCGATGGCGGGCATCGAGATAGCCGCGGAACAGCGAATATTGTTCGGTCGAGGGCTCGGCATTGTGCATGGCGCCGACGAGGTCGGAATTGTGCTGCAGTACGCGCTTCATGTTGCGGCTGGCGGTAAACTCCTGGGCCAGGATACGCACCGATACACAGGCACGGCAGGTCTCGCAGGCTGGCCTGTAGGCGATGTTCTGCGAGCGCCGGAAGCCGCCTTGCGTGAGCAGGTCGTTCATCTCCGAGGCCTTATCGCCGACCAGATGCGTGAACACCTTGCGCTCGAACTGGCCCTCGAGGTAGGGGCACGGCGACGGCGCGGTCAGGAAAAACTGCGGCGACTGGGTCGGGTGCTGCGTCATCGAGCCTTGGAAACACTCCTTCGAATCGCTCTACCTTTGGCTCCGGCGGCGAAAAATTCAATAGGATAGTGAAGGCGCGGGCAACTCAACACCTTCACAATTACGCTTAAGGGGGCCGCGGCTTTGCTTAAAGGCGGTTTCAGCGGCCGGTGCGGCTGACGACAGTGCCGAGCAAAAGATCGTGCAGCGTGCGCTTGCGGTCGGAGAACAGGGTCACCAGCAGGACCAGCGGCGACAGGATGACGTTGCCGGCCCAGAACAGCACGGAATGGACGACCGCCGTGAGGCCGTCGATCGGCCTGCCGTCGAGACGGTCGAGGCGGATGCCCATCATCTTCATGCCCGTAGTAGCCTGGTCGGCGCTGCCAAGTGTGTTCCAGATGTAGAGGATGGCGACTGCCGGCACCAGGACGCCAAATAGCATCCAGCCAAGACCGAGGGTCAAAAGCCCGAGGAAGAACACCAGGATGGCGAACGGAATGGTGAGCAGGGCGACGATGATATAGTCGAGCACGAAGGCCAGGATGCGCCTTGTGCGCACGCCTTCATAAGCCCTGACATCGTCAAGGCGGGTGTCGATGATTTCGCCATCGAGAACGCGAGCGTCCATGTCATTTCCTCGTAACAGGGGCCTGCTTAGCCTGGGCCCACCTCATCAGAAATGGTGAAGGCTGATGGTGGAATCAAGATCGGACCGTTTCGCCGCGCACCGGGCAGGGTAGAACGGGCTGACGGTCTGAACCGGTTGAATTTGCAGCGTGGATGGCGTTAGCTTGCTGCGGCGCAACAAGACGCCGAGGGGACGGGGTGATATGGACTACGACATGCTGGTCATCGGCAGCGGCCCTTCGGGCCGCCGCGCGGCGGTGCAATCGGCCAAACTCGGCAAATCGGTGCTGGTGGTCGACCGGGGCCGGCGTCTTGGTGGCGTCTCTGTGCACACCGGCACCATCCCATCGAAAACGCTGCGCGAAACTGTGCTCAACCTCTCGGGCTGGCGCGAGCGCGGCTTCTATGGACGCGGCTATCGGGTCAAGCAGGATATCTCGGTCGGCGACCTGATCGAGCGCCTGCACAAGACGCTCGACCACGAGGTGGAGGTGCTGCAACACCAGTTCATGCGAAACACGGTCAAAAGTGCGCGCGCGGCGGTGAAATTTCTCGGCCACAACAAGGTCAGTCTGACATCTGACAATGGCGATTACAGCGAAGTCGGCTTCGCCAACGCGCTGATCGCCGTCGGCACCCGGCCGCATCGGCCGCGCGACGTGCCCTTCGACAAGACCCGTGTCTTCGACAGCGACGAGATGCTTGAACTCGACCGGCTACCGCGCACGCTGACGGTGATCGGTGCCGGCGTCATCGGCGTCGAATACGCCACGATCTTTTCCGCGCTCGACGTACCGGTGACGCTGGTCGAGCCGCGCAACTCCATCCTCGATTTCGTCGACCGGGAGATCGTCGACGATTTCATCCACCAGATGCGCGACCGCGGCATGACGATAAGGCTGGGCAGCGCGGTCAAGGAAATCCGCTCCAAGCCGGAAGCCGCCGAAGTGGAACTGGCCGATGGCCGAACCATCCGCTCCGAGGTCGTGCTCTACGCCGCCGGCCGCACCGGCAATGTCGGCAGCCTCGGCCTCGACGTGGTCGGCATCGAAGCCGACTCCAGGGGCCGTATCAAGGTCGATCCGCAGACCTTCCAGACCAGCGTGCCCAATATCTACGCCGCCGGCGACGTCATCGGCTTTCCGAGCCTCGCCTCCACCTCGATGGAGCAGGGCAGGGTGGCCGCCTGCCATGCCTTTGGCGTGACCCTGCCGGCGCCGCCGGAAACCTTTCCCTACGGCATCTACGCGGTGCCGGAGATATCGACGGTCGGCCAGTCCGAGGAGCAGGTACGCCAAAGCGGCAGCGCCTATGAGGTTGGCGTCGCGCGCTTCCGCGAGACGTCGCGCGGCCACATCATGGGCGTCGACACCGGCTTCCTGAAGCTGTTGTTCTCGATCGAGTCGCGGCGCCTGCTCGGCGCGCACATTGTCGGTGAGGGCGCCACCGAACTCATTCATATCGGCCAGGCGGTGATCAATCTCGGCGGCACGGTCGACTTCTTCGTCAACAACACCTTCAACTATCCGACGCTCGCGGAAGCCTACAAGATCGCCGGCCTTGACGCCTGGAACAGGATGGGGCGGGGTTAGGGCACCGGCCGGGCATGCCCTCCTTGAGTGGAGTTCAACGCAAGCAAGGCCAGACGGCGGACCTGACGTCTTTTCCCGGGAATAGCTATGCCGCGCCAGGTTCTAGTTCCTGGTAATGATGAAGTCGGCGATTGTCAGGTCGAGGCCAGGCGACATTGTCGCGATGTGGATCGCGGACCGTGTTCCGGTGCCATCGGGGTCGCAACTGAGCCAGCCATTGCTCTCGCATCGTAGAGAATGCGCTGTGATTCATCGGTGGCTGCTGCCCCGATATGAAATGCTTCAGAGGGCAGCGTGCCCTCCGTCAGGCTCATGAACGACCCACGCGCCAGGAATATAGTATCATCGGGCACCGAATAATCGGCAATCGTGTCGACATTGTTTGAAGCATCGGGCGCCAGGTTGAGGACGAATTTGTCATTGCCTGCGCCGCCGTTAAGATGGTCGTTGCCGGCACCGCCTTCCAGCGTGTCATCGCCATCACCGCCAATCAGCACGTCCTCCCCTGCGTCCCCTATTAGATAGTCGTCGCCGCCAGCAGCGTCGAGGCGGTCGTTACCGTCGTCGCCGAGCAATGCATCAGCGCCGTCTCCGCCAATCAAACTATCGTCTCCGCTTCCGCCATCGAGGAAATCGCCGCCGCCGAAGCCGACGATGCGGTCATTACCCTTTTCACCATAGATCTCGTCCGCCCTGGTGCTTCCTGAACTGTAGTCGTTGGCTCTGGTGCCGATGCGGAATATCGGTTTGGAGCCTGGTCCCCAGAAAACCAGCATTTCTGCGATGACCAGGAAGAGTCCGGCGGCTATTTGCGATATTACCCTGGCTTTTGCTCCCGCCATCTCGGCACAGCTCTCCTGCGATGCGCCGGATGCTTATCACGCACAGCTGTCTCGGAGATTAACCAACTGGGTCGCCGCCGATCCCGCCAGCCATCGCTCGACGATCGCGGCGTCCGGGTTGCCGATTTCGTGGCCTGATGGAACAATCCGGGCGTCGATCTCCGTGCCGTGCCGGCTGAGCAGCATCACCAGCGCCGGCGCGAAAGGCCCGTAGGTCTCGTCGGCGGCTCCGGCAATGATCAATGTCCGTGTTCCCGCAAGGTCCGTCGCCGGGACTTTGTCGAGCACAGGCATTGGCCTCAGCAGCGCGGCGCTCCGGACCATGCCGGGATGGAGCAGCATCAGGCTTGAAACCAGATTGGCGCCGTTCGAATAGCCAAGGAATGTCGCGTGATCGAGATCAAGCCCGTGGCGCGCGGCGGCTTCTCTTGCGAATGCCGCGAACGTGGCGGTTTCGACACGGATGCTTTCCTGGTCGAAGCGCGTCGGCGAGATTCGCTCGAACCAGCGAAAACCGTCCTCCTGGGGGATACGGCCACGCACCGCGACCAGTGCGGCATCTGGTGCCATGCGTCTCGCCAGCGCCACCATGCTTGTCTCGTCGACACCCGATCCATGCAGCAGGAACAGGCATTCACGGCCGCCTCCGCCGGCGCCGAGGAGACGATAGGGAAAGGCCAGGTCCAGCATCGGCGGACCATTTTCGACACTGGCGCCAATCATATCGCATCCTGTTGATTATATGAGGTTTCGCTCAATTTGCCGGCTTCAAAACGCAATATTTTCATGCTCCGCGAAAGTTGATTGAACCAGGCGCATTCCAGCCCGTTTCTGCGCCGATACACTCCCTGTGGGAGGAATCGAAGCGGTGCGTCGGGGGTCGCATTGCTGGACATGAACAACCAGCTTTGAGGCCTTTTGTCGATGACCACCCCTATTTCGCCAGATCGCGATTCGCGTATCCCAGATCGCGATTCGCGTATCCCAGATCGCAATTCGCGTATCTTGGAACGCGACACGCGTATCGATGTACTGCGCGCGCTGGCCCTGCTCACGATCTTCATCGACCATGTGCCGGGCACGGCTTTCGAGGCCCTGACCTACAAGAATTTCGGTTTTTCTGATGCGGCCGAAGCGTTCGTGCTGATTTCCGGCATCTCGGTCGCGCTCGCCTACGGCACGAAATTCCGGCCGGGAGGCCGGCTTCTGGCGACCTTGAAGATGTGGCGGCGGGCGGGCGTGCTCTACGTCGCCCATATCGTCACGACGATGGCGGTGATGGCCCTGTTCTGCGCCGTGGCGGTGTTTGCCAAGCGGCCGGAACTGCTGAAGCTCATCAATATCGAGCCGCTGATGAAGGACACGCCGCAAGTGCTGGTCGGCATCGTCACGCTTGGCCACCAGCTCGGCTACAACAACATCCTGCCGGTCTATGCCGCGCTGCTTTTGATGGCGCCGGCCTTCGTGCTGTTTGTCAGCTACAGGCCCGTCGCGGCCCTTCTCCTGTCCGGCATGCTGTGGCTCGTTGCTGGAATCTGGCAGATCGCGCCGCCCAATTATCCCGAGCCCGGTTTCTGGTTCCTCAATCCGCTGTCCTGGCAGTTCCTGTTCAACATCGGCCTTGCCGCCATGCTGCATGTCAGGCGCGGTGGTGTCATTCCGGTCAACCGCTGGCTGATCGGCGCGGCCGCCGCCTATGTGCTGGCGGCGCTGGTGTGGGTGCATAGCCCGCTCTGGGGACATATAACGTGGTTCAACCTGCCGGTGGTGATCGGCGGCTTCGACAAGACCTTCCTGTCGTTGCCGCGGCTGTTGCACATCCTGGCGGTCAGCTACCTCGTCGTCGCCCTGCCGACGCTGTCAAACCTGTTCCGCACCAGCCCCGATCATCCGCTGGCGATACTGGGCAAACGATCGCTGCCGGTCTTCATCGCGGGCACGGTGATCGCCATGGTCGCTCAGGTGATGAAGGTGATCAATCCGGGCGGGTTCGTCTATGACAGCCTGCTGATATCGGCCGGCATTGCCATGCAGTTCGCGCTCGCCTTCTATCTCGAATGGCTGTCGGCCATCGGCGGTTCGGGCAAGGCCCGCACGGCCCAAAAGGATCCCGCGCCGGTTCGTGCGCCTTTGGGCCTCTCTGCCATGGCAAGAGCCAATCGGTAGTCGTTTCGGGCGTGCGGCTCAACCGCGGGGTGGACCCGACGAGCCCCGCACGATCAGTTCGACCGGCAGTTGCTGCCGGCTGACCGGCGCGTCGCTCTCCAGGATCGCCCTGACGGCGAGGCGGCCCATCTCGGCAATCGGCTGGGCGATCGTGGTCAATGGCGGCTCGGACACCGCTGCTTCCGGAACACCGTCGAACCCGACGACGGAAACATCGTCAGGCACGTTGAGCCCGCGTGCGCTCAGCCATTCGAGCGCCACCAGGGCTATTCTGTCCGACATGGCCAGGATGGCGGTGGGCGGTGCGTCGGAGGCGAAGATGGTTTCGAGCCCTGCCTTCGTGCTCGCCACGTCGTTGGCGGTCTCGTAGACGGGTACTTTGGATGTATCGACGCCAACCCGCGAAAGTTCCCGGAGATAGCCGGTGAGGCGGTCGCGCGTCCCTGCATAAGTTGCCGCCCGGACCTGTTCGGCCGAAACAAGGCCTGTCCTGTTGTCGGCGAAGGGCAGGGCCAGAACGGCGAAGCGGCGATGTCCGAGATCAGTGAGATGGCGGGCCGCCATGCCGGCGCCGGCGATGTTGTCGACACCGATCGCGGCGACCGACCCGTCCTCGGAATCGAGGTCGAGCGCGACGAAGGGAAGCTTGCGCTCGCGTGCCAACTCCACCAGGCGCGAGCCACCTTCGATGCAAAAGACGATGAAGCCGTCGACCAGCGCGCTCTGGATGTTCCAGGCAAGCTGCTCGTTGTTGGCGGCCGACACCAGGGAAATGCCGGCTCCGGTCGCATCGCAAGCTTGCGAGATGCCCGCCATCATGACGCGCGCAAACGGATCGTCGAAGAAATAGGAGAGGGGCTCGGCGGTGGCCACGCCAATGGCGTTGACCTTTCCGGCCCGCAGCAGCCTCCCCTTTGGATCGGGCCCGCCATAACCCATGGCCTCGGCCGCGGCGCGAACTCGTTCGCGGACTTCCTCGCGCACGATCTCGGGGCGGCTGAATACATTGGACGCTGTGCCGTGCGAAACACCGGCGGCCTTGGCGATGTCGGCCAGCCGTACGGGACGTCGATTGCCTGCGATGAGTGACGCCATTTGTGCGTGCCTCCTGACATCCATGTAGCACGTTCCTCCGCCGCATCTAGCACTTTCGTTGGATCGATTCAAATTTTGCTTGACCGGCGATAGCCGGGGTCATATGCTTGAATCGATCCAAATGGCAGACTTGGCCTGCTTGTTTAACCGGAGGGGAGGAGCGCCATGCATCCCGTCAACTATCTGTTCGACCATTTATCGCAACGACTGGAATATCAGGACAGTCGCTAACAAAGCCAGGCGCCGTGGTGAAGCCGGTCCATGGGTTCGCGACCTTCGCTTCTTCGTGGCCCGCAAGCGGGGCTGATCAGCCATCTTTTCGCACCCGTGGTTTGGATCGATTCAAAGACAAGGAGGATGAGTCATGCACCCCATCAGACATCTGTTTGAGGACATCTATCGCAACTACTGGGGCATCGCGCCGGCCACGGAGCGACCGGAGGCGCGGCGCCGGACAAAACCAGCCGCGCGCAATCGCGAACTTTGGGTCCGCCCGGAACGCCGCCGGGATTGACCTGGAGCAATCATTTCAGGGTCGTGGGTGCGCTACGGCCGAAATCGCTATCGCAAGCCAGCCTGCAATGAGCAGGGTGCCGCCGATCGGCGCCGACATCGGAAACAGCCTTGAGCCCCAGAAATCGCGGGCGAGAAGATCACCCGCGAAGAGCAGCAGCCCGGCGAGCAGAACGAGGCTTGCGATGCGCAGCCAGCGGTTTGCTCCGATAAGGCCAATAGCGAGAAAGACCGGCGCATGCATCAGGAGGAATGACGCGGCCGTGCCGGTGAAGGCGCCGCCGCGATGCGCCGCAGCTGCCGAAAGCGCCACCCCCGCCGCGCCGACGAGACCGCCGGCAAGCACGAGGGGCCGGCTGCCGTTTGGATTGGCGAGGTTCATGGTCGGCGTGCTCCTTCTTTTGCAGGCCAGGCAAGCTCAGGGCTTGCCCGCTTCCAGCGCCATATGCCGCGTCCGCCGCGACTGGACGATCCAGTTGTAGGCGGCACCGAGCGCCATCAGCACCGACGTGCCAAGAAACACTGCCGGCATTCCGAAATGGCCGCCGACGAAACCGCCGGCCAGCGGCCCCGCGACCTGCCCGACATACTGTGCCGAGATCGCAAGGCCAAGCACGTTGCCGCCGACGCCGTCGGGGATGTTGTGCCTGATGACACTGGTGATGCAGGGCAGGAGGCCGCCCAGCGCCAGGCCCATCAGGAAACGCAGGCCGATAAGCTGCCAGCTGTTGGTGACAAAAGCCTGCGGGATGAGCAACAGCGCCGAGACAGCCAGCGCTCCCACGACAACGTTCCAGTGCCCGATCCGGTCTGCGAGCTTGCCGAGCCAGGACGCCGACAAGATGGTGCCGAGGGCGGCCGCCGACATTACCACGCCGGCGACGAGCGTCACCCGGTTCTGGTCCTCGATGAGCTGCTGCACATAGACGGTGATGATCGGCTCGATCGACATCGTGGCGAAGGCGAGCAGCATGCCGGTGGTCAGCATGGCCACGACCGGGCGCTTGTCCGGGATCTGCGACCAGCCGCTTTTCGGTTTTGTCGCCGACGCGGCTTTGGCAGCCCTCGGGCTCGGGCGCGGACTCTCCTTGATGAGGAAGGTCGTCGCCAGGAGGGCGAGGAAGATCACCCCGCCCGACAAGAGGAAGGTGGCGCGAATCCCGATCACCGGCGGCAGCACGCCGCCGAGCAGCGGGCCGACCAGCGAGCCCGCCGTGATGCCCGCCGACAGGACGCCAAGCGCCCAGCCGGAGCGCTCCTTCGGCGTCTGCATGGCCACCAATATGGTTGAACCCGAGGAATAGCCGCCGGCGAAGCCGATCAGCAGGCGCAGCAGCACCAACTGCCAGACCGTCTCGACCATGCCCGTCAGCGACATGCAGATCGCCATGCCGAAGGAGGCGCGCACCAGCATCACCTTGCGGCCGTAGCGGTCGCCCAGGCGTCCCCACAACGGCGCGACCATCGCCGCGGCGAAGAAGGTGGCGCCATAGGCGATGCCGGACCATTGTACGATGGCGGCATGACCCTGTGCGCCGAGCTGTTCGACGTAGAGCGGCAAGAAGGGCAGGAGCAGGGTCATGGCGATGAGTGTGCTGAACGACCCCGCGAAACAGACGGCGAGATTGCGCCGCCAATGGATGTTGTAGCCGCTTTGCCGCGTGTCTTTCTGCGTCATGTCCTGCCTGCCCGGTATCAGTGCTTGTTGCGGATACCATTTTGGGATACCAATCTGGTATCCGTCATGAACTTCAAGCCGGTCGCTGTCAATGCGGCTTCGGAAAGGGTGCGCGATGTCGCAGATGCAGAATGTCGAACGGCAGCTTCGCGAGATGATCCTGGCGCTCGAGATCGGGCCGGGAGAGCGGCTGACCGAACGCTGGATCGAAGGCCGTTTCGGCGCCTCGCGCACGCCGGTCAGGGCGGCACTTCTGCGGCTGGAGACCGAGGGGCTGGTCGGCAGGGACGGGCGCGGCTGGACGGTCTCGCCAATCAACCTGGCCGAGCTCGAGCAGATTGCGGTCTATCGCGAGGCGGTCGAGGTCGCGGCGCTGCGGCTGACATGCGGGCAAGCGGACAAGAGCGCCATCGATGTCATCGAGGCGATGCTCGATTCCTGCGACGAAAACACCCCGCGCGAGGAATGGCATCGTATCGGCATGGATTTTCACATCGAACTGGCGCGGCTCTCCGGCAACGAATTCCTGTTCCGGGCGGTTCGTGACGCCATGACGCGCCTGTCGCGCGCCCGCTGGCTGGAAGTGCGTGACGAAACGGCCCTTGGCCGTGCCTGGCTCGAGCATCGCGCCATCCTAGCCGCTACACGCCTTGCTCAGGCCGATGAAGCCGCGCGGCTCCTGTCGGCCCACATCGTCGGCAGCCGCGACCGGCTGGTGACGTCGCTTGCCAACGACCGACGTGGCCTTCGCGCGAGGGGATTTGCCGTCGTCGCCGCTTAGTACGGCCTATGCGCGGCAGCCCGCTCGCCGGAAAACGGGCGGCATCCGACGCGAAGCGCACTTTCAGCCTCGCTTCATGCAAGCCGATGGCGTAAGAGCGGCGATGGAAAACAATCGCTTTGAAACACCCGTGACCGTCAAATCCGTCACGGCGGGAAGCACTCAGCTCTTGCGTTCGGCAAGGGAGGCTTCCGATTACCTCCTCAACAGTTGGCCGGGCAAGCGCAGCGCCAAGCATCGTGCGGCGCTGCAGGCCTGCCACGACGCACTCGCCGGCGACAAGCCGGCGATGAATGCCCGACGCGCTTTCATCGCCGCGGCGCGGGAGGTGGATGTTTTCATCAGCGACAAGGCGCCAGCCTGACATAGGCTGATACCGACAATTCGGATTGAGGCACGGCCCGCATTCGCGGGCCGCATGCCGTTATTCCTCGGTTTCGTTCTCCGTCTCGGTCTCAGGCTTCGAACGCTCGCGCGCGGCAACCTTGGCCGCCAGTTTTTCAGCCTTCTTGGCCGCCTTCTGGCGGTCGCGCTCCTTGCGTTCCTGATCGTAGTTTGGTGCTCGCGCCATATCGGCTCCTTTTGTCACTGCCTTGCGGCCCTGGACCTGCCTAGGAGCATTAGCCGTCAAACACAACAGCCGAAGCGACAATGCGTGGACGCTGGTGTCGAAGAGATGCGGGGCTTGCCAGATGGGCGCCACAATGATGTAGGAAACCCGGGGCGCCAATGAATTGAGAGCTGCCTGTTTGTTTTGATCAAGTGACCGATGGCCACAATTTCGCGGACCGCAGCAAAAGTTTTTTATTATGCGCGAAACGTCGCGCGCGACGTGGCTCCGCAAGCGCTGTTTCGCGCCAGGCTGGCCGGCCGTCTCGAAAGGGCCCGGCTTTCCGGTGGGGCGGCGCGCCAGCGGTTGAATTACTACAACAAGCTGCAGGAAGGTTTCGCGCCAAGCGCCAATGCCAAGCGCATCAGCAAGCTGCCCTTCACGCCGACCATGTACTATTATGACCTGAAGGAATTCGCCCGCTACTTCGATCCGGATTTGCTCATCGACCTGGAATACGGCGACGTCAGGCGTGTGCCGAAGGTGCCGACGATCGTCAAGGATCGGCCGATTCGTGACGACGACAAGAATGCGATCATCATGAAGCTGGACAAGTTTCGCCACTTCCACATGCCGGCTGACGCCATCTCGTTCGCCGACAAGCTGCCGGCCGTGGTCTGGCGCGGCGATCTCAACAATCCGATCAGGACAAGATTCCTGAAAGCGGTGCGCGACCTGCCGTTCTGTGATGTCGGTTCGCACAAGCCGAACGCGCCTGCGGAATACGCCAAGCCTTTTCTCAGCATCAGCCAGCACCAGCGCTATCGCTACATCGTCTCGCTCGAGGGTAATGATGTGGCGACCAACCTCAAATGGATCATGAACTCGAAGTCGCTTTGCCTGATGCCGCCGCCAACCTACGAGACATGGTTTGCCGAACGACAGCTCGAAGCCAATGTCCACTATGTGCCGCTAGAGGCAGACTTCTCCAATCTTGCCGAAAACGTCGCCTATTTCGAGCGGCACCCGGCCAAGGCAGAGCGCATCATCGCCGCCGCGAACGCCTATTGCCGGACATTCGACGAGGAGCGGACCGAACAGGCGATCTCCCTGCTGGTACTCTACAAATACTTCGTGCTCTCTGGCCAGATCAAACCTGATGCCGAGGTGTGGCGCTACATAACGGGCTAATGCATGTCGCCCGGAAGTGTCCTCGGTTCCGGGATAACGACATGCATAAAATCAGAAGCTTACAGCAGGTCGGGCGAATCCTATTCGCCGCGACATGCTGTAGTTGCCGCGGCATCCCCGGCGCGTCTCGTCGAGGCCGGCCATCACGTGTCCGGGCACTGCCGGAATGCGTGCACTAACGATGCGCAACGCTGCGGGAATCATCCCGGCTGTTGTCTGTTTAGTGGCGCTTGTTTTAGACTACGAGAGCGATGGCCACCATACAACGGACGACGGCAAGGGTCTTCTACTACGCGCGAAACGTCATGCGCGATATCGCACCCCAGGCGATCTTCGACGACGGTTGGCGGGCCGCCTGGAACAGGCCAGGCTCTCGAATGAAGCCGTGCGCCGACGGCTGAATCACTACAACAAGCTGCAGAACGATTTTACGCCAAGCCCGGATGCCGTGCGCATCGACAAGATGCCTTTTGAACCGAGCATGTATTATTACGACCTGAAGGAATTTGCCCGCTATTTCGATCCGTCATTGCTCATCGACCTGAAGTTCGGCGACGTCAAAGGCGTGCCCAAGCTGCCGACGCTCGTCAAGGATCGGCCGATCAGCGTCGACAACGGCAACGCTGTCGTTATGAAGTTCAACAAGTTTCGCCACTTCCACATGCCCGTCGACACCGTCGCCTTCGCCGACAAACGCCCGGTCGTGGTCTGGCGCGGCGACCTCAACAAATCCGATCAGGACACGGTTCCTGGATGTCGCGCGCGGCTTGCCGTTCTGCGACGTCGGTTCGCACAAGCGCAGTGCACCGGCTGAGTACAGCAAGCCTTTCCTCAGCATCAGCCAGCATCTGCGCTATCGCTACATCGTCTCGTTGGAGGGCAATGACGTGGCGACCAACCTCAAATGGATCATGAATTCCAACTCGCTCTGTCTGATGCCGCCGCCGACCTACGAAACATGGTTTGGCGAGAGCCAGCTCGAGGCCGGTGTCCACTATGCGCCGCTCGACCCGGACTTCTCCGATCTCCGTGAAAAGATAGATTATTTCGAGCAGCATCCGGCCGCGGCGGAGCGCATCATCGCCGCGGCCAATGCCTATTGCCGCAAATTTTCCAATGAACGGGACGAGCAGGCGATCTCCCTGCTCGTCCTCTACAAATATTTCGTGCTCAGCGGCCAGATCGAACCCGATCCCGAGCTCTGGCGGTTCATCGGGACCTAGCTCTTGTGCTCGGCCCGACGCCGCTGATCAGATGTCGCTGCGGTCGAGAACCATGTCGGCGGGGCCGAAGCGATCCTTCGCCGTCAGTTGCTGGTGCCAGTAGGGGTAGAGCAGGGGCGGTCGGCTAACGGCGTCGAGGCGCTGGCGTTCCTCGGTGCCGAGCTCCAGGGCGGCGGCCGCGAGATTGTCCTTCAGCTGGACGTCGTTGCGGGCGCCGATCACCAGCGACGAGACGGCAGGGCGGCCGAGCAGCCAGGCAAGCGCCACCTGCGCCGCCGACACACCACGATCCTTGCCGATGTCGACCAGCAGATCGACGATCCGCCACAGCCGGTCCTCGTCGCGGATCGGCGGCTCGGACCAGCCGGCGAGCTGGCGGGCGGTCGGGCTGTCGCGGCGGTATTTGCCCGACAGCAGGCCGCCGGCGAGCGGGCTCCAGACCAGCACGCCCAGCCCCTGGTCGACCGAGATCGGCAGCAGCTCGTACTCGGCTTCGCGCGCTTCCAGCGTGTAGTGGATCTGCTGGGTGACGAAGCGTTGCTGGTGGCGGCTGTCGCTGATGGAAAGCGCCTTCATCACCTGCCAGCCGGAATAGTTGGAGCAGCCGATGTAGCGCACCTTGCCCTGGCTGACCAAAGTGTCGAGCGCGGCAACGGTTTCCTCGAGCGGGGTGAGGCCGTCCCACTGGTGGACGAAATAGATGTCGATGACATCGGTCTTCAACCGCTTCAGGCTTCTCTCGCATTCGCGGATAAGATGGTGGCGCGACAGGCCTTCGTCGTTCGGGCCCTTGCCGATCCGCATCCGCGCCTTGGACGCGATCAGCACATCGTTCTTGCGCTTGCCGCCGAGCGCTTCGCCTATGATCTCTTCAGACAGGCCGTTCGAATAGACGTTGGCGGTATCGATGAGATTGATGCCGGCGTCAATGCACATATCGATCATCCGCTTGGCTTCGGCGAGATCGCTGTTGCCGACCGCGGCGAAGGGCCCGGAGCCGCCGAAGGTCATGGTGCCAAGCGTCAGTGTCGAAACCTTCAGGCCCGAACGGCCAAGGGTGCGGTATTCCATGTCAGATCCTCACGATTTTGTTGAAGAGGCGTGCCGCCAAGGGGCAGGCCTGGAACGCGACCGCGGATTTGTAGGACAATTCGGTCGGCTTGTCGCCGTAGAATGACATTGGATCGATCACACATCGCCGAATCCGCCGTGGCAGCAATCGCGCCCGGGCTGCAATAAAACCGTCACCGCCGGCCTATATTGAAGTCGGCTCAGGTGTTTCCATTCTTGGCCGCTGGCCAGAAATTGGGGCGCCAGTGGTAACCGACAGGGCTTGCAAGCGGAGCAGCTGATATGACCGAGCTAAAAAAGAATTCCCCTGCCAAGGACTGGCTCGAAGCCGAGCTCGCCGACACGCTTGACGAAGATTATGAGCTCGAAATGTCGGAGCCGGCGCTATCGATGGAGATCGCCAAGATCTACAAGAACTCGCATCCGCCTTCGATCGATCGCATGCAATATTTTCGCGACCTGATCAGCTTGCAGTCCGAATTGATCAAGCTGCAATCCTGGGTCGCCTATCACAAGAAGAAACTGGTGGTGATTTTCGAGGGCCGTGACTCCGCCGGCAAGGGCGGCGTCATCAAGCGCATCACCCAGCGGCTCAACCCCCGCATCTGCCGCGTCGTGGCGCTTCCGGCGCCGACTGAACGCGAGAAGTCGCAATGGTATTTCCAGCGCTATGTCCCGCATTTGCCGGCAGGCGGCGAGATCGTGTTGCTCGACCGCTCCTGGTACAACCGCTCCGGCGTCGAACGGGTAATGGGTTTTGCCAACCCCGAGCAGGTGGAGGAGTTCTTCCATGACGTGCCGGAGTTCGAGCGCATGCTGGTGCGCTCGGGCATCACCGTGGTCAAATACTGGTTCTCGATCACCGACGAAGAACAGCAGATGCGCTTCCTGATGCGCATCCATGATCCGATGAAGCAGTGGAAGCTGTCGCCGATGGACCTGCAGTCACGTGTGCGCTGGGAACAGTACACCAAGGCCAAGGAGGAGACTTTCGCCCGCACCAACATCCCCGAAGCGCCCTGGTTCATCGTCGAGGGCAACGACAAGAAGCGCGCGCGCCTGAACTGCATCGATCATCTGCTGAAGCAGCTGCCGTACGAAGACGTGCCGCACGAGGAGATCACGCTGCCGGAGCGCGTCTTCAACCCCGAATACGAACGCCAGGTCCTGCCGCGCGAACTTTACGTGCCGGAGAAATATTGAGAAACCTTTCCTTCTCCCCGTTTCACGGGGAGAAGGTGCCCGAAGGGCGGATGAGAGGGGCGCAGGGCTAACTGGTTAGACCGCCGTTCGCAGGACCACGCCAGCATCATCTTCGTTCGGCAGCACCGCCCCTCATTGTCCTGCCGGACCTTTCTCCTGGTATAGTGACGGGGAGAAAGGAGCTGCGCCAAAAGGGCTCGGCCTAAGTCCTGTTGATGACCACGTGTGTGGCAAGTGCCGTTGCCGCCTGTTCGGTGCACTGATAACCAAGGTTGGGCATGTCGAGGCCGGCAAAAAGGTTTTCGCCCTTGCCCAGCAGCACCGGTGAGATTGCCAGGTGCATCTCGTCGATCAGCCGCTCCTGGAGATATTGCCGGATGGTGGAGACGCCGCCGCCGACCCGCACGTCCTTGCCGCTGGCCGCTGATTTTGCCTGCTCTAGCGCCGAATGGATCCCGCCGGTGACGAAATGGAAAATCGTTCCGCCTTCCATCGTGATGGGCGCCCGCTCGTGGTGGGTCAGCACGAACACCGGCACATGATAGGGCGGATTGTCGCCCCACCAGCCCTTCCACTTGTCGTCAGGCCATTCACCCCGGATCGGGCCGAACATATTGCGGCCGAGGATCCAGGCGCCGAGGTTCTCGAAGCTGCGCGCCGCAAAGTCCTCGTCGACGCCTGTCTCGCCGCCTTCCTCGCCAAACATCTTGCGGAAGGTGCGGGTGCTGAAAGCCCATTTATGCAGGGCCATTCCGCCGACGCCGAGCGGATTTTCCAGACTCTGATCAGGCCCGGCGCCGTAGCCGTCGAGGGACAGGCTGAAAGCATTGACGCGAAGCTTGGACATGAAGACCTCCTCGGAAACCAGTTGTATTTTGCAAGTGGTTTTCTTCTAGCAAACTGATTGTGAATTGCAAGCGGTATTTTTCGGATCGAAAGACATCTATCCAGACCTTTGCACCAAGCGATGTCCAGACTGTTGTGTAGCGGTCGGCACGGACGGCCAGTGGCGGCCGTCGAGTCAGCCGCGATATCAACTCATTCGCCTGTAAATTTCATGAAACGGATGTGGTGCCCGCATTGACGAGGCCCGACCCCGACAGGGAACCGGGTCATGGAGGCGTTAGCCATACCTCTTGGCCGAGGTGCGGGCTGCCGGCCGCCTCCGGCCGCGCGGTTATTTTAGCTGCAGCTGCCGGTTTTTATCAGCGGGAATTCGAAGGAACCGCCGACCGCTCGAAAGAGTGGTGACATCTACTGAAAGGCCTTGCCCGGGACCTTGAGACTACCCTTTCAGCATTTCCGCCACTTCGGGAGCGAAATAGGTCAGGATGCCGTCGCAGCCGGCACGCTTGAAGGCGAGCAGCGATTCCAGCATCGCCTTCTCGCCGTCGATCCAGCCATTAGCGCCGGCCGCCTTGATCATCGAATATTCGCCCGACACCTGATAGGCGAAGGTCGGCATCTGGAATTCGTCCTTCAGCCGGCGGATGATGTCGAGATAGGGCAGGCCGGGCTTCACCATCAGCATGTCGGCGCCCTCGGCGATGTCCTGTTCGGCCTCGCGCACCGCCTCGTCCGAATTGGCGTGGTCGATATAATAGGTCTTCTTGTCGCCCTTGAGCAGGCCGGCGGTGCCGACTGCTTCGCGATAGGGGCCGTAGAAGGCCGAGGCGAATTTGGTGGCGTAGGACATGATCGCCACGTCCTGAAAACCGTTGGCGTCGAGCGCGTCGCGGATGGCACCGACACGGCCGTCCATCATGTCTGATGGCGCGATGATGTCGGCGCCGGCAGCCGCCTGGATGACGGCCGCCGCCGCGACCTGTTCCACGGTTTCGTCATTGACGATGATGCCGTCGCGCAGAATGCCGTCATGGCCATGGCTGGTGAACGGATCGAGCGCCGCGTCTGTGATGATGCCGATCTCGGGCACCGCCTCCTTTATCGCGCGGGTGGCGCGGTTGATGATGTTTTCCGGGTCGAGGATGTGCGAGCCGGTCTGGTCGCGCAGGCCGAGATCGATATTGGGGAAGGTGGCAAGAGCCGGGATGCCGAGCTTGGCCGCGCGTTCGGCCTCCTTGACGGCAAGGTCGACCGACAGGCGGAAGACGCCGGGCATGGCAGCGATCGGTTCGCGGACATTCCTACCCTCGACGACGAAGATTGGCCAGATCAGGTCGTCGACCGAAAGCCTGTTCTCCTGCACGAGCCGGCGCGACCAGTCGGCCTTGCGCATGCGGCGCAGGCGGCGGCTGCCGGTGACGTCGTCGACGCTGCGCGCGCCGGCAGGTTTTGCTGGGGTGAATTTGTTCATGGCCAAAACTCCGGATCGGCGGCTTTTAGCACGAGCCCTTGGTGCTGACCAATGCGACACGTTTGTGCCAGGGGTCAAAGCTGCCACGGCGCTGTCCCACCGCGCTGTCTCACCACGCCTATTGGT
This sequence comes from Mesorhizobium sp. B2-5-13, assembly GCF_006440535.1. Lineage (NCBI taxonomy): Bacteria > Pseudomonadati > Pseudomonadota > Alphaproteobacteria > Hyphomicrobiales > Phyllobacteriaceae > Mesorhizobium > Mesorhizobium sp. B2-5-13. Next base: position 601,943 of record NZ_VFUI01000001.1, on the reverse strand, counting down.
CAGGCTGCCCATTGCCCGAAAGGATCTGTGCCGCGCCTCCGATTGCCACGCGAAACGCCTCGTCGAAGCTGACACCGCGCACCTGCCAACGACAGGTCTTGCCCTGATCGGCCAGTCGCCAATCGGCGATCCAGCCTAGCTCCTCATCGCTCCATACGATGCTGCCGGCGAGCGCTCGGTCGCCACCTGCCTGTTTGGCCAGCCGATCCAACTTTGCCATGTCAGCCGCGCGCAACGCTTCTTCGCCCAGGTCGCCAAGCTCCGCAGCCTTCGGAAAGACGACATGTATCAGCGTTGGACCGGCGGCATTGATGAAGGATTCGCGCATCGTTTCGCCGTGGCCTTCCTCAGCGCTCAGCACGAAATGCCGAGTGCCCTGTTCAGTCGTGAGGAAGACGGCGAGTGTCGGCCGCTCGCCAAGCCAGGGCCTGCTGCCAAGCGATGCCAGCACCTTGTCGATCACATCAGGCTTGTAGAGGCAGGTGAGGTCATGCGGCCGGTCATGCGTGCCTTGCTCGTCATGGATCGGAATACCCTCCAGCCGGTCATGGTAGCGAAAGCTGTCGACAAAGCTGCCGGCCTTGTCGCGCAACGCGTCCATTTCGCGTCTGGCAAGCAGCCGCTGATCGCCCGAAACACGGACGAGGACCTTGTCGAGGCAAGTCTTGAAGCCGAGCTGGCGGTTTTCTTCACCCTGGCCGGTGACGATGGTCTGCGATTGGTAAAGATCGCCAAGGTCGGTTGCCCTGGCGGGAACATTGGTTGCCCACAACGCAGACAGGCAACTCAGAACAAGGACAAGGCGCAAAAACTGCGGCATGGCTCACTATCCGGCTCTTGGCCTGCCGTAATGGCCGCCAAGGTCTAGCATCGGCCGCCACTTGCCGCCAAGACCGCGGCGGACAGACTGCTGCCATTGACGCACCCATGCGCCGCCTTTAGCACTTCAGTCCCGCAGGCGCGGGGAAGGATTCTCTGGCGATGGATTTTGGTGGAGGCGACGAAATTCGCTTCGAAAGGTTGGGCAGGGCCGGCGTCGTCACCCTGACGCGGCCGCAGGCGCTCAATGCCGTCACCCATCGCATGGTCAAGGCGCTGGGCGAGGCCCTGCGCTCCTGGGAGCGGGACGACGGCGTGGATGTCGTCGTGGTCAAGGCAGAGGGCAGGGCGTTTTCGGCCGGCGGGGATATCCTGCACATCTATGAAGCCGGCCGGGCTGGAAAGCCGCCGGTCGAGTTCTTCGCCGACGAGTATCGGCTCAACGCCTACATCGCCCGTTTCAAGAAACCTTATGTGGCGCTCATCGACGGCATCGTCATGGGCGGTGGGGTCGGCATTTCCTTCCACGGTTCACACCGGGTGATGACCGAGAATGCCCAGTTCGCCATGCCGGAGGTCGGCATCGGCTTTTTCCCCGATGTCGGCGCCAGTCATCTGCTGCCCGACCTTGGCGGTTCATTCGGCATGTACCTGGCGCTGACCGGTAACCGCATCCGCTATGGCGATGCGCTGTGGTCGGGGCTGGCCACCCACACCATCAAGGCCGAGGACCAGCCGAGCTTCCTCGACCGGCTGGCGCTGACGGGCGATCCGGAATCGGTGCTGCGCGGTTTCTTTGTTCCGGCCAAGCGGGAGACCGACAGGCCTATCCTGGAGGCGATCTCCCGCCATTTCGCCCAACCCTCGCTGCCGGACCTCATCGACAGCCTGGATCGCGCGGGCAAGGACGAATTCGCGGCCAAGACGCTGGCGACGATCCGCATGCGCTCGCCGACCAGCCTTCGCGTCGCCTGGCGGCAGATCAGCGCCGGGCAGACATTGTCGATGGACGACTGCATGAGGATGGAGTTCCGCATCCTGAACCGCATGCTGGCTGGCCACGATTTCTACGAGGGCATCCGCGCCGCTATCATCGACAAGGGCTCCAAGCCGCAATGGCGGCCGGCAAAGATCGATGCCGTCAGCGAGGCGGAAGTCGAGGCCTATTTCGCTCCGCTCGGCGATCGGGAGCTTGGGCTGTGAGCGAAGTGACATCGAGACGCGTCGTCCTGCAGCCCTCGACGGTCGAGGTGATCTTCGCCTGGTTCCAGCGCGTCATCGCGGGCTACTGCCTGATGTTCGGCATCCTGTACTGGATCAAGCTGATCGGATTCTATCCGGGCTCGCTGTGGCGCTTCGACCTTATGCCGGTGCATTGGCAGGTGGCGGCGGTGATGCTCGCCGTGTTCTTTCCCTTCGCCGCGGCCGGGCTGTGGATGCTGGCGTCCTGGGGCCCGGTGATCTGGTTCATATGCGCGGTCACCGAGACGGTCATGTATGCTGGTTTTCCCGAGCTTTTCGGCCATCGTCTCCTGATCGTCGTCTCGCATGCCTGCGTGGCGCTGCTCTACATCGTCTTTCGCGTCGTCATCTACCTGCAGAAACGACCGGCACGGCACTAAGCCCTTGTACGGGTTGACGACCTGGCGACCGCTCGAATCCGCCCCGGCGATCATTGCCTAAATCTTTAGGTTAATCATCCTTGCCCGGGTGACCGTTCGTTAAGCGTCTTCCGAAACCTCTTACCGGTAAGCTCTTGTTAGCCCTAGCGTTTAAGTCGAATTTTATGAGTATTCGATAGTGTCGCGATCAAGGTGAAAGACAAAAAATCACCAGGGCGACAAACGAGAGGCAAAGACAATGATCAATTCGCGTCCGGCGGCCAAGACCGCCAACGTTTCCGACGATCGCCGCGAGGCTATCCGTTCCCTGTACATGGAATCGCTGCAGCTGGTCGAGCGTCTGCACCGCCGTCTGCTTGATGTGATCAAGGACGAATTCGACCGCAACGGCCGTTCCGACATCAATGCCATCCAGGCGCTGCTGCTCTTCAACATCGGCAATTCCGAACTGACCGCCGGCGAGCTGCGTTCGCGTGGCTACTATCTCGGCTCGAACGTCTCCTACAATCTGAAGAAGCTGGTCGATCTCGGCTTCATCAACCACCAGCGCTCACGCATCGATCGCCGTTCGGTCCGCGTCTCGCTGACGCCGAAAGGCAATGAAGTGGCTGATGTGGTCGCCGGTCTCTATGAGCGTCATGTCGGCTCGATCGAACAGGTCGGAGGCATCAACACCGACGAGTTCAAGCAGATGAACCGCGCCCTGCAGCGGCTCGACCGCTTCTGGAACGACACCATCGCCTACCGGATGTAAGACCATCCAGGAAACGGAGCCGCGCCGCAGAAGCGTGGCCATAACAGCGACCTCCAGTCAGGGCCGGTGCCGAAAAGCACCGGTCTTTTCTTTCTTGCGTCCGGCCAAAGCAAATTACGGGCCAAGGCCACGTTGCCGCCATATTCCAGTGGAACCGAGAGTGGCAGTGATGCTGTGGTGAAGACCATGCGTCCATCCGCAGCCGCATCGCGCCTCTTGCTTTTGTCGCCAATGTAATACGGACCATGGTTGGCTAATTGTTAAGATTGCCGATTTTAGAGTGCGGGCGAGATCGCGCGATAATCGACGCAGCAAAGTGATCGAACGCTACAAGAATGTCTGGAACGTCCATGAGAACCAGCCGCCGCTTTTTCCTTTCCGGAGCCTCCGCGCTCGCCGCCGCCATGGTGGCCGGCCGTGCCAGTGCGCAGGATGTGATCGGGGATATCCTGAAATCCTCGGCCCGCGGCAATTGGGATGATCAGTTCGATGCCCGCGCCAGCGAAGGCGGCAAGGTGGCCTCGACGCTGCCGATCTTCAGCCTGCAGACCGTTGCCTTCACTGAGCAGGCGGTCGCGCAGTATCAGAACATCGTCTCCCAGGGCGGCTGGACGGACGTTCCCGCGACCAAGAAACTGCAACTCGGCGTCGATGACCCGGACGTGGTGCCGTTGCGCAAGCGCCTGATGATGGCGGGCGACCTGTCGCAGAGCGCCGGCATTTCGACGGCTTTCGATTCCTATGTCGACTCGGCGGTCAAGCGCTTTCAGTTGCGCCATGGTCTGCCGGCTGACGGCTCGATGGGCAAGTATACCTACGCCGCGATGAACGTTTCGGCGCAAATTCGGCTCGGCCAGCTGCAGACCAATCTGCAGCGGCTGAAAGACAAGGCCGGCACGCTGGGCAGCCGCTATGTGCTGGTCGATATTCCTGCCGCACAGATCGAAGCGGTCGAGAACGACCGCGTCGTGCTTCGCCACACCGCGATCGTCGGCAAGATCGATCGCCAGACGCCGATCGTCAATTCCAAGATCAACGAGATCATCGTCAATCCGTACTGGAACGCACCGGTCTCGATCGTGCGCAAGGACATCATTCCGCTGATGCGGAAGGATCCCGATTATCTCAAGAACAGCCATATCCGCCTGTTCGCGCCCGATGGCAGCGAAGTCGACCCGATGAATGTGGACTGGTCGACCGACGATGCCGCCAAGTACCGTTTCCGTCAGGATCCCGGTTCGGAAAACGCCATGGCGTCGGTCAAGATCAATTTCCCGAGCCCTGACGGCGTCTACATGCACGACACGCCGCAGCAGAGCCTGTTCGGCAAGATGATGCGCTTCGATTCCTCGGGCTGCGTGCGCGTCCAGAACGTGCGTGATCTCGTCACGTGGATCCTGCGCGACACGCCCGGCTGGGATCGCCAGCATTTCGAGGCGGCTATCAAGACCGGCCAGAACACGCCGATCCAGGTCACCAACCCGGTGCCGGTGCATTTCCTCTATCTCTCGGCGTGGTCGACAGGACCCGGCGTCGTCCAGTTCCGCGACGACGTCTACGCGCTCGACGGTGCCAGCGAACTGCAGATCACGTCTTCGCTATAACGAGCTGATATTTTTGCAAAAAAGCCGCTCTCAGGGCGGCTTTTTTATTGCGGACGCCGCCATTTCCAGCCGCTCGACCGGCTGGACGAAGCTCCGGCTATTGCGCATGGTCGGCAGACAGCCGGAATCGTGCCATGGACGTCGCCATCTTCATTCTCGTTGTGCTCGTCTTCGTGGCGCTGTCCGGCGCGCTCGTCCGGCTGGTTCGGGTGCCGTTGCCGGTGCTGCAGATCGCCATCGGCGCGGCCCTGGCCTGGCCCGCCGGGGGCCTGCATGTCGAGATCGATCCGGAACTTTTCCTGCTGGTGTTCATCCCGCCGCTTCTGTTCGGTGACGCCTTCGCGGCGCCCAAGCGCGAACTCGTCGCCTTGCGCGGACCCATACTCGATCTTGCCATCGGCCTGGTCTTCTTCACCATTGTCGGCTTCGGCTATGCCTTGCACTGGCTGGTGCCGAGCATTCCGCTCGTCGTCGCTTTCGCGCTGGCCGCCGTGCTGTCGCCGACCGACGCCGTGGCGGTGTCCTCGATCGTCGACAGGAATATGGTTCCGGCCCGGCTGATGCACATATTGGAGGGCGAGTCGTTGCTCAACGACGCGTCGGGCCTAGTCATGTTCCGCTTTGCGGTGGCGGCGGCATTGACCGGCAGCTTCTCTTTCGCGGGAGCTTCGCTCAGCTTCCTCTACGCCGTCGCCGCTGGCATCCTGGCCGGTGTCGCGGCCCTGTACATCGCCGCCAAGGCGCTGCAACTGCTCAGCCGCATCGGCGGCGTGCCGGCCGAGGCGCAGGTTCTCGTGATGATCCTGCTGCCTTTCATCGCCTATCTCGGCGCCGAACATGTCGGAGCCTCGGGCATCCTGGCGGCGGTCACCGCCGGTCTGCTGACCGGGGTCAGCGGCATGTACCGTTTCCTCGGCGTGTCGGCGCGCATGCAGATTCTGTCGCTCTGGGCGACTCTCACTTTCGTCTTCAATGGCGCTCTGTTCATTCTGCTCGGCCTGCAGCTTCCCGACATCATCCGCAAGGTCCCGCCAGAGTTGTCCAGCCGGCATTGGCTGATCGAGCCGGTGGCGACGGTGCTGATCCTGACGCTCTGCCTGATCGGGCTGCGCTTCCTGTGGATCTGGGTCGGGGACATCGCCCAAGCGATCGCGGCGCGTGTGGGCAAGCGCAAGGCCGAGCCGTTCGGATTTCGCGTCCGGCTTGCCGGCTCCGTGGCCGGCGTGCGCGGCGCCATCACATTGGCGGGCATCCTGTCATTGCCGCTGGCTTTGCAGGATGGCTCGCCCTTTCCGGCACGCGATGTCGTGATCTTCCTCGCCGCCGGCGTCATCATCTGCTCGCTCGTCATTGCCAGCTTTGCCTTGCCCAGGATCGCGCGGGGACTGGTCGAGCCGGGCGAGAATCCGGCCGCAGCGGAGGAGCGCCGGGCGCGCGTCGGCGCCGCCAGTGCGGCGATCGTCAGGATCGAGAGCATCGCCAACGAGGCAGGCGAGGGCGAGGCGGTCGAGGCCCGGCTGGCCGTCGCCGACAGCATCGTGGCCGGCTACCGGCGGCGCATAGCGGCTTCCGACGAAGCCGACGAGGCCCGCGCCGAGGCCCGTGAGGCCGGCAGGCTGGAGCTCGAACTCAGGGCGGCGGGCATCGAAGCCGAGCGATCCGCGCTACGCGACATGTTCCGCAGCCAAGAGATCAATGATCACACGATGCGCGCCCTGTTTTCCGAAATCACATTGACCGAGGCCTTGCTGAAGCAGCGGCGGGACAGGAAATAGCGGTCCGCCCGATCCTTTGCCGCAAACCGGCCAGCAAATTTCGCGCCGCAAACGTGGCGAGCCCAAAACAACTGTGTTAATGGCCGGCGAACGCATGCATGTCGCCCAGAACCGCCAAGTGGTTTGGGACGACTGCATCCACGAATTTGCCCTTCCAACCCCCGGGGAACTCAGGCCATGGCAACAGCAGCGGCGGCGTCCAACAAGCTCGAATCCTTTTTCGAAACCACTTTGGAAGATGCCGATCCGGAGATATTCGGCGCCATCCGCAACGAACTCGGTCGCCAGCGTCACGAGATCGAGCTGATCGCCTCGGAGAACATCGTCTCCCGCGCCGTGCTCGAGGCGCAGGGGTCGATCATGACCAACAAATATGCCGAGGGCTATCCGGGCAAGCGCTACTATGGCGGCTGTCAGTTCGTCGACGTGGCCGAGGAACTGGCCATCGAGCGCGCGAAAAAGCTGTTCGGCTGCAACTTCGCCAACGTCCAGCCGAATTCCGGCAGCCAGATGAACCAGGCGGTGTTCCTGGCGCTGCTGCAGCCCGGCGACACCTTCATGGGTCTCGACCTCAATTCCGGCGGCCATCTCACCCACGGCTCGCCGGTCAACATGAGCGGCAAATGGTTCAAGGTCGTCTCCTATGGCGTACGCAAGGACGACCACCTGCTGGACATGGACGCCATCGAGAAGACCGCGCACGAGACTAAGCCGAAGCTGATCCTGGCCGGCGGCACAGCCTATTCGCGCATCTGGGACTGGAAGCGCTTTCGCGAGATCGCGGACGCGGTCGGCGCCTATCTGATGGTCGACATGGCGCACATTGCTGGCCTCGTTGCTGGCGGCGTGCATCCCTCGCCCTTGCCGCACGCCCATGTGGTGACGACCACCACCCACAAGTCGCTGCGCGGCCCGCGCGGCGGCATGATCCTGTGCAATGACGAGGACATCGCCAAGAAGATGAACTCGGCGGTGTTCCCCGGCCTGCAGGGCGGTCCGCTGATGCATGTCATTGCCGCCAAGGCAGTGGCCTTCGGCGAAGCGCTGAAGCCGAGCTTCAAGGTCTATGCCGAAAGCGTTGCCGCCAACGCCAAGGCGCTGGCTTCCAGCCTCAAGGAAACGGGCCTCGACATCGTCTCCGGCGGCACTGACAACCACCTGATGCTGGTCGACCTCAGGCCCAAGAACGCCACCGGCAAACGCGCCGAAGCGGCCCTTGGCCGCGCCAACATCACCTGCAACAAGAACGGCATCCCCTTCGACCCGGAAAAGCCCTTCGTCACTTCGGGCGTGCGGCTGGGCACGCCGGCCGGCACCACGCGCGGCTTCGGCCAGGCCGAATTCCGTGAGATCGGCAAGCTGATCGCCGAGGTGCTGGATGGGCTTAAGGTCGCCAATTCCGACGAAGGCAATGCCGCCGTCGAGGCGGCGGTCAAGGCCAAGGTCGTTGCATTGACCGATCGATTCCCGCTCTATCCCTATCTCGGTTGACCATCCTTATCCCGGTTGACCATCCTATCTCGGTTGACCGGGCGCGACGCGTCATCTTTTATCCACCGGCGGTGCGTCACCCCTGATCGGGTGACGCATGGAACTGGAGAATTGATGATGCGCGATTTTTGTCTTGCCTCACTTGGCGCCTTCGGTTGGCTGGCTGCTTGCGGGTCCGTTTTGGCGCAGACGCAGCCCGCTCCGGACATGCCCGCCACCAGCAGTTTCGGCCGATGGACGACCATGGTCGATACGCTCGACACCGGCCAGGATGCGCACAAGACCTGCGCGGCCTCCACGGCGTTCTTCGACGCGGGTGGCAATTCGGGCACGCTGACATTGTCGATCTCGACCGGCGACGTCATGCCGCCCGATGCTTATCCGGCCATCATGATCACCATCGACAACCGGACCCTGCCGGCCGACAAGAAGATCGCGGCCATCTTCGGCGATCCGGGCGTCAAGGTTTCCGCGACGGTTTACTCCAACGATGCCGTCAATGGCCGTCCCAGCTGGACGATCGACAACCAGGCCAAGACAAGTCTGGCGTTGCTGCGGGCCATGCGAAAAGTCACATCGCTCGACGTCACCTTCGGCAAGCAGGCCGTCGCCAGCATTCCGATGGACGGTTTCACAAAGGCCTATCGCAATCTCGGCACATCTTGCGGCTTCCCAACCAAGGATGTTGCGCCTTAACGGCTTGGCTGGAGCAAGGGGGGCCATGGACATTCTCTGGAAAGGCGTGGTCGGCGGGCTGGTGACAGCCCTGATCGTCTGGGCGTCCAAGCGGGGCAATGTCTTGCCCGGGATCCTGCCGCTGGCGCCGACCTTTGCCGTCATCGCGTTGCTCGCTGTCGGCGCCAAGGGCGATCCAGGCGGATTCCGCGATGTCTGCCTTGCCGGAATGAAGACGATTCCGGCCTATCTCGCCTTCCTCGGCGCCTGCTGGCTGTTCATCGACAAGGTCGACTATCGCTTGGCTGTTGCCGGCGGCATCGCAGTCTGGCTGCTTGCCGCGCTGGCAATCTTCCTCGCGCCTCGCTATCTCTGAGGCGCGGCAGGCCGTCGAAGAAACGGAACTGCTTCAATCCGGACCGGAAAGGCTCTAAGCCTTTTCACCTCACCAGATTCGCGAACCCAAGGCTCTCCATGCGCTGTCCCTATTGCCAGTCCGAAGATACGCAGGTGAAGGATTCGCGCCCCGCCGAGGACGGCGCGGCGATCCGCCGGCGGCGTGTCTGCCCCGATTGCGGCGGCCGTTTCACCACGTTCGAACGCGTGCAGTTGCGCGACCTCGTCGTGGTCAAGAAATCAGGGCGAAAAGTGCCGTTCGACCGCGACAAGCTGTTGCGCTCGGTCGAGATCGCGGTGCGCAAGCGCAACGTTGACCCCGAGCGCATCGATCGCGCCGTGACCGGCATTGTCCGCCAACTCGAAAGTTCCGGCGAAACGGAAGTGGCTTCCGGCGAGGTCGGCCGGCTGGTCATGGATGCACTGAAGTCGCTCGACGATGTCGCCTATGTGCGCTTCGCCTCGGTCTATCGCAATTTCCGCGAGGCCAAGGATTTCCACGAACTGCTCGGCGAGCTGAAGGGGGACGACGAAAAGAGCGAAGAGGACGCCGGCTGAGCATGGCAGCACCGCAACGCAACGAGGCCGAGCAAGCGGCCCTGGACCGCCGTTTCATGGCCGCTGCCTTGCGGCTGTCGCGCAAGAACGCCGGTCGCACCTCGACCAATCCATCCGTCGGCACCATCATCGTGCGTGACGACGGCTCAGGCCCGATGATCGTGGGTACCGGCGTCACCGCGATTGGGGGCCGGCCGCACGCCGAGACCGAGGCGCTGGCGGAGGCCGGCGAACTCGCGCGGGGCGCCACCGCCTATGTCACGCTCGAGCCTTGCGCCCATCACGGCCGCACGCCGCCTTGCGCCAACGCGCTGGTCAACGCCGGCATCGCGCGTGTCGTGGGCGCTGCCAGCGATCCGGATCCGCGGGTCTCCGGCAAGGGCTATGCCATCCTGCGTGACGCCGGTGTCCAAGTGGTGGAAAAGGTCTTGGCCACCGAAGCTGCCGAACAGATGGCGGGCTATTTGATTCGCTCTCTGAGAAAACGCCCGGAAGTTATCCTGAAGCTTGCGCTTTCCAGCGACGGCAAGATCGGCATGGAAGGCGCCGGCCAGGTCGCGATAACAGGCGACATGGCGCGCCGCGAAGTCTACCTGATGCGCGCCGAGGCGGACGCCATCCTGGTTGGCATCGGCACGGCGCTGGAAGATGATCCGGCGCTGACGGTGCGTTTGCCCGGGCTGGAGAACCGTTCACCCGCACGCATCGTGCTCGACCGCCAGGCTAGGCTGCCGGAGGGCTCGAAGCTGGTGTCCGGTGTCGATCGCGTACCGCTTTATGTCGCGGCTTGCCTGGAGGCCGATCCGCAGCGCCGGGCGGCACTCGAACGCGCCGGCGTGCGCTTCATCGGCACGGAGACGCACGAGGGCGGCGTCGCATTACCCGAACTGCTCGAGGATCTGGCGGCGCTCGGCATGGCAAGTGTGCTGGTCGAGGGCGGTGCCAAGGTGGCGAGCGCTTTCCTAGCCGACGGGCTGGTCGACCGCATCGTGCTTTTCCAGGGACCGGAAGCGATCGGCGAAGACGGCATTGCATCGCCTGTCGATGCCGACCATATCCCGGCGGGTTTTCGCAAGCTGCGCGAGATGCGGTTCGGCGAAGACGGTTACGCCGAATGGATCAGGGATTTTCAGGGATAGCGATCGATGTTTACCGGGATTGTCACCGATATCGGCACCGTGGCCGCCGTCAAGCCGCTGCGGGAAGGGGTGGGGCTGCGCATCGACACAGCCTATGATCCCGGGACCATCGCCATTGGCGCCTCGATCTCCTGCGGCGGCGTCTGCCTGACGGTCACGGCGTTGCCCGACAGCGGCTCGAATGCGCGCTGGTTCGAGGTCGAGGCCTGGGAGGAGGCGCTCAGGCTGACGACGGCGGCGGGTTGGAAATCAGGCACCAGGATCAATCTGGAGCGGGCGCTGAAGATCGGCGACGAGCTCGGCGGCCACATCGTTTCGGGCCATGTCGACGGCACCGCCGAGATCGTCGAGCGCAGGGATGAGGGCGATGCGGTGCGCTTCACGCTGGACGCGCCGCGCCATCTGGCGAAATTCATCGCGCCGAAAGGCTCCGTCGCGCTCGACGGCACCTCGCTCACCGTCAACAGCGTCTCGGGCACTCGCTTCGACGTGCTGTTGATCCATCATTCGCTGACCGTCACTACCTGGGGCGGGCGCAAGGCCGGCGATCGCGTCAATCTCGAGATCGACACCATGGCGCGCTACGCGGCGCGGCTGGCGGAGGCGGCGAAAGAGGGGCTTTGATAGCCTGCGGAACAGGCCGGCCCACGGCAATCTGATACGCCTCGGGCAATCTTCCGCTTGCGATCAAACCGGCTTCGGCCTAAGTCACCGGCGACCCCGGAGACATCTATGGCTGGCACATCCCAACACGGCAAGGCGTTCATTCGTCCCAAGACGAAGGCCCACCTTCTTGTTATTGAGGCGCGCTTTCACGACGACCTTGCCGACGCGCTGCTCGACGGCGCGACAAGCGCGCTCGATGAAGCGGGCGCGACTTACGACGTCGTCACTGTTCCCGGTTCGCTCGAAATTCCCGCGGTGATCACCTTCGCGCTCGACGGCATGGCCGAAGGCGGGACCGGCTATGACGGTTTTGTCGCGCTCGGCACCATTATCCGTGGCGACACCTATCATTTCGACATCGTCGCCAATGAATCCAGCCGTGCGCTCATGGACCTGTCCGTGCAGGACTCGGTCTGCATCGGCAACGGCATCCTGACCACCGAGAACGATGCACAGGCGTGGACGCGGGCCAAACGCTCGGAAGGCGACAAGGGCGGCTTTGCCGCGCGTGCGGCGCTGACCATGATCGCGCTGAAGGAACAATTGGGAGCGCGATCGTGAGCGAACCCGCTTCGCCAGGACAGCCCGCGGTGCGCCACGCCAACAAGCGCGGTGCTGCCCGTCTAGCCGCCGTGCAGGCGCTCTACCAGATGGATGTCGCCGGCAGTGGCGTGTTCGAGATCACCGCCGAGTACGAGGCGTTCCGCCTCGGCAAGGAAGTCGACGGCGCGCTCTATCGCGAGGCGGACGCGCAATGGTTTCGCGCTATCCTGACAGGCGTCGTAGAGAACCAGAAGACCATTGATCCAATTATCCGCCAGGCGCTGACCGACGACTGGCCGCTGTCGCGCCTCGATTCCACGCTGCGTGCCATTCTGCGCGCGGGCGTCTATGAGCTGATGAAGCGCGAGGACGTGCCTGTCGCGGTCATCGTCACCGAATATGTCGATATCGCCAAGGCCTTCTACGAGGAGGACGAGCCGAAGCTGGTCAACGCCGTGCTCGACCGTGTGTCGCGCCGTGTGCGTGGCGAGGGCCGCGGCAAGGACGCATCATGACGGCCATTGCCGTCGAGGCGGGCAAGGAGGCGCGGCGCACCGCGCTTATCCTAGCTGCCTCGCAGGCGATCATCGGTTCGGCCGCCCCCATCGCCATTTCCATGGGCGCGCTGGCCGGGCAATATCTGCTCGGCGCCGACAAATCCCTGGCGACGGCGCCGATCACCGGCTTCAATCTCGGCGTGGCGCTCGGCGCCTTGCCCGCGGCGGCCATCATCCGATGGCTCGGCCAGCGGGGCGGCTTCATGATCGGAACCGTCGTCACCGCGCTCGGCGGGCTGGTCGCCACCCTGGCATTGTTCCACGGCAGCTTCTGGCTGTTCGCGTTCGCGCTGCTTGTCATCGGCGTCGGCGGCGCCTTCGTCCAGCAGTTCCGCTTTGCCGCGGCCGACAACGCGCCGCCGGCGTTCAAGGCGCGCGCCATCTCCTTCGTGCTCGCCGGTGGCATCATCACCGCCATTCTCGGGCCGCAGATCGTCATCTTCACCCGCGAATTGTTTGCGCCTGTCATGTTTGCCGGTTCTTTCGCCTCGATCCTGCCGCTGGCGGCGGTCGGCGCCATCGTCCTTTCGTTCCTGCGCTTGCCGGCGAGGACCGCGAGCAAGGTGGACGTTGCCGACGGCGATGCCAGACCCCTTTTCGAAATCGTCACAAAGCCGCGTTTCGTAGCGGCGCTCTTCTGCGCCGTCGGCAGTTACGCGCTGATGAGCTTCGTCATGACCGGCGCGCCGCTCGCCATGGTTGGCTGCGGCCTGTCCGAGGACGATGCGACGCTGGGCATCTCCTGGCATGTCATGGCGATGTTCGGGCCAAGCTTCTTCACCGGCTCGCTGATCCATCGCTTCGGCGCCGAGCGCGTTGTCGCCACCGGCCTGCTGTTGCTGACCGGCTGTGCCGTCGTTGCCTTGTCGGGCCTGGCGCTGTGGCAATTCTGGACGGCGCTGATCCTGCTCGGCCTCGGCTGGAATTTCGCTTTCATCGGCGCCACCGCCATGGTGGCGGCCAGCTACAACCCGTCCGAAAAGGGCAAGGTGCAGGGCTTCCACGACTTTGTCCTGTTCGGCTCCGTCGCCTGCGCGTCGCTGATGTCGGGCATGGTCTACAACGCCTGGGGCTGGACGATGCTCAACTGGATGATCTTTCCTGTCGCCGCACTTTGCTTCGTGGCACTCGGCGCGCTGAAGATAACGAGCTTGCGGCCGGCCTGACGCCAATTTGAAAGTTATGCGTCCGGCGGCAGGACCTGAAGCACCCGCGCTATGAACATATGGAACTCAGCCATATAATTGCGCAGGAAGTCTTTGGTGGATTCAACCGTCACCTCGCCCTCATCCGTGATCAGCCCCGGCGTGAACTGGATATAGGCTTCGGGCGCATTCATCTGCGGCGAGTTGCAGAAACTCAGAACGCTGCGCAGGCTCTGTTGGGCGACGGCGGTCGCGATGGCGCCCGGCGATGTTCCGATGACGGCGGACGGTTTGCGCGCGAATGAATTCTTGCCGTAGGGGCGACTGGCCCAGTCGATTGCGTTCTTCAGTCCGCCGGGGATCGAGCGGTTGTACTCCGGGGTGACGAACAGCACGGCCTGGACGGAGGCGATCGCCTTTTTGAAAGCCTGGGCGGCCGGTGGGAAATTGGCGTCGTAATCGTAACTGTAGAGCGGCAGATCCTTGAAGCCGATTTCCGTCATTTCGAGCTCGGGAGGGGCAAGTTGAACGAGCGCCTTCGCGAGCTTGCGGTTGATGGATTCCCGGGCAAGGCTGCCGATGAGATAACCGACCTTGTGTATGGCCATGACACGCTCTCCCTGTTTGCCGCCCACCCCTCGCGGCATTATTCACCGGAAGGCGGCCGATCGCCAGCCCGCCGTTGCCGCCGCGCCGAAATCGGCGCGTTTGGAACAAAAATATTGCGCTGATCCGCCTTCTTATGAAACCGTATGCCCCGACTGGCCGTTGAAGCCATGCTCATATGCGCCCGCCGCATTCCGGTTCACAGCAAGGGGTTTTCACAATGTTTTCAGTCAAGGTTCTGGCCAGCGCGGCAATGGCGCTCGCCATCACGGTGGCTTCCGCGAGCGCTCAGGTCGTCGTCTCCTCGAAGATCGACACCGAGGGTGGCGTGCTCGGCAACATTATCCAGCTCGTCCTCAACACCAACAACATCAAGACCACGGATCGCATCCAGCTCGGCGGCACGCCGGTGGTGCGCAAGGCGATCACCGCCGGCGAGATCGACATCTATCCCGAATACACCGGCAATGCCGCCTTCTTCTTCGAGAAGGCCGATGATCCCGTGTGGAAGGACGCCGCCAAGGCTTATGAGACGGCCAAGAAGCTCGACTACGACGCCAACAAGATCGTCTGGCTGTCACCGGCGCCGGCCAACAACACCTGGGCGATCGCCCTGCGCAAGGAAGTGACTGACGAGAACAAGCTCGTCACGCTGTCGGACTTCGGCAAATACGTCTCCGGCGGCGGCAAGGTGGTGCTGGCGGCCTCCGCCGAGTTCGTCAATTCGGCGGCAGCCCTTCCGGCCTTCCAGACCACCTATGGCTTCACGCTGAAGCCTGACCAGCTGATCACCCTCTCGGGTGGCGACACGGCAGCGACCATCGCGGCGGCCGCCAACCAGACCAGCGGCGCCAATGCCGCCATGGTCTACGGCACCGATGGCGGCATCGCGCCATCGGGCCTCGTCGTGTTGACCGACGACAAGGGCGTGCAGCCCGTCTACCAGCCGGCGCCGATCATCCGCGAATCCGTGCTGAAGGAGCACCCGGAGATCGAGACGCTGCTGAAGCCGGTGTTCGCCAAGCTCGATCTCGTCACGCTGCAGGAGCTCAATGGACGCGTGCAGGTCGGCGGCGAGCCGGTCAAGGGCGTTGCCGAGGACTTTTTGAAGAAGAACGGGTTCTTGAAATAGCTTTGCGTCGATAAGTGACGTCAGTGCGAGGCGCGTCATGACCATCCGCTTCGACAAACTCGGCGTGGTCATCGCCGCGCTCGCTGCTTACGCCGTGTTTCTCGCACCATTCGCCACCTTCCGCGCCAACCGCATCGTTCCCGGTCAGGCGCGCTCGATTCTCGAAGCTCTGCCGGCAATGACCGGTCCGCTGCTTTCGGCGATCCTCGTACTGGCCGCCCTTGTCGCCCTGTTCAGGACGCCGCTCATCTTGCGCCTTGCAGCCAGCGTCGTGGCGCTTGCCGCGCTGACGCTGCTCATCGGTGTCGCCGGCACATTCCTCACTCCGGCCGGCAATACCTTTGCCCGGGTCTCGCCGGCCTCCGGCTTCTGGATTCTCATCTTCGCCTTCACGCTTTTGCTCGCCGACGTGCTGACCAGGCTCAACCTGTCGCCCTGGCCGCGCGTCGGCGTGCTTGTCGTCGCGGCGCTGGCCATCGGTTTGCTGCTGATTTCGGGACGCTGGGACAGCCTCTCGATCCTCAAGGAGTATTCCAACCGCGCCGACAGCTTTTGGGCCGAAGGCTCCAAACATGTGACCCTGGCGCTCGGCTCATTGCTTGCCGCCGTGATCGTCGGCCTGCCGCTCGGCATCCTGTGCCATCGTGTCGAAAGCCTGCGGGCCGGCGTCCTCAACGTCTTGAACATCATCCAGACCATTCCTTCGATCGCGCTGTTCGGCCTGCTGATCGCGCCGCTTGGCTGGGTCGCAACCCATGTGCCGGGAGCCGCCGCGCTCGGCATCAGGGGCATCGGCACGGCACCCGCCTTCGTCGCGCTGTTTCTCTATTCGCTGCTGCCAGTGGTGGCCAACACCGTGGTCGGCCTTGCCGGCGTGCCGCGTGCCGCCAACGACGCGGCGCGGGGCATGGGCATGACCGATCGCCAGCGCCTGTTCGGTGTCGAGTTTCCGCTGGCCTTTCCGGTGATCCTGACGGGCATCCGCATTGTCCTGGTGCAGAACATCGGCCTTGCCACCATCGCCGCGTTGATCGGCGGCGGCGGTTTTGGCGTGTTCGTGTTCCAGGGCGTCGGCCAGACGGCGATGGACCTGGTGCTGCTCGGCGCGGTGCCGACCGTGGCGCTCGCCTTCGCCGCCGCCATCATCCTCGACGCGGTAATCGAAATGACCGCCACCAAGCGCAGGGTTGAAACGGCATGATCGAGATCGAAGGCATCACCAAGCGCTATGACGCGACGACAGTCGTCGACAACGTCTCGATGGTCATCGAGCCGCGCACGGTTTGCGTCATTGTCGGCACTTCGGGTTCCGGCAAGACGACGCTGCTGCGCATGATCAACCGGCTGGTCGAACCAACCGCCGGCGTCGTCAAGCTCGACGGCGCCGACAATCGATCGGTGCCCGGTTACGAACTGCGGCGCAGCATCGGCTACGCAATCCAGGGCCACGGCCTGTTTCCGCATCGTACCGTGGCGCAGAACATCGCCACCGTGCCGGTGCTACTTGGCTGGGACAAGGCCCGCATCAAGGCCCGCGTCGATGAACTGATGACGCTCTACCAGCTTGACCCCCGGGAATTCGGGCCGCGCTATCCGCACGAACTGTCCGGGGGCCAGCAGCAGCGCGTCGGCGTGGCCCGCGCGCTTGCCGCCGAGCCCAACGTTCTTTTGATGGATGAGCCGTTCGGCGCGCTCGACCCGATCATCCGCACCAAGGCGCAAGAGGATTTGCTGGCGATCCAGAAGCGCTTCGGCACCACCATCATCCTCGTTACCCATGACATGGAAGAGGCCGTGCACATGGGCGACAGGATCGCGGTCATGGATGCCGGCAAGCTCGTGCAATATGCAGGGCCGGCGGAGATCCTGGCGAAGCCGGCCAACGCTTTTGTCGAGACGCTGGTCGGCGCCAGCGAAAGGCCATTCAGGCTGCTGTCGCTGGGCCGGGTGCGCGATGCGGTGGAGCAGGGCGCCGCCGAAGGCGAGGCGATCCCCGGCGACGCCAGCCAGCGTGACGCGCTCGCGGAACTTCTCTGGTCCGGCAGACCGGCGCTGCCGGTAAAGGGCACCGACGGCAAGCCGATCGGCCGCGTCACCGTGGATGGCCTGGTCAAGCGGGCGGCGAGGCCGTCATGAAAGCCTGGCTGCCTCTGCTGCTCAGGCTTGCGCTTGTGGTGTTGCTTGTTGCCTTCACCACCAGCCCGGGTTGGTTCGAGCCGTTGCTGAAGCCGCTGACCGAAAACAACGCTCCCGTCATCTACAATCAAGGCAGCCTGCTGACGCTGACGCTGCTGCATCTGCGCACCGTGTTGATCGCGACCGTCGCGGCCACCATCGTCGCTGTGGCGCTCGCTATCCTGGTCACCCGGCCCGCCGGCGCCGAATTCCTGCCGCTGTCGCGCAGCCTGGTCAACATCGGCCAGACCTTTCCGCCGGTGGCGGTGCTGGCGCTCGCCGTGCCGGCGGTGGGCTTCGGCGAGAAGCCGACGCTGATCGCGCTGTTTCTCTATGGTCTGCTGCCGATCTTCGAGAACGCGCTCACCGGACTGACGACGTTGCCGGCCAATGTCGTCGAGGCTGCGCGTGGCGCCGGCATGACCGGCTGGCAAAGGCTCACCAAGGTCGAACTGCCGCTCAGCGCGCCGATCATCCTTGGCGGTATCAGGCTGTCGGTGGTGATCAGCCTGGCCACGGCCACCATCGGCTCGACGGTGGCGGCCAGGACGCTCGGCGAGGTGATCATCGCCGGCTTGCTGTCGAACAATCTGGCCTTCATCCTGCAGGGCGGTCTGATCGTGGCGGCGCTTGCCGTGCTGATCTATGACGGACTGTCGGCCGTCGAGCGCTACGCGGCGCGGCGCATGGGCAGAGAGGCGGACTGACCCGTGCCCGATGGTCGGGACGATTTCAATCGATCTAACCGCCGAGAGATCGCGACGGACACTCGCCAGCATCGACTTTTGGGCGAAAGCCGGGCAAAAATCGAACCATATCTTGACGTTCGCAGCCCTGTTTCGCATACACCGATGCGAAGAGGGGGATTCCATGCACGGGATTCCGTCTTTGTCTCAACGGCCCAGGGAGGGGTTCTTTTGGGCCAACAATCGAGGAAAACCCGGCAATGACCATAATTTCCGCCGTCATCGCCTGCGGCTTGCTTTCTGTCCTTTACGCCATATGGGCGACACGTTCGGTCCTTGCGGCCGATCAGGGCAATGCACGCATGCAGGAAATTTCCGCAGCCATTCGCGAAGGCGCGCAAGCCTATCTGGCACGCCAGTACACCACCATCGCCATCGTCGGCGTCGTCGTGCTCCTCCTCGCCTGGTGGCTGCTGTCGATCACCGCCGCCATCGGCTTCCTGATCGGTGCCGTTCTGTCGGGCGCCGCCGGCTTCATCGGCATGCATGTTTCGGTGCGGGCCAATGTGCGTACCGCGCAAGCGGCTTCCAACAGCCTTGCCGCCGGTCTCGACATCGCCTTCAAGTCGGGCGCCATCACCGGCATGCTGGTTGCGGGCCTGGCCCTGCTTGGCGTTTCGATCTACTACCTCATCCTCACCCATTTCCTCGGCCTCCAGCCCAATGACCGCATCGTCATCGACTCGCTGGTCTCGCTCGGCTTCGGCGCTTCGCTGATCTCGATCTTCGCCCGTCTCGGCGGCGGCATTTTCACCAAGGGCGCCGATGTCGGCGGCGATCTGGTCGGCAAGGTCGAAGCCGGTATTCCGGAGGATGATCCGCGCAATCCGGCCACCATCGCCGACAATGTCGGCGACAATGTCGGCGACTGCGCCGGCATGGCCGCCGACCTGTTCGAGACCTATGCGGTGACGGTCGTCGCCACCATGGTTCTCGCCGCCATCTTCTTCGGCGGCACCGCTGTCCTCGGTGCGACAATGCTGTATCCGCTCGCCATCTGCGGCGCCTGCATCCTCACCTCGATCGTCGGCACCTTCTTCGTCAAGCTCGGCTCCAACGGCTCGATCATGGGCGCGCTCTACAAGGGCTTGATCGTGACCGGCCTTCTATCGGTCGTTGGCCTCGGCGTCGCCACCTCGGCCACGCTCGGCTGGGGCGAGGTCGGCACCGTTGCCGGCATGACCATCACCGGCAAGAACCTGTTCATCTGCGGCCTCATCGGCCTTGTGGTGACCGGGTTGATCGTGGTGATCACCGAATACTACACCGGCACCAACAAGCGCCCGGTCAACTCGATCGCCCAGGCATCGGTGACCGGCCACGGCACCAACGTCATCCAGGGGCTGGCAGTCTCGCTGGAAGCGACGGCGCTTCCGGCAATCGTCATCGTCGGCGGCATCATCGCCACCTACCAGCTCGGCGGTTTGTTCGGCACCGCGATTGCCGTCACCACCATGCTCGGCCTCGCCGGCATGATCGTGGCGCTCGACGCCTTCGGCCCGGTCACCGACAATGCCGGCGGCATTGCCGAAATGGCCGGCCTGCCCAAGGAAGTGCGTCACTCCACCGACGCGCTCGACGCGGTCGGCAACACCACCAAGGCGGTGACCAAGGGCTACGCCATCGGTTCGGCCGGTCTCGGCGCGCTGGTGCTGTTCGCGGCCTATTCGAACGACCTGAAGTTCTTTGCCGCCAATGGCGACAAATATCCCTACTTCCAGGGCATGGGCGAAATCTCCTTCGATCTCTCCAATCCTTACGTGGTCGCCGGCCTGATCTTCGGCGGCCTCATTCCCTACCTGTTCGGCGGTATCGCCATGACGGCGGTCGGCCGCGCGGCGGGCGCCATCGTCGAGGAGGTGCGCAAGCAGTTCCGCGAGGATCCGGGCATCATGGCCGGCACCTCGAAGCCGAACTACGCGCGTGCGGTCGATCTCCTGACCAAGGCGGCGATCCGGGAGATGATCATCCCGTCGCTGCTGCCGGTGCTGGCGCCGCTCGTCGTCTATTTCGGCGTGCTGTTGATCTCGGGCTCGAAGGCGTCCGCCTTCGCCGCGCTCGGCGCCTCGCTCCTTGGCGTCATCGTCAATGGCCTGTTCGTCGCGATCTCGATGACTTCGGGCGGTGGCGCCTGGGACAACGCAAAGAAGTCGTTCGAGGACGGTTTCACCGACAAGAACGGCGTCAAGCACCTGAAGGGTTCCGAGGCGCACAAGGCTTCGGTGACCGGCGATACAGTCGGCGATCCCTACAAGGACACCGCCGGCCCTGCGGTCAACCCGGCGATCAAGATCACCAACATCGTGGCACTCTTGCTGCTGGCCGTGCTCGCGCACGGCTGAACGGCAACGATTGAATCTGAAAATCCGCGGGAGCGATCCCGCGGATTTTTCATTTGATGGGTTGCTGCGACCAGGAACGGGATTTCGTGTCTCGCCGGTTGTCACAAAATTTCAGCATTTCATCCTGTCACGGTCTGCCGGTCGGGTGTCCCCGTCGTCGTCCAGCCATCCGGCATCGCACGGTCGTCACTGCTCATGTCCAAGCTCCCCAGCTTGGCGGTTTGATACGGGTTTACCCCACCACTGGCGAGCCGGACCGGCCAAACAAAAACCCGTGGGATCGCTCCCACGGGTTTTCGGTCGCCTGAGACATTTCTGTTCCCCAAAGTCAGGGAAGCAGGATCTAGGGAAGCAGGAATCTAAGGATCAGGGGGTGCCGCCGGGAATGCTGGGCGCCAGCTTGCTCGCGCCGTTGATGATCTGGCTGAGGAAGTTCTGGTCCTTGCCGCCGGTCGGCGTGGTGCGCGAAATGAAGTCGAAAATCTTACCGTCCTTCAAGCCGTATTTGGCGATCTGGGTGACGCGGCTGTCCGGGCCGAAATAGACCGCCAGCACCTTCTGGTCGACCAGCCTCGGCTTGTCGAAGGCGACGTAGCGCTTGCGCGTCTGCGAGATATAGTAAAACGCCTCGTTGTCGAAAGTCGCCGTGGTTGACGGCGTGCCGAGCGCCAGAAGCACCTGCTCGCGGCTGGAACCGACCGGCACAGAATCGATCGCCTGCTGATCGAGGACGTAGCCTTGCGTGAACGTCTCGCTCGGACTGAGGTCGCCGATCATCTTATTGGTGTGGCATGCAGACAGCGCCGCTACGATAGCCAGCAGCGAGATCGCACCGGCAGGCCTGAAAGTGAAAGTCGACTTGAAATTCAGCGCGCGCAACAACAATTCTCCATTCCATCGCCGCAACTTGCGCTGGGCCGCAAAACCGGTAAACCAGCTTGCTTGCCGATGCAACAAGGCCAATTCAACAAACGGTCCCCGGAGACCATCCCCATGTTCCAGCGCCTTTTTGGCCGCGAACGCCACGCCAACCGCACCATCACCGACGCGCTCTACGCACAAATCGTGGCGGCGGCGCGGCAGACTGTTTTTTATTCCCACTGGAATGTGCCTGACACGCCGCTTGGCCGTTTCGAGATGCTTTCGCTGCACATGTTCCTGGTCCAGCACCGCTTGCGCGGCGAGGACGGCGTGGCGCAGGAGATCGCGCAGGTGCTGATCGACGAGTTCTTCCTCGACGTCGATCATTCGCTGCGGGAACTGGGCATTGGCGACGTCGGCGTGCCAAAACGCATGAAGAAACTGGCGAAGATGTTCTATGGCCGCACCGCCGCCTATGATGATGCGCTGGAACGAAACGATCATGATAGTCTGACCGCGGCACTTACCCGTAATGTCCGTCCCGACGCCGGCGCTTGGCCGGAAGCGTCGCGTTTGGCCGGGTATGTCGCCGACGCCAGCCGGCAGCTGAGTGCGCAGCCGACCGAATCGATCGTTGGCGGCACTGTGGCATTTCCAGGGGCCAACGGAGGCTAATCGATGAAACACGCGGATATGCAGAGTCCGGTATCCTTTTTCGCCAATGTCGCCCGGCTGCCGCAAAAGGGGCTGCCCGTGGTGATCGAGGCCGACCCCGCGCAGCGCGCCGCACTCGCCGAGGCGCACGGGCTGCTGTCGGTCGAAGCCTATCGCGCCGAACTGCTCGTTACGTCGTGGAAGCGCAATGGCGTTAAGGTCAGCGGCCGTGTCGAGGCAGACATCACCCAGGCCTGCATCGTCACGCTCGACCCCGTCCAGGCGCGTATCGACGAACCGGTCGAGGCTCTGCTCTTGCCTGAGGACTCCAAGCTCGGACGGCAGGGATTCGAAAGCGCCGGCGAGATTCTGCTCGACGCCGACGGGCCCGACAGTCCCGAGACATTTTCAGGCGACACCATCGATGTCGGGGCGCTTGCCGAACAGTTCTTCGGATTGGCGATCGACCCCTATCCGCGCAAGCCCGGCGCCTCGCTTGGTGCCGGTGACGACACCGGATCGGCCGAGAATGAATTTCAGCAAAAACTGCGATCCTTGCTGGGAAAATCCTGAAAACCTCGCCCGCGACGGAAAAGTCGGTTGTGCGGCAGCCTAAAACCGCTATTTTCGCCGAACCTTTGCGACCGCTAAAGCGACTTGCCGCCTAACCGTGAGATGAATACCGCGTGATCAGGATTTCCATCGATGCCATGGGCGGCGATCACGGACCAACCGTGGTCATTCCAGCGCTCATGACGGTCGCGACCCGCCGTCCCGACATCCGCTTCGTCATCTATGGACGTGAGGAACTGGTGCGCCCGGAACTCGCCAAGTTTCCCAAATTGGCTGAGGTCAGCGAGTTCTTCCACTGCGAGATCGCGGTCAGGATGGACGACAAACCGAGCCAGGCGCTGCGCCATGGCCGCTGGAAATCGTCTATGTGGAAAGCGGTCGAGGCCGTCAAGTCGGGCGCCGCGGATGCATGCATCTCCGCCGGCAATACCGGCGCGCTGATGGCGATGTCGAAATTCTGCCTGCGCACCATGGCCACCATCGAACGTCCGGCGATTGCGGCATTGTGGCCGACATTGCGTGGCGAGAGCGTGGTTCTGGACGTGGGCGCCACCATTGGGGCCGACGCGCACCAGCTCATCGATTTTGCCATTCTCGGCACCGGCATGGCGCGTTGCGTATTCGGCGTCGCCAGGCCCACGGTCGGGCTGCTCAATGTCGGCGTGGAAGAGATCAAGGGCCAGGAGGAGGTCAAGGAAGCGGGGCGCATGTTGCGCGAAGCCAACATGGCCTCGATGAACTACCATGGCTTTGTCGAAGGCGACGACATCGGCAAGGGCACGGTCGACGTTGTGGTGACGGAAGGCTTCGCCGGCAACATCGCGCTGAAGACGGCGGAAGGCACCGCGCGCCAGATAGGTGGCTATCTGCGCGCCGCGATGAGCCGCACCCTGATGGCCAAGATCGGCTATGTCTTCGCCAAGGGCGCCTTCGACCGCCTGCGCGAAAAGATGGATGTCGGCCGCTCGAATGGCGGCGTGTTCCTGGGGCTGAACGGCATCGTCGTCAAAAGCCATGGCGGCGCCGATTCGGACGGTTTCGCCGCGGCGATCGAACTCGGCTACGACATGGTGCGCAACAATCTGCTCGACCGCATCGAGGCCGACCTCGATCTGTTTCATGCGCGCAACCCGCATGCCCTGACATCTAGGAAATCCGACGTCGTTACCGACGCAAAGGAATAGGAAAGAATTTTGATCAGATCAGTTGTGCGCGGCACGGGCGCCGCGCTGCCCCGCCGCATCATGAAGAATGCCGATTTTGAAGGCATGGTCGAGACGTCCGACGAGTGGATCGCCCAGCGCACCGGCATCCGCCAGCGCCATATCGCGGCTGACGACGAGACGACGGCTTCCCTTGGCGAGGCCGCGGCGCGCGCCGCGCTTGCCGATGCCGGATTGACCCCGGACGATATCGATCTGATCGTGCTGGCGACCTCGACGCCCAACAACACGTTCCCCGCCACCGCCGTCGAGATCCAGAACCGGCTCGGCATGCAGCACGGTTTTGCCTTCGACATGCAGGCGGTATGTTCAGGCTTCGTCTATGCGGTGACGACAGCCGACCTCTATATCCGCGGCGGCTTGGCAAAGCGCGTGCTGGTGATCGGCTCGGAAACCTTTTCGCGCATCCTCGACTGGAGCGATCGCTCGACCTGTGTGCTGTTTGGCGACGGCGCCGGTGCGGTCGTTCTGGAGGCAGGCGAGGGGGCCGGCACGATCGCCGACCGGGGCGTCCTGGCGGCCAGCCTGCGTTCCGACGGCGCGCACAAGGAGAAGCTTTTCGTCGACGGCGGGCCGTCGACGACGGGAACAGTCGGCCATCTGCGCATGGAAGGCCGCGAGGTCTTCAAGCACGCGGTCGGCATGATCACCGATGTCATTGAGACGACCTTCTCGGCCGCTGGTATTACCGCCGACGATCTTGACTGGTTCGTGCCCCACCAAGCCAATAAACGGATTATTGACGCTTCAGCAAAAAAGCTTGGGATAGCCGAGCAAAAGGTGGTGGTCACCGTCGATTTGCACGGTAACACCTCGGCTGCTTCCGTACCGCTGGCGCTGTCGGTGGCCGTCGCCGACGGCCGCATCAAGAAGGGTGACCTGGTGCTCCTGGAGGCGATGGGCGGCGGCTTCACCTGGGGCGCCGTTCTGGTTCGCTGGTAAGTGGAGAACGGTCCGGTTTCGGTCCTTGACCTTGCCGGATCAATTACTTAGGCTCTGCCGTTGTTGTGCCGATTTTACGCTTGAACTGATGGGACGGTCGCATGGGGGGAAAAACACTTACGCGCGCCGACCTGGCCGAGGCCGTCTACCGGAAGGTCGGTTTGTCGCGCACTGAATCCGCCGAACTCGTCGAGGCGGTACTGGACGAAATATGTGAAGCGATCGTGCGCGGCGAGACGGTTAAGCTGTCGTCCTTCGCGACGTTTCATGTCCGCTCCAAGAATGAGCGCATCGGGCGCAATCCAAAGACCGGCGAGGAAGTACCGATCCTGCCGCGCCGGGTGATGACCTTCAAATCGTCCAACGTGTTGAAGAACCGCATTTTGCGTTCTCACCAGAACAGCAAGGCCAAGGGCGGTAAATAGCCTCCATTGCACGGTTGAAAAACCGACCCGCCGAAACAGCGGGCTTGAATATTGCTTCACAAACCGCTGAAATAAGGCCCGATTCGGCAGCATGGCCGGATTGGTGTTCTGGCGTATGATCGATTCCGCGCTGGCGGAACAAGCTCTTCCTCGTTGAGCGTGATCTCGTCTGAAGACCGTTCCGGGCCACGCTCCAGCGTGAGGATTTCGCCCATGGACAAGAGCCCTGACGCCTTCCGCACCATCAGCGAGGTCGCGGAAGACCTCGACCTGCCGCAGCATGTGCTGCGTTTCTGGGAGACGCGCTTCAACCAGATCAAGCCGATGAAGCGCGGCGGCGGCCGTCGCTATTACCGGCCGCAGGATGTCGAACTGATCAAGGGCATCCGCCATATGCTGTATGACCAGGGCTACACCATCAAGGGCGTGCAGAAGCTGCTGCGCGAAAACGGCAATCATTTCCTGGTCGCTATCGGCAATGGCGACATGGCCGCCGTCGAGGCGATTTCGCAACGCAAGCAGGCCGACCAGGTGCCGCTGACGCCGGCATCCCAGCCGCGCGGCGGAGATGACGAACTGGTTGGCCAGCCAAGGGTCAAGCCCAGCCGCCGCTTTTTCGGCCTGGGCAAGAGCGACGAGGAAGGTCCGGTTGCGCCGGACGCGTCGAAACTCTCGCGTGACAATCGCGCGCTGCTGCAGGAGGCGTTGTTCGACCTCCTGGAATGCAAGCGCCTGCTTGACCAGGTGCGCTGACCGGGGGGCCAGTGCCTTCGACGCCTCGAAAACCGGAACCGGCGGTCGGGTGAGGCGTTAAGTTTCCTTCTGCAAGACAAGGAAACGCATGATGGCATCATATTCAACCCTGTCGGACATCGACCTCGAAAAGCAGGTCGCGGCTCTCTCGAGGGAACTCGCGGCGTTGCGCAAGGCAGTGTCAAAGCGGGGTGGCGCTTATTATGAAGACGGCCGTGATGCTGCTCTTAATACATATTCGGATCTTGCGGAGCGCCTGCGCGATGCCATGCCGGCAATCCGCAAACAGGGCAGAGTGATTGAGAAATCGGCACGCGACCATCCGGCGGCCGCCGTCGCGGTCGGCCTTGTCGTGCTCGGCCTGGCCGCCAGCCTGCTGTTCAGCCGGCGCTGACTGCTACCCCGGCACAAGGGGAACTCGCCTATCCACGGATGCCATTCCCTTGTTGTCGCTAGCTGGACTGGCGCTGCTCCGGCGAGAGTTCGAGTACCGGTCGTCCGGCTCGGCATTGCTGACCAGGAGAAGACCAGCCTTGAACAAGAACCAAGGCCGGTCTTCTCGTTGGCGGTCTGCTTAGGCCTTGTTGCCCATCTTCTTCATGTGGTGATGGTGATAGCGGTGATGGTAACGATGATGGTAGTGGTGACGATGGTGATGATGCTTTGCCATTGGGGCCGCGTCCGCGCTCGTCGCGCCGACTACCGGCACCGCGAAAGCGATTGCTGCTGCAAGCCCGAGGGCCGAGAGGAGGGACTTCTTCATTGGATCGTTTCCTTTTTTCGCAGGCAGGTATCAATCGGGCCGATATCCCGACCGCCGCGAATGGAATTACGCTCCTGAATTTTTTCCTCAGTATTTCCCGATTGTAGAATCTTTTTTCTGGACTGTTTCCAAGGAAACCGGCTTCCTGCTCGATAATCGCCAGGGCCGAAAGCCGGCTGTTTTGGCCTACATCGGCGGGATCACACCATTGTTGCCCACCACGACGCGGCTGGCGCTGAGCGTGCCGTCAGCCTCGCGCTGCCCGGTAACGAAAACGGTCGCGCTTGGCTTGAGATCGGTCGGCGCGGCCGGCGCGAAGGTCACGACAGGCGTGCCGTCGGGTATGGAGATATTCTTCGTCCGCCCATTGTCGTAGGTTAGCGTCACGGCCCGCCCGTTTATGTCGGTGACGTCGGCGACGGTTCCGTTTGTCATGCGGCTGTTCGGCTCCAGGTCCCAGGGGCGGTCACCCTCGCCAGTGCTTTTCAAGGCCGCGGGAAAGACCACCACTTCGAGCGCGCCGCTGCCGCCGTCAGCCTTGGAGACAGAGGCGATGCCGAGGAAATCGCCCTGCTTGATGTCCTTTACCGATGCGCTTGCGACGCCTGAAAGCTTCCAGCCGTCTTTCAGTTTAATGGCGGAAGTATCGCCCTGACGAGTTTTCACGGTCAGCAGCGACGGCTCGAAGCTGACCACGGTGCCGCGCACGCGCAATGTGTCCGCGGCCTGCGCGCTGGGCACAGCGACGCCGGAAAGCATCGAAATCGTGCCGAGCACGAGGAGGGGTGTCTTGAGGTTCATGGGTGTCCTTTTGGCAAAGACTGGCTGGAAAGGGATGGTTTCACGCCAGCGACATCGAGATAACGAACGGGTGGGGCGAAACTGCCGGGCAAAAGCCGCTCGGGCGTTCAAAACAACTTGATCGGGACAGGGCTAGGCAGCGCTTGGCAAATCGCCGGCGAGAGGGCATCTTCCTGCTCGTCTCAGGCAACATCCATTTTGATCAAACGCTTTCAGCCAACGGAGTTGCCAATGCCCAAAAATGCAAAAAGCCACGCCCTCTCCGAACCATTAGCAAACGAGATCGGGCCAGATTACAACACCCTCAGGGCAATGCGGGAAACGCGCGGATACAGCCTCGAAGCGCTTTCGCTGACCTGCGGCCTCTCGGTCGACGAGATCGAGGACATCGAGAGCGGCCGGGCGGCCGACCCGGCGAAGCTGCGTCGTATCGCGTCCGCGCTTCGTTTGCCCCAGGACGCTTCCCTTGCTTCCGCCGCACCGACGCTGGCCGCACAAGGCCGGCCTCAGGCATAGATCGGCGACCGGCATGCGCAAGAAACCCGCCAAGGCCTGCTTGGCGGGTTTCTTGTTGACGCCATGGCGTTCTCCGGCAGGCCGGGCTTGCCGATTTGCAAGTCACGCGTGTTTTATACGTTCGGCATCCAAATTCGCGCCGATCGCATCTGCGTTGCATCGGGTCTGAACCGTGAGTTTTTCGATATGAGCCTGGACTCCGTTGGTGCTTTCTTCGCGGCTCACGCGCCTGATATCGAGGTCATTGTCACGCAATCGAGTTCGGCGACGGTGACGATGGCGGCGGAAGCGCATGGCGTCCTGCCGGCGCAGATCGCCAAAACGATCTGCCTTCGCGTCGGCGAGCGTACCATGCTGATCGTGACCAGCGGCATCGCCAGGCTGGATAATCGCAAGTTCAAGGACCAGTTCGGCGGCAAGCCACGCATGCTGGACGCACAAGAGGTTGTCGCGGCCACGAGCCATCCGGTGGGCGGTGTCTGCCCATTCGGCCTGCCGGCGCCGCTGCCGGTCTATTGCGACGTCTCGCTGCGCGAATTCGCTGAGGTCGTACCCGCCGCCGGCGCCACCAACGCGGCGGTGCGCATTGGGCCACAGCGCATGGTTGAGCTCGTCGGCGCGGAGTGGGTGGATGTGTGCCAGGCCTAGCGCCGGATCCAATCCAGAGCTGAGCCGCGCAGAATGGGCAGTTCGAGAATGAGGGGATGCGGCAGAGGCGGACTTTTGGGGGCAAGTCCTGCTTTAAAATGGTCGGAGTGGCCGGATTCGAACCGACGACCCCTTGACCCCCAGTCAAGTGCGCTACCGGGCTGCGCTACACTCCGGACCGGTCGCGATGTATCTTGATAACCCGGCTCGGGTCAACCGATTTCCGCGATAATTATCTTGCCGCGATCGCGGGCTCGAATGAGACCTACGATACCGGGCGTAACAGCCGCTGATGGCGGTATTCCAGGGTGATGGCGCCCCTGACTAGGCCGAGCGGCAGATACATATGGCGCCAATGGTCGATGTCGATGAAGGTGCCGGGCCCGATATTGCCGATGAAGGCGACATAGGCGCATAGCAGGTAGGCTGCCACGGCCGGTCGCGCAGCAGGATGCGGAATCCGGCCGCCGTAAGCGAAATCCTCAGGCCGAACAGAGCCCAGATGGCGATCAACCGGCCATGTAGATTTGGTAAGGCGCCGGCTCGCCGAGTGACGAAGCCCGACAGAAGAGGAGGGTCAGCGCACGCGGCGGATCATGGCTGATCGCGCTCAATAGGCGTTTTCCGTATTGAGCAGGCGGATCGGTGTCAGGAACAGGATCCGCAGATCGAACAGCAGCGACCAGTTCTCGATGTAATAGAGGTCGTATTCGGTCCGCATGCGGATCTTCTCATTGGTGTCCATCTCGCCGCGCCAGCCATTGATCTGCGCCCAGCCGGTGACCCCTGGCTTGACCTTGTGGCGCGCGAAATAGCCATCGACCACCTCGTTGTAGAGAAGGTTGTGCGACTGCGCGGCAATGGCGTGCGGGCGCGGACCGATGAGCGACAGCGAGCCGAGCAGAGAGTTGAAGAACTGCGGCAGCTCGTCGATCGAGGTCTTGCGGATGAAGCGGCCGACACGGGTGACGCGCGGATCGTTCTTGGTCACCGTCTGCTTGGCGGTCGGATCCGACCGGTCGGTATACATGGAGCGGAACTTGTAGACCTCGATGATCTCGTTGTTGAAGCCATGCCGCTTCTGCTTGAACAGCACCGGTCCCTTGCTGTCGAGCTTGATGGCGATCGCCGTGGTCAGCATCACAGGCGAGAACGCGACGATGCCAATGACGCTGAAGATGATGTCGAAAGCGCGCTTGGCGACCGAGTCCCAGTCGTTGATCGGCTTGTCGAAAATGTCGAGCATCGGCACCGAGCCGATGTAGGAATAGGCGCGCGGACGGAACTGCAGCGCATTGGAATGGGCCGACAGTCGGATGTCGACCGGCAGCACCCAAAGTTTCTTCAGCAATTGCAGGACGCGCGATTCGGCGGTCAGCGGCAACGACACGATCAACATGTCGATCCGGGCGATGCGGGCGAATTCGATCAGTTCCGAAATGGTGCCGAGCTTGGGATAGCCGGCGACGAGGGCTGGCGAACGCTTGTCGTTGCGATCATCGAAGATGCCGCAGATGCGGATGTCGTTGTAGGGCTGCTTTTCCACCGAGCGGATGAGCACTTCCGCCGCCTTGCCGCCACCGACGATGACGGCGCGCCGTTCCATACTGCCATCGCGCGCCCAGCGCCGGATCAGCTTCGACATCATCAGCCTGAGACCGAAAAGGCAGACGAAGGCAACGACGAACCACGTGCCGAACAGCAGGCGCGAATAGTCTTGTGACATCTTCATGGTGAACGCCGTCAACGCCATCAGGGCGAAGGTGCCGGCCCAGACCAGCAGGATGCGCCCAAAATTGGTGATCGGCCGCATCAGGGACACCACCTGGTAGCAATCGGTGACATCGAGCAGCACCACTGCGAGGAACGACGCGGCGGCTATCGTCAGCGGATATTGCCAGGCGAGGTAATTGAAGAAACCGACATAGTAGAAATAGACGCAGAGCCCCGAGAGCAGCAGCACCGCGAATTCGACCATGCGCAACACGCCGCTGACCATGATCGGCGACATCGTGTCGCGCCGGTATTGCGACGCGACCTGCCGGGCAACGTCGTTCATGCCGCCGGGCTTGTCGCCATCGGCAGGGCCGTCGAATTGACGCACCGCTTCTGATGAAAAGCGATGCGCGGGGTCGATCTCGTTCATGGAACAGTCCGCAAGCTTCCCAAGAGTGATTAGCAAAAGAGAGCTAAGAAACCCTTGAAACAACCTGTGGCTTTGGATGAGCCTGAACTACCTTTCGAGCGCGGCGAAGTCATTGGCCTCGCCGCGGCAAGTATCTCCAGCACGGCGACGACCCGCGCTTCCGTCAGGCCGCGCACGTGCCGGAAAATTGCTCCGACGGGTGAGCGAAAGCGGTGGACGATCCTGAGTTGCCCGTCACGCTGTTCAGAACAGGCGTTCGCGGACGTACACGGTATCGCCCGGCAGCAGCGGATCGGAGGTGACCACGCGGCCCGTTATCACCTTGCCGTTGATGTCGCGGGTGATGTCGACGCTCTCCTGGTTGGCGCGTGGCGTGAAGCCTCCGGCGATGGCGATGGCCTTCTGCACAGTCAGGCCGGGCACATAGGAATACTGGCCGGCGGCGCCCACCTCACCCATGACGAAGATCGGCCGGTAACGATCGATCTCCACCGAGACGTCAGGGTCGCGCAGGTAGCCCTGCCGCAGTTTATCGGCGATCTCCTTTTCCATCTGCTGCGCGGTGTGGCCACGTGCCGGTATGGCGCCGACGAGCGGGAAGGAGATGTAGCCGGACTGGTCGACGCTGTAGCTATTGGTCAGGCCCTCCTGCTCGAACACGGTGACGCGGACGCGATCGCCGGCGCCGAGGCGATAGGGCTGGTCGAGGACCTCGTGAAAGGCGGCCGGCGTCGGCCGGTAGCTGGAGCAGCCCGCGAGCAATGATACGGCAAGCAGTGCGCGAAAAAGGGAAGCAGTGCTTTGCATGGCCGGACAGGTACCTTCGACTGGCCGCTGCGGCGTCGCAGCAAACATCTGGGATCGGGTCCGTTATCATCCTGTTAGGGTTAATGGCCGGTAAAGGAGCGCGCCAATGGCGATCAAGCAGACAAGGTTTTGCGATTTTATCGATTTTTTGCCGTCGCCCGCCGGTAAATCTAATGAAGCTTACCGTGATCTTAACGGCTGAGTTACCATAGTTATTTACGGTGCATCCGACCAGTTTCGGAGTAGGGATGCATGTCCGTTCAATCCGCGGCCGCAGACGTCGATGTTGATCTCAGGCAGTCCTTCGCTAGCCTGGGCCGGAACTGGCTGCGGATTCTGGTCTTCGTTCTCGTGGTAACGGGACTTGCCTTCGCGGCCGTGTCGTTCGCGACCCGGCAT
This sequence comes from Mesorhizobium sp. B2-5-13, assembly GCF_006440535.1. Taxonomy (NCBI): domain Bacteria; kingdom Pseudomonadati; phylum Pseudomonadota; class Alphaproteobacteria; order Hyphomicrobiales; family Phyllobacteriaceae; genus Mesorhizobium; species Mesorhizobium sp. B2-5-13. The sequence goes on along the minus strand of NZ_VFUI01000001.1, from coordinate 569,687 downwards.
TACAAGGCCCAGACGCAGGTGGAGATCGCCCCGCGCGGATCGGACTACACGCGGCCCGCCAGCAGCAACCCGGACAGCGACAAGCCGATCCTCGACGAGCAAGGCATTGCCACCCAGGTCCAGATAATTTCGTCCAACGAAATCCTCAAACAGGTCGCCCAGAAACTCGGCCTGTCGCGATTGCACGAATTCGACGAGACGATCGACATGTCGGCATTGAACCGGCTGCTGGTCCTGGTCGGGTTGAAGAACGACCCCATGGATGTTCCTGCCGATGAACGTGTTCTGAAGAAAATGCGCGAGAAGCTCAACGTCTACCGCGTTGAAAAGAACGGCATAATTGCCATCGAGTTCTCTTCGGAGGATCCGAAGCTTGCCGCCGCCATCCCCGATGCCATTGCCGCCGCCTATATTGCGGGGCAGGGCGCGGCCAAGAGCGAATCGAACACCGCCGCTGCGGACTTCCTGGCACCCGAGATCGCCGACCTGTCCAAGCAGGTCAGGGATGCCGAAGCCAAGGTCGCGGCTTACCGCGCCCAGTCGGACCTCCTGATGGGCGGCAACAATTCCACGCTGGCCACCCAGCAATTGGCCGAGCTGTCGACCGAGTTGTCGCGAGTGCGGGCCAGCCGCGCCTCGGCCGAAGGCACAGCCGAGAGCGTGCGCAAGGCACTGCAGAGCGGCGGATCGCTGGATTCACTGCCGGAAGTGCTGTCTTCCGACCTGATCCAGCATTTGCGCGGGCGGCAGGTCGAATTGCGCGCCAACATCGCCGATCTGTCGACGACGCTGCTCGACAATCATCCGCGTATTCGCGCGGCCAAATCACAACTGGCCGATCTCGACGCCCAGATCCGCAGCGAAGCCCAGAAGATCATGAAGGGCCTGGCGATGCAGGCCGATGCCGCCAAGGCGCGCGAAAACCAGCTCGTCGCCGACGTCGACACGCTCAAAGCTGCTTCGGCACAGGCCGGCGAGCAGCAGGTCGGTCTCGACGCGCTACAGCGCGATGCCGCCGCCAAGCGCCAGCAGCTCGAACTTTACCTGACCAATTATCGCGAGGCGGCGTCGCGTCGGGATCGCAACTATGTTCCGGTCGACGCTCGCGTCGCGTCGCCGGCTTTGGTTCCCTCCGAGCCCTACTTCCCCAAGGTCTGGCCGATCGTTGGCGTAGCCGCCGCGGCTTCCCTTCTGCTGGCGGCGGTGTTCACGCTGCTGCGGGAGATATTCTTCGGCCGGGCCATGCGCCCGGCAAGGGGTGCCCGGCTTGAACCGATCGACGAGGTGGCGATGCCGCCAGCCGCTTATCAGGACCCATCCACCCGCTCGGAGCCGGCAGTCGCCCACGAGTTCGCCAATCGCGCGGTCGAGGCATCATGGCCCGAAACGGTCACGGAAACACCGGCGCAGCCGCGGCCCGCCGCCGAGGTCGAGACCGTGGAGGTCCGGCGGCTGCGCTCCGTGCTCGGCGAGATCGACGTCGAAAAGGCCGCCGAGAAGCTCATCGCCAGCGGCGCCGCGCGCGCCATATTCGTTTCCCCCGAGGGCGACGAGGCGGCGGCGTCGGCGGTCCTGGTGGCGCGCGAGGTTTCCGACGCCGGGTTGCGTGTCCTGCTGCTCGACCTCACGGCCTCGGGAGCTGCGTCGCGGCCGATGCTGGACAGCGGGCTTTTCCCCGGCATCACCAATCTGCTGGCGTCGCAGGCGCAGTTCAGCGACGTGATCCATGCCGACCTCTATTCAGACTGCCATGTCATTCCCGTCGGCACCGCCGATCCGGTCCGTGCCATGCGCGCCGCCGACCGGCTGCCGATCATCATGCAGTCGCTGACGACAGCCTATGACCTGGTGGTGGTCGAATGCGGGCCGGCCGATGCGCAAGGTATCGGCCGTCTGGACGGCGAGGCCACCGAGGTGTTCCTGTCCATGCTGGAGCCTGACGACGAGGTGACGCAAGCCGCGGTCAAGCTGATCGAGAGCGGCTATCCCGATCTGACGCTGGTGACGCCGCTCGGGCACGAGCCGCCAGGCAATCCGGTGCCGGGGCGGCGTTCAGCGGCCTGAAACAGCCACTCAAAGGCACCTGGCCTATCCCAGTTCCAGCGTCGTCACGCCGAATATCCTGTTGGCGTCGAGCCTTGTTGGCGCGCCTTTGTACATGCGCGTGGTGGTGAAGGTCGGTGAGAAGCCTGCCGCCTCGAGCGCCGCGACCAAGTCCACCTTGCTGGCCGGAGCGTCGATGTGAAGGTCTCCTCCTTCGCAGGCGCCCGCCAGGTGTTCGAGCAGGTCCAGTGCGGTCCGCGTATCGTCGGCGAAGAGCGGGCCGATCTTGAAGCCGCTGCGGCAGGATCGCGCTACCGCATAGCCGGCCGCGCCCCGTGGCGTGATCGCTGCCAGCGCGCGATGCGGTGGCTGCAGCCACCGCTGCAGGAAAGAATGGCGGGACGCGGGAAAGCAGAGTGCGTCATATCTCATGATGTCGGGCACCAACTGCGTGGTCACCATGCATCGACCACATCGAGGCTGATCTCGATCTGCGCGTCAGGGCAGGCCCAGCACTCCGCGAGGCTCTCAAATTCTGACGGCTAGTGTTCGTCGTCGATGGAAAGGGGGCCGCCTGTCTGGCTGCCGCGAAGTGTGCTTTGCGCGCAACGCCGGCTATGCCTCCGCCGTGACCACCGCCATGGTGTGCTGCGCGCCGAACATGCCGGCTTCCTGCAGGCCTTGCTACATTTCGGTCAATGGCCGCTACCAGAGCCTGGCCCGCATACGCACCATGCTGTCGGGCGTGACGACGCCGCTCGCCAATGCCGGCAAGATGCTCGTCACTGTCTGACGTGCCGCCTGACCGGGCAGGGCTCAGCGCTTGGCCCGTGGCTCCAGCATCAGCCACTTGATGATGCCCATCGCCGGCAGCACCCAGAGCAGGCCGCTGAGCAGGAAGAACAGGAATTGCACCAGCGCGCCCGATTCCGACAGGCGGGCGACCGCGAAGATCGAGGCGACCAGTGCGTAGATGATGACCAGCGCTAATAGCAGGAACATTCCGATCAGTTTTTTCAGTCGAATGGGCATGGCTGGCCTCGTTGATGGCTATCGCTTAGGCCGAACGCGAGGCACGCGCAACCCGCGACACCGGGCGCGACGGCGTGCCGCGCTGCGCGGTCTTGCCAGCAGGAGTGCGATGGTTCACCAATCCGCGACATTCAAACTGCCGGGATATATCCATGGCCGCCATCACTGCCGCCGCGCCCTATCAGGCCCGCGACCGCGACCTCTATAACCGGGCACTCGTACGCGGCTGGCTGTACGTCGTGCTCCTGGTGCTGTTCGCGCTGGTGCTGGTTGGCGGCGCCACGCGGTTGACTGAATCCGGCCTGTCGATCACCGAATGGCAGCCGATCCATGGCGTCATCCCGCCGCTCAACGGCGCCGAGTGGCAGGAGGAATTCCAGCGCTATCAGCAGATCCCGCAATATACCGAGCTCAACAAGGGAATGACCGTCGAAGCGTTCAAGTCGATCTTCTGGTGGGAATGGGCACATCGCCTGCTGGCGCGCAGCGTCGGCCTGGTCTTCGCCCTGCCGCTGCTGGTCTTCTGGGCGGCGCGCCGTATCGAGCGCGGCCTTGGGCCGAAACTGGTCGGCATTCTGTTTCTCGGCGGGCTGCAGGGGGCCATCGGCTGGTGGATGGTGGCCTCCGGCCTTGTCGACCGGGTGTCGGTGAGCCAGTACAGGCTGGCGACGCATCTCACGCTGGCGGCACTGATCTTCACCGCGACCATGGTAGTCGCGCGTGGCCTGGCGCCGCATTCCGAGCCCGCGGCCGATCGCTCGACGCAGCGTCTGGCCGGCTTCATCGTGCTTCTGGCGCTGATCCAGATTTATCTCGGCGGCTTGGTCGCCGGTCTCGACGCCGGCATGAGCTACAACACGTGGCCGCTGATGGACGGCAGGATCATTCCAGGCGATCTGCTCGTCCTCGAGCCGGCGTGGCGCAACTTCTTCGAGAACCCGAAAACGGTGCAGTTCTTTCACCGGCTGGGTGCCTATACGGTCTTTGCCGTCGCGCTCTGGCACATGATCGCCACGCGTCGGCGGCTGCCCGGCTCAACGCATGCGCGACGCGCGACACTGTTGTTTGTTCTGGTGCTGGTCCAGGCTTCGATCGGTATCGGTACGCTGTTGATGCAGGTGCCCCTGCATATGGCCCTGACCCATCAGGCCTTTGCGCTCGTCGTGCTGGGCTTTGCCGCCGCGCATTGGCGCGGCACCAAGGGCGCTTATCCCTTGCCCAACGAGGTTGCCGTCGGACGCTGAGTGCGGCCAGTCACATCCAGAATTCATTCGACTGCGTCGCCCTGAGCATGACAAATCCTTGGTGAGGAGCCAGGACAGGTCCGTAACCGATCATGGTCAACAAGCGCTCGCTTCGGCTCTTCCCCGGGATCAGAAACGCGCCCGCACTGCCCGGATCGCCGCGGCGATCGACAGTTCGCGGTTCTCCTCGACCGCATTGTCGTCCTCATGATGCCAGGACGCGGACAGACAACCATAGGCGATGGCATGGTCCAGTATTGCCGCCGGTGATTGCCCCAGCGTCCGGGAAAAGACCTCGGCCATATGCGCGATCCGCTCCGGGGCGAGGCAAAGTGCATCGCGGTCGAGCGGATTGTAGAACATGTTGGCGGCGTCGAAACCGGGATCACCGAGCACGCCCTTCGGATCGATCACCAGCCAGCCGCGCGGTCCTCGCAGGATGTTTTCGTGATGCAGATCGCCATGCAGCGGCCTGATGTCATGCGGATTGGCCAGCAGTCGTTCCGCGATGGCGCCGGCCTCGACATAGAGGCTGTCACCACCGATGCCACGATCGGTTGCGGCTTTCTTGAAGAGGCTGGCGAACCGCTCCCTGAGCGGCTGAAGCTCGGACGGGTAGGGGTGATCAGATGGCGAAAACAATTTCGCCATCACATCCGCCGCGATGGCGGTCGCTGCATTGTCGCCTTGTTCGACGAGAACCTGCGACAGAAGTGTGTCCCCGCCATATTCGAGCAGCATGGAATGCCCGTCACGGCCGAGAAGCCGCACCGCGCCTTCGCCGCGCCGCCAGGTAAGGAAATGCTCGCCGCGCAACTCGTCGGCAACGTCGTCGAACGGCTTCAGTGCCTTCACAATGGCTGGTGAGCTGTCCTCGAGCCGCACCTTCCAGATGCGGCTCGAAAAGGTCTCGGCAATGAGTTCGGGTTCGCTGACTTTCCAGCGCGGTGGAAAGGCCGGCGCGTTCATCACAGACCGAGCATCAGGTCCATGTTCTGGACGGCTGCACCGGAAGCACCCTTGCCGAGATTGTCGTAGACCGCCAGCAGCAGCGCCTGAGCTCTGCTGTCGTTGGCAAAGACATAGACCTTCATGCGGTTGGTGCCGTTGTAGACCTCCGGATCGATGTCAGGCACGCGCTCCAGATGCGCATAGGGCGCCACCTCGACCACACCGCCCTTGATCGCGGCGAAATGGTCCGCAATGGCGGCGTGAAGTTCGGCACCCGTCGGTACGCGGTCGAGGCCACCGAGTTGCAACGGCACAACCGTGATCATGCCTTGCGCGAAATTGCCCACCGCCGGCTGCATGATCGGATCGTGCGACAGCTTCGCATAAGCCTTCAATTCCGGCACGTGCTTGTGCTGCAGGGTCAGGCCATAGGGCAGGTACTCCGAGGCGTCCTCGCCCTTGGCGACGTAGTCCTCGATCATCGGGCGCCCGCCGCCCGAATAACCCGTAATGCCGTTGACCGAGATCGGGAAATTGGCCGGCAGCAGGCCTGCCGTGACCAATGGCCTGAGCGTCGCGATCGGCCCCTGCGGCCAGCAGCCGGGATTGGCGACGCGCTTGGCCGTGGCGATCTTCTTCGCCTGCTCCTTGTCCAATTCGGCGAAGCCATATTCCCAGCCTTCGGCCACGCGATGCGCCGTCGACGCATCGATGACCTTGGTGGTGTCGTTGGCGATCAGCGAGACGCTTTCCTTGGCCGCATCGTCGGGCAAGCACAGGATCGCGATATCGGCGGCGTTGAGGAATTCGGCGCGCGCGGCCGTTTCCTTGCGGCGCTCGACCGGAATGGAAATGATCTCCAGATCGCCGCGCTCGGCAAGCAGCGCCCGGATCTGGAGGCCCGTGGTGCCGTGCTCGCCGTCGATGAAGATTTTCGGTTTCATTGCCTGATCAAATTCCCTGATATCTCAAAACTATATGCCGTTGCCATGATTGACCGCGGCGCCATTGTGGTCGCCGCTGTTCAACTCATCGAGCCGGGCCTTTCGTTCCGCCAGCAGGCCGAGATACTGCATGGCCACCATCGAACCGGCGATCGCCGTTATATCGGCGTGATCATAGGCCGGCGCAACCTCCACGACATCGGCACCGACAATATCGACCTGGTTGAGCTGACGCAGCGTCGACAGGATCTTCGCTGACGACGGCCCCCCCGAAACCGGTGTGCCGGTTCCCGGCGCATAGGCCGGATCGAGGCAGTCGATGTCGAAGGTCAGATAGGTCTTCCTGCCCCCGGTGCGATCAACGATGGCATAGGCGATGTCGGAGGCGCGCATTTCCTCGATTTCATGACCGTGCAGGATCTTGATGCCGAACGTGTCGGGCGCATGGGTGCGGATGCCGATCTGGATCGAGCGGTCGGGATCGATGATGCCTTTCTTGACCGCGCGGCCGACGAAGGACCCATGATCGATGCGCTTGCCGTCATCGGGCCATGTGTCCTGGTGGGCGTCGAACTGCACCAAGGCGAGCGGCCCGTGGATGGCGGCGTGCGCCTTGAGCAGCGGCCAGGTGACGAAATGGTCGCCGCCGAGCGTCAGCAGGAAGGCGCCGGATTTCAGGATCTTGGCCGCCTCGCGCTCGATCGTGCCGGGCGTCTTCTGATGGTTTCCCGAGTCGAGCAGGCAGTCGCCATAATCGACCACGGCGAGGTGCTCGAACAGATCGCGTGAAAACGGGTATTGCGGGTCGTTATCGAGGATCGCCGAGGCGCGGCGGATCGCCTGCGGCCCGAACCGGGCGCCCGGCCGGTTGGTGACGGCGGCGTCGAAGGGAATGCCCCACACCACCGCATCCGCGCCCCTCACGTCCTTGGTGTATTTGCGCCGCATGAAAGACAGCGCGCCAGAATAGGTCGGCTCAAGGGCGCCACCCGTTTTGGAGCGGGTGGTGAAGGCATGGTCGATGTTCTTGGTCGCCATTACTGGTCCTCGTTTTCATCGGGGTGCAACAACTACAAAACCGGCATGGAAGATGCCAGTCACAGCTTGGGGAGACGAAACCGTGCCGCCCGGGTGCCACGGCAAGACAGGATTTGTATCATCATGACGCAGACCGCGTTTCTTAATCCGTCGGATGCCGTGGTGTCGACCCACGCCGGCACGATCGCCGGCGATCGCTTCCAGGTTCTCGATTCGTGGCGCGGCATCTGCGCGTTGTTGGTGACGCTGTTTCATTTCCCGACCGCCTCGGCGATCTCGCAGAGCGGCTTTGTCGGTTCGTCCTATCTTTTCGTCGATTTCTTCTTTGTCCTTTCCGGCTTTGTCATGGCCTCGAGCTATGCCAATCGGCTGGGCCGGCCGGGAGAGGTTATCCGCTTTGCGCTGGTCCGGTTCGGCCGCATCTACCCGCTGCATCTGGTCATGCTTGCCGCCTTTGCCGCCTTCGAGCTGTTGCGGCTGGTGCTGCCGCAATTGCATGGCACGGGGGCAGCTCCCTTCACCTGCGGCTTCGAGCTCAAGAGCTTGGCTGCCAATCTCCTTTTGCTGCAAGGTGTCGGCTTCGAGGATCGGTTGACGTGGAACGCGCCAAGCTGGAGCATTTCGGCCGGGTTTTTTGCCTGTCTCCTGTTTGCCGGCGTGGTCTTCGTCGCTGGCGCACGCGCCTGGATATGGTTTGTCGCCGCCGCCGTCGCCGCGCCGCTGTTCCTGCTCGGCTTCTCCACGCATCATATGGATGTGTCCTATGATTTCGGCTTCACCCGTTGCCTCTACGGCTTCTCGCCCGGCGCCCTGTTGGCCTGGTTTCAGCATGATTCCATTGCAGGGGCGCGACAGGTTTTGCTCGCAAACGGCCCGCGGATGAGCTGGACTCTTGCCGAAATCGTCATGGTGGCCGTTATCGTTCTCTTTGTCTCGCTGGCGGGCGACAACGACGCCGGCATTGCCGCGCCCCTGGTGTTCGCCCTGGCGCTGTTTCTCTTCGCCCATGAAGGCGGCTGGATCAGCGCGTTGCTCAGGACGCCGTTCATGCTGAAGCTCGGCGCGCTGTCCTATTCGATCTACATGGTCCACATCTTCGTCCAGGCGCGCCTGATCAATGTCGCCGGGCTCGTCGAGCGCAAACTCGGCCTCGGCTTGATTGGCGACATAGTACTGCGTGGCGAGCCCGCGACCGGCTTTGGCGCCGGATGGACAGCGACTGTGGCGATCGTCGTCATGCTCGCCGCCACCATCGCCGTGTCGTGGGTCACATGGCGCCTGGTCGAAATGCCTGCAATGGCTTGGTTCCGCCGGCTGTCGAAGCGCATCTGACCCACATCGCCGGCCAACCGCTACAGCATGTCGCCCAAAAGTGACTTTCGGTTTTGGGGAAGACGACATGCGTAAAGACAAACATCCAAAGCGTCGCCTGAATCCGTTTCGACGCGACGCGCTTTAGCCGGCTTCGTTCACCTGGATGTCACTGACGTCGCCTATCCCGGCTCGATCCGGCAAGGAGCGATTCTCGATGCGGACGATCTGGCTGAGCCTTCTGCTTTCCACCGCGCTGGCGGCCGCCTCCGGTCAGGCCTTGGCCGGCGAAACTCGCGCCAGGCAGATCCTCGACCGCTTCGAACATGCCAACCAGTGGCGCGACCATGTCATGGTGGCTGCCCATCGCGCCGGCAGCATGCAGGCCGGCAAGACGCTCTATGCGGAAAACTCGCTTGCCGCCGTGGAAGGCTCGATCGCGGTCGGCGCCGAAATTGTCGAGGTCGATATCCGGCGCTCGAAGGACGGCGAGTTCATCGTCATGCATGACAGCTGGCTGGACCGCACGACCACCTGCAAGGGCGAGGTCCTCAACTACACGCTGGCCGAACTGAAGAGATGCCGGCTGGTGATCGAGGGCACCCATGCCGTCACCAACGAGACCGTCTCGACGTTGCGCGAGATGCTGATGACGACAAGGGACAGGATCCTCATCAATCTCGACAACAAGCTCGAAGTCGGCGACCTCCCGGGCATGATCGCGGTGGCTCGGGATCTCGGCATGGCCGAACAAGTCATCGTCAAGGAAAACCTGTGGAACCAGAACAGGATCACCACGGTGAGGGCCGCCATGGCCGCGGCAGGCGATGGCTTCCAGTTCATGCCGATCATCGCCGATGACGCGGTGCATGATGCCGGCTTCGCCTCGACGGTCGACCATGCTTTCGCGCCGCGCGCGATCGAGCTGATCAACTGGCGGGCGGACGCCGAGACGTTGACCGAAACCGGCGGGTCGCTGTTCAGCACCCGCATGCGCGCCGAGGCGGTGAGGGGCGACTGGCATATCTGGGCCGACACCTACGCCATCGTCAACAAACCGGGCGGCTTCCTCGCTGGCGGCCGTGGTGATGAACTGGCGGTCCAGGCCAGCCTGCCGCGCGAAGCCTGGGGCTTCTGGGCCGACCGCGGCGCCACCATCATCCAGACCGACGAACCGAAAGCAGCGATCGGCTGGCTGGCTGCGAATGGTTGTCGCGTGCCTTATGCCGGCGAGAAGCCGACAGAACCGGCGCATACAGCCAGCATCAATTAGGAGTGGCGGCTGAAGCTGCCGCTCTCCCTCTCTCGTGAGAGTTGCCCGGCAGGTCGGAGGGGCGCTGTCCCACAATTTGTCGATCAATCAAATCTGTAGCCCAAAAGCAAAAAAGGCCGCCCGGAGGCGGCCTTTTTCGATATCGGAGTTCGAAACGCCTAGCGCTTCGAGAACTGGAAGGAGCGACGGGCCTTGGCCTTGCCGTACTTCTTGCGCTCGACGACGCGGCTGTCGCGGGTCAGGAAGCCGCCCTTCTTGAGCACGGCGCGCAGCGCCGGCTCATAGTAGGTCAGCGCCTTGGAGATGCCGTGACGCACGGCACCGGCCTGGCCGGACAAGCCGCCGCCGACGACGGTGGCGACGATGTCGTACTGGCCCGAACGGTTGGAGGCGATGATCGGCTGGTTGAGGATCATCTGCAGGACCGGACGCGCGAAATAGGTCGCGAATTCCTTGTCATTGACGACGATCTTGCCGGAACCCGGCTTCACCCAGACGCGCGCGATGGCGTTCTTGCGCTTGCCGGTGGCATAGGCGCGGCCCGACTTGTCGAGCTTCTGGACGTGGACGGGAGCCGCGGCCTGCGTGTTCGTGTTGCCGGTGGCGGCGCCCAGTTCTGCGAGCGAGGAAAGCTCAGCCATCTTATGCGACCTTCTTGTTCTTGGAATTCAGCTTGGCCACGTCGAGGACTTCTGGCTGCTGGGCGACATGCGGATGTTCCGCGCCTGCATAAACGCGCAGGTTCTTCATCTGGCGACGGCCGAGCGGACCACGCGGAACCATGCGCTCAACGGCCTTCTCGACGACACGCTCGGGGAAACGGCCCTCGAGCAGCTGGCGCGCGGTGCGCTCCTTGATGCCGCCGGGGTGGCCGGTGTGCCAGTAATAGACCTTGTCGGTGAACTTCTTGCCGGTGAACACCACCTTGTCGGCATTGATGACGATGACATTGTCGCCGTCGTCGACATGCGGGGTGAAGGTCGGCTTGTGCTTGCCGCGAAGATGATTGGCGATGACAGTGGCAAGACGGCCGACGACGAGACCCTCGGCGTCGATCAGGATCCACTTCTTCACCACATCCGCAGGCTTCTGCGAAAAGGTTGTCATGTTTTCTGCTCTCGGTTTTGACCTTCACGGGGAAGGCGTTTCTTGTTGCTTGGATTGGCGAAAGACGTTTGTCCCCAGCCAATAAACAAAACGGCGGCCTTCGCGGGCCGCTGCTTCGTGAGGGCTTATAGGCGAGGGCAGTGGTTGCGTCAAGGCAGTGGGAAAGTCCTAAGGCGCAGAAAATGCTGTAGAAACAATACGTTGGTCGAAAGGTATTATTTTACCACATCTGTGGCGCGCTGCGGCGGGATCGAATAGGTCCCCGTGGCATGCGCGATCGTGTGTCCATCCGGGCCGGCGACGATGTCGATGTCGAACACCATCAGGCTCTTTCCCAGCTTCAGGATGCGGCAATGACCATCGATCGGCCCGGCCTCGGCCTTGCGGACGAAGTTGATGTCGAGGTTGACGGTAACAGAAAGCGCGTCCGGCCCGGCGTGGGAAAGCACACAGACATATCCGCCAATGTCGGCCAGCGTGAACAGCGACGGACCGGATACAGTTCCGCCAGCACGCAGGTGCCGCTCGCCAGCGTTGAGCCGCACAATGCAGCCGCCTGGGAACACGTCGATCGCCTCGTAATATTTGAACTGTTCGTTGAGTTGAGGATAGACGGTCTCCATCAGCACATTGACTTGCGCTGCGCTCAGCACGGGCTTGAGATTGTTCTGGGCGGGCATGTCGGCCTCTCGTTTTGTGCCAGGCTTGTATGAACGCAGCGCGGCATTTCTGGCAACACCTTCATCCCGGCGCAAGCGGTCCTGGCGCAAGCAATGGGTGTTGGACGAAAGCTGATCCGATATTAGATACTGTGCCAGCACGAACGGAATCGCGAGACCTCATCCATGGCCGAAATCCTTGCTATCAAGCCTGCTGCCGCCGACGAGGGCCCGGTCACGGCGAGGCTGGATAAGGGCGTGCTGCGCCTGACGCTCGCCAATCCGCCCGCCAACGCCTTGTCGCTGGCTGTGATGGCGGCGCTGACGGCGGAACTCGACCGCGCCAAGGCCGACAAAGCCGTTCGCGTCATCGTGCTGTCGGCGGCCGGCAAGGTGTTCTGCGCCGGCCACGACCTCAAGGAAATGACCGCGCGGCGCGCCGACGCCGATCGCGGCAAGGCCTTCTTCGAAGAGACGTTTGCCGCTTGCGCGACGCTGATGCAGACCATCGTGCGCCATCCCCTGCCTGTCATCGCCGAGGTCGACGGCCTGGCGACAGCCGCCGGCCTGCAACTGGTCGCCAGTTGCGACCTTGCGATCGCCTCGCACGAGGCGACCTTCTGCACGCCGGGCGTCAACATCGGCCTGTTCTGTTCGACGCCGATGGTGGCGCTATCGCGCAACGTCTCGCGCAAGCAGGCGATGGAGATGCTCTTGACCGGCGAGACGATCGACGCCGCAACGGCGAAGCAATTCGGCCTCGTCAACCGCGTCGTGCCGCGCGAGTACCTGAATCAGATTGTCACCAAATACGCCCAAACCATTGCTTCCAAATCCTCCTTGGTGGTGAAGACCGGCAAGGAAGCTTTTTACGCGCAGGCCGAGATGGGCTTGGCGGATGCCTATGCCTATACCGGCCGCGTCATGGTCGAGAACATGCTCGCGCGGGACGCGGAAGAGGGCATTGGTGCTTTCATCGGCAAACGCAAGCCGGAGTGGACGGACGAATAGGACGAGGATTATGGAACCGCGCATCTCCATCATCACCATCGCCACCGACAATTTGGATCTCGCCGTGCGTTTCTACGAGGCTATGGGTCTGAGGCGCCACGCGGGCATCACCGACGGTGTCGCCTTTTTCCAGATGGGCGGCGCCATCCTCGGTCTGTTCCCGCGCGCCAGCGCCGAGGAGGATTCGGGCATCACCTTCGCCCAGGCGCCCTCGGCCGTCTATCTCGCCTACAACACCCGCTCGGACGCCGAAGTCGACGAGGTGCTCGCCATGGCCGAGAAGGCCGGCGGGCGTATCGTCAAGCCGGCCGGCCGTGCCTTCTGGGGAGGCTGGTATGGGTACTTCGCCGATGCAGACGGGCATGTTTGGGAAGTGGCGCACAATCCGGCCTTCCCGATCGCGGAAGACGGCACGATTTCGCTGCCTGATTGATGGCTTATCGCAAGCAGCTGACACGGCTCAAGGCACCGTATCTCAAGCGCATTCTGCTCGACCCGGAGCGCGTGACGGACTGGGAGAAATACCCTTGGAACCTGCCGCTGTTTCGCGGCCACGGGTTCGAGCTCGAATTCGCCACGCCCATCACCATCATCGTCGGCGAGAACGGCACCGGTAAATCCACGCTGCTCGAGGCGATCGGCGCGCTGGCCGGCTATGACGAGGCCGGCGGCGGCAAGGGCTACCGACCGGTCGACCATGCCAGTGCCATCGACAAGAGTGGCGCCGCACTGGCGAACACATTCCGTGGCCACTGGTTGCCAAAAGTCACCGCCGGCTGGTTCTTTCGTGCTGAATCCTTTTACTCCGTGGCTCGCTATCTCGATCAGGCGGCGCTGGAGGACCCGTTCAAGCCGCCGCCGCCGGATTTCCTGTCCTGGTCGCATGGCGAAGGCTTCATCCGCTTCTTCGAGGAGCGCTGCCGCAGGCAAGGCATCTATATTCTCGACGAGCCCGAAAGCGCGCTTTCACCGACGCGCCAGATCGAATTGCTGAAGATGCTTCGGCGCATGGACCGGTCGGGCACAGCGCAAGTGATCATGGCGACCCATTCGCCGCTGCTGATGGCCTGTCCCGGCGCGCAACTGTTCCGCATCAGCCGCTTCGGGCTGGAGCCCTCTGACTTTCGTGATACCGACCACTTCCGCATGCTGCGCGATTTCAGCAATGACCTGGGTGGTTTTCTCGCTGAGGCGTTGTATGAGGACGAGGCATGAACCACGATAGCTACGACAACACCTATATCGGCGGCATCCTCAATGCGGTGAAGACCGTCGCCATGGTAGGCGCGTCGGCCAATGATGTCAGGCCGAGCTATTTCGTGCTGAAATATCTGCTGGCCAAGGGGTTTTCGGTGTTCCCGATCAATCCCGGCCAGGCCGGCAAGGAAATCCTCGGCCGCATGACCTATGCCAGGCTGGCCGACATCCCGGAGCCGATCGACATGGTCGATGTCTTCCGCAATGCAGCCGCGGTTCCCGGTATCGTCGACGAGGTGCTGGCGCTCGATCCCTTGCCGAAAGTCATCTGGATGCAGCTTGGCGTGCGCCATGACGAGGCAGCCGCCCGCGCCGAAGCCGCCGGCATCAAGGTGGTGATGAACCGCTGCCCCAAGATCGAATATGGCAAGCTCTCCGGTGAGATCGGCTGGACCGGCGTCAATTCCGGCGTCCTGTCGTCGAAAAAGCCGCTTATGCGCCAGGGCTTCCAGAGTTTTGGCGTCCGCCAGAAGTGACGTGATACGGGATCGCTTTTCCGCAAAAGATTCCAGTCAACTGCCGGTGCGCAAAATTTTTTCGGGAAGCCATTAAGTTTCCCATGCGTTCATCGCGGATCGCACGCCGAAAGGTATTTTCTTCTTTGCATTCCAGGCCGCGCTTCGCCAAGAATGCCCCGCCAATTAAAAGTTTCAAAGGGAGGTTTCAGTGACCCGTTCGCCCGGTTTCAACACGCTCGCGGTCCACGCCGGCGCCAAGCCCGATCCGGCCACCGGCGCGCGCGCCACGCCGATCTACCAGACGACCTCCTTCGTCTTCGATGACGCCGACCACGCCGCTTCGCTGTTCGGGCTGAAGGCGTTCGGCAACATCTACACCCGCATCATGAATCCCACCCAGGCAGTACTCGAAGAGCGCGTCGCGGCTCTCGAGGGCGGCACGGCTGCGCTTGCGGTTGCATCCGGCCATGCCGCGCAGGTCATCGTGTTCCACAATCTGATGCAGCCCGGCGACAATTTCGTCGCCGCCAACAAGCTTTACGGTGGTTCGATCAACCAGTTCGGCCATGCCTTCAAGAATTATGGTTGGGAGGTACGCTGGGCCGACACCAATGATCTCTCGACCTTCGAGAACCAGATCGACGACAGGACCAAGGCGATCTTCATCGAGAGCCTGGCCAATCCGGGCGGCACCTTCGTCGATATCGAGAAGATCGGCGACATCGCCCGCAAACATGGCCTGCCGCTGATCGTCGACAACACGTTGGCCTCGCCCTACCTCATCCGCCCGATCGAGCACGGCGCCGATATCGTCGTCCATTCGCTGACCAAGTTCATGGGCGGCCACGGCAACTCGATCGGCGGCGTCATCGTCGACGGCGGCACCTTCGACTGGTCGAAGTCGGGCAAGTACCCGATGCTGTCGGAACCGCGCCCCGAATATGGCGGCCTCGTGCTGCACGAAACTTTTGGCAATTTCGCTTTCGCCATCGCCGCCCGCGTGCTCGGCCTGCGCGATCTCGGCCCGGCGATCTCGCCGTTCAATGCCTTCCTTATCCTCACCGGCCTCGAAACCTTGCCGCTGCGCATGCAGCGGCACTGCGACAACGCGATCACGGTCGCCGGCTGGCTGTCCAACCACCCCAAGGTCGCCTGGGTGAATTATCCCGGCCTGCCCAGCGACAAGAACAATGCGTTGCAGAAGAAATACTCGCCTGAAGGCGCCGGCGCCGTCTTTACCTTCGGCCTCAAGGGCGGCTACGAGGCCGGCATCAAGTTCGTCGAAGCACTCGAGCTCTTCTCGCATCTGGCCAATGTCGGCGACACCAAGTCGCTGGTCATCCACCCGGCATCGACCACGCACCGCCAGCTTTCCGACGAGCAGAAGGTCAAGGCCGGCGCTGGCCCGGACACTGTGCGGCTGTCCATCGGCATCGAGGATGTCACCGACATTGTCGCCGACCTCGAACAGGCACTCGCCAAGGTCTGACCTGATATGTCCGCGCTTCTTTCCGTCGACACCAAGAGCGTCGAGCCCGAATCCGGCGCGCCCGCGCCGGATCGCCTGATCTCGGGCGATCCGAAATTCCGCACCTGGAACATCGAGGAGCGCGACGGCGGCCTCTACGCCGGCATCTGGGAATCGACCCCTGGCAAATGGCGCATCGTCTATGACGAATGGGAATTCTGCCACATTCTGTCAGGCGTCTCGGTGATCGCGGAAGAGGGTGGGGAAGCGCGCACCGTCAAGGCCGGGGACAGCTTCGTGCTGAGGCCGGGCTTCAGGGGAAGCTGGGAAGTGCTTGAAACGACTCGCAAGGAGTATGTGATCAAGCTTTGATCACCTCGCTGCCGGATACTCTCCGGCTTCTGGGCCACGGCGTCAGCCATGCAGCCGAACAGGATCGTCACGGCGAGCGCGATCGCGCCTCTCGAAAACAATCTCATCGCGAGCCCAGCCCACCATGGTCAGAAACGCACGGAGAGCGCCTCCAGCCCATGGAAGTGGTAACTGTCGCGGAAGCGGGGCTGTTCGGCAAGATGCACTCGCGGGTGCCGATCAAACAAAGTCTTCAGTGAAACCTGCAGTTCGAGGCGGGCGAGCGGCGCGCCGATGCAGAAATGGATACCGGCGCCGAAAGACACATTCTTCTGGTCGGTGCGCTCCTGCCGGAAGGCCTGCGGTTCGGCAAAGGCGTGCGGGTCATGATTGGCCATGCCGAGCAAAAGCCCGATCGTCTGGCCCGGCCGCACGACGATGCCGGGCGCGATTTCGATCTCCTCATAGGCATAGCGCATGAACATGTGCAGCGGCGCGTCGAAGCGCAGGCATTCCTCGACCGTCGCTGCTGTCGCTTCCGGTGAGGTGAAGAAGCGGCGCGGGTCGCCGCCTTGCGCCAGGATGGAATGGACGGCGTTGCCGGTCTGGTGCACGGTCGCTTCATGGCCGGCGTTGAGCAACAGGATGGCCGAGGAGACCAGTTCGTCCTCGGACAGTTTCTGGCCGTCTTCCTGGGCCGAGATCAGCAGCGACAGCAGGTCATCGCCCGGCTTCTTGCGCCGCTCGGTCACGTAGCCACGCAGGAAGTCGGAGAATTCGCCCGCGGCACGGTTGGCCGCGTCCTCGGTCTCGCGGGTGCGGCCATGGATATACATGGCGACCATCCGATGCGACCAGTCGAGCAGTTGCGGGCCTATCTCCACCGGCACGCCGAGCATTTCGGCGATGATGGTGATCGGCAGCGGGGAGGCGAAGGCCGGCAGGAGGTCAACGGCCTTGCCAGGTTCGAAACGATCCATCAATTCGTTGGCGAGTGCCTCGACACGCGGCCGCAACCGTTCGACCTGACGCGAGACGAAGGCACGGTTGACCAATGTCCTCAGCCGCGTGTGCACCGGCGGCTCCAGTTCCAGCATCGAGTTGGCTTCGATGCCGTCAAATGCCTTGAGATAGGTCCTGTCTTGGCCGACACCACGGCTGTCTGGGATGCCGGCCGGGTTCTGGCGGCCGAAACGGCGGTCGCGCAGCAGTCTGTTGACATCGCCAAAGCCACCAAAACACCAGAAGCCGAACTCTTCCCAGAAAAATGCATTCGACGCGTCGTGCAGGAAGCCGTAGGCCTCGTAAGGGTTCAGGAAGAAAGCCGGTTCGCGCGGGTCGAGCCTGAGCCGGCGAGTGGCTGGATCAAAGGCCAGATACGGGAGCGTCGATTTGGTCATGCCAGAACCCATAGCGCGGCTTGCCAGCCCGGTTCCAGACCGTATGTTGCGTCCGACAGCCCGATGCATTGAGCCAGCCATAGGGTTGCGGAAAGTCTGAACGGATGAATGTGATCGTTGTCGGCGCGGGTATCGCCGGTCTCTCCACGGCGTGGTCTCTGGTCAAGGCGGGCCACGCCGTGTCGATCGTCGAGCAGGGGCCGATTCCCAATCCGCTGGCGGCATCGGGCGACCATCACCGTATCATTCGCCGCGCCTACCGCGCTGGCACCGGCTATGGGCGGCTGATCACCGAAGCCTATGAGGCCTGGGACGAGATGTGGGCCGATCTCGGCGAGAACCACCTCGATGCGCGCGGGTTCGTCTGCGTTTCGCGCGAGCCCGGCGATGAGGCCGAGGAATACCGCGAGGGCCTGGAAGAGGGGAATTTCCCTTTCGAACTGCTGGAACCGGACGCTGCCGTCGAGCGCTGGCCGTTCCTTGAGGCCGGCTCGTTCCGCTACGCCTATTTCTCCAGGGAAGGCGGCGCGCTGCATTGCCGCGGAATAGCGGCGGGGCTCGCCAAATGGCTGCGCGCCAACGGAGCCAACGTCTACGAGCACAGCAAGGTGACGGAGATCGATGCCCAGGCCGGCCATATCGTGCTGGAAAGCGGCGAGACGATGCAGGCAGACCGCATAGTCGTTGCCGCCGGCGCCTGGGTGCTGAAGCTATTCCCTGAACTCGGCGGTGAATTGAAGACCTTTCGCACCGCGCTCGCCTATGTCGAACCGCCCGCCGAGCTCAAGGCGGCCTGGGAGGCGGCGCCCGTCATTCTCGATGTCGGCGGCAAGACCGACGGTTACATGATCCCGCCCACCCGTGGCGCCGGCATGAAATTCGGCTCAGGCCTGCACAAGGTGCCGACCAGCGACGCCGACTGGAACCGCGAGCCGGTGCCGGGCGAGGGCGAGGCGATCCGCAACCTGTTTTCGCCGCCGATCGCCCGCATCGAGGAGTATAAGGTGACCGAAGTGGTCACCTGCGCCTACACCTTCACGTCAGACGAGAAATTCCTGGCGCATGAGACAGGCAAGTGCCTGGTCGTCTCGGCGTGCTCGGGTCACGGCTACAAATTTGGTGCCGCGGTCGGGCGCCGTGTTGCCAAAGCCATTGGCGATAGCGATGTCGCGGGCCTCAAGGCTTGGCTGCGGGCCGAGGTGGCCTAGGCTCAGTCCTGGCAGTGCCTCGGTATATGCACGCGGCGCCACTCCGATGACCCTTCACGCACCAGCACGCGCCGCGGGACGGTCTGGTAGGCGGCGGGAATATCGATGACGCGCCTTTGCTCGGGCCGCACCAGCACCTCCTCGGCGATGCTGTCATATTGCGCCGGAATGACGACGCGCCGCGTTCGCTCGGGCTGGATCACCACCGTCTCGGCGACGCGTTCGTAGCGCGCCTTGTGCCAGACCTTGCACAGCACCCGGCGGCCATGGATGACGCGCCATTCCCAGGAATAACCGCCGCCATCGATCCTGACGGTGTGGTAGACGGTCCGGGTGATTGCCGGGACCACTTCATATTGAACCTGTGCCGGAACGGTCATCACCACACGCTCACGGGTGCCATAGATCGGCGGATCATAGTCGACGGTCTGCTGGCCGGGAGGGCTGACCATGACGTCTTCGTAGACGGTGTCGTAAACGGCCGGTGTGCGGACGGCTCGTAGCATTCGACGGCGCGGCCGCCTGCCGCCGTTTGCGAAATCGAGCCGAGCAGGGTCAGCCCGGCAATGGCGAAGCATGCGGTCTTTCCTGACATGACACTCCCCGTTTGAACTCTATTGCATGGCGCCCAAAAGTGAACCTCGGTTTTGGGGCAACGACATGCATAAAAACAAAGCCACAAGTTCAACGTTGAATTGTAGGGGAGGCCGTTGCGGAGAAAAGCGGTTCGGCGCATTTCGTTAAGTGACGAGGTTAAGAAACTGCTACCTGGCGAGGGCCGGCTCGGTATTTCGGGTCGGCGTGGCATCAGCTGCTGCTAATCCTTGCCCGGAAGCTTGATTCGACTTACCCAGATGGCTAGGACGGGTTGGCCTTGCACAAGGATGAGCCGGCATCCTATTTACATCTTGACGATCCAGAACCGATTCTGCCCGAGCTGCCAGCCTGTCCGGCGCCGGAATCCCACCGCGAGACAAGAGATAACTGATGAAGAATCCCGTCGAAACCTACATGAACCTCGTTCCGATGGTGGTCGAACAGACCAATCGCGGCGAGCGGGCCTACGACATTTTCTCGCGCCTTCTCAAGGAGCGCATCATTTTCATCACCGGTCCGGTCGAGGACGGCATGGCGACGCTGGTCTGCGCGCAGCTCCTGTTCCTCGAAGCTGAGAACCCGAAAAAGGAAATCAACCTCTACATCAATTCGCCAGGTGGCGTCGTCACCTCGGGCATGGCGATCTACGACACCATGCAGTTCATCAAGCCGGCCGTGTCGACGCTGTGCATCGGCCAGGCGGCCTCGATGGGCTCGCTGCTGCTGACCGCCGGTCACAAGGACATGCGTTTCGCGACGCCGAACGCCCGCATCATGGTTCACCAGCCGTCCGGCGGCTTCCAGGGCCAGGCGTCCGATATCGAGCGTCACGCCCAGGACATCATCAAGCTGAAGCGTCGCCTCAACGAGGTCTATGTCAAGCACACCGGCAAGAGCTATGACGAGATCGAGAAGACGCTCGACCGCGACCATTTCATGACCGCCGACGAGGCCAAGGATTTCGGCCTGATCGACAAGGTCATTTCGTCGCGCGAGGCGGCCGAGGGGGCGTTGGCATAAAGGCTAGTTGGCAGTTGGATGGCACCATCACGCGCTTTTGGCGTGTCTTGCGTCATTTCGGCCACAATTGGCTGTTCCCTCGGAGGTCGGGATTGCCTACGTTAAGGCTATGTTGATTTTCGACGGCTTAGCTTTGCGTGGGGAAGCTGCGAATCATTGCCACGTTTTCTGATTTGTGTTTCGTACGCAATACGTTGCGGGAGCCGGAAGACTGGCGGCGGCGGATTCCCGCGATAAATAGAGTATGCGCCCTTTCAGCCAGACCATCGGCGGGCGGCCATGAAAGGACATGAAAATGAGCAAGGTCGGCAACAACAGCGGTGATTCCAAGAACACGCTCTATTGCTCGTTTTGCGGCAAAAGCCAGCACGAGGTGCGCAAGCTGATCGCCGGCCCAACGGTGTTCATCTGCGACGAGTGCGTCGAGCTGTGCATGGACATCATCCGCGAGGAGAACAAGACCTCGATGGTGAAGTCGCGCGAGGGCGTGCCGACCCCGCAGGAGATCCTCAAGGTTCTCGACGACTACGTCATCGGCCAGCCCTACGCCAAGCGCGTGCTGTCGGTGGCGGTCCACAACCACTACAAGCGCCTGGCGCATGCCGGCAAGAACAACGACGTCGAGCTGGCCAAGTCCAACATCCTGCTGATCGGCCCGACCGGCTGCGGCAAGACGCTGCTCGCGCAGACGCTGGCCCGCATCATCGACGTGCCCTTCACCATGGCGGACGCCACGACGCTGACCGAGGCCGGTTACGTCGGCGAGGACGTCGAGAACATTATCCTGAAGCTGTTGCAGTCGGCCGACTACAATGTCGAGCGCGCCCAGCGCGGCATCGTCTACATCGACGAAATCGACAAGATTTCGCGCAAGTCCGACAATCCCTCGATCACCCGCGATGTGTCGGGCGAGGGCGTGCAGCAGGCGCTGCTCAAGATCATGGAAGGCACGGTCGCCTCCGTGCCGCCGCAGGGCGGCCGCAAGCACCCGCAGCAGGAATTCCTGCAGGTCGACACCGCCAACATCCTGTTCATCTGCGGCGGCGCCTTCGCAGGGCTGGACAAGATCATCTCGGACCGCGGCAGGAAAACCTCGATCGGTTTTGGCGCCATCGTCGCGTCGCCGGAGGATCGCCGCACTGGTGACGTTTTCCGCCTGGTCGAGCCCGAGGATCTGTTGAAATTCGGCCTCATTCCGGAATTCGTCGGTCGTCTGCCGGTCCTGGCGACGCTCGAAGATCTCGACGAGCCGGCATTGATCCAGATCCTGACCGAGCCGAAGAACGCGCTGGTCAAGCAATATCAGCGCCTGTTCGAGATGGAAAATGTCGACCTGACCTTCCACGAGAACGCGCTTTCGGCGATCGCCAAGCGCGCCATCGAGCGCAAGACCGGCGCGCGCGGCCTGCGTTCGATTATGGAAGCGATCCTGCTCGACACGATGTTCGAACTGCCCGCGCTCGAAGGCGTGCGCGAGGTGGTGATTTCGGAAGAGGTGGTGACCGGCAGCGCCCGGCCGCTCTACATCTATTCCGAACAGAAGGAAAAGAAGGGCAATGTCAGCGCCTGATATGGCACTTGGCCCTATATTTTTGTGGAACGGCGCCCATGCGGCGCCGTTTTGCTGTGAGGAACCGGCACACCTTCGCGATGGAATGGATTGCGGACCATGTTAACTCTTGATCTTTGGCCCGCCTGCCTCCACCTAACACGAGAAGGCCGAGGTGCCCGATTTCTGTGCTGTAAAACTCCCGTCATAAACGGTGGTAGGCGGAACGATCCCCGGTCGTTAATATGAGATTCGCGGTTGGCCTGATGGTGGCCGCGACATGAAAGGTTGGACAATGGCCAAAATATCCAAGGCTCCCAGCGACGGCGTCTTCGCAGTCCTCCCGCTGCGCGACATCGTGGTGTTCCCGCACATGATCGTTCCGCTCTTCGTCGGGCGTGAAAAGTCGATCAAGGCGCTGGAAGAGGTGATGGGTCAGGAAAAGCAGATCCTGCTTGCCACCCAGATGAATGCCGCCGATGACGATCCCGAGCCCGATGCGATCTTCGACATCGGCACGCTCGCCAATGTGCTGCAATTGCTGAAGCTGCCCGACGGCACCGTCAAGGTTCTGGTCGAGGGCGCCTCGCGTGCGAAAATCGTCTCTTTCACCGACCGTCCCGACTTCCACGAGGCCAAGGCCGCGGCGCTGGTCGAGCCGGAAGAGGAAGAGGTAGAGGTCGAGGCCCTCGCCCGCTCGGTTGTCACCGACTTCGAGAACTACGTCAAGCTGAACAAGAAGATCTCGCCCGAAGTGGTGGGTGCCGCCAGCCAGATCGACGACTATTCCAAGCTCGCCGACACGGTTGCCTCGCATCTCGCCATCAAGATCCCTGAAAAGCAGGAAATGCTGGCCACGCTTTCCGTCAAGGAGCGGCTGGAAAAGGCGATGGGCTTCATGGAGGCCGAAATCTCCGTCCTGCAGGTGGAGAAGCGCATCCGCTCGCGCGTCAAGCGCCAGATGGAGAAGACGCAGCGCGAATACTACCTCAACGAGCAGATGAAGGCGATTCAGAAGGAGCTCGGCGAAGGCGAGGACGGCCGCGACGAGGCCGCCGAGATCGAGGCGCGCATCAAGAAAACCAAGCTCTCCAAGGAGGCTCGCGAAAAGGCGGAAGCCGAATTGAAGAAGCTCAGGACGATGTCGCCGATGTCGGCTGAATCGACGGTCGTGCGCAACTATCTCGATTGGCTGCTGTCGATCCCGTGGGGCAAGAACTCCAAGGTCAAGCAGGACCTGGCCTACGCGCAGAACGTCCTCGACACCGATCACTTCGGCCTCGACAAGGTCAAGGACCGCATCGTCGAGTACCTTGCCGTGCAAAGCCGCCAGAAGAAGCTGAAGGGGCCGATCCTGTGCCTCGTCGGCCCTCCCGGTGTCGGCAAGACCTCGCTCGGCAAATCGATCGCCAAGGCAACCGGTCGCGAGTTCATCCGCATGGCGCTCGGCGGCGTGCGTGACGAAGCCGAGATCCGTGGTCACCGGCGCACCTATATCGGCTCGATGCCCGGCAAGGTCATCCAGTCGATGAAGAAGGCAAAGAAGTCCAACCCGCTCTTCCTGCTCGACGAGATCGACAAGATGGGCCAGGACTTCCGTGGCGATCCGTCGTCGGCCCTGCTCGAGGTGCTCGATCCCGAACAGAACTCGACGTTCATGGATCACTACCTCGAGGTCGAATACGACCTGTCGAGCGTGATGTTCGTGACGACGGCCAACACGCTGAACATCCCTGCGCCCCTGATGGACCGCATGGAGATCATCCGTATCGCCGGCTACACCGAGGACGAGAAGATCGAGATTGCCAAGCGGCACCTGATGCCGAAGGTGATCCGCGATCACGCACTGCAGCCGAAGGAGTTCTCCGTCGGTGAGGACGCGATCCGCGCCATCATCCAGACCTACACCCGTGAAGCGGGCGTCAGAAGCCTGGAGCGCGAGCTGATGAAGCTCGGGCGCAAGGCGGTGACCGAGATCCTGAAGACGAAGAAGAAGACGGTGAGCATCACGGCGGCGAACCTCGCCGACTATCTCGGTGTTCAGCGCTACCGCTTCGGCCAGGTCGAGGCTGACGATCAGGTCGGTGTCGTCACCGGTCTTGCCTGGACGGAGGTCGGCGGCGAGTTGCTGACGGTCGAAGGTGTCATGATGCCCGGCAAGGGCCGCATGACGGTGACCGGCAATCTGCGCGACGTGATGAAGGAATCGATTTCGGCGGCGGCCTCCTATGTCCGCTCGCGCGCCATCGATTTCGGCATCGAGCCGCCGCTGTTCGACAAGCGCGACATCCACGTGCACTTGCCGGAAGGCGCAACGCCGAAGGACGGTCCGTCCGCGGGTGCCGCCATGGCCACGGCCATTGTGTCGGTGCTGACGGGTATTCCGGTTCGGGCCGATGTGGCGATGACTGGCGAGATAACGCTTCGCGGCCGCATCTTGCCGATCGGCGGCCTCAAGGAGAAGCTGCTCGCCGCGTTGCGCGGCGGCATCAAGAAGGTGCTGATCCCGGAAGACAACGCCAAGGATCTGGCGGAGATTCCGGACAACGTGAAGAACGGCATGGAAATCATTCCGGTCTCACGCGTCGGTGAGGTCTTGCGCCACGCGCTGGTGCGGATGCCGGAGCCGATCGAATGGGTCGAGCCGGTCAATCCGCCGGCCACGACCGACAGTGCCGACGATGCCGGAAAGTCGCTTGCGCATTAGTTTTTTCTAAAGTTGCAGTGCACAAACAGAAAGCCGGGCCTCGCGCCCGGCTTTTTCATGTGAAAAACCCCGGAATTCCGGGCTTTTTCCGCTTTTTTCCTGCCTTTTCGACTTGGTTGCGGCAACGCTTCTTTCTAAAGTCCGTTTCCTGCCGGACGAGTCGTAAGTTCCGGTGTTCTCATGGAAGGGAATTTTTATGAACAAGAACGAACTGGTGTCCGCTGTCGCCGACGCCGCGAGCATTTCGAAGGGTGACGCGCAGTCGGCGGTCGATGCAGTGTTTTCTGTCATCTCCGGCGAACTGAAGAAGGGCGGCGATGTCCGGCTTGTCGGCTTTGGCAATTTCACCGTGTCAAAGCGCGCTGCATCCACCGGCCGCAACCCCCAGACCGGTGCCGAAGTGCAGATCCCGGCGCGCACCGTGCCGAAGTTCTCGGCCGGCAAGGGCCTCAAGGACGCCGTCAACTAAGCGCATTTAATTTTCAAAAACCTGAAAAGCCGGGCTTGCCCGGCTTTTCATTTTTGGACTCGTGTCGATCGGATCGGAAGCTCCTCAAACAGTCGGGGCGTCGGCGCGCATCAGGCCTTCCTTCTTGAGATGGGCCCAGAGCGCTGCAGGGAGTTTCGCGTCCAGCAGCGACCGGTTGCTCTCGACTTCTTCAGGCCTCTGGCCGCCGGGGATGACCGAAACCACCGACGGGTGCAACAGCGGGAACTGCAGGGCGGCCTCGATCAGCCTGATATCATGGCGTTTGCAGACGGCCTCGATGCGCGTCACGCGGTCGAGCACATCCTGCGGCGCTTCGGAATAGTTGTAGTAGGCGCCGGGCTTGGGTCCGGTCGCCAGGATGCCGGAATTGTAGGGGCCGCCGAGAACGATGCCGATGCCGCGTTTCTGGCAAAGCGGCAGGAACGATGCCAGCGCCTCCTGTTCCAGCAGCGTGTAGCGGCCGGCAAGCAGGAACAGGTCGAAATCGCCGCGCTCGGCCAGCGTCTGGGCCACCTGCCACTCGTTGATGCCGCCGCCGAACGCCTTGATGACGCCTTGGTCGCGCAAGGCAAGCAGACCATAATAGCCCGAGCGCATGAACTCATCGATGCGCTGGTCGGACGCCTCTTTGCTGCCATGGGTGAAGATGTCGACATCGTGCACGAACAGGATGTCGATGCGGTCGACGCCAAGCCGCTCCAGCGACGCCTCGAACGAGCGCATGACGCCGTCATAGCTGTAATCGTAGACCTCCTTGCGCGACGGCGTGTCGAAGAACTTGCCGATGCCCGTGCGCTCCTCCGGCGGGCAGGCGCGCATGATGCGGCCGACCTTGCTCGACAGCACATAGTCGTCGCGCTTCCTGGAGCGCAGGAACGGGTTGAGGCGCGTTTCCGACAGGCCGAGCCCATAGAGAGGTGCTGTGTCATAGTAGCGGCAGCCAGTCGCCCAGGCGGCCTCCAGCGTCGCATTGGCGTCCTCGTCGGAGACGGCGCGGTAAAGATTGCCGAGCGGAGCCGTGCCGAAGCCCAGCTCCGTAAAGGCGATGCCGCCATTGCCGATGCGGTCGAAATGCCGTGTCTTCATGTCTTGAAATTTTCCCGGATTGATTTGTCTAACATGACACTATCATGCTCGTGGCTCGGCAAAAGCACCGCTGAGCGTTGGACACGCATTTTCGCGGTTGCTAGCATGAACGAAATCAAGCTGTTCCGGGAAGAGCATGATCGGAAATTGCCAATCATCTTCGACTACTGGCACGCCGGTGGCGCGGCCATGAGCAACTCCGGCTCGCAGATGTTCAGGACCGCGCTCGACGAGCTTGGCGCGGTGCTGGCGCGCGTCGACCGCGATCGGATCGACGCCGCTTGCGGGATGCTGGCGGATGCCAGACAGATCGTCGTCTATGGCTGCGGCCGCGAGGCCTTGCAGGTGAAGGGCTTCGCCATGCGGCTCTATCATCTGGGCCTGCCGGTTTCGGTCGTCGGCGACATGACCACGCCGCCTGTAGGGCAGGGCGATGTCTTGCTTGTCAGTTCCGGGCCTGGCGAAACTTCGACTGTACTCACCCTGATGCGCATTGCGCGCGAGGCCGGCGCAACCGTCCTGCTCCTGACCGCCCAGGCGGGCGGCAGCGCTGTAGGGCTAGCCGATTTGACGCTGCTGATCCCGGCGCAGACCATGGCCGACGACCAGGGGCCGCAAAAGACGTCGGTGCTGCCGATGGGCTCTGTCTTCGAGGGCGCGTTGTTCCTGCTGTTCGAGATCATGGTGCTGAAATTAAGGGAATTGACCGCGGCGTTGCCGGAAGCCATGCGCGCCCGTCACACCAACATGGAATAGACCATGCGCTATGAACTGATGCTGCCGCACCAGATCCGCAAGGCGATCGCGCAGAATTGGCCGGTCGCGCTGCCGCTCGGCGTGCTGGAATACCATGGCGAGCACATGGCCGTCGGCATGGACACGCTGGCCGTCATCAAGACGCTGGAACTGTTCGAAAAAGAGAGCGACATCGTCATCCTGCCGCCCTTCTATTACGGGGCGGCGAGCTATGCTGTCGCACCGCCTGAAGGCAGCGGCTCCGTTCAGGTCGGCGGCAATCAACTGGCGCCGTTCGGCGAAGAGCTGTTCTACAGCCTGCTGCGCATCGGCTTTCGCAACATCCACGCCATCATTCATCACCAGACTGAGAATTTCTCCGCCGGCATGCCGACCGATCTCGCTTTCAAGACCGCCGGCAGACAGGCGATCTTCCGCTTCCTCGAGAAGCAGCGCGGCGAGGGCTGGTGGGGAGCCGAGACGATGGCCGACTACTACGCCGGACATGCCGCGGGCGAAAATTTCTTCAACTGGGTACAGGTGCATCCCCTGATGCCGGTCGCAATGAACGGCAAATACCCGTTCGACCATGCCGGCATCGGTGAGACATCGCTGATGCTGGCGCTATGCCCGGAAGCGGTGGATGCCGCGCACTTCGCGGACAACAAAAGCTGGTATACGGCGAGCGCGGCGGATGCTTCGGCAGAACTCGGACAGCAGGGCGTCGCCATGATCATGGATCATCTGCGCACGATCCTGAAGGCCTAGCCGGCCCTTTCCTTCTCCCACAGCGGAGGGAAGGAAGAGGCGCCCGGTTACTTCACCGCACCAGCCGTCATGCCCATGATCAGGTAACGTTCCAGCGCGATGCCGATGACCGCAAGCGGCGCGATCGCTGCGGTGGCCAGAGCAGCCATCGACCACCAGTTGATACCTTGCGACCCCGTTTGACTGGCGACCATGACCGGGATCGTCTTGGCGTCCGTCGATGTCAAAAGGGCGGCGAAGAAATACTCGTTCCAGCACAGCACCATTGCCAGGATGAAGGCTGCGACCATGCCCGGCAGCGCGATCGGCATGACGATGCGGAAAAAGGCGCCCCAGATCGACAGGCCGTCGACGAGGGCTGCTTCCTCCAGCTCGACGGGGATGGAATTGAACTGGTCACGCATGATCCAGATGACGATCGGCAGCACCATCAGCGTGTAGAGCAGGATCAACCCGATGCGCTTATCGAGCAGCCCGACTTCGCGGTAGAGCACCAGGAAGGGTAGGGCCAGCACCACCGGCGGCAGGATCAACTGCGACAGGAAGAAGAACGAGATATCCTCGTTCTTGAACCAGGCGAAATGGTAGCGATAGCGGGTCAGGCCATAGGCAGCGAGGCTGCCGATGATGATCGCCAGGCTTGACGCGCCGACCGAGGTGACGACCGAATTCATGAAACGCTTGAGGAATTCGTCGCGCACGGTCGAAGTCTGGAAGATCGAGTCCGGCGACAGGCCAAGCGATCGCCACCCTTTCCAATCCGGCTGGAAGTCGACAAACGGGATCAGATGGCCTTGAGTGACATCCACCGCCGTTTTGAACGAGGTGGTGATGGTCCAATAGATCGGAAAAAGGCAGATGAAGCCCCAGCAGGCGAGCGCGCCATAGATGAAGACGCGGCTGGCGACGAAGCTCGCCGGCGAGCGGATTTCGGAGGCGACGTAGTCTGTGGTCTGGACGCTCATCTTGCTCTAATTCACATTGCGCACGAAACGGCTGGCGAACTTCAACAGCCAGGTCACGAACACCACGATGATGACCAGATAGGCCATCGCCAGCATGGTCCCGTAGCCGACATTCGAGCGGTCGCGGTATTCGCGGTAGATGAAGCTCGACACCGAATCAGTGGCGCCGCCCGGACCGCCCGAGGTAACCGTGATTATGATGTCGGCAAGCTTCAGCTTGAAGATGATGCGCAGGATCACCGCCGTCACCGACACCGGCAGCATCAGCGGGAAAGTGACCTGCCAGAAGGTCTGCCAGGCCGTGGCGCCATCGACACGTGCCGCCTCCAGCACCTCGCGCGACATCGCCTGCAGTCCCGCCAGCAGCATGATCATCATGAACGGAACGAAGGTCCAGGCGTCCAGCAGCATGATCGAGATGCGGGCGGTGATCGGGTTCGAGAAGAAAGCCGGGTCTTCCCAGCCGAGATGGCGCGCCAGCGTGGCTGCTGGTCCAAAGCGGTATTCCATCAGCGACTTGCCGATCATCCAGGACACGGCGACCGGTGACAGCATCAGCGGCATCAGGAACACCACCCGGAAGAATTTTCGGGCGCGGATCTGCGCGTTGAGCAGCAGCGCCAGGCCGAACGCGATCACATATTCGACCAGCACCGCCAGCACATAGAGCACCATGTTGACCAGGGCGTTGCGGTAGTATGGGTCGGCGAGCATCTGCCAGAAATTGTCGAGCCCGTTGAACCTGCGGCCGCTGAACGAACTGAGATTCCAGTCGGTGAGCGCGATGTAGAAGCCGAACAGCGTCGGGAAGATCACCATCGCGATGGTGAACAAAAGAGCCGGCAGCAGGAAGAGCGCGCGCTGGCCGTCCTCGCCGCGTGTCAGAACCTGGCCGATGCCGATCGCCACACCCCACAGCACATAGGCGTAGACCACGGGCCGCCATGTCTCGAAGCCGATCGTATCGACCTCGGTCTTGTAGAGGATCTGCAGCACGATCGTTGCCAGCAGGCCGAGCGTGGCAAGCGCCATCAGCGCCCAGCCCAAACGCCTGCGCCCTGGCGGGATCAGATCATAGGAGGCGGCGTCTGCCGGCCACCCGGTCGCGGTCGAAGTCTGGTCAGCCACAAATCTCGCCCGTTTGGAAGGGAAGGCTGTGGTCCGGCGTTGCCGCCGGACCACGGTTCAAAGGCAGCTTACATGCCGAGCGAGGCCTTGTAGAGCTTGACCTGCTTGTCGCGGCCGATCTGGTCGGTCAGCTTCTCCCAGGCGGCCGCGATGGCATCGGCGCCTTCCTGCGCCTTCATCTTGCCGGCGAAAGTGTTGGCCAGGATATCCTCGGCGGCGCTGTAATACTGGAAGATGCCGGGGATGCGCGGCTCGATCGCCGCGTTGGGGTGGTTGTAGCTGTCGCCTTCCGACTTGAGATAGGAGGTGATGAAAGCCTCGTCGTAGCCGGCCGCCACCCATTCGGGAATGTCGAAATGGGAGTTGCGGTAGGGCTGGAAGCCCGACGGATACATCGCCGTCCAGATCGACAGGTCCTTGCC
Organism: Mesorhizobium sp. B2-5-13; assembly: GCF_006440535.1. Lineage (NCBI taxonomy): Bacteria > Pseudomonadati > Pseudomonadota > Alphaproteobacteria > Hyphomicrobiales > Phyllobacteriaceae > Mesorhizobium > Mesorhizobium sp. B2-5-13. The sequence continues at coordinate 539,465 of NZ_VFUI01000001.1, read as the reverse complement.
GCCGAGATGGGCGGCCGCCGACCATGCAGCCTTTTTCTTTTTCTCGTCCGCATCGACACGGGCCATGACATAGACGCCCCAGCCGAGATAGGCGCAGTTCGGCGCATAGTTCGGGCCGCTGGCGAGCTTCTCCCACTTGCCGGTCTTGGAGTTATAGACATCGTCGGAGCCCGGCAGGATCGAGAAGCCGGTGACATCGCCGATGACCGAGCTATCATTGGTCTTGACGTTCGAGCCGACATCGCCCCACCAGGGGATCATCGAGCCGGTGCCGGCCAGGAACTGCTGGAAGGCGGTGGTGTTCGGGTCGGCATTGATCTGGTCGGCGGGCTCCGACGGCAGGGCGTCGATGACATCCTGGATGGCCCGTACCCAAGCCGGATTGTTGACGCGTGGCTTCATCGTGTCGGCGTCGAACAGCCAGGCCTTGTCATCGGGATGCTTGGCGTAGGCGCTGGCACGGCTGCCCAGGAAATAGAAGCCGAAACCGCCCCAGGGCTTAGGCGCGTCGAGATAGCCGTAAACATCCTGGCCCTTGAACTTCTTGCCCTTCAGGAACTTGGTCACGGCCTGAACCTCTTGCCAGGTCTTCGGTACACCCCATTCGCTGGTCGCCCCGCCATCCTTCCACTGCTTGGCGAGATCGGCGTCTGCAAACACGTCGGTGCGGTAGTTGAAGTTGTGCGCGTCGCCGTCGATGGTGACCCGGTACTGCTTGCCATCCCAGGTGCCAACGGGCGGCTTGAGGTAGTTGACGAGATCGTCGAAGTCGATCTGCTTCTTGACCCAGTCGGGCATCTCCGAAGTCAGGCCCTTGCCGCAGACGTCGCCCTCGAACGGGGCGCCCATCTCGATGATGTCGAAATCGACGGTGCCGGTGGCGATCGACTGCTGCAGGCGGGCGTTGTAGTCGGCCTGCGCCAGGTCGATCCAGCTGATCTTGGCGCCGGTATAGGTCTCCCATGGCTTCAGGAAACCACGAAACAGCACATTGTGCAGGTTCTGGTTGTTGAGACCCATGAAGGTGAGCTCGACACCGGCGAACTCGCCTTCCTTGACATTGGCCTTGGTCGCCTCGAGGCAAAGCTCGCCAACCTTCTGGAAGTCGGCGTCGGTCGGCTGACCTTTGCCAACCCCGGGAATCTGCAGGATTTTCGAGCGCAGTTCGCTTGCGGCGGCAGCTGGGCGCGTCAGCGCGCCAAGTCCGGCGCCGGATGCGGCCGCGATCGCGGCCATCGAGGCCGCGCCCTTCAATATGTCGCGCCTTGTAGCGCCGGCACGGACCAGTTTGTCGTAAAGACCTACTCGCATGGACTATTCCTCCCAGAACATTAGTCGTGAATCGAAGTGCCGATCGCGCCGGGCGCTGGCTTTGTTCAGAAGCGAAACGTAGGACCCCAACCTGCGTCGCTTCGCGTTCCGTTTTTCGGGTAGAGTACCAGCGTTTCGGATCGGCGCTTGTCACTATTCTCGCAACCAAACGCCGTGTCAACGAGAACGGTTTTTGTCTATAAGAGACCGACTTGCCCTGACCGGTCGCGTTGGTTAGCTTCTGCGCCTACGGCCAGTGGAGCCGATGGGGGAACGATGGCTCAAGTCGCGATCAGCAATGTTGCCAAGGCGTTTGGAACCGTCAAGGTTCTGCACGAAGTCAGCGTCGACATTGCCGATGGTCAGTTCGTCGTGCTTGTCGGCCCGTCCGGTTGCGGCAAGTCCACGCTGCTCAGGATGGTGGCGGGGCTGGAGACTGTCTCCGGCGGCACGATCGCCATCGGCGACCGCGTCGTCAATCACCTGCCGCCCGCAAAGCGCGACATTGCCATGGTGTTCCAGAACTATGCGCTTTATCCGCACAAGACGGTCGAGCAGAACATGGCTTTTGCCCTCAAGCTGCGCAAGACCGATCCGGCCGTGGTTGCCGAGCGGGTCAAGCGCGCCGCAGACATCCTCGACCTCAGCCCCTATCTGAAGCGCTATCCGCGCCAGCTTTCCGGCGGCCAGCGTCAGCGCGTCGCCATGGGGCGCGCCATCGTGCGCAATCCGCAGGTATTCCTGTTCGACGAGCCGCTTTCGAACCTCGACGCCAAGCTGCGCGTGCAGATGCGCACCGAGATCAAGGAACTGCACCAGCGGCTGAAGACCACCACCATCTATGTCACCCACGACCAGATCGAAGCCATGACGATGGCTGACAAGATCGTCGTCATGCGCGACGGCCGCATCGAACAGGTCGGCGCGCCGCTGGAGCTTTTCGACCGGCCGGCGAACCTTTTCGTCGCCGGTTTCATCGGCTCGCCTTCGATGAACCTGCTCAAGGGCACCGGGCGCAAGGGCGGCGTCGACATTGCCGGAACGCTGTTCCCGGTTGCTCCGAACAACGCCGTCGAGGAGGGGCGCTCCGTCGTCTATGGCGTGCGCCCCGAACATCTTGAGATCCACCCCGATGGCGTGCCGGCCAAGATTTCGGTGGTCGAGCCGACCGGCTCGGAAACCCTGGTCTTCCTGCGTTTCGGCGACGGCGAGATGGTGGCGCTGTTTCGCGAGCGCCATGACTTCAAGCCGGGCGACACGCTGAAGCTTCGGCCAAGGCTCGACCATCTCCATCTGTTCGACGCCGAGACCGGGAAGCGTCTCTGATCTCAAACGCACTTCACGAGGACCATCATGCTCAAAGGGATCGATCCGTTGCTCAATGCCGATGTGCTCCAGGCATTGCGGGCGATGGGACATGGCGATGACCTGATCATCGCCGACACCAATTTTCCCTCCGATTCGGTAGCGCGCCGGACGGCGCTCGGTCGGGTGCTGCGCATCGATGCCTCGGCGGCGCAGGTGGTGAAGGCCGTGCTGTCGCTATACCCGCTGGACACGTTCGTCGATGATTCGGCCGCCCGCATGGAGATCGTCGGCAAACCGGACGAGATCCCAGCCGTGCAGAAGGAAGTGCAGAAGGAGATCGACGCCGCCGAGGGCAAGTCCTGGCCGATGGTGCCGGTCGAGCGTTACGCCTTCTATGAGCGCGCCAAGCAGGCTTATTGCGTCATCCAGACTGGCGAACGCCGCTTCTACGGCTGCTTTGCCTTCCGCAAGGGCGTCGTGCCGCCGGATGCGGAGTAGCGGCATGGCCTCGGGCAAGCCGGTTGTTATCCTCGGTGTCTTTGTTGCCGATACAGCTTACAGGGCGCAGCGCCAGCCGCGCATGGGCGAAACGATCCTCGGCAATTCCTTCAAGCTGGGGCCAGGCGGCAAGGGGTCGAACCAGGCAGTGGCCGCCGGCAAGCTCGGGGCGGACGTCACATTCCTGACCCGCCTCGGTGTCGATGCCTTCGCCGACATGGCCACGCGGACCTGGAAGGATGCCGGCGTGAAGAGCGCCGCGATCGACACGCCGGACAGCTATACCGGTGCCGCCTACATCTTCGTCGAGGAGGGAAGCGGCAACAACGCCATCATCGTCAGTCCCGGCGCTGCCATGCTGATCACGCCTGAGGATATCGAAGCCAATGTCGACCTGATCCGTGGTGCCGGTGTTTTCGTGACGCAGCTCGAACAGCCGATCGATGCCGCGATGCGGGCGCTGGAGATCGCGCGCGGGGCAGGGGTGACGACCATCCTCAATCCGGCACCGGCGGCAAAGCTTCCCGACCGCATCTACACGCTCTGCGACTATCTCACACCCAATGAGACCGAAGCCGAGGAATTGACCGGAATGGGAGTCACTTCGGTCGACGACGCGCGCGCCGCCGCGGACAAGCTGCTTGAAAAGGGCGTCGGCACGGTCATCGTCACGCTCGGCGACAAGGGCGCGCTGCTGCACGCGAAGGATCGGTCCGAGCATGTTCCAGCCATCAGTGCCGGCCCTGTCGTCGAGACCACCGGCGCGGGGGACGCCTTCAATGGCGGCTTGGCCGCAGCACTTTCGCGCGGCGTGGAGCCGCTGGAGGCGGTGCGCTTCGCCTGCGCCGTTGCCGGCATTTCCGTGACACGTCCGGGCACCGCACCGTCGATGCCGACATTGCAGGAGATCGAGGCGCTGCTGGCCAAGGGCTGAGGCAATTGCCCGGAACTCGCAGGGTACCCCGGAGGCCAGAACGTTCCGGCCTCCGAAGTCTCATGCTCGATGGACGCGTTGCGAAGCTACTGCCTGACGTAGCAGCGCTTTCCCTGATCCGGAGCGGGATCGCCGAATGCATCATTGTCGCATTGGACGCCATTGCGGAACACGTCCTGCGTGAATCGGCCGTGGGCGCCGTACCTGACCACCTTGCGGCCATAGAAATCGCAGAATTCGCCTTCCTCGGCGCAGACCGCCCACTTCTCGCGGCGAGGCTCATCGTAATCGTCGTTCGACTCGTCACGGTCGCGCTTCACGATGAAGCAGAACTTTTCCTTGCCCGGCGCAGGATCGCCGAAAACGCGGTTCGAACAGGGTATCGCGTTGCGCTCGATATAACGCGAGGTCGTGCGGCCCTTGGCGCCGTAGACGACCTCGGCGGGATAGGGCAGGCGGCAGATCTCGCCCTCGCGCGCGCATCGCTGCAGCCGGTCCGCCGACGCGGCGGCGGGAAAAAGGATAGAGGCGGTCGTCGTCGCGCCGCCCAGGCAAATCAGCGTGAATATCGTGCGCGTAGAAATATTCGGTGCAATTGACATTACGTCCTCCATGCCATTCCGGCAGCATACTGCAATCTGGCTGCCTGCGGATGAATCGAGCGCTTTGTGGGCGATTGCGCAAGCAGATTCGCAACGACCAACGCGTTCGCGGTCTGCAGGGCTGCTTCGTCCGTTGTTTGTCAGCCACCGGAACCGCGTCGTGGGTTCCACGGTACCGCTCATGCAAGGGGTGATTTTGGATCCTGGGAAAGCCAGGCCTAAGGACGCCTTCGGCACGTCAATTCTGAAGAGATCTTTGACAATTCATGTCGGCATTTCCCTGGAGCCAAGGATCGTGATCCTTGAGGGAAATGGCGCGAGTGACGGGGCTCGAACCCGCGACCTCCGGCGTGACAGGCCGGCACTCTAACCAACTGAGCTACACCCGCGCATTGACGAGCACGTGTCAGCCGTGTTCGTCGTTGGGGCGCTGGATAAGGGGTTCGCTACCGGGTGTCAAGCGCACCAAACCATCATAACGCCAAACAGGAGAAGGTTTTTTGACAGCCGGCATTTTGTTCGCAAATCGGGCCTGCGAACAGGGCATCCCACACTCATTTAGCCTTGCGAAGCAAGTCCCGACCGCTTAAAGGTCCGGCCCGGAGCGGGCGATTAGCTCAGTTGGTAGAGCGCTTCGTTTACACCGAAGATGTCGGCGGTTCGAGCCCGTCATCGCCCACCATATCTTTCCACCCGTTGATGTTTTCCGGTTTGCGGGCGCCACGAATCGCCGCGTCGACAACAGTTCCGCGCACAGCTCACCTGTTCTCCCTCCTGAGGGCGTGCATTGCTTTTTCACGGGTGAGCGGCATTTTCGGGAAATCTTTAGGGCCTCCCAGCGTTCACCTCGATAGAGATAGCCATTGCCGTGGGGGCCACAGCTCTCGCCGAAGGCAACTGCGGCTGCAGGTCAAGGAAAATGCCCGTTCAAGCTTTCATCAACCGAATTGCCACGGCCGTCCCTGATCACGGTGTCCACCAATTCTTCCTTCAATTTGCGGGCTCCCAGCTGGCAGATCCCCGCCGCCGCGCAATTTTCGATCGCATGGCCGACAAGGGCGGCATCGAACATCGCTATTCCTGCTTCGCACCCGCTAGTGATCCTGAGGGTCTGAGCGTCGACCTGGCGGGTGTTTTCAAGCGCGGTGCGTTTCCAGGTACGGCCAAACGCATGGAAATGTTTGCCACGGCCGCGCCCGCGCTGGCCGAGCGAGCATTGGAGCGGCTCCTGGAGGGCGAAGACAGGAAGGGTGTCACGCATCTGATCGTCACCACGTGTACGGGCTTCTCCGCCCCCGGCATCGATCTGGAAATAATCGCCCGGTGCAATCTGCCCACCACCGTGGAGCGCACGATCATCGGCTTCATGGGATGTTATGCGGCAATCAATGCGCTCAAACTGGCGCGGCACATCGTCCTGTCGGAACCTGCGGCCCACGTTGTGATCGTCTGCATTGAACTCTGTACGCTCCATCTCAAGGAGACGGCTGATCTCGAAAAGCTGCTATCTTTCTCCCTCTGGGGCGATGGCTGCGCGGCCGCGTCGGTGACCGCCCGCCCGTTTGGCATCGGCCTGGACAGTTTTCATGCGATCGTGGATACCGATGCCCGCGACCTGATGAGCTGGAGCGTGCACGACGACGGGTTCGACATGGTTCTGTCGGGGCAGGTTCCTGCTGCAATCCAGAATGCGCTTGGCAAAGGCGTCGGCGCCATCCTGGGAAACAGGACCGCCGCCAACGTCGACCTTTGGGCTGTTCACCCGGGTGGGCGTTCCATTCTCGACGCCGTGGAGCGCGCGCTGGATCTTCCTCCCGATGCGCTGTTGCCGTCGCGCGACGTGCTTCGCGAAAACGGAAACATGTCCTCCGCCACCGTGATGTTCGTGCTGGAGCGGATGCTTCGTGGGTTCACGGATGATGACGTGGGCTGTGCAATGGCATTCGGCCCCGGCCTCACGGCCGAGACGATGATGTTCCACACTGCCGGCAGTGCCTGACATGGCCACGGGTCTCGACAGCCGTCATATCCAGCCGGAACTGCTCGATCATTTGCCTCCCGACGATCCCAAGGCGATTGGCTCCCGGCGTGACCTGATTTGGATAAATTCGCTGATGTTTCAACACGCGATCATGTCCAGCCTCCTGAAGGCAAGCGTGCGCGAGGGTTCGATCAGAATCTTGGAAGTCGGGTCCGGCGACGGTGCGTTCATGCTCTCGGTTGCAAGGCGCCTCGCCAGGAAGTGGATCGACGTGGAGCTGGTCATGCTCGACCAGGTTGACCTCATCACCGACCGGCGGCGCGCCGATTTCGCGGCACTGGGCTGGCGCGTTGAAACCGTCACCGACAATGTCTTCGACTGGATCGCAAAACCCGGGGGTGACGCGTACGACGTTGTCTCGGCCAATCTGTTCCTGCACCACTTTTCCGACGCCGCCTTAAAGACACTCTTCGAAGCCCTGCGCCGTTTGGCACCGGTGTTCCTCGCCGCCGAGCCAAGCCGAAACGTTGTCGCCTTGAAAGCATGCTCGCTCCTGCGCCTTGTCGGTGTAAACCAGGTCACCATGCACGATGCGGCGGCAAGCGTCCGCGCAGGTTTCGCTGGCAAGGAACTTTCCGGCTTGTGGCCTCTCGGTTCCGCGCAGCAGTGTGAAGAACGCAGGATTGGCCCGTTTACCCACGCCTTCCGCGTTTTCCCCAAGGAAGGATTTGCGCGATGTACGATGCCATCGTCATAGGTGCCGGTCCAAGCGGCTCATCGGCAGCCTTGGCCTTGCGCGGCCAGGGTCGTTCCGTGGCCATCATCGAAGCAAGCGAGTTTCCACGCCGCAAGGTCTGCGGCGAATTCATGTCGGCGGTCAATCTGGAGCTGTTGGACCGTCTGGAGGCGGGCGTGGCGGTTCGCACCAAGGCAGGACCGGAAGTCAAGCGGGTTGCGTTGTTCGCGTCGGGCCCTGGCATACAAGCAGGCATGCCGCGCGCCGCCGGGGATGCTTACGGGCGGGCGCTTGGACGGGACGTTCTGGATGGCATCCTCTTGGACGCGGCGCGCAACGCCGGAGCCGACGTTTTTCAGCCGTGGCGCGCGGTGGAGATCGCCAGCAATGGCGATCGTGCCATCGTCCGGATCGCCAACAAGGACGGTCAGACAAGTCTTAGGGGGCAGGTGGTGATTGCGGCGCATGGCTCCTGGGGCCGGGGCAGGTTGCCGACCAATCTCCCAAAGAGCAGCGCGGCCTCCGATCTGTTTGGCTTCAAGGCCCATTTCAGGGGAGCTTCGCTCGCTCGAGACCTCATGCCGCTCCTGGTGTTTCCGGGCGGCTATGGTGGCATGGTGTGGGCGGATCAGGACAGGATATCGCTGTCGTGCTGCATACGCCGCGACGTGTTGGCCAGGCTGCGCAAAAAGGGCGGTGCCACGTCAGCAGCCCAAGCCGTTCACGCGCACATACTGGCATCGTGCCCGGCGGTGGTTTCCACGATCGGCGACGCCAGCCTCGAAGGTGAATGGCTTGCCGCCGGTCCCATACGTCCGGGGATGCGCCCACGATTTGCCGACGACATATTTCGGGTCGGCAACATCGCCGGCGAGTCCCATCCCATCATCGCCGAAGGCATCTCCATGGCCCTGCAGTCCAGCTGGCTTCTCGCTGGCGAATTGGCAAGGTTCGAACAATGGGACCGGACGGCACGCCTCGCCGTCGGCAACCGCTATTCAAGAGCGTGGAGCCGGCAATTTGCCACTCGCATTCATGGGGCCGCACTGTTGGCGCGCATTGCCGTCCTCCCCAGATCCAATACGGCGATGAAGGCGTTCGTGGGGTGGTTCCCGAATAGCCTGACCTTAGGAGCCAGATTGTCCGGCAAGACGAAAGCCTTGCCTGCCCTCAGCCATCCGTAAGGGCTGAAGCCGGCCGGACGCCTGGAGGAATTCGCCGAAGCGCTCGAGCCAAATCGGCAATTCAGCAGGCACACGGTTCGTGGCGTATGGCTGCCCCCTGCTCACGGCGGCACCATCCGGAAATCCTTGCCCTCGGGCAGCAATTGCCCGCCATCGACGACAATGGTGGTGCCGGTGATGTAACTGGCGTCGTCCGAGGCGAGAAACAGGAAGGCGTTGGCCACGTCGCGCGGGCTGCCGAGCCGGCCGAGCGGGATCGAATCTTCCATGTTCTTGATATAGGCGGCGCCGCGATGCTGCTGGATGGCTTCGGTAAGGATATTGCCGGGCTCGACGCCGTTGACCGTGATGCCGTAGCCGGAGAACTCCAGCGCCGCAGCGCGAATGAAGCCGTTGATGCCCGCTTTCGTCGCCGAATAATGGCCATGGCCAGGGCTGGTGACATGCGGGCCGGTGATGGAGGAGGTGTAGAGCATGCGGCCAAAGCGCTGCGCCTTCATTGGTACCAGGGCCGCGCGGCTGGCATTGAAAGTACCGCGCAGGTTGACGGCCATGACGCGGTCCCAGTCGTCGGCACTGGTGTTTTCGATCAACTGCCAGGGATAGATGCCGGCATTCTGCACGATGATATCGAGGCGGCCGTGATGTCTCAGCGCCAGTGCCACCGCGGCCTCAGCGTCTCTCATTTGCGAGATGTCGGTGCGGATGAAGGGGACACCGAGTTCATCCGCACTTGCTTGCCCGGCCTCCTCCTCTGTATCGGCCAGCACCAGCCTTGCGCCTTCTTCGGCGAAGCGCAGTGCGATGCCCTTGCCGATGCCGCGCGCGCCGCCGACGATCAACGCCACCTTGTCTTCCAGTCGTCCTGTCATGCGAGCCGTCCTGTCATGCCAAATCCCCACCTCACGCCAATCCCCCTCACGCCAGTCTTTGGCGAATGGTTTGCTTGAATGCGTCGAGCAACACCGCTGCCAGAACCAGCAGGCCGTGGATGACCTGGGTGAAGTTGGCGGGCAGGCCCATCAGGTTGATCGCCGTGTTGATGGCAGAGAGCAGGAGCACGCCGGCATAGACGCCCGGCAAGGTGCCGACACCACCCTTCAGGCTGACGCCGCCGATGACGACCGCGGCAAAGGCGTTGAACAGAAGGCCAACGCCCAGATTGGCCGTGGCACCCGAGGTGCGGATCGCCAGCAGCCAGCCGGCGAGCCCTGCTATGGCGCCGGCGAGCACGAAGGCGATGATCAGGTTGCGGTTCACCCGGATGCCGGCGCGGAAGGTCGCGGTTTCATTGCCCCCGATCATCACGAGGTGCCTGCCGAACGGCGTCTTGGCCATGATCAGCGAGAAGACCACGAAACAGGCCACCGCGATCCAGGCGGTAAGCGGCAGGCCGATCAGGCGTTGGATGCCGAACCAGCGGATGGCAGGTGCCAGATCCTGGGCCGAGCGACCGCCCGAAATGACCAGCACCAGACCGCGCACCCAGATGTAGGAAGCGAGCGTGATGATGAAGGCGCTCATCTTGACCTTGACCACAAGATAGCCGTTGAAAGCGCCGATGAGGCCGCCGACGGCCAGCGCCAGCAGCAGCGACACCGGAACCATCAGCCATTCCGGGTGCAATTGGACGCCGAGGCCGATGCCCGAGGAACAAAACAGGATGCCCACCGCCATGGCGCTGAGCGCGGCGACGGATTCGACCGACAGGTCCATGTGACCGGCAATGATGACCAGCGCCAGGCCGATCGACATGACGCCGAGTACGCTCGACGCCTCGATGATGTTGGCGAAGATGCCGAGCTGGAAATAATTCGGGATGAACAGCGAGAAGACGACCAGGACAAGGAGCAGCATGAACCAGACGAGGTTGTCGAGGACGAACTCCAGGGCTTTGCGTGTGCGAGGATTCATAAGTCGATCCGGTTGGCGTGCGCAATCAAGGCCGTAGAACATTGCCTGCGTCTCATTCGATACGGACAGGGAAGGGCTCCGGGCCGGGTATGGCCCGGAGCGGTTGGGCCATCTGTCTATTCGACCGGCTTGACCGTATCGGTCGGCGGCTTCTGGTTGCCCCAGAAGGCCGGATTGTCGACATTCTCCTTGGTGATTGCGGCGCCCGGGATCTTGATGTTCGGGCCCCAGGCTTCCTTGGTGACGGTCGACTTCAGGCCAAGCACATCGTATTCGCCGGGCTTGATCTCTTCCTTCTTGACGACCTTGTCCATGAACATGGCGACGGCCGCGGCCTGTGCGTAAAGTGGCTGCTCGACCTCGACGTTGAGCCAGCCCTTGCGGATCAGGTCGAGACCGACCGGCGCGCCGTTCGAACTCATCAGCATGACGTCACCAGGCTTCTTGCCGGCGGCCTCGAGCGAGGCGACGGCGGCGACCGACAGGTGTGCGGCATGGCTGAAGATCAGGTCGATGTCGGGGTTGGCCAGCATCTGGTCGGCAACGATGGTGCCGGCATTGCTGGCCTCCCATTGCATGGCAGGCAGCGAGATGATCTTGACGTCCGGGAACGCCTTCATCTTCTCTTCAAAACCCTTCTGGATGTCGAGCGTATAGGGATCGCCGGGATCGCCAAGCACCTGCAAGACCTTGCCCTTCACCGAGCCGTTCTTGGCTTTCAGAAGCTTTTCGGCCTGGTCGGCGGCGACGTAGCCGATCTCGACGGTACCCGCGACCGACGTGAAGTCGGACGGCGTCGACGTGATCTGGCGGTCGAACTCGACCACCGGAATGCCGGCGGCGCGCGCTGCCTCGATCGACGGTTTCAGCGCATTGAAATCGACGGCGGCCAGGATGATAGCCGCCGGCTTCAGCGCGATGACGTCGTTCATCTGTGACTGCTGGGCGTCGGTCTTGTTGTCGGCGTTCAGCGTCTTCATGTCGTAGCCGGTCTGTTTCAGGAACAGCTCCAGCGCGCTCACCGAGCCAGTCTGGAACTCGTCGAGCAGTGTCGGCACCATGTAGTAGACAATACCCTTGGACTGCGCGAATGCCGGCGTGAGTGTGGCAAAAGCCAGTGCCAGGATACCGAAGACAGCAAGAAGTATTCGCTTCATGTCGTTGGCTCCCTGTTAAGCCGGACCCCTCTTTGTCCCTCAGCCCGCCGGTCCGGCACCGGCAAGCGTCTCCCCGGTGATCATGTTGATCACCGCGTCGGGACTTGTCTTGTTGCGTGCGACATCGCCCGCCACGACGCCTTGCCGGATCACCACGATCCGGTCGGCGACCTGAAAAGCCTGCTGCATGATATGGGTGATGATGACGACGCCGATGCCCTGGCTCGCCACCTGGCGGATCATGTCGAGGCCGCGCCGCGTCTGCTCGACGCCAAGTGCGGCGAACGGTTCGTCGAGCAGCACCAGCTTGCCGCCCCAGTGCACGAAGCGGTTGAGTTCGATGGCCTGCCGCTGGCCGCCCGAGAGATGCTCGACATTGGTGCGCAGTGAAGGAATGCGGGTACCGGCGCTGGCCAGCGCTTTCCCGACGACGGCTTCCATGGCACGCTCATCGAGCACGGGAATGCCAAGCACCTTCCTGGTGATCTCGCGGCCCATGAAGAAATTGGCCACCACGTCGACATTGGTGCAGAGCGACAGGTCCTGGTAGACGGTCTCGATACCTGCCGCCTTGGCTTCCGCCGGCGACCGGGCCAGGAACTCCTTGCCCTCGAACAGCATGCGGCCGGAGGTCGGTTCGAGACCGCCCGCAATGATCTTGACCAGCGTCGACTTGCCGGCGCCATTGTCGCCGAGCAACGCTACCACCTCGCCCTTGCCGATGGAAAAGCTGATCCCCTTCAGCGCTTCGATCGCGCCATAGTTCTTGGTCACGTTGTCGAGCACCAGCAGGGGTTCGCTCATGCTGCAATCTCCCCGGCCGAAAGGATGTCGCGGCCGCGCCCGCGTTCGGCGGCGAACATCTGGCCGAAGCGTGGCGACAACACCCCGGAAACGGCGAGTGCCGCCGCGCCGCGCAGCACCGCATGCTGGCCGCCGCTGGCGACGACGACGCGCGGCGTCTTGCGGTCCGCGCGGGCCGAAACCGAATTGTGCAGCGGTTCGGCCGCGTCTGCCAGGCGTTCGAGCAACTCCGATGCCGCCAGGCCGCCGAGCACGACCGTCTCTGGGTCGAAGAGGTTTTCGATGATGGCGATGGTGTTGCGGAAGATCGGGCCGACCTGCGCCACCCAATCGGCGTCATTGCCGGCCCGGCGGCCCCGCGCTTCAAGCGAGAGGTAGCGCTCGAGGCAGCCTCGGTTGCCGCAGGGGCAAAGCTCGCCTTCGGGGACCATGGGAATATGGCCGATCTCGCCCGCATTGCCCCAGGCGCCGCGCAGAACGCTGCCGTCATGCATCATGGCGCCACCAAGCCCAACGCCGAAATAGAGATAATAATAGTCGGAATGGCGGGCGCCGATGCCATAGAGCCGCTCGCCCATCGCGGCGGCGGCCATGTCGCTCTCGAAGAACGCCGGCAATCCCGTCGCGGCCGTCAGCCGCTCACGCAGCGCCACGTGCTTCCAGCCGGTCATCGTGGTCGGGCCGACAAAGCTCATGGAGTCCACGTCGAACGGGCCGGGAAGGGCCATGCCGATGCCGATGACGCGGCCGCCGGGCCGTTTGCCCGTCAGGTCGCGGACCATGGCGCCAATCTGTTCGAACGCATGATCGGGCGCCGGGTTGTGCGCTTCGCGACGTGAACTCTCGATGACGTCGCCGCTGAGATTGATCAGTGCGGCGTCTATTCCAAGCGGCGTCAGGTGGATGCCGACGGCATAGCCGCCTTCCGGGTTGATGCGCAGCGTCGCCGGTGGCAGGCCACGGCCCTTCGGCTCTTCGCGCACGGACAGGATATAGCCCTGTTCCTCCAGTTCGCGAACGATGGTCGATACGGTCTGGACGGTGAGCCCGACATGCCTGGCGATGTCGCCACGGGCGATCGGGCCATGACGGCGGATGGACTCAAGTACGATGCGCCGGTTGTACGGCCGCCCGAACTCCTGGTTGGTCCCTCGCAATGCCATGCCTTGCGCCCCTGCTTGACGTGAGGTTCGCATCAAATATTTATTCAGTCAAATGGAATTCAAAAATAATCCGGCACGCGGACCGAGCTGCCGACTCCACGGCTTCTCACCTTCGATGTGGATTAGGGATGAGACTAAGAAGCGACGGTTTGCGGTCCTGCCGTTGGCGGATGGCCGTCAGCAGTTTGACGACGTGCGGAGACTGCTTGGCGAGGGAGAGGCGTGGCTGGCCGGTGGTCCCGATTCACCCCCCGGCGGGCGGTTGCCCTTGCTAAAGATATTGCGCGACTTTCCTGCCGACGGTCAGGAAGCGCAGCGGATCGATCGCCTCGCCATTGTGCCGCACTTCATAATGCAGATGCGGGCCGGTCGAGCGTCCGCTGCTGCCGGTCTTGCCGATGACGGCGCCGGCATCCAGTTTCTCGCCGACTGTCACGTCGATTTCGCTCAGATGCCCGTAACGGGTGGCAAAGCCGTTGCCGTGATCGACTTCCACCATGCGGCCATAGCCGCCGTTCCAGCCGGCCTTGGTCACGATGCCGGGCGCGGTGACCTTGGCGGGCATGCCGATGGGCGCCCTGAAGTCCATTCCCGAATGCAGCGCGGCGGTGCCGAGAAGGGGATCGGTACGCACGCCGAACGGGCTGGTGACGGAGTGGCCAGGGGCGGGATTGGCGAGCGGCAGCCGGCGCGCTTCCTTTTTCAGCTGATCGAGCGTGTCCAGCGCCTCGTCCAGTTCCTTGACCTTGCTGTCGAAGATCATCGAGGAGTCGAGCGGGATCAACGGTCCGCCGACATCGCTTTCGTTCTTGCCGAAATCGCTGTCGACCGGCAGTCCGGCCGCCTGCAGCGCCTGCTGGATGGCATCTGCGCTTTTGTAGGCGTTGTCCGCGAGCGTGCTGATGCGGCTGAGCTGATCATTCTCGATGGATTTCAGCGACTGGTTGATCGAGACGAACAGCTTGTCGGCACGATCGGCGGATGAATCGCTGGGCAGCGGATCGGCGCGGGTCGACCACAAGGAGAAGGGCCTCGTGTCGGCGCTGCCGAGGTCGGCGCCCAGGCCGGCGACCGCGTAGGTCTGCGCGGGCTGGTTGATGCTGCCGGTCACCTCGGCGCGCTTGTCCGGCTTGGCGGTCGCGGCCGGATCTTCCGCCGGCACCGTTCCGACGTCGTTCTCGGCACGTTCGAACAGCGGGCCGAGACGGCCATGCCGCTGGCTGAGCTGTGTCTGGCGCTGAAGCAGTTCGCTGACCTTGGTTTCCATCAATTGCTGGTCGAGCAACTGCCTGCTGGTGATGCGGTCTACCTGGGCGCGAAGCGCCGAAATGCGGTCCTCGTAAGCCTGCTGCATCCGCGCCTGGCGCGCGGTGGTGGCGCCGATCAGGTCGTCACGCAGCACAAGATAGGATGTGGCCAGGAGATAGCCGATGGCAATGGCGGCGAGTCCCGAACCGATGAATGCCGCGAGCCAGGGCCGTATCGTGAAGTGCCTGATCTCGTTACCCCGTGCGATGATGACCGTATGGAGTTCCTTGCGCCTGCCGAAGACTGCGGACTGACCGGTTACGTTCACGGGACCAAGCTTTCGTTTACGACACCACGACAGCCTGACTACACATTATTAGGGTTAACAAAGGCTTGCTGCGTCGCGCCGAATGCAGGCAGCGCGCGCAAGAGGTTGCATGAAAACCGCCGGGGTACGGCCGCCATGTCGCGAAATCGTTGGTGATGAGCACCAATGCTCCGCCAGCAGTGGCCTGTCGCCCGCAGAGCAAGACTTGGGTTTCTTAACTGTCTTCGATTGCGATTAATTGACGTTTTTCGAGTAAAGGCGTGCTGGTACTTCGGATTCACCGTGGCGGTAGGGATGCTGAACGATCTGATTGGCAAGATCCTCGACAAGATTTCGGCCACCAGTCTGCTGGCGACCGGGCTTTTGCTGCTGACTGCCCTTGTCAGCGCACTCGTGGCCTATTGGCGCACGGTCGAGGAGAAGAGCTGGAAGGAGTTCTTCGAGTTCGTCATCCCGCATGAGGTCATCACCCATCCCTCGGCGAAGGCCGACCTGCTGTTCTGGGTGACGAAGAAGGCCCTGATGCCTTTCCTGATGCTCCCCGCCGGAATCGTTTTCGTCACGGCGGTGGGCTACGGGACCAACTGGCTGTTTTCGACACTGTTCCAGTTTCAGCCGCCTCTGATCGAGGGGCCGGCAGGGCCGGTGACGGTGCTGATCTTCACCGTCAGCATGCTGCTCGCCTACGACATCTCCTATTATCTCTATCACGTCGCCCAGCATCGCTATCCGCTGCTTTGGGAACTGCACAAGGTGCATCACTCGGCCGAGGTGATGGTCGGGATCACCAAAGACAGGGTCCATCCGCTGGACGAGTTGATGAACCGAGCCTGGGACGGCCTCATCGTGGGGCTGTGCTTCGGCATCTGGTCGCTCATTTCGCTGAACCTTGTCGAACTGACCGTCTTTGGCGTCAACGTCTATGTCATGCGTAACATACTGATGATGGATTTCGTCAGGCACACGCATTTCAAGATCTCGTTCGGCCCGCTCAACAATTTGATCCTGTGTCCGCATTGGCACCAGTTGCATCACAGCGTCGATCCGCGCCACTACGACAAGAATTTCGGGCTGCTCTTCTCGTTCTGGGATCGGCTCTTCGGAACATTGTGTGTGCCGAGGCCCGACGAGGACTTCAAGTTCGGGCTGGTCGACCGCGATGTGCGTGACTACCAGTCGCTCGCCGGGCTCTACGTCATGCCGTTGAAGCGGATGTGGGGGCATATCGCCAGGCGCATGCGGCCAGGAAAGCCGCGGCCAAGAACCGCGCGGTCATCGGAAGGAACACGGCCATGAACGCTCCCGTTGTGCTCGCGATCCCGCGGACACGCACCTTCGAAGTCGTGACATCGGCGGTGCGCCTGGCCGAGATCGCACCGGCCTGGAGTGCGCTCTGGCAGCGGGCTGGCGGGCTTGTCTTCCAGCATCCGAACTGGATTGCGGCCTGGTGGCGCACCACCCCGCATCAGGAGCGGCGCGCGCTCAGGATCGGGCTTGCCTGGAACGGTGACCGGCTCGATGGCGTGATAGCGCTCGCGACCTTCAGGCGCTCCGGCATCCGCATGCTCGAATGGGCGGCGAAGGATCACAGTGACTATGGCGACGCGCTGGTTGCACCCGACAGCGACCCGCGAGCGATCTCCGGCCTTTGGCAGTATGTTTTTGACCAGGGCGGCTTCGACCTGATCTATCTCAACCGTCTGCTGCCGGATGCCGGTGTTCATGCCCTGTTGGGACCGGCCCATGGCAAGGCGCTTCGGCGCAACCACCGCACTGAAATCAGCTATCGTGTTGCGGGTCCCTGGCAACGTGGGGCGGAATGGTTCGAGACGTTGTCCAAGAAGGGCCGGCAGAACTATCGTCGTGGCCGCAAGTCCATGGAAGAGAGCGGTGCATTGCGTTTCCGGCTCCTGGATGCGGGGGACCCGCGCGAGCCGGTGCTCGAGCGGGTCGCGACGTTGAAGCGCCTCTGGCTCACCCGGCATGGTCGGGCCTCGGATCTATTCGATAAGGGCTCGCCAGTTCTCTCCGCGCTTATTTCGGTGCTTGCCGACCTCGGGCTGTTGCGCATCTTCGTGCTGGAGCTTGACGACACGATCGTCGCCGTCTCGATCAATTTCGAGCAGCACGGCACGATGATGGCTTTCGTCACCACCTACGATCCCGAATATGAGCGCGGCTCGCCGGGTATGGTACTGATGATGGACTATATCCAGTGGTCGTTCGACCGCGGCCTTGGCACAATTGATTTTCTCTGCGGCGGCGAGGATTTCAAGCGGCGCTTCGCCACGCAATCAGTCACGCTGTCATCGATGATGGGCGCGCGCGGCCTGCGTGGTCATCTCGCAGCGCTGGCCGATCATGTGAGCCATGTTTCGAAATCCTCGAGGACTGGGCGGCAGCCGAAGGCCGAGGCACCTGACGAGTAGCGACCATAATTGTCGATTGCTTTGGTGGGCTTCGGCGACGCTCAAAGCTCGCGAACAGCTTCCAGCACTGCCTCGGCATGGCCCTTGACCCGGACCTTGCGCCAAATTCTGGCGATCCGCCCGTCACGGCCGATCAGGAACGTCGCGCGCTCGACACCCATGTATTTGCGGCCATACATCGATTTTTCGACCCATAGATGGTAGGCCTCGATCACCTTGCGCTCCTCGTCGGCGGCAAGATCGATGGTGAGATCGTATTTCGACTTGAACTTGTCGTGTTTCTTGGCGCTGTCGGGCGACAGGCCAATGACGACGGCGCCGGCCTTCTCGAATTCCGGCTTCAGCTGTGAGAAGCTGATCGCCTCTTGCGTGCAGCTTGTCGTGTCGTCCTGCGGATAGAAATAGAGCACGACCGGCTTGCCGGCGGATGCGGCCAGGCTGAGCGATCCGCCGCCGTCCCGCGGCAGATCGAATTGCGGCGCGGGATCGCCTACTTCCAGGTCAGCCATATCGATGCCCTTGTTTACGGTTACGCGCGAAGCCACACCGATATAGTGTCGAGCGGGGATTCGTCCACGAGCGAGTTTGTACAACGGAAGATTGCGTGGATCAGGACCAACCGCAGCACGAGAAGATCCGGTTCAGGCGGGACGAAATCACCGACCTGGGAGCCTTGCCGTCCGCGTGCCGCGTCCCGCCTCTCGGCCAGGCGGCGATCGGCCGCGGCTTTCGCATCCTTTCGCGCGTGTTTGCCGGCGTGGTCGCATTCATGCTGCTGGCCGCGGTCGCCATCTATCTCATCGGCCTTTCCGGCATCGGGTCGGACAGGCTGCGCGTCGAGGCGGAGAGCGCCATAGAGAGGCTGGCGGGCGTCGACGTCAATGTCGCGGTCGGGCCAGCCCGCATCACTCTCGACAGTTCGAGTTTCGTCGCCCTCCAGGTGAGCGATGTCAGCCTGAAGACATCAGACGGCAAACCGATGGCGGATGCCGGTCGTGTACGCTTTGGCGTGCGTCTCGTGCCGCTGCTATGGGGTGAGGTGCGATTGACCAGCGCCAGGATCTCCGATGCCCGCATCGTCATGGCGGCGATGCCGTCCGGCGGCGACTGGACCGCGGCGCTGCGCAACGAGAACGGCCTCGTCGATCCGGAAAAACTGTCGGACGCGGTGTTCGGCAACATCCATCGCGCGCTCGACGCCGTGCGGGAGGATTCGATGCGCCGCATCGATCTCAGCAATGTCGAGTTCGTGCTGCCCGACGCCGGATCGATCAGACTGGTCAAGATCGCCGACGCCACCGTCGTTCAGTCGGGGCCGGGCGGCATGGAGTTTACCTCCGAGGCGGATGTCGACGGCAGGACAGTCACCGTTGCCGCCTCCGCCACCCGCGATATCGCCGCGCATCGGGTGATAAGCCTGGATGCCAGCATCAATCTGGCGGATGCCGGTGATACTGCTGCCGGCTCCGGCAGGCTTGGTGCCGTCGCATTGAAGCTGACAGGATCGGAAGGCTCAGGTGCCACCGCATCACGCTTGATGGCCGCCCTTTCGTCCACCGGGTCGGTGCTGGATCTTGGCACGCGCGGGCTGCTGCCGGCGGATGCCGATGTCAATGCGACGCTGGTCCACGGCTCCAACAAGATCCAGGTGGACAGGTTGCTGCTGAAAACTGGCCGGTCTTCATTCGATTTCGGCGGCTCGATCGGGCCAAAACCGGCAACCGGGGTGGCGGGCGAGGAACCCTCCTACCGTTACGACCTGACCAGCGACGGTTCGACCTTGGCGCCATCGGAATCGCCTGAGCCCGCGTTGATCTTCCTGGCGCGGATCGCCGGCGTCTACCAGCCGCAAAGCCGTAAACTGGTGGCCGAGCAGATCGCGGTTCGGTCCGCCGGTTCCGGCGAGGTGCTTGGCACCGCGGCGATGCAATTCGTCGACGGCAAGGCTCCTGGGATCAATCTGGCGCTCAACATCCATGACATGCCGGTCTCGCATGTCAAACAGCTGTGGCCGTGGTTTTCGGCGCGCAATGCGCGGCTCTGGTGTCTGGACAACCTGTTCGGCGGCCGTGTGGTCGACGCCAATCTCCAGTTCCAGGTGGTGCCGGACCGCCTCGGCAATGGCGTGCCGCTTTCAGCCGACGAGGTCTTTGGCCGCTTCCAGATCGAGGGGGCGCGTTTCGACACGGCCGGCCGCATTCCGCCGATACGCGACGCGGTGGGCGTCGTCGGATTCCACGGCAACGACGTCGATATTTCGTTGTCGTCGGGCACCGTCTTCATGCCCAGTGGCCGCGTGGTGGCGGCCAGCAACGGGGCACTGGCCGTCAAGGCAGCCAACCGCCCGCCGGTCATCGGCGCTCTCGATATCGACGTTGCCGGCGATGCGTCAGCCGTCGCCGAACTTGCATCCTACGAGCCGATCAATGCCATGCGCCATGTCGGCATTCTGCCCGAGGACCTTTCCGGCGGCGTTACCGGCCATGTCAAAGCGGACATTCCGCTGCAGTCGGGCGTCGACACCGCGAAGCTCGATTGGCTGGTGTCTCTCGACTACACCGGCCTGTCCTTGGCCAAGCCGTTCGAGGGACAGGCCGTGACCGATGCCGATGGCTCGATCACCGTCGACCCGCAAAAGGCTGTCATTTCGGCCAAGGCATCGCTGAATGGCATTCCGGCCGAACTCGATCTCGTCGAGCCGCTGGCGGATGACGGGCCGGCGCGCAGCCGCAAGGTAGCCCTGGTGCTCGACGACAAGATCCGCGCCGCCGCCATGCCCGGCTTGACGCCGCTGCTTGGCGGAACGGTGAAGGTCAAGATCGACAAGAGCGGCAGCGGCAACCAGAATGTCTCGGCCGACCTGACCAATGCCAGGCTGGACATTCCCTGGGCCGGCTGGAGCAAGGGGACGGGGGTTCCCGCCAGCGCCACATTCGTCATGACCAAGTCCGGCGACACCACGACCCTGTCCGACTTTGAACTCGACGGCAAGACGTTCTCCGTCGACGGCAGCATCGTGCTGGTCAACGGCGCCTTGTCTTCGGCCAAGTTCAGCAAGGTCACCTTGAACAGGGGCGACGACGTGGCGGTTTCGGTGAAGCGATCGGGCAAGAGCTATGCGGTCGACATCATTGGCAACGCGCTTGATGCTCGTTCGCTCATCAAGCAGTTCACGTCCGATGTGGACACTGCAACCAAGACGACGGGAACAGACAACATTTCCGTCAGCGCCGATGTCGATCAGCTGACCGGTTTCCACGATGAGCAACTGTCCAACCTGAAGCTCGACTACAGTGCGGCTGGTTCAAGGGTCAACGGACTGAAGGTCAGCGCGACGGCGAGTTCCGGCGCAGCCATCGCCATCAGCAACACCACCGGCGACGGCAGGCGCTCGCTCAACGTGCAGTCGGCGGACGCCGGCGCCATCCTTCGATTCCTCAACATCTATGAGCACATGGAAAGCGGGTCGATCACGCTGGCGCTGACGGGGGCCAGCGACGGACCGATGAAGGGCAAGGTCGACACCAGCAACTTCTTCATCGTCAACGAACCCAAGCTCGCCTCCATTGTCTCGACCACGCCGGCCGGCGACAGCCGCAGCCTCAACCAGGCGGTGAAGGGCAAGCTCGACACGTCGCGGGTGAAATTCGAACGTGGTTACGCCGAGATCGACAAGGGCAGCGGCTATCTGAGGCTGACCAATGGCGTGCTGCGTGGCCCGCGCATCGGCACGACGTTCCAGGGCATCCTCTACGACCAGAACAACAATATGGACATGACCGGCACCTTCATGCCGGCCTACGGCCTCAACCGCATTTTCGGCGAACTGCCCATCGTCGGCGCGCTTCTGGGCAATGGCCGCGACCGCGGCCTGATCGGCGTCACGTTCCGGCTCAGGGGCAATGCCAACAAGCCGGTGCTCGACGTCAACCCGCTGTCGGTGATCGCGCCGGGGATATTCAGGTCGATCTTCGAATACCGGTGAGGGGTACTCAGGCCGGTCTCACCAGGATGTGTTTTTTCCTGCCCAATGAAAGCTTTACGACATTTTCCGGACTCAAATCCTGAAGCGTGACCAGTCGACGGTCGTCGCTTACCGGCTGGTCGTTCAGGCGCACGGCGCCACCCTGGATGTGCCGCCGTGCCTCGCCATTGGATGAAGCCAACCCCGCGCTGACCAATAGCGACAGGATGCCGACGCCGGTTTCGAGCGCGGCCTTGTCCGTCTCGACGGTCGGCAACGTGTCGGCGAGCGCGCCTTCCTCGAAGGTCTTGCGCGCCGTCTCGCTGGCCTGTTCGGCGGCCGCGCGGCCATGCAGATGAGCGGTGATCTCGGTAGCGAGGATCTTCTTTGCCTCGTTGATCTCGGAACCGCCCAGCCGCTCGAGCTGTGCGACCTCTTCCAAAGGCAGCGTGGTGTACAGTTTCAGGAACCGGGCAACGTCGGCATCCTCGGTATTGCGCCAGTACTGCCAGAACTCGTAGGGGCTCAGCATCTCCGGATCGAGCCAGACCGCGCCCGATGCCGACTTGCCCATCTTGGCGCCGGACGAGGTGGTGAGCAGCGGCGTCGTCAGTGCGTAGAGTTGCGCATCCTCCATCCGGCGGCCGAGATCGATGCCGTTGATGATGTTGCCCCATTGGTCGGAGCCGCCCATCTGCAGGCGGCAGCCGAGGCGCTTGTAGAGTTCGACGAAATCATAGGCCTGCAGGATCATGTAGTTGAATTCGAGGAACGACAGCGATTGCTCGCGATCAAGCCGCAATTTGACGGAATCGAAAGCAAGCATGCGGTTGACGGAAAAGTGCCGCCCGACATCGCGTAGGAAATTGACGTAGTTGATCTCCATCAGCCAGTCGGCATTGTTGATCATGACCGCGTCGTTCGGACCGCCGCCGAATTTGAGGTAGGGCATGAAGTTGCGGCGGATACCGGCGAGATTGGCGTCGATATCCGCAGGCGTCAAAAGCTTGCGCGCCTCGTCCTTGAAGGAGGGGTCGCCGATCATCGACGTGCCGCCGCCCATCAGCGCGATCGGCCGGTGGCCGGTCTGCTGCAGCCAATGCAGCATCATGATCTGGATCAGCGAGCCGGCATGCAGGCTCTTGGCCGTGGCGTCGAAGCCGATATAGGCCGTCACCGTTTCCTTGGCGAAAATAGTGTCGAGACCGGCATCATCCGAGGTCTGGTGGATGAAACCGCGCTCGCTCATCGTGCGCAGGAAATCGGATTTGAAGGCAGGCATGTTTTCTTTCCCGAAGCGTACGCCACGGTCCGTGGCGGGCATATGTGAACGCGCGCGTTTAGCACCCAAGCGCGATCAGCAAAAGTGGATTCCGGTTTTGCGCCGGATCGCGCGCCAACCAGAGTTGGCGATCAGCAAAAGCGGATTCCGGTTTTGCGGCCGCGCGGATGATGCCAGCGGCGGTCCGGCCGCAATGCTTGCTTCATCGTTTCGGCTGGCGTAATGAGGCGCCGCGCCACAAGGTTCTAACAGTCCACGACCTCAAGCGGCACCGCACGGCATCCATAAAATGCCATATCCGACGACAGAGCCCCGACGCGACATGCCGGACGCATTGATATCCATTGTCATTCCTTGCAGGAACGAGGCGGCAAACCTGCCACTGCTGATCGACGAGATCGAGGCGGCGATGGCCGGCCGCGACTTCGAATTGATCATCGTCAATGACGGCTCGACCGACGAGACGGCTGCCGTGCTCGCCGAACAGGCGGCGCGACGCCCGTTTCCGCTACGCGAATTGCGGCATCGGAAGTCCGCCGGCCAGAGCCTTTCGGTGCGTTCGGGCGCCTGGGCGGCGCGCGGCGGCATCGTCGCGACCATCGACGGCGACGGCCAGAACGATCCGCAGTACATTCCGGTGCTGGTCGATGCGCTGCGCCAAGCCGGGCCCGATTTCGGCGCCGCGCAAGGGCAGCGCCTCAAGCGCCGCGACAGCAAGGTCAAACAATTGGCGTCGCGTTTCGCCAACTGGCTGCGAAACGCCATCCTGCATGACGAGACGCGCGACACCGGCTGTGGCCTGAAGGCGGTTCATACCGATATCCTGCGCAAACTGCCGTTCTTCGACGGCACCCATCGCTTCGTTCCGGCCCTGGTCATCCAGGAGGGGTATCGCGTCGTGCATTGCGACGTCGTCGACCGCTCGCGCCGGCACGGCAAATCGAATTACGGCATTTTCGATCGCGGCCTGCAGGGTGTGCTCGATCTCTGCGGTGTCTGGTGGTTGCGCCGCCGGCGCCGCAGAATGCCAAAAATAGAGGAAATCAAGCGTGTTTAATGTGCTTCAGGAACTGGGAGCCTGGCTTCATCAGGTTTTCATCAAGCAGTTCGATGCGTGGATCCTGCTCGGCTTCGTCGCCCAGTTCTTCTTCACCATGCGCTTCGTCGTGCAGTGGCTGGCCTCGGAAAAGGCCAAGCGCAGCGTCGTGCCGGTGGCCTTCTGGTTCTTCTCCCTGTTCGGCGGCGGCCTGCTTCTGATTTATGCCATCCAGCGCCAGGATCCGGTGTTCATCGCCGGGCAGGCCATGGGCATGTTCATCTACATCAGAAATCTCTGGCTGATCGCCAATGAGCGCAAGGCGGCGATGACCAAGGTCGATTGAGCAACCGCCAAAAAAGAAATGATCGGAGAGACGCAAAAATGGCGTTGAACAGGAACTACATCTTCCTCTTCCTGTTCAGCCTGGTGATGACGGCTTCAGGCTTGGCATCCATGCCGCCAGTCGACCGCGACGAGCCCCGCTTCGTCCAGGCATCCAAGCAGATGGTCGAGAGCGGCGACTATGTCGACATCCGCTTCCAGGAGACCTCGCGCTACCAGAAGCCGATCGGCATCTACTGGCTGCAATCGGCGGCCGTGGCGCTGAGCGGGCAGGGTGCCGAGGCACCGATCTGGGTCTATCGCACGGTTTCGGCACTCGGCATTGCCTTTGCCGTGCTGGCGATCGCCTGGACTGGGACCAATCTTTTCGGTGCCAATGCCGGCCTCGCGGCCGGCCTGGTGATGGCTGCGATCTTCGCCACGGCGTTCGAGGGCCGCGACGCCAAGACCGATGCGATGCTGCTGGCCTGCTGCGTGGCGGCGCAAGGCGCGCTGGCGCAGATTTACCTGGCATCGCGCCGCAATGAAGCGGTCGCCGGCCATCTCTGGTGGATCTTCTGGATCGCGCAAGGGGCGGCGATCCTCATCAAGGGGCCGATTGCGCCGCTGCTGTCCGCGTTGACCATTGCCGTCCTGTTCGCCTTCGAGCGCGACGGGCGTTGGCTGTCGAAGCTTAGGGTTGGGCGCGGCCTGCTACTCGTCTTGGTGATTTCTCTGCCCTGGCTCGCCGCGATCACCTGGAAGAGCCACGGTGCTTTCCTGCAGCAGGCCGTCGGCAAGGACATGCTCGGCAAGGTCGCGTCGGGCGCGGAATCGCACGGCCTGCCGCCCGGCTTCTACATGCTGACCTATTCGCTGTTCATGTGGCCGTTCGGCCTGATCGCGGTAGGCGCTGGCCTGCAGGCCCTCAACCGCATGCGCGATGATGTGAGGCTGCGCTTCTGCCTCGCCTGGTACATTCCGTTCTGGCTCGTTTTCGAACTCATTCCCACCAAGCTGCCGCATTATGTCCTGCCCGCCTATCCCGGCATGGCGCTGCTGATCGGCTGGCTGCTGACATTGCAGCCGCAGGACGCCAATGCGCCGCTCAGTCGCTGGCAGCAATGGTTGTGGTGGTCGACCGCATTCGGTCTTGTCGTGGTCAGCCTGGGCCTGGCGGCGGTCTGCATCGGAGCGCCAATCTACCTCACCCACACTTTCTCCTGGTGGAGCATTCCGGCGGCCGCGGCCGCACTTGGCGCGGGCTATTTCGCGTTTTCGCGGCAGTTGCAGGTGCCGCTGCCCCGCATCGGCGCCACCGCCGCCTGTGCGGGCATCGCCTACGCCTTGCTGTTCGGCGTCATCGCCCCGTCCCTGAAGCCGATCTGGCTGAGCCCGGCAATCAGGGACGCGGTGCGCGCCAACAAACCTTGCGACACGACCGTGCTGGCCTCGGCGCGTTATCAGGAGCCGAGCCTGGTGTTCCTGGTCGGCACCAAAACGGTGCTGACCGATGTCGGGGGCGTGGCGGAACATCTGCTCGCCGATCCCGCTTGCTCCTTGGGCCTGGTGCCGATCGGCGACGAGCAGAAATTGAATGGCATGCTGTCCGTGCAACGCAAGTCGGCGAACCGCCTCGCCGAAGTCGACGGCCTCAACTATTCGTCGGGAGACAAACTGTCGCTCGGTCTCTACCGTATAGCGCAATGACTTCGATGATGGGGTCGAGTTCCCAATGCTCGTGAAATCGCGGCCTCCAGTTTCCAGATCGCTTCTCGGGATAGGGCGCCGGTCCCTCGGCAATTTTCGCGACACCCTGCAGATCGCAAGACGGCGCCTTGCCGTTCGCCCCGCTCGCTATCCCAACATCTCATGGTGGGCGTGGGGCCTGGTCTGGGTCTTTCTGACGGCCGCGGCCTTTGTCCGTCTCGATACGCCGGCAGGAGTAGCATATGGCCAGTGGTCGGCGGGCGCCGCCAGGCTTGCCGAGTTCTTCACGCAGTTCGGACTGGGCGGCTGGTATCTCATCCCGTCCGCGCTGCTGCTTGTCGCGGCCAATCTGACGGATTGGCGAAGCCTTTCGCGGCGCGCGCTGATGCTGGTCTACAGTTGGACTTGTCTCGCCTTTCTGGTGCTGAGCGCCGTTGGCCTGTCGGGCCTGACCGTCAATGTCTTGAAATATGCCATTGGCAGGGCGCGCCCGCTCTACTTCCAGGATTTTGGCGTCCTTGCACTGCACCCCTTTGCCTTCGATGCGCGCTTTGCTGGCTTTCCGTCCGGCCACGCCACGACGATGGGCGCCGTGTTCGGTATCCTGCTGCTTTTGTTTCCGCGGCGTTGGTATATCGCCCTTGTGGTCACGGGCTGCATCGCCTCGACCAGGATCTTCGTCGGTGCGCACTATCCAAGCGACACCGTCGCCGGCTTCGGCCTCGGCTGTGCCTTCGCGCTGGTGTGCGGACTGGTCTTTGCGAGGCTCGGTTTCATCTTCAGGCCGGCACCTTCAGGATTGCCGGTCCGCAAGCCATCGTTCCGGCTTATTGCCCCGGAAAAATAGGTCGCTGCCGGACCGTCCGCACCGCGGCGGCCTCATGTCGAGGAGGCGGGCCTTGCCCGCCCGCTCATAGCCCGGGGATACGGATGGCCTGATGTCTTAGCGCAGCCGCTTCGGCCTCGGATCGGACAATTCTCCCGCCAGCCGGCGATCGAGATAGTCGGCGCATTCTTCGATCAGCACATCGGCGTCGTTGGCGAAGAAATGGTTGGCGCCGGGCAGGGTCTTCTGCGTGATGGTGATGCCCTTTTGCGTGTGAAGCTTGTCGACCAGGCCTTGCACATCCTTCGGCGGCGCCACCTTGTCGGCATCGCCATGGATGATCAGACCCGAGGACGGGCAGGGCGCCAGGAAGGAGAAATCATAGGTGTTGGGCTGCGGCGCGATCGAGATGAAGCCCTCGATCTCGGGCCGGCGCATCAGGAGCTGCATGCCGATCCACGAACCGAAGGAATAGCCGGCCACCCAGCAGCTCTTGGAATCCGGATGCAGCGACTGCACCCAGTCGAGTGCGGCCGCCGCGTCCGACAACTCGCCGGTGCCGTGGTCGAACTCGCCCTGGCTGCGGCCGATGCCGCGGAAATTGAAGCGCAGCGTGGTGAAATCGCGCTTCTGGAACATGTAGAAGAGGTCATAGACGATCTTGTTGTTCATCGTACCGCCGAACTGCGGGTGCGGATGCAACACGATGGCAATCGGCGCGCTCTTTTCCTTCGAGGGTTGGTAGCGTCCCTCCAGGCGGCCGGCCGGACCGGTAAAAATGACCTCAGGCATGAAATACTCCACGTGACATATACAAATGCGCGGCGCCCGGAACTCTTGCTCTGGCCCCGCTTCCACAGACCTTGACGCAGGGCGAGCGTCTTCCTAGAAGCTAGTTTAGAATTGTTCAAAACTGGGTGGCCGAAACGCAATCGCCCGGTCGCACTCGCCGCAAGCCGCGTAAATAGGACGGCTTGCCTTGGAATTTCAAGGAAATAACGCCATACGTCGGCGGAATGGCTTTTGACGGGAAGAACTGGACGAAAATGGCCGCGATACGCGCCTATCTGGACTATAATGCCAGCGCGCCGCTGCTTTCAGCCGCGCGCGAGGCCATGGTCGCGGCGTTTGACGCAGCCAACCCCTCGTCGGTCCATGCCGAGGGGCGCGCCGCGCGCAGGCTGGTCGACAATGCCAGGCGCGACGTGGCGGCACTGGTCAACAGCAAGACCGAACATGTCGTCTTCACCTCGGGTGCGACCGAGGCCGCCTCGACGCTGCTGACGCCGGACTGGCAGATGGGGCGCGGCGCCATTCGCATGAGCCGGCTCTACGTGTGCGAGACCGACCATCCGTGCCTGCTGAATGGCGGACGCTTTCCGGCAAACCTGGTGACGCGGATCGGTGTCGGCGCTGATGGCATCGTCAGTCTCGACGCCTTGACGGCTGCGCTCGGCGGTCACGATAAGGCCGATGGCTTGCCGTTGGTCGCGATCCACTCCGCCAACAACGAAACCGGCGTCATCCAGCCGATCGACCGCATCGCGGAGATCGTCGGGGCGGCGGGCGGCATTCTTGTCGTCGATGCCGTTCAGGCCGCGGGCCGCGTTTCCATCGATATGTCGGCTGGATACGCCGACTATGTGATTCTGTCCTCTCACAAGATCGGCGGCCCCAAGGGCGCC
This sequence comes from Mesorhizobium sp. B2-5-13, assembly GCF_006440535.1. Taxonomy (NCBI): domain Bacteria; kingdom Pseudomonadati; phylum Pseudomonadota; class Alphaproteobacteria; order Hyphomicrobiales; family Phyllobacteriaceae; genus Mesorhizobium; species Mesorhizobium sp. B2-5-13. The sequence continues at coordinate 511,041 of NZ_VFUI01000001.1, read as the reverse complement.
GGCGCCATCGTTGCCGCTGCCGACCTGATGATGCCGAAGCCGCTGATCAATGGCGGCGGCCAGGAAAAGGGCCACCGTGGCGGCACCGAGAACTTGCCTGGCATCGCCGGTTTTGGCGCCGCCGCGCGCGAAGCGCTGGCCGGGCTGAAGGCCATCGGTGCCGTGCGTCGGCGTCGCGATGAGCTCGAAACGTCGATCAAGACGCTGGTGCCGGACGTGGAAATCTTCGGAGCCGGCGCGCCAAGGCTTGCCAACACGACATTCTTCGCTATTCCCGGCGTCAAAGCCGAAACCGCCCAGATCGCCTTTGATCTGGGGGGCGTGGCGCTTTCCGCCGGTTCCGCGTGCTCGTCGGGCAAGGTCGGGCCGAGCCATGTGCTGAAGGCCATGGGACACGGCGACAGTCTTGGTGCCTTGCGCGTATCGGTCGGTGCCGCGACTGCCGACGAGGATATCGAACTGTTCCGCACCGCGCTGGCAAGCATTGCCGCGCGTCGGGCGGGTAGAGAGAAGGCCGCGTAGCGGTTGGAGCATCGGACCGGGAAATCCGATGCTTGAGAAAAAGGATCAGGCTTCGGCCTGGTAGAGCCGTGCGTTTTATGCTGGCCGGGTGAATTTCCGGTCGAGGCGCACTATATGAAACTTACGCTGCCGCGGACGCTGCTCGGGCGTTCATTCGGCGGTGCCATAGTTTGAAAACTGTCGGGCCTTGACCCCGGCGTGGATGGAGAACGCATATGCCTGCTGTGCAGGACACGATCGATCGGGTCCGAAAGATCGACGTCGACCAATACAAATACGGATTCCAGACCGAGATCGCTGTCGACAAGGCTCCCAAGGGCCTGAGCGAAGACATCATCCGCTTCATTTCGGCCAAGAAGGACGAGCCGTCCTGGATGCTGGAATGGCGCCTCGAAGCCTATCGCCGCTGGCTGACGCTGGAAGAGCCGACCTGGGCGCGCGTCAACTATCCCAAGATCGATTTCCAGGACATCTACTATTACGCGGCGCCCAAGAGCACGCCCGGACCGACGTCGCTCAGCGACGTCGATCCCGAGATCTTGAAAGTCTACGAGAAGCTCGGCATTCCGTTGAAGGAGCAGGAAATCCTCGCCGGCGTGCAGAAGACCGACGCCTCGGAGCTCGAGGAAGTCAGCGACAATGTCTACAAATCGGGCCGCGTCGCCGTCGACGCCGTGTTCGATTCTGTGTCCGTCGTCACCACCTTCAAGAAGGAGCTGGCGCAGGCCGGCGTCATCTTCTGCTCGATCTCCGAAGCGATCCGCGAGCATCCGGAACTGGTCAAGAAATATCTCGGCTCGGTCGTGCCGACCTCCGACAATTTTTACGCCACGCTGAATTCGGCCGTGTTCACCGACGGCTCGTTCGTCTTCGTGCCCAAGGGCGTGCGCTGCCCGATGGAGCTGTCGACCTATTTCCGTATGAACGAGAAGAACACCGGCCAGTTCGAGCGCACGCTGATCATCGCCGAGGAGGGGGCCTACGTCTCCTATCTCGAGGGCTGCACGGCGCCGCAGCGCGACGAGAACCAGTTGCATGCCGCTGTGGTCGAACTGGTCGCGCTCGACGATGCCGAGATCAAGTATTCAACGGTGCAGAACTGGTACCCCGGCGACGCCGAGGGCAAGGGCGGCATCTACAACTTCGTCACCAAGCGCGGTGACTGCCGTGGCCATCGTTCGAAGATATCGTGGACGCAGGTCGAGACCGGTTCGGCGATCACCTGGAAATATCCGAGCTGCATCCTGCGCGGCGACGATTCCTCGGGCGAGTTCTATTCGATCGCCGTGTCGAACGGCTACCAGCAGGTCGATAGCGGCACCAAGATGATCCATCTCGGCAAGAACACGTCGAGCCGCATCATCTCCAAGGGCATCGCCGCCGGCTTCTCGCAGAACACCTATCGCGGCCAGGTTTCGGCGCACCGCAAGGCGACCAATGCCCGCAACTTTACCAATTGCGACTCACTGCTGATCGGCGACCAGTGCGGCGCGCACACTGTGCCTTACATGGAAGCGAAGAACTCGACGGCGCAGTTCGAGCATGAGGCGACGACGTCGAAAATATCAGAGGACCAGAAGTTCTACGTCATGCAGCGCGGCATCCCGGAAGAGGAAGCCATCGCGCTGATCGTGAACGGCTTCGTCAAGGATGTCATCCAGCAGCTGCCGATGGAGTTTGCCGTAGAGGCGCAGAAGCTGATCGGCATCTCGCTGGAAGGCTCGGTGGGCTGACCGGCCCGGACAAATATTCAGGAAACAAAAATGCTTGAGATCAAGAACCTGCACGCCCGCATCGTCGATGACGGCACCGAGATCATTCGCGGCTTGAGCCTGACGGTGAAAGCCGGCGAGGTCGCCGCGATCATGGGACCGAACGGGTCGGGCAAATCGACGCTCTCCTACATCCTCGCCGGCCGCGAGGACTATGAGGTGACCGAGGGCGACATCCTCTACAACGGCCAGTCGATCCTCGAAATGGATCCGGCCGAACGCGCCACTTCCGGCATCTTCCTCGCCTTCCAATATCCGATGGAGATACCGGGCGTGGCGACCATGGAATTCCTCAAGGTGGCGATGAACGAGCAGCGCAAGGCGCGCGGCGAGGAACCGCTGAAGATCCCGGAATTCCTGAAGCGGGTGAAGGAAGCCGCCGCCTCGCTCAGCATGGACATGGCGATGCTGAAGCGGCCGCTCAATGTCGGCTTCTCCGGCGGCGAGAAGAAGCGCGCCGAGATCCTGCAGATGAAGCTCCTGGAGCCGAAACTGTGCGTGCTCGACGAGACCGATTCCGGCCTCGACATCGATGCGCTGAAGATTGTCTCGGATGGCGTCAACGCACTGCGCTCGCCGGACAGGGCGTTCCTGGTTATCACCCACTACCAGCGCCTGCTCGAACACATCGTGCCTGATAGCGTACATGTGCTCTACAGGGGCCAGGTCATCAAGTCGGGCGACAAGTCGCTGGCGCTCGATCTTGAAGCGAACGGCTATGCCGGCGTCATCGGGCAAGCCGCGTAACGTGCCAAGTCATTTTGTTCCAAAAGACAGGCGAGACTGATGAATATGCACACACAACCGCAGCGGACACCGGCCGAGACAGCGTTGATCGACGCCTTCGGCGAACGGCTGTCGCTTTTGCCGGGAGACGGCGCGGTGATGCTGAAGCGCGACGACGCCATCGAAGCGGTCAAGCACGGCCTGCCGACCCGGCGCATCGAATCCTGGCACTATACCGACCTGCGCCGGCTGTTGGGTGCGGTGCCGGACTTCGATCCGGCCGCCGCCGCCAAAGCCATCGCGCCAATCGTCGACGGTTCGACGGTTCTGACCCTGTTGAACGGGGTATCAAGCGCCAAGGCGCCGGTCGTCGACGGCGTCAGCGTCCAGCGTCTGTCCGAAAAGCTGACCGATGGCAGCATCGCGCCGGGGCTCGATCCCTATGGCAGCGACGATGCCATCGGCGCGCTGAACACGGCCTTCGTTGCCGACGGCTATTTTGTCGATATCGCCGACGGTATTGAACTGGAAAAGCCGATCGAGCTGCAGAACCTGCAGGCCGGTGGCCAGACCCATGTGCGCCTGCCGGTGCGGGTTGGCACCGGCGCCAAGGCGGTCATCGTCGAGCGTCAAGCCGGCGAGGGCGCGGCGCTGACGAGCTCGGTCAGCCAGCTCGTGCTTGGCGCGGGCGCCGAGGTGACCTGGCTGATCGTCCAGGAGCAGCCGGATACGGCGACACATCTGGGGCAGTTCAAGGCCCATATCGGCAAGGATGCCAAACTGACGCTGTTCGTTATGAACGCCGGCGGCAGGTTGGTGCGCCAGGAAATCATGGTCAAGACGACGGGCGAAGGCGCCGACTTCAAGCTGCGCGGCATCAATCTTCTGGCCGGCGACACCCATACCGACGTCACCATGGTGCTCGACCATGCCGTACCGCATACGACATCGACCGAGGTCATCCGCAATGTGGTGACCGGCAAGGCGCGGGGCGTGTTCCAGGGCCGCATCAACGTCCATCAATATGCGCAGAAGACCAACGCCAAGATGGCTTGCAACACGCTGCTTTTGTCGGACGATGGCGAGTTCTCGACCAAGCCGGAGCTCGAGATCTTTGCCGACGACGTCGTCTGCGGCCATGGCGCGACGGTCACCGAGATCGACCACGATCATTTGTTCTACCTGATGGCGCGCGGCGTCGACGAAAAGAGCTCGCGGGGGTTGCTCGTCAAGGCGTTCGTCGCCGAGGTGATCGAGGAACTGGATGACGAAGCGATCGTCGAGGCGCTGGAAGCGCGGCTCGATGAGTGGTTCGTGACGCACGGCTAAATTGGATGGGGCCTGGCCAAGCCACCCCTCATCCGTCTTGGCGCTACGCGCCAGTCCACCTTCTCCCACAAGGGGAGAAGGTAAAGCGCTCTTCCTTCTCCCCTTGTGGGGCCTGAAGGGCGGGCGAGGCGAGTGACTCGCCCTGGGCGGTGGCCGCGAAGCGGTCGGATGAGGGGTGCGCGGCAGAATGAGGCGATGAAGTTGTGATGGACCGGAAGATCGAAACCAGCCCCTACGACGTCGAGGCGATCCGCCGTGACTTTCCGATTCTGTCGCGCGAAGTCTATGGCAAGCCGCTCGTCTATCTCGACAACGGCGCCTCGGCGCAGAAGCCGCAGGTGGTGCTGGATACCATCGAGCACGCCTACAGCCAGGAGTATGCCAACGTCCATCGCGGCCTGCATTTCCTTTCCAATGCCGCCACCGACGCCTATGAAAAGGCGCGAGAAACGGTGCGCCGTTTCCTCAACGCGCCAAGCACCGACAACATCGTCTTCACCTCGAACACGACCTCGGCCATCAACACCGTCGCCTATGGCTATGGCATGCCTAATATCGGCGAGGGCGACGAGATCGTGCTGTCGATCATGGAGCACCATTCCAATATCGTGCCGTGGCATTTCATCCGCGAACGCCAGGGCGCCAAGCTGGTCTGGGTCCCTGTCGACGACCTCGGTGTCTTCCACATCGAGGAATTCGAAAAACGCCTGACCGACCGCACCAAGCTAGTCGCCATCACGCAGATGTCGAATGCACTGGGTACGGTGACGCCAATCAAGGAGATCGTCCGGATCGCTCACGCCCGCGGCATTCCGGTGCTTGTCGACGGCAGCCAGAGCGCCGTGCACATGCCCATCGACGTGCAGGATCTCGATTGCGATTTCTTCGTCTTTACCGGCCACAAGGTCTACGGCCCCTCGGGCATCGGCGTGCTCTACGGCAAGAAGGATAGTCTCGCCGGCATGCGGCCCTTCATGGGCGGCGGCGAGATGATCGAGGAGGTGACGGAAGATATCGTCACCTACAACGACCCGCCGCACCGCTTCGAAGCCGGCACGCCGCCGATCGTCCAGGCGATCGGACTGGGTGCCGCGCTCGACTACATGGACACTGTCGGCCGTGAGCGCATCGCGGCACACGAGGAAGACCTCAAGAATTATGCCCATGAGCGCCTGCGCGCCATCAATTCGCTGCGCATCTTCGGTGATGCGCCTGGCAAGGGCGCCATCATCTCCTTCGAACTAAGAGGTATTCATGCCCATGACGTCTCGATGGTGATAGACAGGCAAGGCGTGGCTGTCCGCGCGGGCACCCATTGCGCCCAGCCGCTGTTGAAACGCTTTGGCGTAACCTCCACATGCAGGGCATCGTTCGGCATGTATAATACCAGGGCCGAAGTCGACGCTTTGGCCGAGGCGCTTGAAAAAGCGCGCAAGTTTTTCGGGTGACGACCATGGATGATGTGAGTACCCCCACCGAGGCTACGCCGGAAAACGCCGGCAACAGCGTCGTTTCCGCCTCGGGCATCCCGGCCGATGAACTGGCGCGGCTGACCGATGACATCGTCTCGGCGCTGAAGACGGTCTACGACCCGGAAATCCCGGCCGACATCTACGAGCTCGGCCTCGTCTACAAGATCGACGTCGAGGACGACCGCTCGGTCAAGATCGACATGACGCTGACCGCGCCCGGCTGCCCGGTGGCCGGCGAAATGCCCGGCTGGGTGGAAAATGCTGTCGGCGCCGTCGAAGGCGTGTCTGGCGTCGAAGTCAACATGACTTTCGATCCGCCCTGGACGCCCGATCGCATGTCGGAAGAGGCGCAGGTGGCGGTGGGCTGGTACTAGCAGCGAGCCTGGTACACTTGCGCCAATGGTAAAACTTCACCATTTTAGGTGAGGACTCATTCGGCAGGCCTTGAACCTGCATGGAATGGAGAAGGAAAAACATGGGACGCTTTGCCGTCATCACGATGACCGAAAAGGCCGCCGACCGGGTGCGCGAGATCGTCGCCACGCGCGATAACGCGCATGGCATTCGTCTCGGCATCAAGAAGGGCGGCTGCGCCGGCATGGAATATACGGTCGACCTGGTGACCGAGCCCAACGCCAAGGACGACCACATCGAACGCGACGGCGCCCATGTCTATGTCGCGCCGGAAGCAGCACTTTTCCTGTTCGGCACCGAGATGGATTTCGAGCAGACGACGCTGCGCACCGGCTTCACCTTCCGCAACCCGAACCAGAGCTCGGCCTGCGGCTGCGGCGAATCGGTCGAATTGAAACCGGCCGATCTGAAAGTCTTGGCCGAGGCGCGCGCTTCGGCCTGAGCATTTCCTTCGCCCCGTTTACGGGTGAAGAAAGCTAATCCACCCACATGCCTGTCCGCTTGTGCCAGTCGGCGATCGATTCCTCAGGATAGACGTCGAACACCTTGTCCTTCGGCCCGATATCGGGCTCGACCCAGTTCGCCTTGTATTTCAGCATCAGATGCACTTTTTCGGGCGGCTTCGGCAGGTCACTGTCGATCGCCGAGGCGAAGGGATGCACCAGTTCCGGCCAGGTCGGGTCGTAGAGCCACAGCGCTGACCCGCATTTGCGGCAAAAATTGCGCTCGCCGGTCGAGACCTCGCAATTGGGATGCTCGTCGTCCTCGATCTCAGCGCGATAGACGCCAAGGTTTCTCTTGCCCCTGATGTTCAGCGTTTCGTAGTCGGCGCCTAGATTGATGGCGAAACCGCCGCCGCCCTGCTGCTTGCGGCAGATCGAGCAGTAGCACAGCATGAACGGCACGGGCGTGTGGCTTTCCACTTCAAAACGCACGGCGTTGCAGCGACAGGACCCCTTGAGCAGCACAGGCATGGCAAAAAACTCCGACAGGATAGCCTCAACCTGTCAGCATGATTTTGGTTGCGGCAATGACAAGGCCAAATGCCGGTGGCATGATCGCGGCATGGACAATGAACGCATCGCCGAACTGTTCGAGGGCCTCGGTCAGGTCAGCATCCGAAAACTGTTCGGCGGCAAGGGCATCTATTTCGACGGCGTCATCGTCGCCATTGTCCTGCGTGGCGAATTGCTGCTGAAGGCGGACGAGCAAAGCGCACCGGATTTCGAAGCCGCGGGCTGCCGGCAGTGGACCTATATCGGCACGCGCCACGGCAAGCTGGTAGCGATGCCCTACTGGAGCATTCCCGACAGCGCTTTTGACGATCCGGACGAAATGACGGTCTGGGCACGCCGCGCCTATGAGGCGGGGCGGCGCGCCGGCAAGTGACCTACAAGGCCTTGGCGATCTCAGCCGCCAGCGTTGCATTGTTCTCGACCAGCGCGATGTTGGTCTTCAGGCTGCGGCCGCCGGTGAGTTCGAGGATTTTTCCCAGCAGGAACGGCGTTACCGCCTTGCCGGTGACGTTGAGGGCCTCGGCCGCCTTCTGCGCGGCTTCGATGTAGCCCGCCATTTCTTCAGCGGGGATTTCGTGGTTTTCCGGCACCGGATTGGCAACCAGCAAGCCGCCGCCCAAACCCAGAGCCAGGCGCGTCTGATAGAAATGCGCGATGTCTTCCGGCTTGTGCAGGGTCAATGGCGCCCGGAACGGCGACTGCCGCGACCAGAAGGCGGGCATCGTCTCGCAGCCATGGCCAACCACAGGCACGCCGCGCGTCTCCAGCACTTCCAGCGTCTTTTCGATGTCGAGGATCGCTTTGGCGCCGGCCGAGACGACGATGACCGGCGTGCGCGCCAGTTCATCGAGGTCGGCCGAGATGTCGAAACTCTTTTCCGCGCCCTTGTGCACGCCGCCGATGCCGCCGGTGGCGAATACTTTTATCCCGACCATGTCAGCCGCGATCATGGTCGCTGCGACCGTGGTGCCCCCGGTGCGGCCTTGCGCGACGGCGAAGCCGAGATCGGCGCGCGACAGCTTCATGGCGTCACCCGTCATCGCCAGCGATTCGCGCTCGCCGTCGGAGAGGCCGATCTTGATGCGGCCGCCAATCACGGCGATCGTCGCCGGCACCGCGCCGCCGTCACTGATGATCTTCTCGACATTGGCCGCCATGGCGCCATTGTCGGGATAGGGCATGCCATGGGTGATGATGGTGCTTTCGAGCGCCACCACCGGACGCCCGGCGGCCAGGGCTTGCGCTACCGGTGCGTGGATATCGATGAAAGGGCGGGCGGTTTCTGGCGTCATCTCTGATCTCCAATCCGGAGTGCGGCGCATCCACTGCGCTCTATGAATTTGCCGGTCTCATGCCACTTCCCTGGCATCCGGCACAAGGGCCAGCGCCTCCGCGAAACTCGCCGCGGTGAATTCGGGCACCGCATTGGCGCTTTCGATGGTCAACGTTGCCGCCGCGACGCCTTCGCGCAGGGCCTGGCGCAATGGCAGGCCGCGCAGCAGTGCCGCGACCGTCGCGCCCGCCAGTGCGTCGCCGGCGCCGGTGACATCGGCAACTTTTCTCGGAGCAGGCGGCAGGATCGAAAAGGCGCCCGTGCCGTCGAAACCCAGCACAGGGCCACTCCCTGCCGTGACCACGCCGCTGGCAAGGCCGCTGCACCGCAATCCGTCGATCATTTCCTGCTCGCCGACACTTGCATTGACGCCGGCCAGCACAGCGGCCTCCCGTCGGTTCATGAAGAGTTGGGCCAGCCCGCCGAGCACCGGTATCAGCCGCGTCACCTTGGCCGGCGAAATCGCGATGGCGAAAACCGGTTTGCCGGCGGCGAGCGACAGCAACCCCTCCAGTGCGGCCGACGGCAGGTTGGCGTCGCACAGGATGGCATCCGCGGCGGCCACTTCCTGGCGTATCTTGGAACGTCTGATCTGCTTGGGAAAAGCCAGGTCGTACAGCGCCATGTCGGCAAAGCCGACGATCAATTCGCCCTCGCGATCGATCAGCGCTGTGTAGCTCGGCGTGGCACGATCGAGGAACACCGCCGAAAGATCGGCGATGCCTGCCTCGGCGATGGCCCGTGAAACCGTGTCGGCTGACGCATCGCCACCGCGCACCGAAAGCAGCGATGCGCAGAGGCCGCGCCGCACCATGCTGCGCAACGCATTGAAGACGCCACCGCCGACATCCTCGCGCATCGTGCCGGGATTGGAGGCGGCCGGCACATAGGGGCCGGACACCTGGCCACGCCGGTCGATATGGGCACCGCCCACGGCCAGTACCTTCAAGGAATCCACCATGGCGGCGATATGACCTTTGTTGTTGGGACCGCACAAGCGCTAGAGTGCGCGACAGAGCTTCGCATGCAGGACGGCGATTCGGCCGGGCGATACGATCGAGCCGTCTGGCCCAATGCGCGGCCTGTTCCTGCCCGGGCGGAGCCTGTTCCTGCCCGGGTTTGCGAGACAAAAAAAGAACAAATCAGGATATCGCTTGTTTTTCAATTGGTTGTCACTCCTTGCCAAATGAGAACAAAAAAGGTACAAATTGACAAGGATTACGGATTGTCCGGCCTTCATTGACGACCAAAGGGTGATGTATCATGGCTCAGAATTCTTTGCGGCTGGTAGAGGATAAGGCAGTGGACAAATCAAAGGCTCTGGATGCGGCGCTGTCGCAAATCGAGCGGGCTTTCGGCAAGGGCTCGATCATGCGGCTCGGCGCCAACGAGCAGGTCGTCGAGATCGAAACGGTGCCGACCGGGTCGCTCGGCCTCGACATCGCGCTCGGCGTCGGCGGTCTGCCGCGCGGCCGTATCATCGAGATCTACGGGCCGGAAAGCTCGGGCAAGACGACGCTGGCCCTGCATACCGTGGCCGAAGCCCAGAAGAAGGGCGGCATCTGCGCCTTCGTCGATGCCGAGCACGCGCTCGATCCGGTTTACGCCCGCAAACTCGGCGTCGATCTTGAAAACCTGCTGATCTCGCAGCCCGACACCGGCGAGCAGGCGCTGGAGATTTGCGATACGCTGGTGCGTTCCGGCGCCATCGACGTGCTGGTGGTCGATTCGGTGGCGGCGCTGACGCCGCGCGCCGAAATCGAGGGCGAGATGGGCGATTCCTTGCCGGGCCTGCAAGCCCGCCTGATGAGCCAGGCGCTGCGCAAGCTGACCGCCTCGATCTCGCGCTCCAACACCATGGTCATCTTCATCAACCAGATCCGCATGAAGATCGGCGTCATGTTCGGTTCGCCCGAGACGACGACCGGCGGCAACGCGCTGAAATTCTACGCCTCGGTGCGTCTCGACATCCGCCGCATTGGCTCGGTCAAGGATCGCGACGAGGTGGTGGGCAACCAGACCCGCGTCAAGGTGGTCAAGAACAAGCTGGCGCCGCCCTTCAAGGTGGTCGAGTTCGACATCATGTATGGCGAGGGTGTCTCCAAGACCGGCGAACTGGTCGATCTTGGCGTCAAGGCCGGTGTGGTCGAGAAGTCGGGCGCCTGGTTCTCCTATAATTCGCAGCGTCTCGGCCAGGGCCGCGAGAACGCCAAACTGTTCCTGCGCGACAATCCCGACACCGCGCGCGAGATCGAACTGGCGCTTAGGCAGAATGCCGGGTTGATCGCCGAAAAGTTCCTCGAAAACGGTGGCTCAGAGGGCAATGGCGATGATGGTTTTGAGGACGAAGCCGGCGCGATGTAGGGCAACGCCAGAGTTTGGCCATAAATCCAGCCTATTATCTGATGCTTAAGTAACAGAGTTCTGTAGTACCGTGTTCCAAACCGCCGGCCTTCGCGCCGGCGGTTTTCGTTTGCGTGCCTGCGTAAGTGCCGGTGCAAAGCGCGAATTGGCCCAATTCCGTGTTTCTGGACAGGGTCAAGAGCTACGGCTAAAAGGCCAACTCCATCTTCTAGAAAACACAGAGCCATCTCCCGCCGGTCCGGCCGGCGGCTCTCTTGAAAAGGCAGTATCCATGAGTGGCGTGAACGAGATCCGGTCGACATTTCTCGACTATTTCCGCAAGGAGGGCCACGAGGTCGTGGCCTCGAGCCCGCTCGTGCCGCGCAACGATCCGACATTGATGTTCACCAATGCCGGCATGGTGCAGTTCAAGAACGTCTTCACCGGTTTGGAGAAGCGGCCCTATTCGCGTGCCACCACCGCCCAGAAAAGCGTTCGCGCCGGCGGCAAGCACAACGATCTCGACAATGTCGGCTATACCGCGCGCCACCTGACCTTTTTCGAGATGCTCGGCAATTTCTCCTTCGGCGATTATTTCAAGGAGCGCGCCATCGAGCTTGCCTGGAACCTCATCACCAGGGAGTTCGGGCTGAAGAAGGACAAGCTGCTGGTCACCGTCTACCACACGGACGACGAGGCGGCCGGCTTCTGGAAGAAGATCGCCGGTTTCTCCGACGATCGCATCATCCGCATCCCGACCTCGGACAATTTCTGGGCGATGGGCGACACCGGTCCTTGCGGACCATGCTCGGAAATCTTCATCGATCGTGGCGAGCACATCTGGGGTGGACCTCCCGGCAGTCCCGAGGAAGACGGCGATCGCTTCCTCGAATTCTGGAACCTGGTGTTCATGCAGTATGAGCAGGTGACGAAAGAGGAGCGCGTCGACCTGCCGCGCCCGTCGATCGACACCGGCATGGGCCTGGAGCGCATGGCATCCATCCTGCAGGGGGTGGAGAGCATCTTCGAGACCGACCTGTTCCGTCATTTGATCGATGCTGCGTCCTCCGCGCTTGGGCGCGCACCCGATGCGGAAACGGTTTCCTCCTACCGCGTCATTGCCGATCACCTGCGCTCGTCCTCCTTCTTGGTCGCCGACGGCGTGCTGCCGTCGAATGAAGGCCGCGGCTATGTGCTGCGTCGCATCATGCGCCGCGCCATGCGCCATGCGCAGCTGCTCGGCGCCCGCGATCCATTGATGTGGAAGCTGGTGCCGGCGCTGGTGCGCGAGATGGGCCAGGCCTATCCGGAACTGGTGCGCGGCGAAACGATGATTACCGAGACCTTGAAACTCGAGGAGACACGGTTCCGCAAGACGCTGGTGCGTGGCCTTGGGCTGCTCTCCGAGGCGACGGAGAAGCTCGGCGCCGGCGACATGCTGGATGGCGAGACGGCATTCAAGCTCTACGACACCTATGGCTTTCCGCTCGACCTGACACAGGACGCGCTGCGCCAGCGCAGCATTTCGGTCGATCTTGCCGGATTCACCAATGCGATGGAGCAGCAGAAGGCGGAGGCGCGTAAGCACTGGGCCGGGTCCGGCGAGGCCGCCACCGAAACGGTTTGGTTCTCCGTGCGCGAAAAAACCGGCGCCACCGAATTCCTCGGCTACGAAACCGAGCAGGCGGAAGGCCTCATCGAGGCGCTGGTCAAGGATGGCAAGACCGTCGACAGCGCCGGCAAGGGCGATGCGGTCGCCGTGGTCGTCAACCAGACGCCGTTCTACGGCGAGTCCGGCGGCCAGATGGGTGACACCGGCGTAATCTCGGGTGAGGGGTTCTCGATCGAGATTTCCGATACGCAGAAGAAGGCCGATGGTCTGTTTGTGCATCTCGGCAAGGTGATCGCAGGCACGGTCAAGACGGGTGCCGCGGTCGAACTGAAGGTCGATCACGCCAGGCGCTCCAGACTGCGCGCCAACCACTCCGCGACGCACCTGATCCACGAGGCGTTGCGCGAGGTGCTGGGCACCCATGTCGCTCAAAAAGGCTCGCTGGTCGCGCCCGAGCGCCTGCGTTTCGATATCTCGCACAACAAGCCGATCTCTCCGCAGGAGCTCGAAGAGGTCGAGCGCATGGCCAACGAGATCGTCGTGCAGAACGGCCCGGTGACCACGCGCCTGATGACGGTCGACGACGCCATTGCTGAGGGCGCGATGGCGCTGTTCGGCGAGAAGTATGGTGACGAGGTGCGCGTCGTCTCGATGGGCACGGGCGTTCATGGCGCTAAGGCCAACCGGCCTTATTCGGTCGAGCTTTGTGGCGGCACGCATGTCAGGGCGACCGGCGATATCGGCTTGGTGCGCATCGTTTCGGACGGCGCGGTCGCCGCAGGCGTGCGCCGCATCGAGGCGCTGACAGGCGAAGCCGCGCGAAAACATCTCGACGAGCAGGACAGGCGGCTGAAGGCGGCCGCTGCCACGCTGAAGATCTCGCCGGCGGATGTGCCAGCGCGCGTCGAAGCGCTGCTCGAAGAGCGCAAGAAGCTCGAGAAGGACCTGGCCGAAGCGCGCAAGAAGCTGGCGCTGGGCGGCGGGTCGCCTGCCGATGCCCCGGCCGCCAACGAGATCGTCGCTGGCGTCGGCTTCCTCGGCAAGGCGGTTTCCGGCGTCTCGCCGAAGGATTTGAAGCCGCTGGCCGACGCCGGCAAGACTTCGTTGGGCTCTGGCGTCGTCGTGTTCGTTGGCGCTGGCGAGGACAACAAGGCGAGCGTCGTGGTCGCCGTCACCGATGATCTCGTCAACCGCTTCAGCGCCGTCGACTTGGTGCGCGTCGCCTCCGCCGCATTGGGCGGGCAGGGCGGCGGCGGCCGTCCCGACATGGCCCAGGCCGGCGGACCGGACGCGTCGAAGGCCGATGATGCGATCGCGGCAGTGAGGGCGGCGCTCGAGGCAGCGTAAGCGTCGGATTGGACTTATTACGACGGTTGGGAGGGGCGCCGCCCCGAAGCCATCTCAATCCTTGTCAACTAACCGTGTCGGTGCGCGCAAAGCTTGCACGCACCGAGACACGCGCATGCCAGTCCCGGATACCCGCAAACCGCGCCAGCAAGTCGCGTCCTTCGGCAACCCTGACGAAATAGCCGATCATCGGCGCCGCATGCAGGTCGGCCAACGTCAGCTGGTCGCCAAGCAGCCATGGCCCTTGTGCCTTCAGCGAGGTCAGCACCCTGAGCACTGTTTCGGCTTGCCGCTGCCCGTCGGCGATCAGCGCCTCGTCGGGAGCTTCTTTTTCCAGCCGCTCGACAGCGACGTCCCAGACCATCGCCCGATAGGCATAGGCGTCGAGCATGCCGACGATCTGGCCCATCCTGGCGCGGCCGCGCGCATCGGCAGGCTGCAGCGCCGGCCCATCGAAGGCCTCGTCGACATAGCGAGCGATCGCGCTGGTCTCGAAGAGGCGGAACCCGTCGTGCTCGAGGGCCGGAATGCGGCCGAACGGATGGTGTTCGAGATACCAAGCCGGGACCCCCTCGGAGGCGAAGATGTCGAGCGGCACCAGCTCGCAGTCGATGCCTTTCTCCGCCAGCGCCATCCGCGCGATGCGCACATACACACTGTAGTCCGCGCCATAGAGGATTGGCTTGGTCACGCTGTCAGCCCTTTGCTTTCGCCGGCCCCAAAAAACCGAACGCTCCTTTCGGAGCCTTCGGCATTTGGAACTGCGGGTGCCTACGCCATCGCCTTCTGCAAATTCTCGTCGATCTTGTCGAGGAAGCCGGTGGTCGACAACCAAGGCTGGTCGGGGCCAATCAAAAGCGACAGGTCCTTGGTCATAAAACCGCTCTCGACGGTCTGGATGCAGACCTTTTCCAGGGTCTCGGAAAAACGCTTCAGTTCGGCGTTGTCGTCGAGCTTGGCGCGGTGCGCCAGGCCCCGTGTCCAGGCGAAGATCGAGGCGATCGAATTGGTCGAGGTTTCCTCGCCCTTCTGATGCTGGCGATAGTGGCGGGTGACAGTGCCGTGCGCGGCTTCGGCTTCGACGGTCTTGCCATCCGGCGTCATCAGCACCGAGGTCATCAGGCCGAGCGACCCAAAACCCTGCGCAACGGTGTCGGACTGAACGTCGCCGTCATAGTTCTTGCAGGCCCAGACATAGCCGCCCGACCATTTCAGGCTCGACGCCACCATGTCGTCGATCAGGCGGTGCTCGTACCAAAGTTTCTTTGACTTGAACTCGGCCTCGAATTCAGCCTCGTAGACCTCCTGGAATATGTCCTTGAAGCGGCCGTCATAGGCCTTGAGGATGGTGTTCTTGGTCGACAGGTAGACCGGATAGTTGCGCAGCAGGCCGTAGTTCAGCGACGCCCGGGCAAATTCGCGGATCGACTCGTCTAGATTGTACATGGCCATGGCGACACCGGCGCCGGGCGCATCGTACACGTCATGCTCGATCACCTGGCCATCCTCGCCGACGAATTTGATCGTCAGCTTGCCCTTGCCGGGGAAGCGGAAATCGGTGGCGCGATACTGGTCGCCGAAGGCGTGACGGCCGACGATGATCGGCTTGGTCCAGCCGGGCACCAGGCGCGGCACGTTCTTCATGATGATCGGCTCGCGGAAGATGGTGCCGCCCAAAATATTGCGGATGGTGCCATTGGGCGATTTCCACATCTTCTTCAGCTTGAATTCCTCGACGCGCTGCTCGTCGGGGGTAATGGTCGCGCATTTCACGCCGACGCCGTATTTCTTGATGGCGTTGGCCGAATCGATCGTCACCTGGTCGTTGGTGGCGTCGCGGTGCTCGATGCCGAGGTCGTAATATTCAAGCTTGAGGTCGAGATAAGGGTGGATCAGCTTGTCCTTGATGAACTGCCAGATGATGCGGGTCATCTCGTCGCCGTCGAGTTCGACGACCGGGTTCGCCACCTTGATCTTCGCCATGGAAAGAATGCCTCGTTGCTGGGAATGGGACGGCCTTGCCCGCGTGGCGTTGGCCGGGGATGCCGCCCGTATATCAAAGCGCTTTTGGCCACGCAAACGGCGATCGGTCACGAATGCGAGGCCGTGACCGCTGCCATTTGCGAATGCTTCATTTTCCCGGTCGAATATGGCAGGGGACGCTGAAATGCCGCAAACAGCAGTTCATTGACAATCATGCCCATTACCAAAGATTCCGCTAACCCCGCAGCCGCCTGCCCGGCGATCATTCTGGTCGAGCCGCAGCTTGGCGAGAACATCGGCATGATCGCCCGCGCCATGGCCAATTTCGGACTTTCGGAGCTGCGCCTAGTCAACCCGCGCGACGGCTGGCCGAGCGAGAAGGCGCGCGCCGCCGCCAGCCGTGCCGACCATGTCATTGATGCCGTCAAGGTTTTTGACGACCTGGCCACGGCGCTCGCCGACCTGAACTTCGTCTTCGCCACCACCGCCAGGCAGCGCGACGGCTTCAAATCCGTGCGCGGCCCGGTGGAAGCAGGCAGGATGCTGCGTGCCCGATACGAAATGGGACAACGCACCGGCATCCTGTTCGGACGCGAACGCTTCGGTCTCTACAATGACGAGGTTGGCCTCGCCGACGAGATCGTCACTTTCCCGGTCGATCCCGACTTCTCCTCGCTCAACATCGCCCAGGCGGCCTTGCTGATGTCCTATGAGTGGATGAAGTCGGGCCTGGAGGACGAGACCAGGACAAACTTTGCGGGGCCGGAGATGAAGCCTGCAAGCAAGGAAGAATTGCACGGCCTGTTCGCCTATCTGGAAGGCGCATTGGAGGCGCGCGGCTATTTCCGACCGGCGCCGAAGAAGCCGAAAATGGTCGACAATCTGCGCGCCGTGCTGACGCGCGCCGGCTTTGCCGAACCGGAGCTCAAGGTGTTGCGCGGCATCATCTCGTCACTAGACCGGTTCTCACCGGCGATGCCGCGCGGCGATGGGTCGCCGGGCGATGATCCGAGGCGTTTGCCCGCGGCCGCCGCGCGCGCCCGCAAGGCGGAGGCTGCTGGCCGGGTGGTGCCGGACGCTAATGGCGACGACGCGGACACGCCGCCGTTCGGCGGCAAGGGAACCGACAATGACTGACCAGCCGATCCTGATGTTCGATTCCGGCGTCGGCGGGCTCACCGTGGTGCGCGAGGCGCGCGTGCTGATGCCCGACCGTCGCTTCATCTATGTCGCCGACGATGCCGCCTTTCCCTTTGGCGCCTGGGAAGAGCCGGCGCTGCGGGCCCATATACTGGAGCTGTTCGCCAGACTGCTCGACCGGTTTGCGCCGGCCCTTTCGGTCATTGCCTGCAACACCGCCTCGACGCTGGTGATCGATGCGCTGCGCGATACCTTTCCCGGCCATCCCTTCGTCGGCACGGTGCCGGCGGTCAAGCCGGCGGCCGAGCGCACGCGCTCGGGCCTGGTCTCGGTGTTGGCGACCCCGGGCACGGTAAAGCGCCAGTACACGCGCGACCTGATCGCCAAATGGGCGCAGAAATGCCATGTCCGCCTGGTCGGCAGCGACCGGCTGGCGGGTCTGTCCGAAGCCTACATGCGCGAGGGCTTCGTCGACGAGGAGGCCGTGCGCGCCGAGATCGCGCCGTGCTTCATCGAGCGCGACGGCATGCGCACCGATATCGTTGTGCTGGCCTGCACGCACTATCCCTTTCTGGTCAACCGCATGCGCAAGACGGCGCCCTGGCCGGTCGACTGGATCGATCCGGCCGAGGCGATCGCACGGCGCGTCCTTTCGCTGCTGCCGCCCATCGATGGGGCGCTGCCGCAAGGCGAGCCCGATATCGCGGTCTTCACCTCGGGCAAGGCGGATTTCGCCGTCAGCCGCCTTATGCAGGGCTTTGGGCTGACCGTGCACTTAGACAGTGGCGGACCTGCCCGCCATTCAAACAGGTTCGAAGACGATGCTGCGTTGATCCGGATCGGCCAGGACCAGCCTTAGCGTCAGACCGTCGCCCTGTCTGAGGCCGGAGGCCTTTACGGTGGCGACGACAGGCATGTCGGCAAGCTGAACACGCACGCCATGGTCGACGAAGTCGGTGACGACGGCTTTGAAAATCTCCCCCTCGCGTCCCCTGAGCATTATTGCCTCGGCAAGGTCGATGGCTGCATGGTTGATCTGCGAAGCGCGGCTATCCGCACGCCCCATAGCCTTCGGCAATCTGGCGAACGCGTCGGTGACAGCCTGGGGCACGGGCTGGCCGTTGGCGATGGCTAGCGCGCAGCGCACGACATAGCGATCGGCAAGCCGTCGGAGTGGTGCCGTTGCATGGGCATAGGTCGCAGCCATGGCCTCATGCCATGGGACAACGCCGTCGTGATAGGCTTGATAAGACGCGCCGGGGCTTGCATGGCGGATTTCCAGCATCAGTGCTGCTTGTCGCGGATCGGTCGGATCGAGGGTTCGCTGATAGTCTCGCAAACCGGTGGAGGCCGGCCAGGACAGTCCGAGAGCCTGTGCCGCGTTGCGCAATCTTTGAACCTTGAAAGCATCCGGCCCCGACATCACCCGGAACAAGCCGGTGTGGTGCGCAAGCATGGCATCGGCAATCGCCATGTTGGCGGCCAGCGAAAGTGCTGCGTTGTCCTGCTCGGATTGCAGCAGCGGTCTGAACGAAAGCCGGTATGTGCCATCGGCAAGCCTTTCCACCTCCTGCTCGGGTGGGTCGACGCGGGAAGCCCCGCGACGCTGTTCGTTCTTTGCCATGCGCAACGCCATTTCGGCAAAGCCGGCCGGAACGTCGGAAGCCTTCACGCTGTCGTAGGCGAGCTTGGCGCGGCTTTGAATGATTGCCCGCTCCGCACCGTCCAACTTCGTTGCACCGTCCTGCGCAATCCGGACCGTGAAGATAACAGCTGGACGGGGTCCATCCGGCAACAGGCTTGCCGCACCCTCGGCAATCACCGGCGGGTAGAGTCCGGCCTTGCCGTCCGGCAAGTAAAGTGTCTCGCCCCGCGTCCAGGCTTCGAGATCCACCGCGTCGCCGTCCTCGACGAACCAGGCCACGTCGGCAATGGCATAATGCAGCAGAAGATCACCACCGCTCGCCTCGATCGAGAACGCCTGATCGAGATCGGTGGAGGCAGCCGGATCGAGCGTGACGAAGGGCATCGCCCTTCGATCGGCATGCTGGTCGGGCACGCGTTTGGCCGCCGCCTCCGCCGCGGCAACTACATCAGCCGGAAATCCATCCGGTACGTGTAATTCGGTGCGGATTTTCGCCAGGCCGGTGGAGAGAGCCTGTGAGGGATCGGTCAGGGATTTCATTCAGCCGTCCTACACTGGGGTTCCGGACACGGGAAGGTACCAACGAAAATCGCCAAGGCCGGCCACCGGCTGGCACCGAGCGGACCGGAATGGGCCACTGGCGCTGGAACCGCCGCCGAAGCGCGGCGTTTCTCCTGACAGCAAAGGAGAACCGCCATGCCAGCCACCTCGAAAGCCCAGCAGAAGGCCGCCGGCGCCGCACTCTCCGCCAAACGTGGCGAGACCAAGAAAAGCGAGCTCAAAGGCGCTTCCAAGGGCATGTATGAATCGATGAATGAAAAGCAGCTCGAGGAATTCGCCGAGACGAAGCGCAAGGGACTACCGGAGAAAAAATCCTAGGATTGAGCGCTTCGAGCCAGACTATCTTGGAAATGAAAACGGGCCAGCGACGTTTGCTGGCCCTTTGGGATTGTTGCTTGAACAGCCTACCAGCGGTGGCAGCGCCGTACCCTCTCGACGATCACCCTGCGATGACCATGCCGCCACACCACTCTCTTTTTGACGATGACCCGGCAGACCTGTTTGTGGCCGTGCCAATGGCGCGCCATGGCCGGTTCCGGCGCCACCGCCATCGAGCCTGCAAGCACCGCCGCGCCTGCCAGGGTAAGGAAGAACTTCTTCATGTAGTTGGGCTCCTCTAGCTCCAGTCCCTTCCTGTGCCGCTGGCGCAAAACCTCCCGCCAAATCCGGCATCGCATCTACGTCGCAAACGCTACATGGTTGTGGTTGGCCACGCTACTCACAAGCTTGACATCGGTTAAATCTCGGTTTAACCAGCCGCCAATGCCGGGCAGCGATGTCCGGTGTTTCTTTTATATACGCAAAGTCAGTCACCCTATTTGTTCTGGCCTTGTTTGAACTGACGTGTCCCGTGGGTTTTCCGCCGCGTTGCGTGGGAAAACCCTGTCAGGTCTCGAAAACAGAGGCCAGAGGAGGGCGCGTTTCCTTCACCCGGACCATGAGGTGCCGGGTGTGTTGTTTTGAAAAGGGAATGCGATGAGCAAGCGCGAATCCGCGAAATACAAGATCGACCGCCGTCTCGGCGAAAATATCTGGGGCCGCCCGAAGTCCCCGGTCAACAAGCGTGAATACGGCCCCGGCCAGCATGGCCAGCGCCGCAAGGGCAAGCTTTCCGATTTCGGCCTGCAGCTGCGCGCCAAGCAGAAGCTGAAGGGTCACTATGGCGACGTTTCGGAAAAGCAGTTCCGCAAGGTCTATGAAGAGGCCGACCGCCGCAAGGGCGACACCTCGGAGAACCTGATCGGCCTGCTCGAATCGCGTCTCGACGCGGTCGTCTACCGCTCCAAGTTCGTGCCGACCATCTTCGCCGCCCGTCAGTTCGTCAACCACGGCCACGTCAACGTCAACGGCAAGCGCGTCAACATTGGCTCGTACCGCTGCAAGCCGGGCGATGTCATCGAAGTGCGCGAAAAGTCGAAGCAGCTGGTCATCGTTCTGGAGTCGGTCGGGCTCGCCGAGCGCGACGTGCCGGACTACATCGAAGCCGATCACAACAAGATGGTCGCGACCTTCTCGCGCATCCCGGGCCTCGCCGACGTTCCATTCGCCGTGCAGATGGAACCGAACCTGGTCGTCGAATTCTACTCGCGCTAAGCGAACGCTTTTCTGCGATATCGGAAAAGGCCGCCTTCGAGGCGGCCTTTTTTTGTTTTCGGGCATCCGCTTTGCCGTTTCGATTTTCCGGCCGATGCGTTAATCCGGGCGGAAGTCACATTTCCGGGGCCGTCGCGCCATGAACATGCTGCCAGACATCGAAACGCTTGAACCGCTCGCCGACGGTGGTTTCCATCCGCTGTTCGCTGATGTGCCGTCCTCGGTCGAGTTCAACAAATTGCGCAAGCGGCTGCTGCGGCTGACCCGCCAGGCGATCGAGGATTTTTCGATGGTGAAGCCCGGCGAGCGCTGGCTGGTCGCGCTCTCGGGCGGCAAGGATTCCTACGGTCTGCTTGCCATGCTGCTTGATCTCAAATGGCGCGGGATGCTGCCGATCGAGTTGCTGGCCTGCAACCTCGACCAGGGTCAGCCGAATTTCCCCAAGCACATCCTGCCCGACTATCTCGACGCCAACGGCATAGCCCACCGGATCGAATACCGGGACACCTACTCGGTCGTCACCGACAAGCTCCCGGAGGGCAGCACCTATTGCTCGCTCTGCTCGCGGCTGCGGCGCGGCCATCTCTACAGGATCGCCCGCGAGGAGGGCTGCTCGGCCCTGGTCCTCGGCCATCATCGCGAGGATATCCTCGAAACCTTCTTCATGAACCTGTTCCATGGCGGCCGGCTTGCCGCCATGCCGCCAAAACTGCTCAACGACGACGGCGACGTCATGGTGTTGCGGCCGCTGAGCTACTGCGCCGAGGTTGACCTGGAGAAATTCGCTGCCGCGATGCGGTTCCCGATCATCCCTTGCGATCTCTGCGGCAGCCAGGAAGGGCTGCAGCGCAACGCCATGAAGGCGATGCTCGAGGACATTGAAAAGCGCATGCCTGGCCGCAAGGACACGATGATCCGCGCTCTGTCCAACACCAGGCCGTCGCATTTGCTCGACCGAAAACTGTTCGATTTCGCCGCCCTCAATGAAACCCTCGCGACCAGGCAAGACATTTCCGATGACATTTGACGATACCGCGATCGACTGGCTGGCCGGCATTCTGGCCGAGGCAGCCAAGCCGAAATCATGCCGCGCTTTCGCCGATTGGGCGATGGCGATATCCGCCAGAAGACTTCGGCAGCTGACCTGGTGACGGAGGCGGATGTCAACGCCGAGCGGCTGATCACCGCCAGGCTGCGCGAGCGCTATCCCTCGGCCATGATGGTGGGCGAGGAGGCCTGTTCCGAAAATCCGGCGCTGCTCGATGGCTTGGGTGATGCCGAACTGGCATTCACCATCGATCCGGTGGACGGCACCTTCAATTTCGCATCCGGCGTACCGCTGTTCGGCGTCATGCTGGCGGTCGTGGTCAGGGGCGAGACGGTCGCGGGCATCATCCATGATCCGGTGGGCAAGGACTGGCTCATTGCCGCCAGGGGCGCCGGCAGCCATATCAGGCATGCCCATGGCAGCCTGGAGAAAGTGCATGTGGCGGCACCCGTGCCGATCTCGCAGATGACCGGCGCGGTCTCCTGGCAATATCTCGACGAACCGGAGCGCTCACGCCTTGCACGCAACCAGACCAAGGCACTGTCGCAGTTCGCCTATCGCTGCGCTGCGCACGAATATCGCCTGCTGGCGAGCGGGCACGCGCATTTTGTCGTCTACAACAAGCTGATGCCCTGGGATCACCTGCCCGGCGTGCTGATCCATCAGGAAGCCGGCGGCCATGCCGCGCGCATCGATGGCAGCGCCTATCTGCCCTCGCATGTCGACGGCGGCCTGCTTGTCGCGCCGGACCAGGACAGCTGGCAGGAGCTGCGCCGCGAGCTGTGGGCGCAATAGGTTAAGTTCCACGCGGCGTCTGCGGCAGATCTAGTGCAGGTCGGTGACGTGCCCTGAGACGGGTGCGTTCTGCGGCTGGAACATCTTGCCGCGCTCGGCAATCAGGATCATCAGCAGTGCGGCAACCGAGACGCTGCAGAACCCGGCGGCCAGTGGCGTCACCGTGCCGTTGAAAGCCTGGCCGATCAGCGTGCCGAGAATGCCGCCGAGAAACGTCTGCATGAAACCCAGGATGGATGACGCCGTGCCGGCCAGTTGGCCAAGCGGCTCCATGGCCAACGCGTTGAAATTGGCGCCGAGGCAGCCAAACGGCAGCATGGCGCTGGCAAAGAAGGTGATGAACAGCCAGAGCGGCATCTTCGTTTCCAACGAAACCACCAGCCAGGCCAGGCTGATCACCAGAAACAGCAGCAGCGCGCTTTGCGACAGGCGGCGCATGCCGACGCGGCCGACGAGGCGCGAGTTGAGATAATTGGAGAAGGCGAGCACGCCCGCGACACCGGCGAAGATGACGGGAAACATCTCGCCGACGTTGAAGACGTTGACATAGATCTGCTGCGCCGAGGCGATGAAGCCGAACATGGCACCGAAGATGAACGTGCTGGCGAAGGCATAGCAGAGCGCGATGCGGTTGGTGAGCACGATGCGGAAGCCGCCGACAATGGAGGAGACCGTCAGTGCCCGGCGATATTCGGGATGCAGCGTCTCGGGCAGGCGCAGCAGCGACCATGCCGACACGATCAAGGCGCCGACGGCCATGGTGACGAATATCCAATGCCAGGTCGCGAACAGCATGACGAACTGCCCGATGCCCGGCGCCACGACCGGAATGGCCATGAACACCATGAAGATCAGCGACATGACTTCGGCCATACGCCGGCCATCGAATGTATCGCGCACGATCGAGACCGCGATGACGCGCGTGGCGGCCGCGCCGATGCCTTGCACGACACGACATAGCAAAAGTGTTTGAAAGCTGGGCGCGATGGCGGCCGCGGCGGCCGCGGCCACATAGATGATCAGGCCGGCGACGAGCGGCGAACGGCGTCCGAACCGGTCCGAGATCGGCCCGAAGAACAGTTGGCCACCGCCGAAACCCAGTATGTAGGCGGTGATCACATATTGCCGGTGGTTTTCATTCTCGACGCCGAGCGAGGCGCCAATCTGCTGCAGCGCGGGCAGCATGATGTCGATGGCCAGCGAATTGAGCGCCATCAGCGCCGCGCAGAGCGCGATGAACTCCCAGCGCGGAATGGGCAATTTGCTCACTCCGGGCAAGGCGCTTGCCCCCTGCGGCGCTGATTTCTGCTGGTCCACGGCAAGTCCGATCTCTCAAACGAAAACGCGCCGGCGGGCCGGCGCATTGCCTCGTCCTAGTCCCGGGAGCCGGGATGTAAAATTGCCGAGGTGGGCTGCCCCGGTGCCCAAGGCATGTCGGTGTCGACATGCCTTGGCTGAATTAGGCGGCGCCTTTGACGCTGACGCCCTTCTCGACCAGGAAGGTCTGCAACTCGCCGGCCTGGAACATTTCGCGAATGATATCGCAGCCGCCGACGAATTCGCCCTTGACATAGAGCTGCGGGATCGTCGGCCAGTTGGAATAATCCTTGATGCCCTGGCGCAGTTCGGCGGAGTCCAGGACGTTCACGCCTTTGTAGTCGGCGCCGATATAGTCGAGGATCTGGACGACCTGGCCGGAAAACCCGCATTGCGGAAAGCCGGGCGTGCCCTTCATGAAAAGGACGACGTCGTTGCCCTTCACTTCGTTGTCGATGTAGTCGTTGATACCGCTCATGGAATATCCTTTCACGCCTGTGGGAGTCAGGCTCGAAGCATGTCTTTCAAATAAACCCATAGGTTGCCCGAAACAAGACTTTAGCCATGCCATCACCCGAATGGCGCAAAGAATGGGCTGTTTTGGGCCAAGCTTGTCGGGTGGAAATGCCTCAGTCGGGAACGCTGGTCTGCAGCGCCAGCGCGTGCAGCACGCCGCCCATATTGCCCTTCAGCGCGTCATAGACCATCTGGTGCTGCTGAACGCGGCTCTTTCCCCGAAAGCTCTCGGCCACGACTTCGGCCGCGTAGTGGTCGCCATCGCCGGCGAGATCGCGGATCGTCACGCGGGCGTCCGGTATGCCGTCCTTGATCAGTTTTTCGATATCGTGGGCGTCCATTGCCATTGCAGAAATTCCTGTTCCGGGAGGGCGGCGGCGCGGCGGCCCATGCGATGAGAGTCGGGCGAGCCTAAAGCCTTTCCAATCCGGATTGAAGCGGTTCCGTCCGGAGTTCGTTCTGTTGGTGTTCAGGAGATGGTTTCACCCGGCCCCTGCGCCGGCTCGTCCTCGCGCATCGAGAAGGCGCGGCCCAGACTGAAAACCAGCACGTAGAGCGGAGTGTTGACCGCCAGGTTGGCGATCGGCAGATAGCTGGTCACCCGCCAGGCGGGCGAGAAGAACGGCTGGCCGTAGCCATCGCAGACAAGCGAAGAGCCATACTCCCACAAGGCTCCCAAAACAGCCGAGATGGCGAAAAGCTTGATGCAGGTGATGATATGCCTAGCTCGCGTTGGTTCCGGCAGGAGCCAGTTCCAAAGCACCAGACAGACAACCGGAACCGCATAGATGAGGTTCTGCAGGACCAGCATCGGAAGCGTATCGTTGGCCGCGGCGAGAAACTCGGCGCGTGTTTCCAGCCTGGGGCAAACCTCGCTCGAGGTCGTCGACAGCAGGAAGAAGACGAACGGCCCGAGGCACCAGAAAAAGAACAGCGACGGCCAGAAGACGACCGCAAGCAGCGCCCGTAGGGCCAGTTTCTTATGATTGAGCAGGATCTCTGGACAAAACGGCTTTCCGTTTGTCCGAGAAAACCGGTTTTCACTTTTCGGGATCATGCTCTCGTCAGCTGGTCTGGTCCATGAAGCGCGGGAACCAGCCTTCATGGGCGGCGGTCAGATCGCTGACCGGGATTGCCCTGGCATCGCCGAGCTTCAGCGCGTTGCCGCCCGTCGAGCCGATCCACGGCGCGAAGATGCCGAGTTCGCCCTGCTGCTTGCGAATAGCGTCCCATTCATCGCCATGGGGATCGATCGACAGCGTCAGGAGATAGCGGCCCTGGTCTTCGCCAAACCAGACCGGGATCGGATCGGTACCGACCAGTCCGGGAACGGTCGCGCCGATGCCGGACGCCATCGCCATTTCGGCCAGCGCCACCGCGATGCCGCCGTCGGAGACGTCATGCGCCGCCGTGACGACGCCGGACGCGATCAACGAGCGCACATGGTCGCCGACGCGCTTCTCGTGCTCGAGATCGACCGGCGGAGGCGGGCCATCGTTGCGGCCGTGGATATCGCGCATATACGCCGACTGGCCAAGATGCGTTCCCCAGGAAGCCGGCGCGCCCACCAGCAGGATCATCTGGCCTTCCGCGGCGAAACCGATCCGCGCCATCTTCGACCAGTCCGATATCAGGCCGACGCCGCCGATGGTCGGTGTCGGCAGGATGCCCTGGCCGTTGGTCTCGTTGTAGAGCGAGACGTTGCCCGACACGATCGGGAAACCCAGCGCCCGGCAGGCATCGCCAATGCCTTTCACCGCGCCGACCAGCTGGCCCATGATTTCTGGCCGTTCGGGATTGCCGAAATTGAGATTGTCGGTGGCGGCGAGCGGCAGCGCGCCCGTGGCGGTCAGGTTGCGCCAGCATTCGGCGACGGCCTGCTTGCCGCCCTCATAGGGATCGGCTTCGCAGTAGCGTGGCGTCACGTCGGAGGAGAAGGCCAGCGCCTTGGTCGGATGTCCCTCGACGCGCACCACGCCGGCATCGCCGCCCGGAAGCTGCAGCGAATTGCCCTGGATGAGCGTGTCGTATTGTTCCCACACCCAGCGACGCGAAGACAGGTCCGGTCCGCCAAGCAGCTTCAGCAGCGCATCGGCGAGGTCGGCTTGCGGGATATCGTTGGCGGCAAGCGGCGCAGGCTTCTTCGGCTCGACCCACGGGCGATCGTATTCCGGTGCCTTGTCGCCAAGGTCCTTGATCGGCAGGTTGGCGACCTCGTCGCCCTGGTGCCGCACGCGGAAGCGCAGATCGTCCGTGGTCTTGCCGACGATGGCAAAGTCGAGGCCCCATTTGTGGAAGATCGCCTCGGCTTCCTTTTCCTTTTCGGGGCGCAGCACCATCAGCATGCGCTCCTGGCTTTCCGACAGCATCATCTCGTAGGCGCTCATGCGCTCTTCGCGCACCGGCACCTTGTCGAGGTCGAGCTCGATCCCGAGGTCGCCCTTGGCGCCCATCTCGACCGCCGAACAGGTAAGGCCGGCCGCACCCATGTCCTGGATGGCGATGACCGCGCCCGAGGCCATCAGTTCGAGAGAGGCCTCGAGCAGGCATTTTTCGGTGAAGGGATCGCCGACCTGCACGGTCGGGCGCTTCTCGTCGATCTTGTCGTCGAACTCGGCCGAGGCCATGGTGGCGCCGCCGACACCGTCGCGGCCGGTCTTGGCACCGAGATAGACGACCGGCAGGCCGACCCCCTTTGCCTCTGACAGGAAGATGGCGTCCGTCTTGGCAAGGCCCGCGGCAAAGGCATTGACCAGGATGTTGCCGTTGTAGCGAGCGTCGAAATTGACCTCGCCGCCGACCGTCGGCACGCCGAAGGCATTGCCGTAGCCGCCGACACCGGAAACCACTCCGGCGACGAGATGCCTGGTCTTGGGATGGTCGGGAGCACCGAAGCGCAGCGCGTTCATGGCCGCGATCGGCCGCGCGCCCATGGTGAAGACGTCGCGCAAGATGCCGCCGACGCCGGTCGCCGCACCCTGATAAGGCTCGATGAAGGAGGGGTGGTTGTGGCTTTCCATCTTGAAGACGACGCAGTCGCCATCACCGATGTCGACCACGCCGGCATTCTCGCCCGGGCCCTGGATGACCTGCGGACCGGTGGTCGGCAAGGTGCGCAGCCATTTCTTCGAGGATTTGTAGGAGCAGTGCTCGTTCCACATTGCCGAGAAGATCCCGAGTTCGGTAAAGCTCGGTTCGCGTCCGACGAGGTCGAGGATGCGCTGATACTCATCGGGTTTCAGCCCATGCGCGGCGATGAGCTCTGATGTGATCGGCACGGAATTGGAAATGGTCATGGGCGGCGATTTATGTCCATGGAGCAGGGATTTTGAGTCTCCTCTTATCGCAAGCTTTGCGGTCGATACACCCGTCGGCTGAGGAAAAAGGCAGAAAGCAACAGGGTGATGACCACGATGGATCGCGGCAGGCTCTCTCGTGAGCAATGAGAGGCGCCAGGCCAGCGATTGAAGCTCCCACAAAGCCAAATGGGGAACGCCATGGTGTCCCAGCCGTTAGATTCCTATCACTCAGGAGACAGCACGATGGCTACCAAGCAAGGCAAGAACAACAATCGCCTCTCGGACAAGGAGGCTCTCCACATCGCGGAGACCACCGACGTTTCACCCCGGCAAGCCAAGGAATTGGCTGAAAAGCACGGCAAGGACAAGGCCGAGAAGGAAGCCAAGAACTTCAAGGCCGAAGGCTGATCCGATCCGGTTCTGACAAGTCTCGGTTTCGCGAAGGCGGCGTCTCGAGGCTAGCAGGGCGGGTGGCCGCGAATGGCTCAGGAAAAACTGTCGTAGCCTGCGCGGCCCTCGTCCAGCAGCCGCCTGATCACCGTGACGCCGCCGGCAATATCCTCGCGCCGCTTCGGCTGCGAGACGCCGAACCGCACCCCATGAAAAACCCGCTCCGAGCGCCCCGCCTTGAACTCATCCTCATCGTCGATCAGCACGCCATGCTCCAGGCAGGCATTCTTGAACGTGCCGGAAAGCCAGGGATCGGGCAGGGTGAGCCAGACGAACGGCACTTTGTCGTGCGATTTGAATGAGAAGCCTGTCAAGCGTTCGCGCACTATGGCCATGCGGGCGCTGATCTCCGCGATGCTGCGTCTGCGGATTTCGCTGGCCTGACCGGAAAGCACCAGCCGGGAATTCACCTCCGCCAACAGGAATGGCATGCCGCCGGTCATCATCTTGTGGGCGACCCGGATGCGGTGGCGATAGGCAGGCGGGCAGGAGAGCCAGCCGCCACGCAGGCCGGCCGCGACCGATTTCGACAGGCCACCGGCAATGATGGTGCGTTCAGGCGCAAATTCGGCAAGCAGTGGTGTCGGGTCGTCGGTCAGATGGCCGTAGAGGTCATCCTCGATCAGGATGACATTGTATTCACGGGCGACACGCGCGATCGCCTCACGGCGCGCCGACGACAAGGTCACCAAGGTCGGATTCTGCGCCGTTGGCATCAGAAATATCATCTTGGGATGCTTTTGCGCGCAGACACGTTCGAAATCCGCTGGATCAAGGCCTTCATCATCCGATGCCACCAGCGCGGTGCGCCGGCCTATCAGGCCGGCGCTGCGGGAAATCTGCGAGTAGGTGAGGTGCTCGAAGGCGACATAGTCGCCGGGCGTGGTGAGGGCCGCGATCGCGGCCATCACCGCGGCATGAGTGCCGAGAGTGGGGACGATTGTGTCGACCGCTGGCCGGAAGGCGTTCCGTGACAGCCACCGGGCGCCGGCTTCGTACCAGCGATCCGGGAAATCGCGCGTGTAGCTCGAAATCTCATGCGGATGGTCCTGCGCGGCGCGCGAGAGGACGTCGGCAACAATGGCGCCCTGGCCCATGTCAGGGGCCGCCGTGCTGTCGAAACGCAGCTTGCCCTTGGGGGCATCGGCATAACGCGTGCCTTCGACACTGGTGTCGGGCTCCTCTGGCTCTGTAACGCCAACGTTCTCTCCCAGCACATAGGTCCCCCGTCCGACCTCGCCACTGACAAGACCGCGCTCACGCAGCAATTGGTAGGCCCGGCCGACCGTGCCGACCGTGGCGCCGATGTCGTAGGCGAGGTCGCGCTGTGGTGGCAGCTTTGCCCCGGCCCCGATCACACCCCGGTCGATATCCGCTTCAATGGCGTCTGCGAGGCGCTGATACAGCGGACCTGAACCCGTGAGATCTGGAACCCAATTTGTCATGGTGACAATTTTCTATATTGCACCGTTTCGGGAGTCAATACATATCAATAGCGCGCTAAAAAGGGTGCAATTGATATTTGGCAGAAAGAAAATGGATACAATCGGAACATTCCGCCACTCCAGAACCGAATTGCTCGGCCAGCCTGCACGCCCGTCCGGGCAGCGCCGCTTCGCCGGCCGACTGGTGCAAGTGATCAGGTCGCTGGCGAAATGGATCGACCATCTGCTGGAGCGCCGGCGCGGCCGGCTGGCACTGCTGGAGATGACCGACGATCAACTCAAGGATATCGGCATCTCGCGCTGCGACGCTCACCGCGAAGGCATCAAGCCGCTCTGGGAATAGGGACCGGTCTATCGGATGCCTTTGCTCCTGAGGCGTCCGACGCCGTGATCGACGAAAATGGCGACGACGCATATCGCCACGAACAGCGCGGTGATGGCGAGCGCCGCTATAGTGACGCTCTCAACGCCATTCCTGGCGATATCGAGGAAGGGGTAGGGCACCTCGCCCGCCAGCGGCGCCCGCGCCAGTGCATAGGCCAGATAGGCGATGGGATAGACAACCCACCAGGAAATATCGCTCCATCTCGTTTTGCCGTCGGCGCCTGACGTCAGCCACCACAGCACGAACAGCACCGGCGTCACGTAGTGCAGCAGGACGTCGCAAAGCAGGAACAGGCCCTGTGGCTGCCAGAGCCGCGCCAGCAGGGTGGCATAGACAATGAAGACCAGGGTGATCGAAACCGCGACGCCCGCGCGCATCCGTGGTCCGGCAAAGGCCGGCAGCCACGCATGGCCGTTGGATGACAACAGCGAGGTGTGAACCAGCACGGCGCCAATGTTGGTCAGGATGGTGAAGAAGCTAAAATAGAACACGATCGAGCCAAACAGGCCGCGGCCCGCTTCCATCGACGCTGGAATGGTGATCGAGAACTGCAGGGCAAGCGCTATCAGGCCAACTGCCAACCCTGCGGTCTGCAGGAACCGGCCCATGGCTGTCTCAGGCGGTGGCTGCGCAGGCCGGATTGCCCGCCTGCCAGCGCGCGACATCCGAGCTGATGCGCGCGCCAAGCGGGTCGTTCATCAACGGTCCGAAGACGTCGACATGGCTTGAATTCCCCTGCGCCTGCACGACCAGCAGCGGTTTGCCGCCATAGTGCTTGGCCGGCACCAGAAGGAAGCGCGGCTGGCCGCTGAACGAGTTCAACTCATTGGCCATCTGATACTGCTTGAAAGCCGGGTCCTTGCTGGCGATCCAGCATTTGTGGGCCGATATCGCCACTTGTTCCATCGCCAGCAGCGCGGCACTTTTGCCCGACGGCAAAGGCGTGCTCTTGGGGCTCGACTGGCACGATGCCAACGCAAACCCCGCCGCGGCGACGATGGCAATCGTCCTCGTCTTGATCAAGCGGCACCCATTTCAAGTTCGGATAGAGACATCTTGAGGCCGTCGATCATCTCGCCCCACACCCTGGACAATGCGGGGTGCTGCGAGGCGATCTGCTCATAGGCATCGAATTTGGGATAGGCGTCGAGCAAGTCGTGGCGGCCTGTCATGGCGCGGAAATTGTTGAGGATGAACCGCGTCGGCGTCAGCCAGGCATCGGCGAAACTGATGTCGCTACCGAGCGCGAAGGGGCCTTGCGCCATGCGTGCCTCGATGGCCGCCAGCCCATGGTGGAGACGGGCGAATTGGGCGTCGATCTCGGCAGTGTTGCGCTTCGGCACGAAATGCAGCTCGAAAAGCTTCATCGTCGGCGTCAGCACATCGAGATCTGTGATGCGGGCGAACATGCGCACCAGCGCGCGGTCCTTCGAATCGGGCGGCAACAGCGCCGGTTCGGGAAACCGCTCCTCAAGATATTCGGCGATGACCACCGATTCGACGATCGTTTCGCCCGAGCCGGTGATCAGAACCGGAATCCGGTTCATCGGCGAGATGGCGCGAAACTCTTCGGGGATCGGAAAACCCGGGGGCGGCGCGATGATCTTGAGCGGCACGTCCTTGATATAGGCCAGTGCCCGCACAATCGAATAGTAGGGCGACAACGGCCGCGAATAGAGTTTCATGACCGTCTCTCCCTCACGCCATGATTTTGAATTACCGCAATTCTTAAGGTTGCGGTTGCAAACTTCAAGCGGCAATGCCCAGGGCGCCTTCGAACAGCGCCCTACCGTCATTGCCGCCATGCGCTGCTTCTATCAGGTTCTCGGGATGCGGCATCAGGCCAAGCACGTTGCCTTGTTCATTGACGATGCCGGCAATGTCGTTGATCGAGCCGTTCGGATTGGTGCCTTCGGCATAGCGGAACACCACCTGGCCTTCGCCTTCGAGACGGGCAAGCGTGTCGGCGTCGGCAAAGTAATTGCCGTCATGATGCGCAACCGGCGAGCGGATGATCTGGCCCGGCTGGTAGCGGCGGGTGAACATGGTGTTGGCGTTGGCGATCTCGAGCTTGACTTGCCGGCAGACGAATTTCAGCGAGGTGTTGCGCATCAGCGCACCGGGCAGCAGTCCCGCCTCGACCAGGATCTGGAAACCGTTGCAGACGCCGATGACCATGACGCCCTTGGCAGCCTTTTCGGCGACCGCCCGCATCACCGGCATGCGTGCCGCGATGGCGCCGCAGCGCAGATAGTCGCCGAAGGAGAAACCGCCCGGAATGGCGATCAGGTCGACATCGGGGATTTCTGTGTCGGTCTGCCAGACGGTTGCCGGCGCCTGTCCGGAAATCTTGGTCAGCGCCGCAATCATGTCGCGGTCGCGATTGAGGCCAGGCAGGAGGACGACAGCTGATTTCATTTTGGTTCGTAAGGCCTCTGAGCTTCGGCAAGTTCGCGCGGGTCGAGACGGCGTTCTATGCGTTCAAATCGATCATCCTGGCGGGCGAAAATGCCATAGATGTTACTTTGCGTTGCCACCACATGACCCCGCATAACACTCAATTCCCGTTTCGTCTCGGAACATCCTGACGAAGTTCACCAATTTCGTGATGCACGCATTTCAGCAGCTCGAACATCAACTCATTCACTTCCGGCATATTGCCTCCGACACAACCTCAGGTAAGCGTCACACTATAATTCTCGATCACCGTATTCGCCAGCAGCTTGTCGCACATGGCCTTGAGGTCGGCTTCGGCCTTGGCCTTGTCGCTTTCCGCCAGTTCGACGTCGAACACCTTGCCTTGCCGCACCGCGCCGACGCCATCGAAGCCCAGCCCTGACAGTGCGTGTTCGATTGCCTTGCCTTGCGGGTCCAGAACGCCGTTCTTGAGGGTGACGGTAATGCGGGCCTTGATCACGCTGGACATGCTCCTGTTCTGAATGTTGGGGCGCAAGCCGCTATCAGTGCGGCTTGCCTTTGAGGCCGTCGGTCGAGGCGACAAGCACCGGGCCGGTCGGACGCGGCGGCTCGTTCTCGTTCATGATGCCGAGGCGGCGGGCGACTTCCTGATAGGCCTCCACGAGGCCGCCCATGTCGCGGCGGAAACGGTCCTTGTCGAGCTTGTCCTGCGTTGCCACGTCCCACAGGCGGCAGGAGTCCGGCGAAATCTCGTCGGCCACGACGATGCGCATCATGTCGCCCTCGAACAGGCGGCCGCACTCGATCTTGAAGTCGACCAGCTGGATGCCGACGCCCATGAACAGGCCGGAGAGGAAATCGTTGACGCGGATGGCGAGCGCCATGACGTCGTCGATTTCCTGTGGGCTTGCCCAGCCGAACGCCGTGATGTGCTCTTCCGAAACCATCGGATCGTCGAGCGCGTCGGCCTTGTAGTAGAATTCGATGATCGAGCGCGGCAAAACGGTGCCTTCCTCGATGCCGAGGCGCTTGGACAGCGAACCGGCGGCGACATTGCGCACCACCACTTCGAGCGGGATGATCTCGACTTCCTTGATCAGCTGCTCGCGCATGTTGAGCCGGCGGATGAAGTGGGTCGGAATGCCCATGCGGTTCAAATGATTGAATATGTATTCGGAAATGCGGTTGTTGAGCACGCCCTTGCCGTCGATGACCTCGTGTTTCTTCTTGTTGAACGCGGTTGCGTCGTCCTTGAAGAACTGGATCAGCGTGCCCGGCTCGGGTCCCTCATAGAGGATCTTGGCCTTGCCTTCATAAATGCGGCGGCGATTTTTCATTTGAATTTTTCTCTGGATTTGCGGGCAGGCGGCAAGCGACCACTTCCTGTCCGTCCGCCTGAATTAATGCGGCGACGGTGACGTTCAATGCCGGGTCTATCCCAATCACACCGTTTGCTCAATCGGCAAATCCTTCCAATCAACCGCTTTCGGGACTGAAATGCCGCAGCGCAGCATATGACGAAGCATATTGACCGGCCCGCGACCTTTTGGTTTGTGCTTCGGCAACACATATTCACCTGCCAACGAATCGGATTTGACCCGGAGGGACTCCATGAGCAGCATGAAAGACCGCGAAGAGGGCTTCGAGCGCAAATTTGCATTCGACGAGGAGCTTCGGTTCAAGGCTTCGGCGCGGCGCAACAAGGCGCTTGGTCTGTGGGCCGCCGAAAAGCTCGGAAAATCCGGTGCCGACGCCGACGCCTACGCCAAGGAAGTGGTTGTTTCCGATATCGAGGAAGCCGGCGACCATGACGTATTCCGCAAGATCCGCAAGGATTTCGACGCCGCCGGCGTCGAGCAGTCCGATCACCAGATCCGCCGCACCATGGATGAACTGATGGCGCAGGCGATCGAGCAGATCAGGAACACCTGATCCGGCCTCTTACTGGACCAATCGACCGCCCGGCCGATCCGGGCGGTTTTTCTTTGCCTTTGCGGCGGTTTCCGGCTGAAACTGCCGACGCTAACAAGGAAAGAGATTAGATGTCGCTGAAGTCCCGTCTTGCCGCCGATGAAACGCTGGTCACCGCCTGGTCCGGCGTGCCGGACGCGTTGACCGTGGAGATCGTCGCCAGGCAGGACTTCGATGCCGTCACGCTCGACATGCAGCATGGCGGTCACCACGAGGACAGCGTGCTGCGCGGTCTCGCCCCGGTGCTCGCCACCGGCAAGCCGGCGCTGGTGCGCATTCCCGTCGGCCGCTTCGACATGGCAAGCCGGGCGCTTGATTTCGGCGCCGAAGCGGTCATTGCGCCGATGGTCAATTCGGTGGCCGACGCAAAAATGTTTGCCGCCGCCATGAAATACCCGCCGCTCGGCGAGCGCTCGTGGGGGCCGACCTACGCCTTTCCTCGTCACGGCAAGGGCGACCAAGCCGATTGGCTGCGCGGTGCCAACCAGCGCACCATGGCCTTCGCCATGGTCGAAACGCGTGCCGCGCTCGACGCGCTCGACGGCATTCTCGATACGCCGGGTATCGACGGCATTTTCCTCGGCCCATCGGATTTCTCGATCGCCTGGTCGAACGGCACGACCGTCAATTCGACGCTCGAAAGCATGATGGAAACCGTGGCTTCGATCGCCGAACGCACCCGCAAGGCCGGCAAACACGCCGCGATCTACGTCATCGAACCGGCCATTGCCGGCCGCGTCGTGTCGATGGGCTACCGCCTGCTGGCCACCGGATCCGAACACGCGCTGATTTCATTGGGAGCAAGGACCTTGCTCAAGGGCATCAAGGATTCGATTGACGCCTGACGGGCCCGCGACCGCGGAGGCTAAACCTTCAGATCCGTCAAGAACTTGGCAAAGGTCATCGAACCTTCTGGCCATGGGCCGAAGCCTGAATCCTCGCTGAGATGACCGGTCTCGCCGGCGTCGATGAACAGTGAGCCCCAGGCGCCGGCGATGTCCTCGGCGACATCGAAGGGACAAAAGGGATCGTTGCGGCTGGCGATCAAGATGGAGGGAAACGGCAGCGGCTCGCGCGGATAAGGGCCGAAGGTCATCAGATGCCTTGGCTTGATCTTGGGATTGGCGACGTCGGGCGGTGCCACGAAGAAGGCGCCGGCGACCGGCTTCTGAAATTGCGGAATGGCTTGTACGGC
Organism: Mesorhizobium sp. B2-5-13; assembly: GCF_006440535.1. Lineage (NCBI taxonomy): Bacteria > Pseudomonadati > Pseudomonadota > Alphaproteobacteria > Hyphomicrobiales > Phyllobacteriaceae > Mesorhizobium > Mesorhizobium sp. B2-5-13. Next base: position 475,394 of record NZ_VFUI01000001.1, on the reverse strand, counting down.
CGCGGCCACTCCCAGTGAGTGAGCGACGAGAACGACAGGTCTCTGCGCCTCGTTGACCGCTTTGGCCACGCTCGCCGTCCAGTCCTCGCGCACCGGCTTAGACCACTCCGCCTGTTCCACGCGCCGCGCCGTCGACAGCTTCGATTGCCAGCGGGTCTGCCAATGCTCGGGCCCGGAATTGGTGTATCCGGGAATGATCAGAATATCTGCGTCCTTGACTTTCATGGCGCTGAGATAGCGAGCGCGATTGTCTGATGCAACCGTTGATGGATGCGCTCACGCTCGCAATGATGAACACCATGTTCGCTTTTCGCGGTCTTGTGTGAACGATGGCGATCGACGATCTCTGTCGGGAAAGAAACAGCCGTGGAGGGACCGGGATTTTGGCGCTGACACGACGAACAATGATCGGCGGCGCCGGGGTCCTGGCTTTGGGAACTTCGCGAAACGTCGCCGCAACGGAGACAATGATGAGCGAACTGCCATTTGCCGCCACCACGCCGGTGAGCGTCGCCCGGGTCGGGCTGAAGGCGCGTGATGCCGAAAGCCTCGCGGCCTATTATCGCCGGGTTGTCGGCCTGCAGGAACTGAGCCGTGCCGATGGTGCGATCACCCTGGGCGCAGCCGACCGTCCGCTGCTGGTCCTTGAACCGGACGTGTCCGCCAAGCCGGACGATCCGCGCAGCGCCGGCCTCTTCCATACGGCATTCCTGCTGCCTAGCCGCGTCGATCTCGGCCGCTGGATCAAGCATGCCATCGCAGACAAGATCGCCATCGAGGGCGCTTCGGACCATCTGGTCAGCGAAGCGCTGTACCTGACCGATCCCGAGGGCAACGGCATCGAGATCTATGCCGACCGCCGCCCGCAGGACTGGAAATGGAACGGCGACAGGATCGCCATGGCGACCGAGCGGATGAACATTCCTTCTGTCGTTGCCGAAGTGCCGGCCGGCGATGCCGGTTGGCAGGGCGCGCCGGAAAACAGCATTGTCGGCCATGTCCACCTGCGCGTCGGCAGGCCGGAAGAGGCCGAAGCCTGGTGGAACCAGGAATTCGGTTTCGACACGGTGGCCAAATATGGCGGCCAGGCGGTGTTCCTGTCGTCAGGCCATTACCACCACCACATCGGCGCCAATGCCTGGCAGAGCGCCGGCGCCGGCCGCCGCGACCCGGCCCGTTCGGGCCTCGCCTGGGTAGAGATGCGTTCGGATAATGTGAGCAGCGAAACGACCCGCGAGGACCCCTGGGGCACGGTGATCAGGACTGTTCCCGGCAAGGCTTGATTGGCGAAAGCGTCGGCGCGAGCGTCTTCTCCCCATCTATACGGGGAGAAAGACCCGGCAGGGCAATGAGGGCAAGTCTTGAGATTGTCGAAGCCGACGAGGGTTCATCGCCGAAGTCGGTGCCGCCCCGCCTGCCGGCACCTTCTCCCGGTATGGCGAGAAAGAAGCTGTACTCACGCCTCTCCGAACACCCGCTTGAAAATCGTGTCGACGTGCTTGGTGTGGTAGCCCAGGTCGAATTTTTCGCGGATTTGCGCCTCCGGCAGCGCGGCTGTCACTTCCTTGTCGGCAAGGAGTTCCTCAAGGAAATCAGCGCCTTGTTCCCATACTTTCATGGCGTTGCGTTGCACCAGCCGGTAGGAGTCCTCGCGCGACAGGCCGGCCTGCGTCAGCGCCAGCATCACGCGCTGGGAATGCACCAGGCCGCGGAACTTGTTCATGTTGTTCAGCATGTTCTCGGGATAGACGACCAGCTTGTCGACGACGCTGGTCAGGCGTGACAGCGCGAAATCGAGCGTCACCGTGGCGTCCGGGCCGATCATGCGCTCGACCGAGGAATGCGAGATGTCGCGTTCGTGCCAGAGCGCCACGTTCTCCATCGCCGGCAACGCCATGGAACGCACCATGCGGGCAAGGCCGGTGAGGTTTTCGGTCAGCACCGGGTTGCGCTTGTGCGGCATCGCCGACGAGCCTTTTTGGCCCGGCGAAAAATACTCTTCCGCTTCCAGCACTTCGGTGCGTTGCAAATGCCGGACCTCGATCGCCAGCCGCTCGATCGACGAGGCGATGACGCCGAGCGTGGCGAAGAACATGGCGTGGCGATCGCGCGGAATCACTTGCGTCGACACCGGTTCCGGCTTCAGTCCCAGTTTTTGGGCCACATGTTCCTCGACATAGGGCTCGATGTTGGCGAAGGTGCCGACCGCCCCTGAAATTGCACAGGTGGCAATGTCTTCGCGCGCGTGCACCAGCCGCTCGCGGCAGCGCGAGAATTCGGCGTAGGCCTGCGCCAGCTTGATGCCGAAGGTGGTCGGCTCGGCATGGATGCCGTGGCTGCGTCCAATGGTGACAGTGTCCTTGTGCTCGAAGGCGCGGCGCTTGAGCGCTGCGAGCAACGTGTCGATGTCGGCGAGCAGGATGTCGCTGGCACGGGTGAGTTGCACCGCAAAGCAGGTGTCGAGCACGTCCGAGGACGTCATGCCCTGATGGACGAAGCGCGCGTCGGGCCCGACGAATTCGGCAAGATGGGTGAGGAAGGCGATGACATCATGCTTGGTGATGCGCTCGATCGCATCGATCTTGTCGACGTCGAATTCCGCCGCGCTTCCCTTTTCCCAAATGGTCTTAGCCGCTTCCTTGGGGATGACGCCCAGTTCGGCCAGCGCGTCGCAGGCATGGGCCTCGATTTCGAACCAGATGCGAAACCGGGTTTCGGGCGACCAGATGGCGACCATTTCTGGCCGGGAGTAGCGAGGGATCATATGGATCGATTTCCAGCTTCGCGTTGCGTTGGTCGCGTCCTAACAGAGGCGGGCAAAATGCTCAACGTTGCTGCTGCGCAAACCAGAGGCCGGTCAAGCGGAAATAGAGCCGGATTCCACAGGCGAGTGAAGGCGGGCGCATGGACCTTAGAGGAGATTGGACGCGGTTGATTGCCCAATCAAAACGTCGTGCGGGCCAAAGCCGATGCATCCAATCCGCTCGTCATTTGTTATTCTCGGCAATCCCAATGGCAACCACCCCAATGGAGAACCTGACATGACCGACACCAGCAAAATTCGTGAGCACATGGAAGTCGTCGGCGCCGATGGCGTGCATATCGGCACCGTCGACAAGGTCGAGGGCCAGCGCATCAAGCTGACCAGGGCCGACAGCGGCGAGGGCGCTCACAAGGGCCATCACCATTATATTTCCCTGGCCTTGGTTGCCGAGGTCGATGGCAAGAAGGTGTGGTTGTCCGCGAATTCGGATGTCGCGGTGACGTTCGAGGAAGAAAAATCCGATCCGGTTTGATCGAAGGCTTTAGCCCAGGCGTGACGACCAGACGGGAAACAGATCGTTGCCCGCTGGCGTCGCGGCAAACACACCACGGCTGATGGCCCGCGCCATGGTGGCGCCGGCCGCGGCATAGAGATCGACCGCTGCGTCGGCGGTCAGTTCGACCCCGCTCCTGCCGGTGGCCAGCGCGAACACCAGGTCGCCGTCGGCCGGCGTGTGCGTTGGCCAGATGGCGCGCACGAAGCCGTCGTGCGCCGAAATCGCCAGGCGTTTCGCGGCGGCCTTGGTGAGGACCGCGTCTGTCGCGATGATGGCGATGGTCGTGTTGCCGCCGCTTTCCATCTGCCGCCCGTGATCCTTGTCGCGGTATTTCAGCAAGATCCGCTTTGCGTCGTCGGGCATGGGCGAGGGATAACCGAGCCCGCCGAATTCATCGCCGATTTCGAAGGGCGCCGCCCAGAAATAGCGGGTGCGGCCGACGGTGACCGATCCGGTTGGGTTGACGGCCGCCAGCGCGCCGATGGTGACGCCATTGTCCAGCAACGTCGAGGCGGAACCCAGGCCACCCTTCAGCCCCGACGTCAGTGCACCGGTACCGGCGCCGGCCGTGCCAAGTTGGAAATCGACGGCGGCTGCCTGTACCGACTCGTAGCCGAGGTCGCGATAGGGCGGATAGCGGCCCCAGTCCTTGTCGCCGCCATTGCGCAGGTCGAACAGGATCGCCGCCGGAACGATCGGCACCCGGAAGCCTCCCACCTCGAAGCCGATGCCGCGTTCGCGTAGCGCGGCCTGCACGCCGGACGCAGCATCGAGGCCGAAGGCCGAACCGCCCGACAGCACAACCGCATGGATTGTCTCCACGGAATTGTGCGGTTCCAGCAGATCCGTCTCGCGGGTTCCAGGCGCGCCGCCAAGGATTTGCACACCCGCCACCGCCGGCTCGTCGCAAAGGACGGTCGTCACGCCGGAGTTAAGCCTGGCATCGGAAGCATTGCCGACGCGCAGGCCGGCAACGTCTGATATGAGATTGCGCGGACCGGTGCGGAACATCAGTTGTTTTCCAAGGGCACGAACCGGGTGCCGTCGAAGCGGAAGACACGGTAGGGGCTCTGGTTGAGGTCGCCCTTGGCGTCGAAGCGGACGGGCCCGATCGCCGTGGTGAAATCATGCCCGGTGAGCGCATCGGTCAGTGGTTTGCCGGAGCCAGCAGCGTCCGCCGTCGCCGCCTTGGCGATCTCGACCGCCGCATAGGCCGGCAAGGTGTAGCCATCCGGCACGATCTTTTGCGCGGAGAAGCTCTCCAGCACTTTAGGGTCCGCGACATCGGCCCATTCGGGCGGCGCGATCATCAGGGTGCCCGTTGCATAAGGCACGTCGCCGGGCGGCGTGCGCAGGTTTTCGCCGCCGGCGAGGACGATGCCCGTCTGGAGCTGGGCGGCATCGCGCCCCATGATGGCGATGTCGTCGCCGTCGCCGCCGGCAAAAACATGCGTGGCGCCGGCCTTTTTCAGCCGCCCCACCAGGCCGATCTGGTTGTCGAGCTGCGGCCGGAACGTGTCGACGAAGACCGGTTTCAGCGCTGCCTGCTCGGCCGCCGCGCGAAATGTCTCGGCGATCTCGCGGCCATAGATGGTGCCGTCATCGATGATGGCGAACAGTTCGTCACGCCACAGCCGGGTGAGGTTAGAGGCGACAGCGTTGCGCTCATCGTCGCCGCGTGGTCCCAAGCGATATACCGGCCAGCCGGTCTTGGCGCGGCGGTCGGTCAGGCTTTCGGTTCGCACGCCGATGGTGATGACCGGGATGTTGGCGTCCTTCAGGACAGGCATCGCCGCTTCGATAGCCTCCGTGCAGAGGAAGCCGATCACGACATTGACCTTGGCTGCCACGAACTCGCTGGCCGCCAAGGCGCCGCCGTTGCCGGTGCAGGCGTCATCCACGGTCTTGAACTGGATGCCGTTCGCCTCTGCCGCCAGCCGGGCGCCGGCCTCGATCTGCTTGCCGAGGATGGCCGATGGTCCCGACAGGGGCGCGGCGACGCCGATCGTGAGCGTCTGGGCGCCGGCGGCACCGGTCAGCAACAGCCAGGCCAGTGCGATGGATATCGTTCCCCCGGATCGCATCCTGTCGAACCGTCCCTCCAAGCCCGCGCGCGGGCGCCAATTCCCGCCAAGACCTAAAGGCTGTCCGGCCTTGGTGCAACACGCGAATTCCGGATATGGGCCAAGCACTTCGCTTGTGGCATGTGATGTCTGGCCATATATAACAGTTCAGGTTTTGGCTGTGGAAATCTCCAGTGCTGAAGATAAACGATATTGGACCGCAGGCCTATCGCGACGCGATGAGCCATTTTGCCGGTCACGTTCATGTGGTGACCACCGACGGACCCGCCGGCAAGCGTGGCGCGACGGTGATCGCGGCTTGTTCCGTGTCGGACACGCCGCCGACCATCCTGGTCTGCCTCAACCGTGAAAACCCCAAAAACGAGCCGTTCGTGAAGAACGGCAGGTTTGCTTTGAACACGCTGGCTTCGCACCAGGAGCCGCTGTCGATTGGATTCTCCGGTATGACTGGGTTGCCGGTCGAAGAGCGTTTCGCGCTTGGCGAGTGGGACGTGATTTCCACCGGCGCGCCGACGCTGAAGGGCGCGCTCGCCGTTTTCGATTGCGAGTTGATCGACACCAAGGACCTGGCCACCCATCGTGTGCTTTTTGGCAAGGTGACAGGCCTTCGCATGGGCGATAATTTGCGGCCGCTGATCTACCACGCGCGCGGCTACCACGTCCTGGAAAGTGGGGCGGCCGCACCCACGGAGAAAGAATGAGCGACTTGAAACCGCGCCCCGTGCCGCGGACGATCGATGAGACGCTCGATCTCCTGACCGGCGCGGACTATGTCGCGGACCGGTCGCTGGCAACGGTACTTTTCCTGTCGCTGCGCATGAAACGGCCGCTTTTCCTCGAGGGGGAGGCCGGCGTCGGCAAGACCGAGATCGCCAAGGTGTTGGCCGAGGCGCTTGGCCGCCGGCTGATCCGCCTGCAATGCTATGAGGGGCTCGATGTCTCCTCGGCCGTCTATGAGTGGAATTACGCCGCGCAGATGATAGAAATCCGCATGGAGGAGGCTGCCGGCAAGGTCGAGCGCTCCGCCATGGAGCGCAACGTCTTCTCGGAAAAATACCTGATCCGCCGGCCGGTGCTCGATGCGCTGACCGGCAAGACGGGCGCGGCCCCGGTCTTCCTGATCGACGAGCTCGACCGCACCGACGAAGCGTTCGAGGCCTTCCTGCTCGAGATCCTCTCCGACTTCCAGGTGACGGTGCCTGAACTCGGCACGATCAAGGCGGAAGAGCCGCCGATCGTCATCATCACCACCAACCGCACGCGTGAGATCCACGACGCGCTGAAGCGGCGCTGCCTCTATCACTGGGTCGACTATCCCAATACGGAACGCGAGCTGGAGATCGTGCGCCGCAAGGTGCCTCGGGCCAACCAGCGGCTTTCGGCCGAAGTGGTCTCCTTCATCCAGAAGCTGCGCCAGCTCGAGCTGTTCAAGGTACCTGGCGTCGCCGAAACCATAGACTGGGCCGGTGCACTGACTGAACTCGACAAGGTGGCGCTCGATCCGGAGACCGTGTCCGACACGATCGGCGTGCTGCTGAAATACCAGGACGACATTGCCCGCATCGGTGCGGGTGAGGGCCGGCGCATCCTCGACGAGGTCAAGGCCGAGCTCGCGGCGGCGGAGTAGGGGAATGAAGGCGTCGCGTCCCGACCCCAGAGAGGCGACCGAGGACGGGCGGATCGCCGACAATATCGTCTATTTCGCCCGCACCTTGCGCAAGGCCGGCATGCGGGTCGGGCCGGCCTCGGTCAAGGACGCGATCGAGGCGGTGCTCGTCGCCGGCATCGGCTCGCGCGATGATTTTTACTGGACGCTGCACGCCGTGCTGGTCTCGCGGCATGAGGATCACGCCACCTTCGACGAAGCCTTCAGGCTGTTCTGGAAATCGCGCGAACTGATCGAAAAGCTGCTGGCGATGTTTTCGCCGATGGCCCCCGACGTCAGGCAGAAGCAGAAGCCGCGCGCGGCTGAAAACCGCGTCAGCCAGGCGATGTTCGAAGGCCACCAGAAAAAGCAACCACCGCAGGAAGTCCCTGAGATCGAAGTCGACGCCCGCTTCACCTTTTCCGGCAACGAGGTGTTGCGGGGCAAGGATTTCGCGCAGATGAACGCAGCCGAGATGGCCGATGCCAGGAAAGCTATCGCCGAGCTGCGATTGCCTTTCGACATGGTGCGGACCCGCCGCTTCAAGGCCGATGCGCACGGCCGCCGCATCGATCCACGCGCCATGATGCGCTCGGCGGCGCGCACCGGCGGTGAATTGATCCTGCCGAAATTCCGCTCGGTCCGCGAAACCCACCCGCCGCTGGTGGTACTGGCCGACATTTCCGGTTCGATGAGCCAGTACACGCGCATCTTCCTGCATTTCCTGCATGCGCTGACGGAAAAGCGCCGGCGCGTGCACACTTTCGTCTTCGGCACGCGGCTGACCAATTTGACCCGGCAGATGCGCCACCGCGATCCCGATGCCGCTCTTGCCGACTGCTCGGCGGCGGTCAAGGACTGGTCGGGCGGCACGCGCATCGGCGATACGCTGGCAGAGTTCAACCTTGTATGGTCGCGGCGCGTGCTGGGACAGGGCGCGGTGGTTCTTTTGATCACCGACGGGCTGGAGCGCGACGACGTCATGGGCTTGTCGGAAGAGATGGAGCGGCTGCACAAATCCTGCCGGCGGCTGATATGGCTGAATCCGTTGTTGCGCTTCGATGGTTTTCAGGCGCGCGCCCGAGGCGTCAAGGCGATGCTGCCGCATGTCGACGAATTCCGCTCGGTGCACAATCTCGAAGCGCTCGCCGATCTCTGCGCCTCGCTCGACAAGAAATCGGCGCTTTCGGTCGATCCTCGGCGGTGGATGGGTGCTGGCGCGAGGCACGCCGCATAGCCATATGTTTCCTGGTTCCCTGGAAAAGCAGACCCTGAGAGAAGCAATGATGAGCGACAGCATTTATCTCGATGAGGCCCGCGACCCGTTGATCATCGCGGAAACCTGGATGAAGGACGGCAAGGATGTGGCTATCGCGACCGTGGTCGAGACCTGGGGTTCGGCGCCACGCCCGGTCGGCAGCCACCTTGTCATCGATGCCGATGGCAATTTCCACGGGTCCGTTTCGGGTGGGTGCGTCGAGGGCGCCGTCGTGACCGAGGCGGTCGACGTCATCGGCTCCGGCAAGGCCAAGATGCTGGAGTTCGGTGTCGCCGATGAGACGGCCTGGCAGGTGGGCCTGTCCTGTGGCGGCCGTATCAAGGTTTATGTTGAGCGATTGGGCTGACCTCAGATGGATCCCTACGCTCTGAAGACGCTCAATGCCGAACGACGCGCCCGCCGCGCGGCGATCCTCGTCACCGATCTCGGTGACGGTCGCGATCGTATCGTGCGGGAGGGCGATCAGGTCGCCGGCGATCTCGGAGCGGCGATCGCCAAGGCGTTTCGCTCCGGCGATTCCGGCTCCGTCGAGGCGGAAGGTCGGACATTTTTTCTCAATGCGCATCTGCCGCAGCCGCGCCTGGTGGTGATCGGCGCCGTCCATATCAGCCAGGCGCTCGCGCCGATGGCCCGGATCGCCGGCTATCCCCTGGAGATCATCGATCCGCGGACCGCCTTCGCCACATCGGACCGGTTTCCCGACGTCGCCTTGCATGCCGACTGGCCGCAGGATGTGCTGGAGCGCCAGCCGCTCGACAGTTACACCGCGCTCGCCGCTGTCACCCATGACCCGAAGATCGATGATTTCGCGCTGAAGGCGGCACTCGACGCCAACTGCTTCTATGTCGGGGCACTTGGCAGCCGCAAGACGCATGCCAAGCGCGTCGAGCGCCTGCTGGCGCTGGGCGCGAGTGCCGACCAGATCGCGCGTATCCACGCGCCGATCGGGCTGGACATCGGGGCGGCAAGCCCCGCCGAGATCGCCGTCGCCATTCTCGCGCAGACCATCCTTGCCTTCCGCTCGCGCGGTCTCGATGTGAAGGGCGCGGCGGCGTGAAATTTGGTCCGATACCAATCGAGGCCGCCGAGGGGGCGGTGCTGGCGCATGCCACCACGGCGGGCGAAAAGCGGTTTCGCAAGGCGCACAGGCTGAGCGCCGAAGATGTCTCCATACTCAAAGGGGCGGGTATCCTGCAGGTCGTCGCGGCCGTGCTGACCCCTGACGATCTCGGCGAGGACGCCGCGGCGCAAAGAATTGCGCAGAGCATGACCTTTGGCGGCATCGAGGCGAAGCCTGCCGCCACCGGTCGGGTCAATCTCCACGCCAAGACGGCTGGTATCTTCACGGTCAACGCCGCTGTCATCGACGCCATCAATGCCGTCGATCCCGCCATCACCATCGCCACGCTGGCCCGGCACGCGCCGGTCGAAAAGGGCCAGATGGTCGCGACGGTGAAGATCATTCCCTTCGCGGTCTCTTCCGCGTTGGTCGACGCCGTGGTGAAAATCTGCGCCGGCGTCGAAATTTTTGCCGTCAACGCCTATCAGCCCGTGCGTGTAGGTGTCATTCAGACGGTGCTGCCGGGGATCAAACCAACTGTGCTCGACAAGACGTTGCGCGTCACCGAAGCCCGGCTGGCGCGCTCGGGCGGCAGGCTGACGGCGGAGCGCCGCACGCCGCATGAGATCGGCCCTGTCGCCGAGGCCGCCATCGCGCTTGCGCGCGACAACGACATGGTGGTGATCTTCGGGGCTTCAGCCATGAGCGATTTCGCCGACGTCATTCCGGCGGCGATCGAGAGGGCGGGCGGTACCGTCATCCGCGCGGGCATGCCTGTCGATCCCGGCAATCTGCTGGTGCTCGGCACACTCGGCGGCAAGCGCGTCATCGGCGCGCCTGGCTGCGCCCGCAGCCCCAAGGAAAACGGCTTCGACTGGGTGCTCGACCGGTTGATTGCAGGCCTCGATGTCACCGCGCGCGACATCGCCGGCATGGGTGTCGGCGGCCTGCTGATGGAGATACCGACGCGGCCGCAGCCGCGCGAGCCGCTGCCGGCCAAAAACCGGCTCAAGGTCGGGATCGTGCTTCTGGCAGCGGGCCGGTCGAGCCGCATGGGCGGACCGAACAAGCTGATGGCGCTGTTCGACGGTCAACCGCTGGTGCGCCGCACCACCGAACGCGCGCTCGCCTCGAAGGCTTCAGGCACGATTGTCGTCACCGGCCATCAGCGCGAGCGGGTCCGCGCGGCATTGTCGGGCCTCGACGTCACCTTCGCCGACAATCCCGATTTTGCCGATGGCCTGTCAACCTCGCTGAAGGCCGGTACCGCCTATCTCCCCGAGGACATCGCTGGTGCGATGATCGTTCTGGGAGACATGCCGGGTGTCGCGTCCGACGACCTTGACAGGCTCATCGATGCCTTCCGCCGGGCCGGCGGCAACTCAGTGGTCCGCGCCTCGCATGAAGGCAAACGCGGCAATCCGGTGCTCCTGCCGCGTTCGCTGTTCGCGGCCCTGGCCCATCTCGAAGGCGACACCGGCGCACGCCATCTGGTCGAGGCCGAGGGGCTCGATGTCATCGATGTCGAGATCGGCGAGGGCGCATCCGTCGACGTCGACACCCGAGAGGCGCTGGAAAGCGCAGGCGGCGTGCTGCAGGATTGACAAACCCGGCCTGTATTCCGCATGCCTTTCTGTATGGCATTCCCCATCTTGCTTCGCCGCCGCTTATCTCGCGCTTTCCTGGCCTTTCTGGCTGCAATCATATTTCCGATCGCTGCTCACGCTGATGCTCTCACGCTAAAACCGTTCAAGGACGATGTCTTCGCCTATCCGGCGACGCTCTCATCCGACAGCAACGGCGCCTACACGGTCCTCGACTACCGTGAGATGCGCGACATCAACCAGCGCGACGAGGTGCCGGAAAAGCGCGTGCATGCCCAGTACACCGACACCGGCGTGCGCAAGGTACAGCAGGATCTGCTGCTGAAGACGGACGCCGGCGATGTCAGGCATGTCGCCGTCGGCAAGACGCAAAGGGCCGCCGTCATCGTGCTCTATCTGCACGGGCAGGGCGGCAGCCGTAAGCAAGGCGTCGACGACTTCACCTTCGGCGGCAATTTCAATCGCCTCAAAAACCTGATGGCCGGCAATGGCGGGCTCTACATCTCTCCGGATTTTCCTGATTTCGGCGACAAGGGCGCAGCACAGGTCGCGGCCCTGATCGATCACTATGCCGAACAGTCCCCGGGCGCGAAAATCTTCGTCGCCTGCGGCTCGATGGGTGGAGCGCTGTGCTGGAAGCTTGCCGCACGCAAGGATACTGGCGGCCGCGTGAATGGACTGCTGCTGCTCGGATCGCTGTGGGACGAGGGCTTTCTCGCAAGTCCCGCCTTTAAGCGTCGCGTGCCAGTGTTCTTCGGCCAGGGCAGCCATGACGTGGTCTTTCCCGTGGCCAGCCAGGAAGCGTTCTTCCGCTCCATCCTTGCGAAATCAAAAACCTATCCGACCCGCTTCGTCCGCTTCGAAACCGGTACCCACGGCACGCCGATCCGCATGGTCGACTGGCGCGGCACGCTCAACTGGATGCTGTCGAAGGCGCCGTAAAGGCCAATGTGTGGACCGCTCTAAGGCGCGGTGTTGTAGTCGACAATGGTCTGCGGATTCTCCTTGCCGTCATAGGACGCGTCGACGTCATACTGAACCAGCGAAAAATCGCCGTTGCGGAACAGATACGTCCCGGCATCCGAAGCATCGCCGACGCCGCGCCATTTGTTGAACGTGGTGATCGTGTGGGCGTCCTGGTCATAGTCGGAATTGACCGCCCATCCTGTGGTCTGGAAGCCGATTACCGTTACACTCAACAGCTTGCCTTCGCTGTCATTATTCTCGTAGCGTATATCGGTCTGAGGTTCGGCGAACTGCAATTGCCTGACACCGTCCACCTCGTCGGTCATGTAATAGACCGAGCTTTCATTGTAGGCGGCGGCCGAGCAGGAGAAGTGGAACAGGCGGGTTTCCTTGTCCGGGTCGCCCGGCTGAGCATTCTTGTCCTTGTATTTGATCGAAAAGACCTCCGGCTCATTGGCCAAAAGATCCTTGTCGCACTGGTCGCCATAGGTCGCGAGGAAGGCCTTCTTGGTCTGTTCCAGCGCGGTATCCTTCTTCGGCGGCGGCGGACCGTCGCCGCAGCTTGGCGGCAACGCCTCGTCGAGATCGGCGGTGGAGGGCTTCAGCGCGCCCTTGTCGATGAAGATCGGCTGGAAGGGTGGCGCCTGGATCTGGGCATTGACCTGGCGCAGCGTGTAGCAGCCGGCGAAAACCTTCGCTTCGCCCTTCTTGTCGGTTGCCTGGATGGCGACCGGGACGTTGTAATAGATGCTGCCCGCCGCGCCCTCGTCCGAAATCGGACCAGTCCTGACCTCCACCCTGTCGGTGCCGTCATAGCCCTTGACGAATGTATCGAAATCCTTCGCCGGCTTTGTATCGCCGTAGTAGCCCCAGGCGCGCGCGAATTCATGCCGGTTGATGGCGCTGTAGAGAGAGCGGACGACCGCATCCGCGCTCGACCGATCATCGACGTAGGGCGCTTCGGGTGTATCGCTGGCGGCCAATGCCGTCTGGCCTGTCGTGGCAAGGGAGAGAAGGGCAGTCGCTGCGAGAAGGGCGCGTCTCATCGGGAATCTCCGCTCGATAACGAAGATTCTACCATGGCGATTGCGGCGACGTGGTGACGCCGTGCGGCTTCCGCTTGAAGAATCGCGGTTAAGGGCGCTACGTCCTTCCGCCGGTGTTCCTGCCGGACAGGAGATCTGACGTGACGATATCGATGTATGAGGCATCCGTGCCCGTGTTTTCAGCCAGGCTGAAGGCACTTTCCAGTGTGCTGGCGGCAGCCGAACAGAATGCGCTTGATCGCAAGATCGACCCGCAGGTGTTTTTGACGGCGCGGCTTGCGCCCGACATGTTCGCGCTGACCCGGCAGGTGCAGATCGCAACCGACCATGCCAAGGGCGCGCCGTCACGGCTGGCCGGCCGCGAAGTGCCGAAATACGAGGACAATGAAGCAAGCTTTGCCGAACTCGAAGCGAGGATCGCCAAGACGGTCGCCTATCTGGCGACTTTTTCGGCCGCCGATATCGACGGGTCGGATGACAGGATGATCGAGTTGAAGCTGGCGGGCCGGGAAACGACATTGCGCGGCATGCAGTATCTGCTGCATGTGGCCATGCCCAACTTCTATTTCCACCTCACCACCGCCTACGACATCCTTCGCCACAATGGCGTGCCGCTTGGCAAGGCGACGTTCCTGGGATCGCGTTGAGGAATCGAGATGTCCTGGATCGATCCGGGGCATCTCGCACCTGCTTAGCGGATGGACATTTCGCGGGCGATGCTCGGGAAATCGGCGGGCTTGACGCCGATGTCGGCACGCTCGGCATTGCTCATCGAATGAAGCAACGCGAGCGCCGCGCGATACCTCTGATGTTCCTGCGGGCGCGGCCGGGCGAACATTTCCGTGAAGAAACCCATGATTCAGGCTCCTGATTGGTCCTCCACGCCAGACAGTATAGGTGAATCGTGAAGATTGTGCATTGCAGCATTTGCATGCCTGCCATGCCCGGATGATTTTTTACAATTTTATTTCGGCCCCGATGAGACTTCTGCGCCGCGCCAGTCGTAGGCTTCGAAGCTGGCACATGGCCAGTTTTTCCTCGCCGTCCGGCCTGCATGAAGGTGCAGTCCGGCTTTTGTTTGGGGAGCATTGATCCTCGATAGCAATCCTCGCAACGGCTAAATTCGTTAAGACCGGTGGCATGTATTTTTAACGAGCCGGTTCTATGCTCGGTAATCCAGACAGTCAGGCAAGGGGAGGCTGACATCGCTACCAGCGCCAAGCGTGATTTCGCTTCGTTGCTCGACGACCTCTTCGTTGCCTCCGAAAAAGGCGATGGCAGCGAGGGCGAGGAGACCGGCGCGCGCCCATCCATCCCGTTCGACTATCTCTCGGTCGCCGATGAACTCCATTCCGGCCGCATCAAGGTATCCGCCGCGGAATATCGCGAGGCTGGTGTCGATCTGGCCAGCGAATTTGCCGCCTTGCTTGAACAGGCCAGGCTCGCCTTGGCTGGCGAAGAGCCGAAGCCGGAAGAAAAATTACCGCCAATCGATCCTGAATCGATTGCGGTCGAACTGGGATTGGATCAGCCCAAAGGCGTTGCCGATTTCGGTCGCATGCGCCGCAGCTTTGCTTTCGCCAATCATCCCGACCGCGTTGCCCCGCATTTGCGCCAGCGCGCCATGATCCGCATGCAGATCGCCAATATGCTGATCGACGAGGCCAAGCGCCGCGCCGTGGCCGCCGCACGCCGCTAACCGCCTCTGCTCACGCAAAAGTCGGCCCGGCGAGGCTTGGAGAGCGCCTCCGCTTTTCCTATAAGATGCGAATTCCTCTCCGCGCAGCCGCGCATACATTCCCTCCGGAGCAGAATTCCATGCACAAACGCCGTCTCGGTCGGACCGATCTTCTTGTTACCCAGATTTGCCTCGGTTCGATGACCTGGGGCCAGCAAAACACCGAGGCCGAGGGCCATGCCCAGATGGACCTGGCCTTCTCGCATGGCGTCAATTTCATCGATACCGCCGAACTCTATCCGATCCCGCCCAAGGCGGAGACGCAAGGGCGGACCGAGAAGATCATTGGCAGCTGGATGAAGGCCAAGGGCAATCGCGACAAGGTGATCCTTGCCTCAAAGGTTGTCGGTCGCACGGCCAATGCCTGGTTTCGCGGCGACCGGCCCTCGCAATTGGTGCGGGCCGATATCTTTGATGCCATCGACAAGTCGCTGGCCAAGCTCGGCACGGACTATCTCGACCTTTATCAAATCCATTGGCCGGAACGAGACATCCCCTGGGGTGCCAACCCAACGCGCATCGGGGCGGTGGCGCGGCGTGCCGATTCTGTCGGCGCACCAGTCGGCGAAACGCCGATCGCGGAGACGCTCGCGGTGTTCGAGGAACTGGTGAAGGCAGGAAAAATCCGCCATTTCGGCCTTTCGAACGAGAGTTCCTGGGGCGTGATGCGCTTCCTCGCAGAGGCCGGCAAAGAGATCGGTCCGCGCGTCGCCTCGATCCAGAACGCCTACAACCTCGTCAACCGCACCTTCGAGGTGAACCTCGCCGAGATTTGCGAGCGCGAAGGGGTGTCGCTGCTTGCCTATTCGCCGCTTGCACAGGGTTATCTGACCGGCAAATACGATCACGGCGCCCGCCCGCAGGGCTCGCGCTCGCAACTGTTCAATCGCGGTCAGCGTTATGAGACGCCCAATGCCGCCGAAGCGCAACTCGAATACAATGAACTGGCGCGCTCTTTCGGCCTGGAGCCGGCGCTGTTTGCCAACGCCTATGTTTCGAGCCGGCCCTTCGTGACCTCCAACATCATCGGCGCGACAACCATTTCCCAACTGGAAATGGCGCTGTCCTCGGTGGATGTCGTCTGGACCGAAGAAATGCAGAAGGCGGTGGACACAGTTCACCAGAGGGTCGGCAATCCCTGTCCGTGACCGATCCCGGGCGCGGAATTGTCGAGTAACAGCAAAGGCATGGAGACAATGGTGGATTTCCCGATCGAGGCCGTGCGTGGAAAATTTCCCGCTCTCTCGCTGACCGACAAGGGTCGTCGCCGCATCTATCTCGACAATCCTGCCGGCACGCAGGTGCCGCAGGCTGTGGCCGACGCGGTGTCGCGCTGCCTGCTCACGACCAACGCCAATCTCGGCGGCCATTTTGAAACGACGATCGCGGCGCAGCAGGTCGTTGACGAGGCGCATCAGGCGATGGCCGATTTCCTCGGTGCGGCGAGCCCGCAGGAAATCATCATCGGCGCCAACATGACGACGCTGACCTATCATATGTCGCGAACGCTCGGCCGCACGATGAAGCCCGGTGACGAAATCATCCTCACCCGCATGGACCATGAGGGCAATGTGTCGCCCTGGCTGCAACTGGCCGAGGACCTTGGCCTCGTCGTGCACTGGCTGCCGTTCGACGAAAAGACCTGGCAGGTCGAGGAGGCGATGCTGGCAAGTCTGTTGTCCGGGAAGACTCGGCTGGTAGCGTTGAACTACGCCAGCAATCTCACAGGCTCGATCAACAGGGTCAAATCCTTGACCCAACTTGCAAAAAACGCCGGAGCGCTGGTCTATGTCGATGCCGTGCAATTCGCGCCGCATGGCCTGATCGACGTGCAGGAGCTCGGCTGCGATTTTCTGATCTGCTCGGCCTACAAATTCTTCGGTCCGCATATGGGCATATTGTGGGGCCGGCGCGACGTTATCGATGGTCTGAAAGCCTATAAATGCCGCTGTTCCTCGAACGGACTGCCAGAGCGTTTCGAACTCGGCACGCCGCAGATCGAACTGATGGCCGGGCTCACCGCCGCGGTCGACTATTTTGCCGGACTCGGCACGTCGGCCGGCGAGGACGGGTCGAGAAGGCGCAGGATTGCCAAGGCGTTCGAAGTCTCCATCGCCTATGAAAACCCGCTGGCACAAAGGCTGATCGATGGGCTGTCCGACATTTCAGGCCTGTCCGTCCACGGCATCACCGATCCGAAACGGCTCGGCGATCGCGTGCCGACCGTCTCCTTCACCGTGGACGGCATAGTGCCCGAAACGATCGTGAGGCAGATGAACGCCGAAAACATCTTCCTGTGGTCGGGCCACAACTATGCCTGGGAGATCGTCCACCAGCTCGGCATTCCTGCCGAGCAGGGCGTCGTGCGCATCGGCATCGCTCACTACAATACGGCGTCCGAAATCGACGAGACGCTTGAGAGCGTTCACCGGGTGATTGCTATGCTCAGGCAGCAACGCCCCTGACGCGAGCTTGCATTGTCACCGCGCCTTGCCGCCAAAACCGGTGAGGAAGGCGGTGAGATTGTCGCCGAGCCCGTCGCAGAGATAGCCGCCCTCCTGGACGATGACCGTCGGCAGGCCAAGCCCGGCGATCGCCTCGCCGATGCGCGAAAAGCCCGGCGTCGTCACCGAGAGCCCGCCGAACGGATCGCCTTCGAACGCGTCGAGGCCGAGCGCCACGACCAGCGCATCGGGAGAGAAGGCGCGGATACGCTGGAACGCAACGCCGAGCGCTTCCAAAAACGCCGCATCCGCGGATTTCCGCGGCAGCGGCAGGTTGAAATTGTAGCCAAGTCCCGGACCTTCACCGCGCTCGTGGGCGTGGCCCCAGAAGAACGGATAGAACCGCACCGGATCGGCATGCAGCGACACCGTCAGCACATCAGGTCGCGCATAAAAAATGCCTTGCGTCCCGTTGCCGTGATGCAGGTCGACATCAAGGATCGCCACGCGGGCCGCCTGTTTGCGCAGTATTTGTGCCGCAACGGCTGAGTTGTTGATGAAGCAGAAGCCGCCGGCGACATCGGCAAAGGCGTGGTGGCCGGGCGGGCGGCACAATGCATAGGCGCCGGAAGCGCCTGCCATCACCGTTTCCGCCGCCTCGACCGCGCTCCAGGCGCTCCACAGTGCACTTTGCCATGTCTCGCCTGAGATTGGGCAAGCGGTGTCGGCCATGTGATATCCGGCCTGGCCGACGGCGGAGGCCGGATAGGAGCCGTTGCGGGCGATCGGGTGGATGTTGGGGATGACCTCGGCCGATGCGCCAGCGATGCGCTGCCAGCGTTCGAAAATATGTTCGAGAAAGTCGAGATATTCGGGTGTGTGCACCGCCGAGACCGGGCCGAGGCCGTGATCGCGCGGCCGCTCGATCGTGCAGCCGGCGGACTTTGCGCCGGCTAACAATCTTTCGACGCGTTCCGGTTTTTCCGGGTTCGGCTGCGCCGCGCCGCTGGAAAGAAAGGCCTTGGGGTCGTGCCGCTTCTGCTCCTGCGCGTAGAAGGCTTTCATTCCTGCTCCCCATTTTCCGGCGGGTCGGCGAAGGCGAAAAAGGCCTCGCCGATAATTTTTTGCGTCTGCTCGTAACTCGACCAGGCAATGCCCAGCCTCTCGTAAAAGGCCTTGGCGCCCTCATTGTCGGTATCGACGGACAACCTGAGATAGACCCCGCCATGCTTGCGGCACTCGGCCGCCACGCGCCGCAGCAGGCGCTCGCCGATCTTGCGGCCACGGAACTGGTCCTCGACATAGAGGTCCTGCACATAGACGCCAGGCCGGCCCATCCATGTCGAGAAGATCGGGAAATGCAGGCAAAGTCCGGCGAATTCGCCATCGACTTCGGCGATCAGAGTCGAGAAGGCGGGCCTTTCGCCGAAGCCCCAGATTCTGAGATCGTCCGCCGTCGCGATGATTTCCTCCGGCGCACCGATATGGCTGCCAAGCTTCAGGATCGCCGCGTGGATGGTTTCGACATCATCGATGGTGCCGGGGCGGAGGAGGATCGCACTCATCATAGGCGCTGTCCTCGTCAAAACGCCACCCGGTCACCGCCCTTGAGCGCCAGCATGTCGCGCGCTTCCGCGGGTGTGGCAACCTCCAGCGAAAGCCCGTCAAGAATGCCACGGATGCGGCGCACCTGGTCGGCGTTGGATTTCGCCAGCTGGCGGCCATCATACAGGCTGTCTTCCAGCCCGACGCGCACATTGCCGCCCATCGCGGCGGCAATCGAGATCAGCGGCATCTGATTGCGCCCAGCGGCGAGCACCGAGAACTGGTAGCTGTCGCCGAACAATTTGTCGGCGATGCGCTTCATATGAATGAGGTTATCCGGGTCGGCGCCGATGCCGCCCAGGATCCCCAGCACGAACTGGATGAACAGCGGCCCTGACACAAGCCCCCGGTCGCGGAAATGCGCCAGCGAATAGAGGTGGCCGACATCGTAGCACTCGAACTCGAAGCGGGTGCCGCAGCCTTTGCCCAGCCGCTCGAGCACGCCCTCCATGTCGGCGAAGGTGTTCTTGAAGATGGCGTCGCGCGTGGCTTCGAGCAGCTGCGGCTCCCATTCGTGCTGCCATTCCCTTGGCTTTTCGAGCATCGGGAACAGCGCGAAATTCATCGAGCCCATGTTCAGCGAGCACATTTCAGGTTCAGCCCGCAGCGGTGCCGCGAGCCGCTGGTCGAGCGTCATCAGCGAGGAGCCGCCGGTGGTGATGTTGATCACCGCATCGGTCGCCTGCTTGATGCGCGGCAGGAACTGCATGAACACATCGGGATCGGCGGTCGGCCGCCCGTCTTTTGGGTCGCGGGCATGCAGATGCAGGATCGAGGCGCCGGCCTCGGCCGCCGCGATGGCGTCCGCGGCAATCTGGTCCGGCATCACCGGCAAATAGGGCGACATCGACGGCGTGTGCACCGAACCGGTGACGGCGCAGGTGATGATGACTTTACGCGGTGCCATTTGCTCTACCCCCGGCCTTCGACCGGCAGGTCTAGCTCGGAGGCCAGAACTTCAAGCGAGTCGCCGATGATGGAGGTGATCTCGCCGACCTGCTCGCTGGTGACGATCATCGGCGGCGCCACCATGAAATTGTCGCCGTCGACGCCGCCCTTGACCCTGCGGCCATAGATGATCAGCCCACGCTTATAGGCGAGATCGAGTAGGCGCTGCGTGGCTTTTTTGCTCTGCTCGATAGGTTTCAGCGTATCGGGATCGGCGACCATTTCGGCGCCGGTAAGCAGCCCCTTGCCACGCACATCGGCAATGAACGGAAACCGCTTCGCAAGTGCCTTCAATCCGTCCATCAGCACGTCGCCCATGGCAGCCGCATTGGCGATCAGGTCGAGCCGGTCCATTTCGCCCAGCACCGCAAGCCCGGCGGCGCAGGCCAGCGGATTGCCGGCATAGGTGTGGCCATGCTGGAAACCGCCTGACGCGAGCAGCGGCTCGACCAGTCGCATCGGCGCCGCCAGCGCGCCGAGTGGCGCATAGCCCGAACCCAGCCCCTTCGACAGCGCGACGATATCAGGCCTGCAGTTCCAGTGGTCGCCGCCGAGGAATTTCCCGGTGCGGCCGGCACCGCTCATCACCTCGTCATGGATCAGCAGGATTCCGTACCGGTCGCAGATCTCGCGGATGCGGGCGTAATAGCTGTCCGGCGCCACCAGGGCCGCGGTCGCGGCGCCGCCGATCGGCTCCATGATGAAGGCGACGACGCTTTCAGGACCTTCGGCGAGGATTTTTTCCTCCAGCATGTCGGCATAGCGGACGCCACGCTGCTCCATCGAGAGATTGTCGCGGTCGCGCCAGGCGGTCGGTGCCGGCACGGTCGGCATCACCCGCATCATCGGTGTGAAAGTCTCGGCCAGCGCGTTGTCGCCGGTGATCGAAAGCGAACCCAGCGTGCCGCCATGATAGGAAGGAAAGCGGGTGATCACCTTCCAGCGGCTCGCCTGGCCGGTCGCGACAGCCCATTGCCGCGCTAGCTTGATGCAGGATTCCGTCGCTTCGGAGCCGCCGGAGACGAAGAAGATGCGGTCCATGCCTTCCGGCAGCTTGCCGGCAAGTTCTCGCGCCAGTTCTTCCGCCGGCTCGTTTTCGAAATGCAGCCGGTAGGCGAAGGTGGCGCGGTCCATCTGCCGCTTCATCGCATCGAGCACATTGCGGTTGGAATGGCCGATATTGGCGACCATCGGGCCGCTCGATCCGTCGATGAAACGGCGGCCATCCTGCGTCCACATGTAGATACCTTCGGCACGGTCGATCAGCGGCCGGCGCAGACTGGAGAGGTAGAACAAATGCGATTGGCGCCGGGCATCAAGGTCTTGAACGGCAGGCTGGACTTTCGACATGTCAGGACTTTCCAAGATAGCGATCGAGGACATTCTGGGTAACCCGTTCGACCATCGGGTCTTGTCTTAGCAGACCGGCGACCCATTCGCAGCTTCCGGCATGGAACACCTCGCCCTTGCCGCGCGGAAAGTTGACGATCATGCCATTGCCGCGTTTGACCTTTTCGAGATTGGCGTCGCTCGCCGCGCCGAACAAAGTTTCGGCGGTGAAGCGGCCATCCTCATCGGTAAGGAACTGGTCCTCGACCGGGATGTCGGCGCTTTCCTCGACCTGGCTTGCCATGCCGACGGCCAGCACCTGCAAGCCATCGGGCGCACCGCTGGTCGGGGTCGGGTAGGGCAGGCCGCCGCGTATCTCGAAGTCGAGCCCGTCGACCTCATAGCCATAGACATGGCTGTCGGCGCCGAGCAGGTCGCCGTAATAGATGCCGGTGCCGGCGAAGGCCCAGTGCTCGGGCCGATAGACCGGAAAGCCGCGTACGCCACGTGGCGCGCAGCCACCCCAGCCGGCATAGACACCACGTGTGGCGTTGAGCCCGAAGGTCGCCGAACCCGGCCGGCCGATTTCGGGCGCTTCCCAGGAATTGGTGGCGCGTGTCACGTCGCCGCCGCGATAGGCGGGATCCTCGGCCCGGGCGCGGTATTTGTAGCAAACCTGCCGGAGGCCTTCGTCCTCCAGCCGGGTCTGCCACATGAAATTGCCGGCAAAGCGCGCCGCATGGCCGCCGCGCTCGACATAGAAGTCGACGGCATCGCGCATTTCCCAGGTCCAGTATTCGTCGTGGCCGACGAAGACCGCGCAGTCATATCCGTCGAGAATCTCGGGCGAAAAATGCAGATCGTGCTGGCTTGTCAGGTCGACATCGTAACCAGCCCGTTCGGCAAAGCGAAAAAAATGGCTGTCGTAGCTGGCCCAGCCCGACGAAGCGTATTTTTTCGAATGGCCGGTGGCGAGCGCCCATTCCATGTGCGGATAGCGCGGCGCGGTCTTCGGCGGCACCGCGACCTCCAACGGCACGCGCGGCGCATCCCCGGGCAGCACGACGAAGCCGCGGCACCAGGGGCGCTGCGTCGACACGATGGGCGAGTACAGGTTACGGTCGGGCCCGGTGATGCCCTGATAGTGGTTGGAGCCGCCCCAGGTGTTGTAGGCAAGCCAGGTGCCCGTCGCCGCCACCTGCAGAACACGGCCGGGTTTCTTGCCTGGCGGAGGGCTGACAATGAACAGATGGTGGGATCGGATCGGCTTGCCGTCGCGTCCGTCGGCGGTCAGGGTCACGCGGTAGGCGCCGGACGGCCAGTCGTTTTCCACACGGAATTCAAAGGAGGCTTCCCAGCCGCAGCCTTCTGCCGAGCATTGGTCCGGACTGTCCTGCCAGCGCGATGCGATGCCCGACTTCTCGAACGCCTTCGTCTCGGCGCCGCCGTCCCGAACGATCGTCATGCCGAAGGACGGAGCGGTGGAACTGACATGCAGCGTTACGGTTTCGCCGGCACGATACGAAAACCGGTCGCTGTAGCACCAGATCTCGCCGCGCTCGCCATCCATGCCCGGCCATTCGTAATAGTGACCGCGCACCGCGTGGCGGCGTTGCTCGGGCGTCAGCCCGAAATCGGGAAATTCGGTCGGCAGGTTGATCATGAAGCCCTGGCCCATCGGAGGCGCCATTTCGGCGATCCGCCGGCCAGGCGTCAAATAGAAACGATCATGCCAGCATTCGTTAGCCGCACCCTTGGCCGCGCTCAGCAAACGGACTATCTCAGAGGGCGGCGGCGGCTCCGCCACGGGGACAGGCATGCTCAGGGTGCAAAAGGTCAAGGTCAACGATATCTATGTGCCCACCGCGCGCAAGAAGACGCTGCACCCCGAAACCGTCCGGCATCTGGCCGAGGATATACTGGAAAACGGCATGAAGACGCCGATCCAGGTCCGCCATGACGGGAAGCGGCACATACTTGTCGAAGGACTGCATCGTCTGGAGGCCGCCAAGTGGCTCGGCGAGTCAGAGATCGACGCCTATCTGGTGCAAGCCAAGCGCCACTGACACGCAGTTTTTAGTCGACCGATAATGGCTGGCTGATCCTCGCCAGACAAAATTTCCACAGACCATGTCGGCCCGCGCCGTGTTCGCTCGTCCTTGGGCAGAACCGGAGGAGACCCGACATGTCCAGATCGACTTTTATCGCCATTCTTGCCTCGCTCGCAGCCTTGGTGGCCGCCTCGGGCCCAGCCAACACAGAGGAGTCAAAGCCTGCCATGACGACCGAAACGACAACACTGCCGAAGCCGCAAAAATCCGGCCTGCTGCCGATCAACGGCGTCAACTACTATTACGCCGTCTATGGCAAGGGTGAGCCGCTGCTTCTGCTGCATGGCGGCCTCGGCTCCTTCGATATGTTCGCGCCGATCCTGCCCAAGCTTGCCGAAAATCGCACCGTCATCGGGGTCGACCTGCAGGGGCACGGCCGCACGGCGCTTGGCGACCGGCCATTCAGCCTGGATGCGATCGGCGACGACATGGCCGGTATCGTCAAGGCACTCGGTTACGACAAGGTCGACGTCATGGGCTATTCGCTGGGCGGCGGCGTTGCCTTCCGCATGGCGGTCCAGCATCCCGAGGCTGTGCGCCGGCTGGTGCTTGTCTCGACAGGCTATGCGGCCGACGGCTTTTACGACGAGATGCGTCCGCAGCAGGCGCAGGTGAGCGCCGCCGCGGCGGCGTTCATGAAAGACACGCCGATGTACAAATCCTACGTCGCCGTCGCGCCGCATCCGGAAGACTTCCCGAAACTGCTCGACGCGCTCGGCAATTTCATGCGCCAGAACTACGACTTCTCGGCCGATGTTCCCAAGCTCAAGATGCCGGTCATGCTCGCTTACGGCGACAGCGATATGTACAAGCCCGAGCACGAGATCAAGTTCTACCAGATGCTCGGCGGCGGTCTGAAGGATGCCGGCTGGATGCGCGAGAACCTGTCGCAGAACCGTCTGGCGATCCTGCCCAACCGCACCCACTACGACGTCTTCTTCGCCCCGGAACTGACGGCCGCCGCGCTGCCGTTCCTCAACGGTGAGACCAAGGTGAAGAGCTGGGACGAGGTGGTCGGCGAAGCAGAATGACCCTCCACCGTCTCCGCCGGCCGTCTCCAGCGGGACGGCCGGCGAGTTGTTCAGGAAGCCTTGGCTCGGCGCGGCTGCCTCAGATGCTTGATGCCGCTCATCTCGACGAAGTTCGTCGCCGACTCCCAGAGATAGTCACCGTAGAGAAACGGCTCGAACGGCTCGGCGTCGTCCAACGGCAGAGGCGATATTTCCGCATCGACACGCGGCTCGTAGAAGAACGGTATAGAGAACCGCACCGTTTTCGGCGCAATGACCCGGTGCCGTGTCGCCCGCACGCGGCCGCCGGTCCAGTGTTCCAGCAACTGGCCGAAATTGACCGCCAGCGTGCCGTTGGCTGGAGGCACGTCGATCCATTCGCCGGCGAGGTTCTTCGCTTGCAAGCCCTCGACGTCGTCCTGCGCCAGCAAAGTGACGAAGCCTGAATCGGCATGTTCGCGGCCGATGATGGTGCGCGTCTCGCCCTTGTGGATCACCGAAAACTCCGGCCCGCCGGTATCGACGCCGGCATTGGCGTCACGCATGGGATAGCGGATCAGGCGCAGCGTCGAGATGCCACCGTCGAAATAGGCATCGAAGATCAGTTCAGGCAGGCCAAGCCCGCGGGCGATCGACCGCATCAGCATGATGCCGACCGTCTCCATCGCGCGATAGTAGTCGGCTGCGGCGGTACGCCAGCCTGGCAGCGCATTTTCGCCCGGCAGTGGTGTCGGCTCGCACAAGGGATCGTCGGAGGCTGACAGTCGCGCCGCGTCGGCAAGGTCCGGCCCCATGTCGATACCTTCCTTGTAGGAAACGGCATGCGGCTGCAGCGGAAACCAGCCGCGGTAGAAATTCTTCTTCGTGTGATCGAAATTCCAGCG
The DNA here is from genome assembly GCF_006440535.1 of Mesorhizobium sp. B2-5-13. NCBI lineage: Bacteria > Pseudomonadati > Pseudomonadota > Alphaproteobacteria > Hyphomicrobiales > Phyllobacteriaceae > Mesorhizobium > Mesorhizobium sp. B2-5-13. Next base: position 450,321 of record NZ_VFUI01000001.1, on the reverse strand, counting down.
CAGCAGTTTCTGCTTCTCGGCGTCGGGAAGCGAAAAGATGCGCAGCACTTGCGTGCGCTTGTCCGGCGTCAGCCAGTCATCGCCGGGAAAATCTCGAATCGCCATGAAACCGATGCCAGCCGCGGCGGCCATGATCCTGGCGTCGCAGCGATCGCGGGCGGGCGAGGGCGGTCCGAACACAGCCGCAATGCCGATTGTTTCGATGTCCGCTGTCATGACGGTCCTGCCACATCACGATAATCGATGAGCTTGTATCAGAGCTTTTCAATTGACCCAATCGGCCTCGCCGCTACCTTGCCGCCTGTTCACTCCACCAATGGATCCAGACGATGGCAAAATATGAGGGCGGATGCCTGTGCAGGGCGGTGCGCTACCGCACCGACGCTGACCCCATCAACGAGCGCATCTGTCATTGCCGGCTCTGCCAGAAGGCGATCGGCGCGGCCTTCAATGCGCGCGTTCTGTTCCACATCGATGATGTGACGGTCGAGGGTCCGTTGGCCACGGTCAACACCTCGCCGGATCTCAAGCGTGGTTTTTGCCCGAACTGCGGAACGACGATGTTTTCGCGGCGCGATTCCGCCGGCATCATCGGCCTTACGACCGGTTCGCTCGACGACCCGTCGCTGTTCAGGCCCCAGATGTATATCTGGACCACCTCGAAACAGCCCTGGGTGATGCTGGACGACGGCCTGCCGCGATATGAAGGCGCTCCGCCGGCCTAGGCTTCCTCCTTCCCCTCGCCAGGAGGACGTGCCCCAGGATGACCAAAAAATAATCCAAAGAGACACGCGATAGCCGGCAAAGCGTCATTGGCGGGCCATCTTTGTCACCCTATCTAAGCGTCGCGGGCCCGGCATTCGAGGAGACGACGGATGAACGACAGCATCAGCACCCTGGACGAGCTTTTGAGCGATCCGATGGTCCTGCTTGTGATGGAGCGTGACCGTGTGCGCCCGGAACAGGTGCGCATGCTGCTCGAACGGGCTCGCCGGCCATCCGCGGAGGAGCCTGTCGTGCCGCCCGCGCATGTAATTGCCAGGACCTGCCAGAAACTTTGGCTTTGCCCGTAATCGTCTTGCCAACCTCCACCATTGGAGCATCGCCGGCCCTTCGGGCCGGTTTGAACCGTGCGCGTCTGACGCGGCGGCGCCAGCTTACAAATCCGTAAATTGATTCTACGCTACATGACGATATGGCTTGCCGGGCACCGATCGCCATCGATGCCTTCGCTAGTCCGATCCCTCCCGCATGGAGCCCGACATGGCTGATATCTGCACGCAAGGCGTCGACACGGGCTTTGTCGGCCTTGGATTTGCCAAGGTCGCATTCCTCGGCCTGGTGCAAGGCATCACAGAACTGCTGCCGATTTCCTCGACCGCCCACATGCGCATCGTGCCGGCCGTGCTTGGATGGCAGGATCCGGGCTCCGCTTTCTCCGCCGCCATGCAACTGGCAGCCCTTGCCGCCGTGGTCAGCTATTTCTGGGGCGACGTAAGGGATCTTTTGTTCGGGTCACTCGCCGCCCTCGCGCGCCGCGATTTTGCCGACCGGCATTTCCGTCTGACGCTGTGGATCGTGCTGGCGACGATCCCCATCGTCATCGCCGGCGTGGCGCTCTCGGGCGTTCTCAACACCTGCAATTCGCCGTTGCGCAGCCTGACCGTGATTGGCTGGGCCTGCATCGCCATGGCGGTCCTGCTGGGGTTCGCGGAAATCTTTGCCCGCCATCGGCGCACCATGGCCGACGCGTCGCGGGCCGATGCATTGCTGGTCGGCGTAGCGCAGATCGCTGCCTTGATACCCGGCGTTTCCCGTTCCGGCTCGACCCTGACGGCGGCACTGGGGCTTGGCTTCAAGCGGGCGGAGGCGGCCCGTTTCTCGTTCCTGCTCGGGCTGCCGGCCATCGCGCTTGCCGGCCTCAAGGAATTATGGGAGCTGCACAAGGTGCATCTCGATGCCCATGGATGGTCGGTTCTCGGCCTGGGACTGCTCGTGGCTTCGATATCGGCCTTTTTCGCCATCTGGGGCCTGATGCGCGTGCTGGAACGCTTCTCCGCATGGCCCTTCGTCATCTATCGCGGCGTGCTCGGGGTCGTCCTGCTGGTGGGCGTGGCGATGGGGTGGCTTGTCTAGGCTGGACCCGCACGCTTCCGGTGTTGCACGGCTGCAACCGCCAGGAGAGCATCAACCCCTGCCCGAAGATGTGATAGGACGCCTTCATTGACTCCCGGCAATATCCGCCCTTAACGTTCTGTTAACAAAACAGATGGGCGGGGCCGGATGGCATCCTCGATGGGTTGGCGCCGGAAGGCGAAGGGGCTGGGGCTTGCGATTGGCCTGATTGCTTTCTGTTCGGCGGCGAGTTCCGCCTACGCGGCTCCCGTCTCCATGGTTATCGGCGGCTCGACCTCCCAGCCGATCGGCCACTATGATTTTTGCAAGATCCATTCCGCCGAGTGCTCGATCCGTTCGCCCGACAGCGAGCCGGCACGCTTGACCGCCAGGCTGTCGCGGGAGATCAGCGCCGTAAACCTTTCGGTCAACGCGCGCGTCAAGCCGATGAGCGACATGGACAATTACGGCAAGGAGGAATGGTGGGCCTATCCGGACAATGGCTTCGGCGATTGCGAGGATTACGCGCTGGAAAAGCGGCGTGAGCTCAACAGCCTGGGCATTGCCATAGCCAATCTTCTGATGACCGTGGTTCGCAAGCCGGACGGCGAAGGCCATGCCGTGCTGACGGTGCGTACCGACAAGGGCGACTTCATCCTCGACAACCTTGTCGACAAGGTTCGTCTCTGGAACCAGACGCCGTATCGTTATCTGAAAAGGCAGGCGAGCGACGACACCGGGCACTGGGTCTCCATTCTTGCCGGCGAAGAGAAGCTGGTCAGCGCCGTCAAATAGCCGCCGCGGGCCGTCCGGGCCGTAGTCCACGCCCCTCAAGCAAATCCTTCATCGTACCGGCAAGCGGTGCTATCCACGACAGTTCGTTGGAACCGGCAATCCGGAACGCGCATGGATTTTTTGACACTCCTGCATTCGGCACCCTTGTTGCTGGCCCTGCTCAAGGCCGCGTTGCCGCACGCGGTCGCCACGACGGTGGCATTCGGCCAGTGGTTCGCTTCGGTGCCGCCGTGCCGTGACGTCGCCTTCGAGGCGGCGAGCTTTCTCGTCTGCGAGGTCGATCCAAAGCTGTATTCGATCGAACTGTTCTGGAAAGACCCGGCGGGCAAGCCTTTTCAATCGTTGCACAATCTCGACGACGCCCAGCGCACGGCCGGACGTACCATGCTGTTTGCCATCAATGCCGGCATGTACCATCCCGACCTCAGGCCGGTCGGCCTCTATGTCGAACGCGGCCAGGAAATGGCCGCTGTGAAGACGGGATCGGGCAGCGGCAATTTTTCGCTGCAGCCGAATGGCATCTTCTACATCGGCGGCGGCAAGGCCGTGGTCCGGGCGACCAGGGACTTTGTCAGGCAGCGGCCAGCGACCGACTATGCGACCCAATCAGGGCCAATGCTGGTGATCGACGGCCAGCTTCACCCGAAATTCCGGTCTGACGGCACGTCGCGCAAAAGCCGCGACGGCGTCGGGGTGCGAAAGGATGGGATTGCCGTCTTTGCCATTTCAAACAGCACGGTGACGTTCCATGCCTTCGCCCGCCTGTTTCGTGACGCGCTCGGCTGCGACAACGCGCTCTTTCTCGACGGCACGATATCGAGCCTGCTCGCTCCGGCCATCGGCCGCAACGACGACTACTGGAACCTGGGGCCGATGATCGGCGTCTTCAGGAGGCGCTGATGCTTGGCGCCCTCGATCGCGATACGCGCTAAGCCCGTTTATCGCGCCTGCCTCGCAGCCTGATGACAATTACGGCGACGATGATCGCCGCCACCATGGCCGCGATCACCGCCAGGCCGAACAGGCTGGTCGCATCGAGTTCGGGCAGATTGTCGGCCCCTTTCGCCACCAGCCATCCAGGCGACAGCACGACCGGCGCCCAGACGATCGCCGACAGGATGTTGGCGATCTGGAAGCGGCGCCTGTTCATCCCCATCATGCCCGCTACCAGCGGCACGGTGGCACGCACCGGACCGAAGAAGCGGCCGACGAAAACCGCGGCGAAACCGTAGCGATGGAAGAACAGGCGCGCCCTGGCGATCTCGCGGCGATAGCGGTTGAGCGGCCATTTGTGGACGACGCCGCGCCCGAGCCATTTGCCGAGAAAATAGGAGATGGTGTCGCCGAGCGTCGCACCGATCATCGCGGCGAGGAGAACCGGCAGCGGTTGGACGATACCGGCGCCCACCAGACCGCCGACGATGATCAGCACCGTGGTGCCGGGCAACAGGATGCCGACCAGCACCAGCGATTCGCCGAAGGCCAGCAATCCGACCACGAGGCCCGCCCAGGCCTGATGGTTCTCGATGAAACAAACGCTCTGGTCGATGAATGACTGCACGCAAGCTCCCTTTTGAAAGTGTTCCTCAGATGCCGCTGTCGAGCAGGCCCCTGAGTTCGTCGAGCTTGTCGTTGACGAGCCAGCCGCGTGGCCCGGCGCCTTGTCAGGAATCTTGGGAACGCCGGCACAAACGCCGCATACCGTTCTCAACAGCCACATCATGGCGCTGTCAAGGCTTGGCCGGACCGCTGCCGGCGGCTGTCTGAAAGGGGCCACAACTATGGTAAAAAACTTGATTCAATCTTTATTGGTAATTTCTCGTTCATAACTCGTCTGGTTGTCCGTCGGCCGTCGCCTTCGGTCTGTTGTGTTTTGAGTACAGGTCCAGATGCGGTTACCAGGCGTCATCAGTTTCGTGATCGCATCGCTGTGCCTTGCCGGCTGTTCGTCGACATCGGGCATGGATGCGCTCGACATGCAGAAGCCATCCAGTGAAACCACCAGTTCGGTTGTCCGGCCAAGCGCGCCGATCGCATCCGTTCCGCGGGCCAAGGCAAACGCGGCGCGCAATCGGGTCGAGGTTGCGTCCGAGGACGACACCGCTCGGCCCTTTGGCCTGGCAGAGGAAGAGACGGTGGCGTTTCCCGCAGCCGAACTGCCCGACAGCGTCGAGCCGCCGATAGAGGAGGCTGCCCTGGTGTCCCCGCCGAAGCTGTTGTCGCGGGCGGCACCGCCTATGCTGGCCGGACCGGTCACGCGCTACGGCTTCCGCGATGCCAAGCCGATCAATTTCGGCCGCTCGTCGCCCCGTCACCTTGCCGTGCACGGTGTCGACGTGTCGCGCTGGCAAGGCAACGTGAACTGGGAGAAGCTGCGCGCCCAGGGTGCCAACTTCGCCTACATCAAAGCGACCGACGGCGGCGACCATCTCGACCCGATGTTCGCCAGGAACTGGCGCGGCGCCGACGCCGCCGGCCTCAAGCGCGGCGCCTATCATTTCTTCTACTGGTGCCGCACCGCCGGCGAGCAGGCCGACTGGTTCATCCGCAACGTACCCAAGGTCGAGGGCGCGCTGCCGCCGGTTATCGACGTAGAGTGGAACGGCGACTCCAGTTGCCAGCGGCGCCCGTCGCGCGAAAAGGTGCTGGAGAAGATGCAGGTGTTCATGGACAAGCTGGAACGCCACTACGGCCAGCGGCCGATCATCTACACAGCGCCGGATTTCTACCGAGACAACCTTCAGGGCGCCTTCCCGGACTACCCGTTCTGGCTGCGCGCTGTGGCCCGGCACCCGTCAAAGGTCTATCCCGATCGCAAGTGGCTGTTCTGGCAGTATTCCGGCTCCGGCCTGTCGCATGGCGTAACCGGCCGCATCGATCTCAACGTCTTCCATGGCGATGAGCGGCAATGGCGCGCCTGGGCCGGCGGCGGCGGCCGGCAGATGATGGCTGACTCGGACTAGGACGGGATACCGTCCGCCGCCCAGGCGCTCATTCCCGGCCTATCGGAACTGATTGCTCCCGCTGTGCTTGTCCTCGCTCAGCCGCAGCTTCGTCCTCAGGCTCATGATCTCGGCGATGGCGGCATCGATCATGGCGAGAAGCGTCAGCGTGTCGTGCTGGGTTGGGTCGGCCCTGACATAGGCGAGCTGGTTCACGATATCGGGTTCGTCGTCGGCTTTGTCACTCATGCGCATCGTCCCGGCTGTTGTCTTCCTGGATTTTATCCGATCGGGTCGATCGTCAAGTAGCCCTTTATCACGTCATCGTGCGGATGGCCTTGCCGGCGTTCATTTCCCAACCTTGCGAATGGACAAGACATTTCCGTTGCCGTGCTGTCTATATGCGGGCTGCTGCACTCTTGGTCTTCGGGGGGACGAGTTGGAGCTCAAATTTCTATTGGTGGGCTTTGCCTGCACGGTCGCCGGCATGCTGTCGATCGTCACCTTCCTGAAATGGCGAGAGGTCAAGGCGGCCAGCCGCTGGTTGCCGACGCCTGGAAAGATCGTCTCGTCGCGCGTCGAGGCGCGCGAGGTGACGAGCTCCGGCACTGGCTCGGAAAGCAGCACTTCGACCGAGATCCGCAATTTCCCGGCTATCACCTATGAGTACAAGGTGGGCGGCAAGACATTTCAAAGTTCGCACTACAGCGTGCAGGAGAACCTCGGAAATTTCGAAGTCGCCGAAACCCTTGCGCGGTTTCCGCGCGGCGCGGCGGTAACCGTGTTCTATGACCCGTCCAGCCCGGTCAAGGCCGTGATCGAGCGCACCATGCCGGACGGTGCCTTCAAGTTCATGATCCAGCTTTCGGCGGGGCTGGTGGTCGGTGCGCTGGTGCTGGTGTTTTCCGTCGGTGGCGTGCTGGAGGCAATCGGGCCGCATTTGCCCAAGCCGCGGAACCTTGGTGCCGCGGCATTCCTGCTGTTCATGGGTCTTTTTGTGCTGCGCATGGGCTTTGCCCAGAAATCGATGGCCGAGCAGGCGACAAAATGGCCGACCGCCGCCGGCCGTATCGATGCGTCCGGCCTGCAGGCGGTCAAGATCCGCGACCGGTTCGAAGGCGTGGGATACCGGCCTTGGCGCACTGTCTTCAAATCCCGCATCATCTACAGCTATGGTGTCGCCGGACAGCGCTACAGCGCCGATCGTGTCGCTTTCGGCGCCAGCGTGACGGCCTCGCTGCCCGGCCTCGTCGGCGGTCAGGCGAGGCGGTATATCGAGGGCGGCAAGGTCGATGTGCACTATGACCCCGCCAATCCCGCCTCGGCGGTGCTCGAATGCCGGGTGCGCGGGCTCTGGCTGCTGTGGGTCTGTTCGGCAGGCTTTCTCGGCGGCGCGGCGTTGCTGGTAGGGCTGGTCTGAGTGTCGCCGCCTTCAGCAGCGGACGAGAGGTCCGCTGTCGAATCCCCGCCAGGTCAACCGCACCGTCGCGCCATCTCTTTGGATATGGATGATGCGCGAAAATGGTTCGTAAAGCGATGGGTCCTCGCCATAACACTGGCTGGCGCGAACGAGCCAACCGGTGGCGGTTCTGCGGAAGCTCGCGTGCTCGCAGCCGAGGTTGGGAAACGACAGGGCCGACTGATCCACCGTGAAGACAGTCTGGCGCTGGACGTCTGCGGTCGCATGGCAGTTCAACCTGTCCCTGGACCACGTCCCGACATAGGGCGCGGCCGCTGCGGCCGGCACAATCGTAGTTGCGGAGATCGCTATGATCATTGCCAAACGCTGCATCTTTGTCCCCTGGGCTGCAGTGTTCGATCATACAGATTGCGGGTTTGCGTGGCGCAAGTTTTCGATCGAGGTGCGATAGACACAGCGGTTCCGGATTTCGTTTACGGTTTTGCACGGATGATGCGAGACTGTGCAGCCCGGCACGCAGCCGGCCCTGCTTCACAACGCTTTCCCCGAGATTTCGATGATCATTCGCAAACTGGCCTTTGTTGTCCTGGGTTCGCTCGGGCTCATGCAAGCGGCGAGCGCCAAGGAATGCCTCCTGAGCCATGCCACCTATCGGGAGCCACGTTCGGGCGCGGTCATGCAATTCCGGCCGCTCGACAACGAACCGGCGGCACTGACGGCGCAGGTGTTCTCGCTGATCGTGCCCCATACCGACATAAGCCTGCCGGCCGACATCACCTGGACCAACGGCAAAAATTCATTTCCGCTCGGCACCATCCGCCACGCCTGCACCGACGATAATCGCGAAGCGGGGCTGCAGGACGGCAGCGGGCTGTGCAGGATATGGGACGGGCAGGTCTACGCCCTGACCGGCGGCGGCGCCGAGCAGCTGAATTCGCGCGAAGCGACGCCAGCGCCGAAAGGGCTGTTGCTGCCGGAGTTCGGTGCGACGTTCAGCGAGTGGCCCGACTTCGCCAACGCCAACCCCGACGGCTCGGCCTGGGATGCCTTTGCCTTGACGGGATGCAGCGATGAATAGCGCGATGAGACTGATCAGCTTGACCTTCGCCCTGCTTGCGTCCGGATCGATTCCCGCTGTGGCGGGCGAATCGGCGCCGTCGCGCCCGCCCATCGACAAATGCGTTTGGGAAAGGCTGACGGACAAAAATATCGGGCTCGCCGCCTGGGTGCAGCGCTGTGATTTTGGCTTCCGCCAGATTCATTTCGAATTCGTCGGCAATGCGCTCGCCATCAAGTACAGCGATGGCGGCGCAGCCGATCCGCTTGTCGAGGTGTTCGACATCCAGTCTGGCAAAACCGCCGAAGCCGCCTTGCAGCGTCTGTTCCTTGAAAAGACCGACAAGGCCGTCAGCGCCCGCTGTGTGCTGACGCCTTACACCGAGGGCACCGTGCCCGCCGGCGTCAAGCGCTACACGTTCAGCCCGGACGCTGCCTATGCGAAAGAGTTGAAGGCGCCCGCCAATGACGAGGTTCCCGAACCGCCTTGCGGCGACTGGGGCGAAATGCCTGACGGCATCCAGTATTTCGAGGTGCCGGCAGGTGAGGAGCGCAAGCTGCTGTTTGTCCGCGTCGGTCAGGACGAGCCGTTGTTTGATGAGCAGACGTTGCGGGCGCAGTAAGCGCTACTCCGATCCTAAATGTCAGAATAGCTCGATCTGAACCGGGTTAGCCTCATCCGGCTTGGAGTTATTGTCGATGATCTTCAGGATTTCCTCCCGAGACCTAGCCAAACGGAAGAGCCGATAGTTTGCAACTTTTTGATTTCGCTCGACAAAAGTCCTCAGAATGTTGCTCGCCTTCTCAATCAGGCCAATGGCTATTGTCGTTTCTGACAACGGAATGGAAGCCCGGCGCATTAGTTCGCCAATGACGAACAGTAAATGAAAATGGCCTTCGATCAGCCACGATTCCTCAAAGGAATTTCGAGTAACCGATGCCTGCCAAGCCAGGATTTCTTTTCTACGACGCTCGATCACGGAGTAACATTCGTGTGCCGCGATAATTATTTCGGACGTTACTGCATGAGGATTGAATGCCTCCTCATATAGGTCACCAAATATATCGTTTGCTCTTCGTTGGTTCGCCGCAAAGGTACGCCAGGACGAGCTGGCCTGCCCTCGCCGCATCGATCATCCTCATTCCTGACGAGGTGCGTTCTCTCCGCGCTTCCTAACATAAAAATAGTTGTGAGGCCGAAGACACTCAACAAGTTGGCGCTGTATGTTGTCATTTGCTCTCAGGTCGCGATTCAAGATGCGGCTCTGAGTGTTGCTTGCGAGGGCAACCCGCTCGATAAATCCATATTCGAACAGCGCAATTTCGTGACGGCTCAGAGCTTCAACTAGTCGGTTGTGAGCATCTCTTTGAAGCGTGGCCTGGTTTGAAAAGAGATGAACCGAAATCTGATAACTCTCTTCCGCAAAAGTATCCCATATTTCCCTAACCTTTGCAGCTAGAGGGCCGTTACATGTTTTAAGCATAATCCTCGCGATTAAGAACGAGGTCTTCAACAAAAGAGATTATTTTATCAATTTCGTCGCCAGGGAAATTTTTCCGAGAATTTTTATATGAGACAACCGTCTTGCATGACCCGATATTTATTAGACGATTGTCGTGGTCGATATAGACAATGTCGATACCACGATCGTCAAAGCCATCAACGATATACTCGTCGACTTCTGGTTGAGGTAGCCCAAAGACAGTTTCTAACGCAAGTCTAGTGAATGCATCGCTACGCGAGACGCTGGCGCTCTCACGTTCCCATATGCCGCTTTCAACGACGCCGAAATCTAGGATTGTCGGCGTCGTTGCATTTACGACTTTTGGGCTCAATCAAATCCCCTCAGCTGCACCCGCTCGTGGCGCCGCACGTGTCGCACTTCTCGCAAGTTCCATTCCGCACCATGGTAAAGTTCTGGCACTCGGAGCAGGAATTGCCGGTGTAGCCCTGGAGCAGCGACTTGGCGCGGCGGTCGGCGGCGAGTTTCTTCGCCTCGGCCGCTTCTTGGGCCGCCGTATCGGTGAACAGTGCCGCGGTGGTATCGGTCGAGGCATCGGAGGCCGCTTCCTCGAAGGCGATGTCTTCCGCCAATTCCTTGGCCCGCTCCTCATAGTCGCGCTTGTAGGCGATCGCCTCGTCGCTCGCAGGCTTCAACGCCAGCACGTTGGAGCCGGAGAAGGCTGTCGGCGCCGAACGGGCAGGGATGCCGGAGGGGCCGGCAAAACCCTTCGGCTCGTTGCCGCTCGCCCTCGACACCAGCTTTACCGGCGAGCCGCGGGTCAGGCCCTTGGAGACGGCGTCGGTCTTGCCTTCGCTGATGCCGCGGCCAAGTGCGGTGTTGGAGAAGTCCGACTGGTCGACATGGGCGAGATCGTTGCGGCCGAGATAGGAGATGGCGAGCTCCCTGAACACGTAGTCGAGGATCGACGTCGCGCTCTTGATGGCATCGTTGCCGATGACCATGCCGGCCGGCTCGAATTTGGTGAAGGTGAAGGCGTGCACATATTCGTCGAGCGGCACGCCATATTGCAGGCCGAGCGAGATCGCGATGGCGAAGTTGTTGAGAAGGCCACGCAGCGTGGCACCCTCCTTGTTCATGTCGATGAAGATCTCGCCGAGACGGCCATCGTCATATTCGCCGGTGCGCAGGAAGATGGTGTTGCCACCGATCTTGGCCTTCTGCGTGTAACCCTTGCGGCGGCCGGGCAGCTTCTCCTGCTCGCGCGACACGCGTTCGATGATGCGTTCGACGATGCGCTCGGTGATCTGCGCCGCGCGCGCCGCAGCCGGTGCCTGGATCAGCTGCTCGATCGCATCGTCCTCATCCTCTTCGCCATCGGCGAGCAGCGAGGCACTCAGCGGCTGCGACAGCTTCGAGCCGTCGCGGTAGAGCGCGTTCGCCTTCAGCGCCAGCTTCCACGACAGCATGTAGGCGTTCTTGGCATCCTCCACCGTCGCGTCGTTCGGCATGTTGATGGTCTTGGAGATGGCGCCGGAGATGAAGGGCTGTGCCGCCGCCATCATCTGGATGTGGCTGTTGATCGAAAGCGAGCGCTTGCCAATCTTGCCGCACGGGCTGGCGCAGTCGAACACGGGGAGGTGTTCGGCCTTGAGGAAGGGCGCGCCTTCCAGCGTCATCGCACCGCAGACATGGATGTTGGCGGCCTCGATGTCCTTCCGGGAGAAACCCAGCGCCGGCAGCATTTCGAACGAGAAGTCGTTGAGCTGCTCGTCGGTGAAGCCGAAAGTTTCCTTCACCCAGTCGGCGCCGAGCGTCCACTGGTTGAAGACGAACTTGATGTCGAAGGCCGACTTCAGCGCGGCGTTGAGCGCCGCGATCTTGTCGTCGGTGAAGCCCTTGGCCTTGAGCGAGCCGGGGTTGACGGCCGGCGCCTGGTTGAGATTGCCGTGGCCGACCGCATAGGCCTCGATCTCGGCGATCTGGCTCTCGGAATAGCCCAACGTGCGCAGCGCCTCCGGCACGGCGCGGTTGATGATCTTGAAATAGCCGCCGCCGGCGAGCTTCTTGAACTTCACCAGGGCGAAGTCGGGCTCAATGCCGGTGGTGTCGCAATCCATGACCAGGCCGATCGTGCCGGTGGGCGCGATCACGGTAGCCTGCGCGTTGCGGTAGCCATGCTCCTCGCCAAGCTCGATGGCACGGTCCCATGCGGCCTTGGCATGGGTCGCCAAATCCTGCTGCTTCAGATCCGACGCCACGAGAGGCACCGGATTGACGGCGAGCTTTTCGTAACCGTCCTTGTCGCCATAGGCGGCGCGGCGATGATTGCGCATGACGCGCAGCATATTCTGGGCGTTACGGTCATAGTCGGGGAAGGCGCCGAGCTCGGAAGCCATTTCCGCCGAGGTGGAGTAGGCGACGCCGGTCATGATAGCGGTCAGCGCGGCGCAGATGGCGCGGCCCTCGTCGGAATCGTAGGGAATGCCCGAAGTCATCAGCAGGCCGCCGATATTGGCATAGCCGAGGCCCAGCGTGCGGTAGTCGTAGGAGAGCTTGGCAATCTCCTTTGACGGGAACTGCGCCATCATCACCGAGATTTCCAGCACCATGGTCCACAGCCGCACCGTGTGCTCGTAGGCTGCGATATCGATCGTGCCGTCGGCATTGCGATAGGGGAGCAGGTTGATCGAGGCGAGGTTGCAGGCCGTGTCGTCGAGGAACATGTATTCCGAGCATGGGTTGGAGGCCCGGATCGCACCGGCCGAAGCGCAGGTGTGCCAGTCGTTCATCGTCGTGTTGAAATGCAGACCGGGATCAGCCGAAGCCCAGGCGGCGTAGCCGATCTTTTCCCAGAGGTCCCGCGCCTTCAGCGTCTTCAAGACCTTGCCGTCCTTGCGGGCGGTCAGGTGCCAGTCGGCGTCGGTCTCGACGGCGCGCAGGAAGTTGTCCTTCAGCGACACCGAATTGTTGGAGTTCTGGCCCGAGACCGTCAGGTAGGCGTCAGAATCCCAGTCGGTGTCGTAGGTCTTGAACGACATCGACTTGTAGCCCTGCTTGGCGAACTGAATGACGCGGTAGATGTAGTTTTCTGGCACCGCCGATTTCTTGGCCGCCTTGATTTCGCGCTTCAGCGCCGTGTTGACGGCCGGATCGAAGCAGTCGTCGTCATGGCCTTCGCAATTGACGCAGGCCTTCATGATCGCTTCGAGGTGCTTCTTGACGATCTTGGAGCCGGTCACCAGCGAGGCGACCTTCTGCTCTTCATTGACCTTCCAGTCGATGAATTCCTCGATGTCGGGGTGGTCGGCGTCGACGATGACCATTTTCGCCGCGCGGCGCGTCGTGCCGCCCGACTTGATGGCGCCCGCGGCGCGGTCGCCGATCTTGAGGAAGCTCATCAGGCCGGACGAGCGGCCGCCGCCGGACAGCTTTTCGCCTTCGCCGCGCAGCAGCGAGAAGTTCGAGCCGGTGCCGGAGCCATATTTGAACAAGCGCGCCTCGCGCACCCACAGATCCATGATGCCGCCCTCGTTGACGAGGTCGTCCTGCACGCCCTGGATGAAGCAGGCATGCGGCTGCGGATGCTCATACGAGGATTTCGACTTCGTCAGCTTGCCGGTGAAGGGGTCGACATAGAAATGGCCCTGGCTCGGGCCGTCGATGCCGTAGGCCCAGTGCAGGCCGGTGTTGAACCATTGCGGCGAGTTCGGCGCGACGCGCTGCGTCGCCAGCATATAGGCAAGCTCGTCGCGGAAGGCGCGCGCGTCTTCCTCCGACGCCTTGAAGTAGCCGCCCTTCCAGCCCCAATAGGTCCAGGTGCCGGCCAGCCGGTCGAAGACCTGGCGGGCGTCGATCTCGGAGCCGTAGCGCTCGGCTTCCGGCAGCTTGGCGAGCTCGGCCTCATCGGCGACGGAGCGCCACAGGAAGGAGGGGACGTCGTTCTCCTCGACCTTCTTCAGGCGCGCGGGAACGCCGGCCTTGCGAAAATATTTCTGGGCCAGGATGTCGGCGGCGACCTGGGAAAACTGCGCCGGCACGTCGATGTTGTCCAAGCGGAACACCACCGAGCCATCCGGATTCTTGATCTCGGAAAGCGCCTTGCGGAATTCGATCTCCGCATAAGCGGCCCCTTCTTGGCCTGCATGTCCTGGCTTGGTGAAACGACGCTCGATGCGCATTGGTCCGGTCCCTTTTGTCTACATATAGCGCTTTCATCGGGGGATTTCTGCCCCCAAAAGACGAAACGCGCAGTCCGCCGTTTGCCGGCATCGCGAACAATGCCGGCATCTCCTCTTCGCAGGCGCGGCCACGCACACGACAAAACGCCTTGCCGGGCATTTGCCGAGGCTGCCAACCGACCCCGCGGGTCCCTCAAAACTGAATTTTTCGATTCCCTCACCCGAGGGAAGTTCACACTATCTAGCGTCGAACCTAGCTGCAAACACTAAATATAGTGTTAACAGACAATTTATTCCAGTCCGACAATTCTCCCTTTCGTCGCCCCACCACCCACGATCCCAACGCTTCCGCCGGCCTCGTAAACGGGCGGAAATGCGGGCAAAACGCACATAATCCGGGAAAAAGACCGGGCTCAGAACTTTCCGGTCGCGCTCTCAACAGGAGCGCATGGCCTATAAAAGGCGACTCGTTTCGAGCCGTCAAGGATTCGTTTGCGTAGCTTTTGTGACCCCAACATCTTGTGTGTCACACATGTGGATAACGGGGATAGAATTGACCGCTTGCAGCGGCCATTTTCCGGCGGCAGCCACACGCGATCACCCAGTCCGCGATACGCGGGCTGCGTAAAGATTGTCCCGCAGGCAGCAAAAGCCGGCAAGCTGGTGCGCAGGGCGTCAGCCGTAGTGCAGCTTCGGCTTGGGTTCGGTACCGGTGAACTGTACGCCGATCCGGTCGTTGCGGCGCCAGCGAACCTCGCAGCGATAGGCGACGCCGTCGAGCGGCACATAAAGAAGGAAATGGTCGGGAACCCGAGCTTCGAGCGGCATTTTCAGTTCGGCGCCGTCCGCATGCTGGTTGCGGACCGTGCAACCGACTTCTGAATTCTGGATTCCGGTGATGATCGTTCCACCTTTGAGCACGCGCGGCCGATGCTCGCGCTTTGGCTCGCCGGGATCTTGCTGAAGTGGGTCTGCGGGATTCGTCATCGATCAAACCAGGAGTGACCGATTCTTAGCGAAGAAAAATTAGCAAACCATTGCGGCCCAGCACAAGGTTGTGAATCCGCCGTGATACGCGCAAAAGGCGTCTATCAGGAGAACCTGCGCGGGTCGGCACAGAAATAGGCGATGATCTGACAGAGGTCGGGCTCATTGACCATGCGCACGGCTTCGCTGGAACTGACCCATTTGCGGGTGCGGGAGTGCTTTTCCTTCCAGCGTTCTGCGATCTTGTCGACGTGCAACGGAAACACCAGCACCTCGCAAGGCACTTCTTCGCCCGAAGCCAGCACCTTGGCATAGAAATAACGGCCGGCTTCGAGATGGGAGATGTTGCCGCGCAAACCGGCTTCCTCGGCGGCCTCGCGCGCGGCCGCTTCGCAGAGCGGCTCCCTGGCTTCCGGCCAGCCTTTCGGCAACACCCACCGGCCAGTGTCGCGGCTGGTGATCAGCATGACCTCGACGCCATCCCCAGTATCGCGCCAGGGCAGGGCAGCAACCTGCAGACGGCACGGCGCCGAGCCGAAGAGCCGTCGGACTCTTTCAGCAAGGTGGTTGTGCGTCGTTGGCCGTGTCAACATCGGAAAAGCTAGCCCCAGCCTCCAGAATCGTTTGCCGTCTTATGAATCTTACGGCTAATTGTGGCCAATAAAAGTAAAAACTTCGGTCACGCCAGCTAATTCCCGTCAACAAGGCGTCGATTTCACAGGATAGTTTGTCGGCGGGTCGCTCCGCGCAAGCAAATATCGTCATCGGCGCTGGCTTGATTGGCAAAAAGCGGCTTACCGCGAATCAACCAGCGTGATCGTCGGCGATCGGCTTCTGATAGGTGAAGCCCATGTCCCAGGGAAAATAGATCCAGGTGTCCTGGCTGACCTCGGTGACGAAAGTATCGACCAGCGGCCGGCCCTTGGGCTTGGCGTAGACGGTCGCGAAATGGGCCTTGGGCATCATTGCGCGCACGATGCCGGCGGTCTTGCCGGTGTCGGTCAGGTCGTCGATGATCAGCACGCCGGCGCCATCGTCGGCCAGCAAGGCCGGCGTGATCTCCTTCAGCACCTGCAATTGTCCCTGGCTGGTGTAGTCGTGATAGGAGGCGACACAGACCGTCTCGATGACGCGGATGCCGAGTTCGCGCGAGATGATAGCCGCCGGGACCAGGCCACCGCGCGTGATGCAGACGATAGCCTTCCATTGACCCTTGCTTGCGCCGGCAAGCCGCCAGGCAAGTGCGCGGGCGTCGCGATGGAACTGGTCCCAGGAGACCGGGAAAGCTTTTTCGGGAAGGGACATGTCTCGCGCACTCCGCGGCACGCGACAGCCGCGTGCAAGAAAACAGGGGAATGCGCGCGGAATTAACTGGAAACCCCACGGCTTGGCAAGGGTGGCTGGTAGCGATCGCTGTGGACTTACCGCGACAGGAAGGCTGCTACCTGTGCCGTGCGCAGCACCGTGCGCGTCACCCCGCCGAACAGAAGCTGGCGCAGCCAGGAGTGGCTGTAGGCGCCAAGCACCAGCAGATCGGCGCCGGTCTCGGCGATCCTGTTCTGGATCATGTCGTCGACCGAAGTGCCGCCCGATTTCTGCACCGAGACGCTGACGGTGGCGCCGTGGCGCGACAGCGCGGAGGCGATTTCGGCGCCCGCGGCCTCCGGGCTTTCGTCGAGCGTATCGGGCGGGTCGATGACCAGTATGTCGGTTTTCTCGGCCTCGATGATGAAGGGCAGGGCATCGAAGGCGGCGCGGGCAGCCTCCTTGCTGCCGTTCCAGGCGAGCAGAACGCGTTTGAAGGTGGTGACGAGAGGGCCGGCATGCGGCACCACCAGCACCGGCCGGCCGGCATCGTAGACCAGCGTATCAACGTCTGCGCTAGGATCGCCGTCGGTCTCGCGTTGGGCGGCGATGATGAGGTCGGCGGCGCGCACGTTTGAAATGCCGGTCAGCGCGCTGTCGCCGGAGAAGCTCTCCAGGCTGCGCCATTCGAAGGAAAGGCCGGAATCCTCGATGCGCCTCAGAAAGAAAGCCTGGAGTTTTTCGGCCCGCTCCCGGTTCATGTCGGCGGAAACCTGCAGGAACTCCGTATCGGGAAAACCCGTCGCCGAAGTGTAGGGCACCGGGAGCGCCTCGGCATGGATGCCGATCAGATGGCTTTCGAAGCGGCTGGCAAGCGGAATGGCGCAGTCGAGCACCCGCTCGGCGTCCTGCTCGTTCTGCAGAATGGCAACGATGGTCTTGAAACGCATGATGGTCCCTCAATCTTGCGAGTGATGGGTCGCGGCAGGAAAACGTTACAGCGTCGGCCTTGGTTCCGGTTTGCGCCGGATCAGCTCGCCTTGCTGGCGAAGCCGGCCACCATGGCCTCGACATCGGCGCGCGCGGCTTCAAGCGCATCCGCGCTGCGGGCACGAACCACCAGTTCGGTCCAGAACTTGCCATCGCCATATTTAGGGTAGGAGCCGATGATCGTATCCGGATTCGCTTTCTGGATCTCACCCAACGGCCCGCCGACAAGACCCTCGCCGAACGGACAGTGCACCGTGGCCGACAGCATTTTCGTGCCGGTCTTCAGCGTCGGGACGACATTGTCGAGCATGGCCTGGAAGATCGACGGCACGCCGGCCATGACATGGACGTTGCCAATGCGGAATCCGGGGGCCACGGACACCGGGTTGTCGATATGGTCGGCGCCGCGCGGCATTCGCGCCATGCGCTTGCGAGCCTCCGTGTATTCGATGCCGCGTGCGGCATAGCTCGCCTCCAGCAGGGCATAGGCCTTGGCATCGTATTCACAGGGCACGCCGAATGCCTTGGCGATCGAATCGGCCGTGATGTCGTCATGCGTCGGGCCGATGCCGCCGGTGGTGAACACATAGGTATAGCGTGTGCGCACGGCATTCACCGCCGCGACGATCTCGTCTTCCTCGTCGGGAACAATGCGCACCTCTTTCAGGTCGATGCCGACCGCCGTCATGATATCGGCAAGGTGGCCGACGTTCTTGTCCTTGGTGCGGCCGGACAGAATCTCATCGCCGATGACAAGCATGGCGGCAGTGACGATTTCAGGCATGGAAGGCTCCGGCAGACGGGCCGTCTGAATAGCGCGGCCGACGGGCGGCGGCAATGCCCGCCAGATGGCGAACGTTCCCGACTACATGGTCGCCGGCGGCGGGTGGCTGGGGCTGCGGCCGGCGCATTTCCATGCGACTTCGACCGATGTCGTCGCGGTCGAACAGGATCTCGGCGGCGTCGAGCAGCGTTACGGCGAGATTGTTATGCCGGCCGGCATCCTGTTCGGCAGCGCCGACCGCGTCATCGGCATGGCCATCCACGGCGAACCGATGCGCGACAGGATCGGCGGGCTCGATTTCGAGGCGGTCGACGGCCTTGGCCACATGCCGCAATTCGCCGCGCCTGAACAAGTCGTCGCCTTCATCGAGCGCATCGCGGCGCGCGCTTTTGTCGCCCCGGCATCACCGCCACTTCACGAGAATTTCAGGGAACCGTTCGGCTGACTGTTGTGTTTTCACCCTGTCGCACCCAAGACGACCAAAGTAGAAACGGAGTAACTAATATGTATGTAAAACTTCTAGCCGCATCCGCTCTGACGATTGGTCTCGCCACATCGGCCATGGCTCAGTCGTCAGAACCGACATATACCAACCACAGCTGGTGGCTGTTCGGCAACAATGACGAGACAACTGTCGATCCAAGCACCACAGGAAGCATCAACGCCTACGGCTCGGGGCTGAGCACGCAAGGCCATACTGGAGGTATCGGCCCATGTGCTCACAACACGCCTGGTCCCGACGCCAATTCCGGGCAGAGCGTCAACGATCGGTACTGCGGCAAGTGATTCGGCCACAGCGCGCCGGCTGGCCGCGGATGGTTCTGCTGGATCAATCCGAGATTTCAGTCTGAGGCCGGTCGCGGCCGTCGGCCAGTTCCTCGTGCCATTTGCCCTCGGCGTCCTCATACTGGATACCGTCGGTGGAACCCGCCACTTGTTGCTCGGCCGAAGCGATCTCGGCGGCGCGCAACGCATCCTGATGGGTGGGAAATGTCTCCGAGAAGGTTGAGCCGACCTTGTAGGCCCAGCCACCGTCGTGCTCGACGATCTTGTAAGTAAGCTTCGCCATCAAAACCTCCAGTTAAAGGTCCGCCTGCTCAATGCAACCGGTCGTCGGGCAGCTTATCGTCAGGCACCAGGACTTCCGATTCCCTGGCGGCCTCGATCAGTGCCCGGCGCGCTTCCGCTGTCGAACGATAACCTTCCAGCACTTTGAGGCAAGTGTCGAGAGCATCACGATGACGGGGGCCGCGATTGAGCGGCCACACAGTCATCAGGCACTCCGCCGCCTCCTGGGTCGAGCGGATATGGCGATATTTGCCGACGTGGCCAAGCTCGACCACGACAGGCGTTTCAAAAGGTTTGTTGTCCATCATGGCCGCAACGCAAAGCAGCCAATTTGGTTGCAAAAATGGCCTTTGGTCTGCGCCCAAAAGTCGCGTCGCCTCCGTAACGCGCACTGGATGATTGGCGTCTCAGTAACCGCAGTTGTTGCGCAGCCAACGTGCATTCGCCCAGCCGGTGCCGCCGCCGATTTCGACCTGGTACCAGTTGCCGCGCCGGTCGAAGATCTCGGTATGGTCGCCGTTGAACAATTGCCCGATCATCTGCGATGACGAGTTCGGCCGTGTGCGCACGGCCAGAAAGCCGCTGCCGGTCGCCAGATTGTAGCGGCCGGAGAGGCCGTGCACCGTACCCTCGCAATATTGCGCGACGGTCGGCGTCGAAGCACCGAGCCAAAACCCGACCACAGCCATAAGTGCTGCAGCCGACAAGAGTGCCCTGAACGACATGATTATCTCCCAAGCCGGCCGCGCCCGCCGCAGCCTGACCAGCGTAACAGGTTGCGGCCAGAATTGAAGCGGGTCGTCGGCGAACGGTCCGGGATCACAAGCAGGAGTGCGCCGGGATCGGGAGATGAGCGATCAGCCGGCGGCCTTCATCCAGTGTTGCATCGTCGTCACCGAGCGGGCGAGCTGCGGTGCCGGATGAATTTTTTCACTGAAGGTGGCGGCCGCACGCCATCCCCAGCGCGGATCGGCGAGGAAGGCGCGTGCCAGCGCCACCATGTCGGCGCGGCCTTCGGCTATAACAGCCTCGGCCTGTCTCGGGTCGTCGATCAGGCCTACCGCACGGGTCGGAATGCCGGCGCCCTTGCGTACGGCTTCAGCCAGATGCACCTGATAGCCCGGCCCGGTGGGCAATTTCTGCAACGGCGAATTGCCGCCGCTCGAGCAGCAGAGGTAGGCGATGCCTTCGGCCTTCAGCACTTTCGCCACCTCGATCGCGTCCTCGACGTCAAAGCCGCCATCGACCCAGTCCTTCACCGACAGCCGTGCGCCGAGCATCAGCTTTGGCGCTGCTTTCTTCACCGCCCTGGCGATCTCGACGACAAGACGCATCCGGTTTTCCAGCGAGCCGCCCCAGCGATCCGTGCGCTGGTTGGACAGCGGCGACAGGAACTGGAAGATCAGGTAGCCGTGCGCCGCGTGCAGTTCGATGAAGTCGAAGCCGGCGCGTTCGGCCCGCCTGGCGGCTTCCGCGAACCGCCCGATGAGCTGCAGGATTTCCTCGTCCTCCAGGGCGTGCGGCACGTTCCAGCCGGTGTCGTAGGCGATGGCCGAGGCCGAGACGGTCTGCCAGGGATCCTCATTTGGCTGCAATGGGCCGCCACCTTCCCAAGGCTTGCGGTTCGAGGCCTTGCGGCCGGCGTGCGCCAGCTGCGTGCCGAACTTGGTGCCGGGTGCGGCCACGCGCCGAGCCGCGTCCAGCGCGCGGCGCGCGGCGGCCTCATTGTCTTCGGAATAGAGGCCGAGGCAGCCATGGCTGATGCGTCCGCGCCGCTCGACATCGGTCATCTCCACCGTGACCATGCCGGCGCCGGACATGGCCAGATTCATCCAGTGGTAAAGATGCCAATCGCTGGCCGAGCCGTCCTCGGCGGAATACTGGCACATCGGCGCCACGGCGATGCGGTTGGGCAAGGTGAGCCCATCGAGTGTGATCGGCTGGAAAAGCGATGTCGTCATGAACAAACTCCGGGAGGGGAATGCGCTATTTAGGCAATGGCACCCTTCCATACCACACACGAGACAGTGAAGGGTGCTGGACCAATCGCTGGCCCGATTGCGCCTGTACCGGTTCGCGGCTACGCCTGCCTCCGCCAGCAAGCATCGAGGTGTCAGATGGAAGACCGCATTCGTATCCGCTCGGAAGAGATTCTTTCCAACGACTGGGCAGTCCTGAAGAAGACCGTGCTCGACTACCGCCGGCGTGACGGCCAATGGGAGACGCAGATTCGCCAGACTTATGATCGCGGCGACGGCGCGGTGATCCTGCCCTATGACCCCCGGCGTTCGACCGTGCTTCTGGTGCGTCAGTTCCGCTATCCCGCCTATGTCACCGGCCACCGCGAACCGCTGATCGAGGCCTGTGCCGGGCTGCTGGACGAAAACGATCCGGAGACCGCCATCCGCAAGGAAGCCGAGGAAGAACTGGGTTACCGGTTGAACAAGATCGAGCGGCTGTTTTCGCCTTACATGAGTCCCGGCAGCGTGACCGAGCGGCTCTGGTTCTTCATCGCGCGCTATTCGCCCGCCGACCGCATCTCGGCCGGTGGCGGCGCACCCGACGAAGGCGAGGACATCGAGGTCCTGGAAATGCCGCTCGACGAAGCGCTGGCCGGCATCGCCGATGGCCGCATCATCGATGCCAAGACCATCATCCTGATCCAGCATCTGAAGCTGAACCCGATGGCGGCTTGATCAGAGGCCGAGGGATTCCAATTCAGCCCGCATGATCCAACAGGCGGGTGGTTGCTGCGTCATGATGATGTTCGGAATTAACGCGATCGATGCCTTCGACGGTGATGGCGAACGTCCCGTTTTCTGTTCTGGCTATCCAGCCCTTCGCTTTTAGATACCAGAGGTGAAACTCGAGGTGCTCACGCGGACAGCCTGACATTCGTTCGAGCTCATCGTCGCCAATGCCAGGATTGTTGACGTCCTGTCGGCGTTTTACATAAAGCAGTGAGAGCACTTTGGCTTGAAAGGCCGAATCGCGATCGAGGTTGTTGCTGTTGCTCGCCTGATCGGTCAGCTCGGCCCGGAGGTTCAAATGGGCCTTGTACTGGATATCGTATTGCGCACGCTTGACCGGATCCTTGAGCGTGTTGTGAGCCTCCAGGATATCGCTGAAGCGTGATTCGTTGCCGGTGACCTGGTTGTCGGGGTGGTAGCGCATGGCAAAGTGACGAAAAATGCGCTCTATCGTTTCCGAATTTGCATTCGGACTGATTTCCAGCATCTCATAGAAGTCAACGAACATACCTGGTTCCCCATGCCATGCATTTTCGGCTGTCTCTGCCGCACTGTCAGTGACAACCTTGGCGATGACTATAGAGTATATATTTCACGATTTAATAATATGACGAGCGTACAAAGGACAGGCACAGGATTTAAGCGAAAAAGTCGGACCTTTGCGTCCTGAGCCGCAGACTTTAGTCTGGGAGCATTTCGCTCGTCGGAGGCGGCTTGCATGACTGATAAACCTTCTGACCCTCCGGTAGAGCGTCGAACGCACCTGCGTGAGGTGGTTTTGAAGGACGCGTTCATAATCACGCAGGACGGCGAAATAGGCTGCGCCGTCAGAAATCAGCATGAGCACGGCGCCGAGTTGCGTGTCGCCGCGGGGGCAAAAGTGCCAGATAACTTCCGGCTGCGCGTACCGTTGGACGGCGCGACCTATCGAGCGGAAGTGCGGTGGAGAAAAGGCGAGCGGCTAGGCATCCAGATCCACGGCAATTTCTCGCTGAAGATCAGATGATAAGGGGAGGCCGCCCTGATATTCAGGGGCACGCCCAGGCGCCGCGTTGGGGTGGGTTTCGTGGTCCCAGCATCCCGGCCCGCTCTCTTCGATCGTGACCTTATCGCCAATCGCTTGCCTATATATTAGAGCAAGCGCATATTCTTCGGGGAGCAATGGGCGGGGGAGCTAAGAATGTGCAGCACCTGTGATGGTACAGGGGTCGGCCGGAGGGAGTTCCTCAAAGTCGGCGCGGGACTCGTTGCGTTTGGCCTTGGTGGGGCCACGTGGTCGGCGCGCGCGGCCCAAGGCGCGGCGACCCCATTGAGCCTCGATGAAGCGCTCGCTGCGCTAAAATCCGGCAACGAAAGCTACGTCAGTCACCCGGAACTCTGCTCGATCGATCTGGCCGCGCAGCGGAACGCTGTCGCCGCACACCAGGCGCCCTGGGCCACCATCATCAGTTGCGCCGACAGTCGCGTTCCTCCGGAGCTGATCTTCGGCGGTCACGGCGTTGGAGAACTGTTCGTCGCCCGCAATGCCGGCAACCTCGTCGACACTGCGACGCTCGGTACGGTTGAATACGGGGCAGCGGTGCTCGGCTCACCCTTGATCGTCGTTCTTGCTCACACAAACTGCGGCGCCGTCAAGGCGGCGTGCGACGTGGTCACCAAGAACGCGACCTATCCTGGCGCGATCGGCCCGATGATCGAACCGATCCTGCCCGCGGCGATAGCAATGCGGAGCGAAGCGGGTGATTTCGTCGACAACACCGCCAAGGAGAGCGCGCGGAGGACCGCGAGGCGCCTAGCCGCCTCGAGCAAGGTGCTGGCCGGCCTCATCAAGGCGGGGAAGCTGAAGATAGTCGCGGCGATCTATGATCTGCAAACGGGTGCGGTGACTTACATCGAATGACACACCCGTCATCGAGATCGAAGGCTCTGGGGCCTCGATGCGTCGGCGTCTGGCTTGGCTTGCCTTCCGGGGGCGGTGACGGCCACCTATCTCGGCTACAAGGGGCGCGGCAGGCGTTAGGCAGGGCGCAAGGACGCGCCGGAATAGTGATGGCGGTCATCAACTGACGCCTTGCCATTGCCAATCGGAATGAGCGGCATGCGCGAAGCTTTCATCGCAATGGTAATCTTCCTATGCCTGACGGTAGCCGCGCTCGCCAGCACGGCGATATGGCCAAAATTGCCGGCCAAACATCGTGACGACGACACGAACACCGTGGTTCGGCACGCCGCGAACCTGTTCGGGGTCATGACCTCGCTGATGCTCGGCCTGATGATCAACTCGGCCAGGAACACCTTCGAATCGATCGACCGCAACGTGCACGCCTATGCGACCGAATTGATCCTTCTCGACAGGACCTTGCGCCAATATGGCCCGCAAACCGACACGGTACGCCAGCCGCTGGTCGTCTATGTGCAGCGGGTAGCGGGTGATTCTTCGCCCACCAGCGAGACGCTGGTCGCCGCCAACCGGCTCTCTGAGCAGTTGCTGGCGGAAATCGGCACCCGGCTGAGTGCGCTGGCGCCGACCGACGATGCGCATGGCTTCATTGTGCAGGACGCCCGCCAGCATTTGCAGAAAGTGCTGGAGTTGCGCTGGGTGCTGATCGAGCAGTCGGAGGGCACGATCCCGGTGCCTCTGATCACGCTCCTGGTCACCTGGCTGGTGCTGATCTTCGCCAGCTTCGGCTTCAGGGCGCCACGCAATACGATCACCATTTCGACCTACGCGGCATCGGCGGCTTTGGTTGCCGGGGCGATCTACCTGATCTTCGACATGGACGTGGCTTTCTCCGGCCCGATCCAGATTTCAATGGCCCCGATGGAGAGGGCGCTGTCCGAGTTACAGCAGTGATCCGCAGCCGGTGGCCACGCCGGTTATATGACGTTGCGGCGGTTCACACAGAAAAATCAACCAAACTTGAAGCCTTTTGCTGGTGCGGTCGACGGGAATCGAACCCGTACGATCAGAGATCGAGGGATTTTTTTAAGTCTCTTTGGCGCACTGGTGTGGGCGACGGGACTTGAACCCGTAAGTGTTTGAAGCACCGGCAGATTTTAAGTCTGCTGCGTATACCAGTTCCGCCACGCCCACCTCCCACATAGTGGGAAATCCCGCAGTTCTCCCACATGGTCGAGCTTAGGATTTGCCGTTGACTACCACGAGCTTAGGAGCAGCGCCACCTTGTAGGACAGCGAGGTTGTCCAGCAGATGGTTTGTTCTGCGGTGCCCGAACGCGCAATCCAGAGGAGGTCGCGTAACGATACTGGCGCGATCACGGAATTATCCGCGCCGCGGGCGAGGGTAAATATCTGGGCGGCGGACTTGATCCGCCATGGCCGGCGCCTCTCAGGCCCAACCCATCCCCCCGCCCACTTGGGAGCGCCGGCCGCCCCCACATCCGGCAAGACAGGTCTGCGCGCTGCTTGTCCAGCAACGACGCCGGTGGCCATGTTCAGAACTTGTAGCTGAGATTGATGCCGACCGTGTTCAGTTTCACGCTCTGATCGCGGTCGTTGAAGGGGGCCGGCGCCTCATGGTTCTCTGAGCCGAAATCGTAATAGCGATATTGCGCGCCGACGACGAACTTGTCGGTCAGCGCGTAGTCGACGCCCGCGCCCACGGTCCAACCGACATTTGTGCGCGTGTTGTCAAACCCTGGCCCCGAGGTCTGCGACGTCTCGATGTCGGCAAAGGCTATGCCGCCGATGCCGTAGACCAGCAGGCGGTCCATGGCGAAGCCGGCCTTGGCGTTGACCGAGCCGAACCACTTGATTTCGGCGCCGAATGTGTCTCCCAGGACCGATTGCGCCGTGCCGTCGACCGAGGAATAGTTGAGGTCCGCCTCGGCGCCCAGCACGGCCTGATCGAACTGCCAGAGGCCGGCGACATGCCCGCCGACGAATCCGCCGTCGACGTCGGGCGTGATGGAAAACGGCGCGCCTTCCGTTGTGGTGATCTCGGAGCGGCCCCAGCCATATCCCGCCTGCAGGCCGGCATAGTAGCCGGTCCAGTCGAAGCCAGGCGCGGTCATCGGCACGTCGACTGTCGCGTCGGCAGCGAAAGCCGGCACGGACAGGACTGCAAGAAGACCGGCACTTGCGACCAGGCGATGCATCGAACCCGCCGAGAAGAGTCAAATATCCTTGATCGGAACATAACCTGATCTGCGGCAAAACGGAATCGGATTTCTGCAAAGGTGGTTAGGGCGAGGTCGAGCGCATCGCCGAGCGGATTTCAGCCGGCAACGCCAAGGTCGAAGTCGACCTGAAACCCGAGTAATCCGGCAATCTCCAGGCAAATCCTTTCTTCCTCGCTGGCCAAAACGCCGTCGGCTTGGCACAGTCGGGCAAACAGGAGTCTTTGATGGCCACGAAGCCGCCCGCCCGCGCGACGAAACCCAAACCGTGGACCGAAATGGCGACCGATCTGGTCGATGTCGCGATGGGCCGCAAACCCGCCGATCTCGTCATCCGCAACGGGCGCTGGGTGAACGTCCATTCGGGCGAGATCATCGCCGGCACCGACATCGCCATCTCAGGCGGTCGCTTCGCCTATTGCGGGCCGAATGCCGGCCACACGATCGGGCAGGGCACCAAGGTGGTCGACGCGGGCGGACGCTATCTCGTGCCCGGCCTTTGCGACGCGCACATGCATGTCGAGAGCGGCATGGTGACGGTCACCGAATTCTGCCGCGCCGTCATCCCGCACGGAACCACCTCGATGTTCATCGATCCGCACGAGATCGCCAATGTGCTGGGCCTGCCGGGCGTGCGGCTGATGCATGACGAGGCCGTGGCCATGCCCATCAACGTGCATGTGCAGATGCCGTCCTGCGTGCCCTCGGCGCCTGGGCTCGAACATGCCGGCGCCGAACTGACGGTCGCCGATGTCGCGGAAGCGATGGGCTGGGAAAACATCATCGGACTTGGCGAGGTGATGAATTTCCCGGGCGTCGCCGCCAACGATCCGGTGATGTCGGGCGAGATCGCCGCGACGGTCAAAGCCGGCAAGACGGTTGGCGGGCATTATGCCTCGCGCGATCTTGGTCTGCCGTTCCACGGCTATGTCGCCGGCGGACCCGAGGATGACCACGAGGGCACGCGCGCCGAGGACGCAATCGCCCGCGTACGCCAGGGCATGAAGGCAATGCTGCGGCTGGGCTCTGCCTGGTACGACGTTGCCTCGCAGATCAAGGCGGTGACGGAAAGCGGCATCGATCCGCGCAACTTCATCCTGTGCACCGACGACAGCCATTCCGGCACGCTGGTGCATGAGGGACACATGGACCGGGTGGTGCACCACGCCATCAGCCAAGGTCTGAAGCCGGTGACCGCGATCCAGATGGCAACGCTCAACACCGCCCTTCATTTCAAGCTGGAACGTGAGATCGGTTCGATCGCGCCCGGGCGGCTGGCCGACCTGCTGATCGTCTCCGATCTCACCCAGATGAGCATCGACGAGGTCTATGCGCGTGGCGTCAGGCTGGCCAAGGGCGGCAAGCTCGACATCGATATCCCGGCCTATGATTATCCGAAGACGGCGAAGAACACCGTCAAATTGGGCAAGAAGCTGAAGGCCGGCGATTTCGATATCGCGGCACCCAAGGGCGCCAACGAAGTGCGGGTGCGGGTGATCGGTGTCATCGAGAACCAGGCACCCACGCGCGCGCTGGAGGCCGATCTGCCAGTCGAGGATGGGCTGGTCGCCATGGATCGCCGCAACGACATTTGCCAGATCGCGCTGGTCGAGCGGCACAGGGGCACGGGTGCCGTCACCAATGCCTTCGTCTCCGGTTTCGGCTACATGGCCGACTGCGCCATGGCCTCCAGCGTGGCCCATGACGCCCATCACATCATCTGCGTTGGCACCAACAAGCCGGATATGGCGCTGGCCGTGAACCGGCTGGGGGAAGTCGGCGGGGGGGTTGTGCTGTTCTCCAAGGGCAAGGAATTGGCGCTGGTCGAAATGGCGATCGCCGGGCTGATGTCGGACGAGCGCGCCGAGATCGTCGCTGCCAAGGCTGAGAAACTGACCGAGGCAATGCGCAAGATGGGCTGTTCCCTGAACAACGCCTACATGCAGCACTCGCTGCTGGCGCTGGTGGTAATTCCGGAGTTGAGAATTTCCGACGTCGGGCTGATCGACGTAACGACGTTCCAGAAAGTCGATCTATTCGTCTGAAACCAGCCGTCCGCTCTTGGTTGCTCACCCGCCGGTGGCGATGGTCAGCACCTTGAACGGCGTCGTGATGATGACTTCGGCAGCCGAGCCGACGACCTTTCCCAGGCCCTGACCGAAATCGGTGAGCTGTGCCGGGTCCTCATCCGCGGCGAGGCCCGCCGGCGTGCGCAGCCTATTGCCGAGCAATTGCACCAGGAACGGGTTGTCGGCGAATTTCGCGTGGTTGAGGCCGCCGTCGCCGCCCTTGGTCTTGGTCAGGTCGACCACCGACACGCCATAGGAGGCGAGGTCGGCGGCATTGCCATAGTCGCCGACGCGCGGTTTGTCGCCAGAGATGAACGAGGACAATTTGAGAGCCCGGTCGTCGCCTGAAAGCAGCACGGCGAACGGCTTGTCGGGCTTGCCATAACGGATCATCTGCTTCTTGAACACGTCGACGTCGATATCCGGTGAGGCAAGGATGACATAACCCAGCTTGCCGCCGAGATCGCGGTCGCCGGTGATGGCGAGTTGGCGCAGCGCCTCCATCGTCAACCATGTCCCCATCGAATGGGCGATGATGTCGATGCTCTTGACCCGCGTCTTGGCGAGCATCCTCAGCGTTGCCTCGAGATCGTCACGGGCGGCGGTGGAACTGTCCTTGTCGTAGATATAGCCCGTCGTCTTGGCGCTCGACGCCCACGAGAATAGCACAGGCGTACCCGGATAGTTCGTGTCGTGGGCGATCTGCGTCAGCCGGTAGATGCCGTCGTCGAAACCATTGTTGAAGCCATGCACGAAAACCAGCGCACGGTCGCCGCGCATGGCGATGTCGGCGCCGACCGCCTTGGCGAATTGCGGCGCGCCTTCGTAGAAGGTGACATCCCTGGCTGTGAAATCCTTGGCCGGGTTGCTGTTGGCCGAACCCTTGGCGCGTTCGATGTTGCCGACCTGATGGCTCTTCGGAACCGTGACATCGACCCGCGCAAAGCTGGTGGTCAGGGAACGGTCGCCGTCGAAGACCTGCCGTGGGTCCTTCGCCGCCTTCTGGCGGGTGGTGGCGACAAATATTTCGTGGGCGGCCGCAATATCGGATGCCGGCACGGTGACCGTCGTCTTGTTGAGCAGATCATGCGTATTTCCAGCGCAGCCAGCGACCAGCAGCGCGAACGCGACGACACCATGACTCTTCAAGCGCAAGGCCACGCGTCGGCTCCCGCATAAGGGGACGTCAAACGCATGACGTCGCTCGATACTCCGATAAGGTCAGAGACGGGCGCGGTCCAGTTCAAAGTAGGCCAATGGTTCGGCGATGGTGAACAGGCACGGCGAAAACCGCGGCGCCGCATCTACTGTCCAAGCAGGCTGATGCGGTCGGTCACGTCCCGGTCGCTGGCGAAACCATCGTCCTCGCGCAGCCGCTGGCCGATCATCTTCACCAGTGCCGGATTGTCGGCGAATTTCGTATGATTGAAGCTGTCGCTGCCTTTGACCTTGGAGAGATCCACGACCGTCACGCCGTAGGAGGCAAGGTCGGCGGCATCCTTGTAATCGCCGACGCGCGGCCGCGAGCCGGCGATCAGGCCGGACAACCTCAGCGCGCGGTCGTCGTCCGACAACAGCAGGATGAACGGCTTGTCGGGCTTGCCGTAGCGGCGCATCTGGCTCTTGAACACATCGACATCGATGTCGGGAGAGGCCAGCACCACATCGCCAAGCTTGCCGCCAAGATCGCGATCGCCGCTGATGGCCATCTGGCGCAGCGTTTCCATTGTCACCCAGGTTCCCATCGAATGGGCGACAATATCGATGCGCCGCGCACCGGACTGCTGCAGCATTCGCAAGGTCACTTCGAGCTGGTCGCGAGCGGCACTGGCGCTTTCCTTGTCATAGACATAGTCGGTGGTCTTGGCGCCCGAGGCCCAGGAAAACAGCACCGGCGTCCCGGGATAGCCGGAATCATGGACAATCTGGGTCAAGCGGTAGACAGCGTCGTCGAAGCCGGTGTTGTAGCCATGGACGAAGACCATCACGCGGCCGCCGCGCGCCGCTATGTCGGCGTTGAGCGCGCTGGAGAATTTCGGCTGGGTGTCGTAGCCGACGACCTCGGAAGCCATAAAGTACTTTGCCGGATCGTCCGACTTGCCGCGTGAACGCCGCTCGATCTGGCCGGTCGTGTGGAGCCCGGGAACGGTGACGTTGACGCGGGCGTAGTTGAGCGTCGCCGAGCGTTCGCCGTCGAAAACCTTGTTGGGGTCGTCGGAGGGCTTGCGGGTCGTGGCAATGAAGATCGAGTGGTTGCCCGCGATTTCCGTCACCGGCGCCGACATGACCGCGCTGCCGAGCAGTTCCTCGGTTTTGCGGCCGCCGCAGCCCGCCACCAGCAGCGCAAGCGCAAGAATGCAAATCGTCTTCAAATGCACGATAAAAATTCCACTCGATCCCAAACAAGGGCCGTCCACCCTCCGCGATACCTCCCCAGCAGGCCAAGTGCGGCGGAAGTAAGTCGCGTCCAGCCGAAATGCGGTCGGCGCCTCGCGACGGCCTTCGCACTGTTGCGCGAAGGCCAAAGCGGCAGCAAGGCCGTAACGCCGCAGAGGGCAGGCGCCTGCATCTCGGCCGGATGTCGAATTCAGGCGCCCACCAATGCGCGGCGAGGCTCGATGCGAGAAAACATGAACAAACGTCCCCAAGTGCCTGCTAGCATTTCGGGACGGCGCCGTTGCGGGCGCGGGCTCGACCGGGCAATGGCCTTGCCGGGCCAGATGTGTAATAGGGTTATTGTCTAACTCGCCCGCGGGCGATCCCGGGATGACCTTGTCATGACCAGCTTTTCCTCGCGCGTCGCCACCGCCGCCTCTGCGATCCGCCAGATATTCCCGGAGACACCGCTGCAGGAAAATGACTATCTGTCGAAAAAGACCGGCGCCCGGGTGCTTTTGAAGCGCGAGGATTTGAGTCCGGTCCGCTCCTACAAGATCCGCGGCGCCTTCAACTTCTTCCGCAAGGCGCTTGGCGAAGGCAACCAGGCCGAGCTGTTTGTCTGCGCGTCCGCCGGCAACCATGCGCAGGGCTTTGCCTTTGTCTGTCGCCATTTCGGCAAGAAGGGCGTGGTCTTCATGCCGGTGACGACCCCGCAGCAGAAGATCGACAAGACCAGGCTGTTTGGCGGCGACTTCGTCGAGATCAGGCTGGTCGGCGATTTCTTCGACGACTGCTATCGCGCCGCCTTCGAATTCACCGAGAGCTCCGGTGGCCATATGGTGCCGCCCTTCGACCATAAGGACATCATTGAGGGTCAGGCGACGGTCGCCCATGAGATCGCGGACCAGATGCCGGGCGCGCGCATGCCCGACATGGTCATGCTGCCGGTGGGTGGCGGCGGTCTGGCTGCCGGGGTGACACACTATTTCGCCGATCAGGGCCGTGAGGCCCAGTTCGTGTTTTGCGAGCCTGCCGGCGCGCCGAGCCTGCGCGAGAGCCTTGTGGCGGGAAAACGGCTGAAGCTCGCCAAGGTCGACAACTTCGTCGACGGCGCGGCGGTCGCCGAGATCGGCCGCGAACCTTTGCGCTATCTCAAGGAGTTTGCCGCAGACAGCGTGCGGCTGGTCCCGGAAAACCGGCTCTGCGCGACCATGATCGAGATGCTCAACGTCGAAGGCGTGGTCCTGGAACCCGCCGGCGCGCTTGCGATCGATGCGCTGAAGGATTTTTCCAGGAAGGAAATCCGGGGCAAGACCATTGTAGCGGTAGTATCAGGTGGCAATTTCGATTTCGAGCGACTGCCGGACGTCAAGGAACGGGCGCTGCGCTTCGAAGGCCTGAAGAAATATTTCATCATCCGCTTTCCGCAGCGGCCGGGCGCGTTGCGCGACTTCCTCGACATGCTGGGTCCGGACGACGACATCGCCCGCTTCGAATATCTGAAGAAGTCGGCGCGCAATTTCGGCTCGGTCCTGATCGGCATCGAAACCAAGGATCGGCGCAATTTCGACCTGCTGAAGGCGAATTTCGAGGCCGAGGGCGTCCAGTATCAGGACATCACCGACAATGAGACACTGGCGGGTTTCATAATATGAGCGGCAAGATCTTCATCGCGCTGTTTTCCGGCATCAATGTCGGCGGCAACCGCATCGTCAGGATGGCGGAGTTACGGTCGTTCTTCGAGGGCCTCGGTTGTTCCGATGTCTCCACCTACGTGCAGAGCGGCAATGCCGTATTCCGCGCTGACAAGGGCGACGCCGCCGCGCTGACCAAACAGATCGAGGCGGCTTTCGAGGAAAAATGGGGTTTCCATTCGCGCATCATGGTGCGCGATTTCGAATGGTTCGAACGGCTGGTGCGCGAAAATCCCTATCCGGAAGCGGCCGCTGATCACACGAAGCTCCACGTCTATGCGCTGGAGCGTGAGCCGACCGCCGATGAGGTGGCGCGGTTGGCGGAAAAGTGCACGGGTCCCGAGCGTTTCGAGGTCAAGGGCGATGTGCTCTATCTCAGCGCGCCGGACGGGCTCGGCAAATCGGTGTTTGCCAACCTCATTCCGCGCACGTTGAAAGTGCCGGGCACGGCCCGCAATTGGCGCTCAGTGCTGGCGCTGCTGGAAATGGCGCGCAAGTCCGGAAGCGATTGATCCACGCGTCTCGCCGGAAATGCGCGGCGACACGCATGAACGAACTACGCCGCCTCGGCGCGTTTCCAGTCGAAGGCCAGTTCTTCGCGGAACGCAAAGCGTTTGATGTGGTCGGCAACGACATTTTCGAGGCGCTCGATCGAAGCGGACTCGTCGGTCGAAACCGTGATGTGCAGCGCTGCCCCGTCGGCGTCCATGACCGTGCGGCCCAGTGAAAGGTCGATGACGCCGTGATTGGGGTCGAACTCGACGGGAAACTTGTGCGCCCAATGTTTGCACAGCTGCTGCAGATAGCGGCTTGCGTGCGCCGTGGAGACATTGGCGTGGCTGATCGGCATGAAGGGTTCTCCGAAGCTATCTCAAGACGTGGCGCTGCTCTTCAGGGCAGGCGCCATAGGCGCATAGATAGGCACAACCTGGCGAAACACCATGGAGTGGCCGCCGGCCACTTGAAAAGATGATCGATTACCAGCTTCCGGTATTCGCCATCGACGCCCACGGTTCCGCCTTGGCCTTGGCCGGACCCTTCTGCAGAAGCTCGATCGAGATGCCGTCCGGCGACCTGATAAAGGCCATGTTGCCGTCGCGCGGCGGCCGGTTGATGGTGACGCCATTGTCCATCAGTCGCTGGCAGGTGGCGTAGATGTCGTCGACCTCGTAGGCGAGGTGGCCGAAATTGCGCCCGCCCTTGTAGTCTTCCGGATCCCAATTGTAGGTCAGCTCGACCAGCGGCGCCTTGTCGGCGATGCCGCTCTGCTCGTCTTCCGGAGCGGCCAGGAAGATCAGCGTGAAGCGGCCCTGCTCGTTTTCATAGCGGCGAACTTCCTTCAGCCCGAGCTTGTTGCAATAGAAATCGAGCGAGGCATCGACATCGGCGATGCGGACCATGGTGTGCAGATAGCGCATGTGTTTTCCTCGATCTGTTGGGTTGCGGCGCAACATAGGGTCGGCCCGGTCAAAGGGCAATCGCCGGGGTCAGGCAGCGCCGGCAAAGAACAAATCCGGTATTCCCGCAATGAACCGTGAAAAAAGGCACGTCAGGTCTTGCACATACCGGAAGCCGCGGTGTTAATCTGGTGTCAAGAATCAGTTGCGGTGTTCTTGAATAAAGGGGGCATTCTTATGGGGGAAAAGGCCTCTTTGACGGGGCGGGCCAATACCCTTGGCGACGCCTTGACACGCGACGAGGGCGGCGACGCCGCCGACCTTGCCGAAATTGCCGGCGCCATCAAGTGGTTCGATGTGGCCAAGGGCTATGGTTTCATCCTTCCGGATGACGGTGTTTCGGGCGATATCCTCCTCCATGTGACTTGTCTTCGACGGGACGGCTTCCAGACAGCCTTGGAAGGCGCGCGCGTGGTCTGTCTTGTGAAGCAGGGCGAGCGCGGGCTGCAGGCCTTCCGTGTGCTTTCCATGGATGTCACCACCGCCGTCCATCCCGCGGAAACGCAGGAACAGCGCACCCATGTCTCGGTGACGCCGGAGAGCGGGCTCGAACGCGCTCTGGTCAAATGGTTCAACCGCACCAAAGGGTTTGGATTCCTGACGCGCGGCGAGGGCACCGAGGACATTTTCGTTCATATGGAGACCTTGCGCCGCTACGGCATCACCGAGCTTCGGCCGGGCCAGGTCGTACTTGTCCGTTTCGGCCGCGGTGACAAAGGCCTTATGGCTGCCGAAATTCACCCCGATATGGGCACCTTGCCGGTCTCGCACTAGGGCGATCCGGCCGAGGATTTCATATGAGACACAGGAACGGGCTGACGACGGGCGTGGTATGCGCTGTGGCCGCCGTCATAGTCGCTGCAGCCGCATTCTTCTATTTCCAGGTACCCAGCGCGGCCGATGGCCGGGCGATGATCCTTCCGGTCGATCCCGCGCCGCTGGTGGTTGTGACCAAGAATGGCAAACGCTCCTTCTCGATCGAAGTCGCCGATACAGAGGCCGAGCGGGAAGCCGGCCTGATGTTTCGCGAGGACATGGCCGCCAATCATGGCATGCTGTTCGTCTTCGACGAGACACGCGACGTCAGTTTCTGGATGAAGAATACGCCGATGCCGCTCGATCTGATCTTTGTCGGTCAGGACGGCAGGATCCGCGCGATCAAGCAAGGCGAGCCGCAGTCGGAGGCAATTGTTTCGCCGGGCGAGCCGGTTCGCTTCGTGCTCGAACTCAAGGCTGGCACTGCCGCCAGGGACGGCATCGCGGATGGCGACCTGCTGCGCCATCCGGCGATCGGCACGGCACCGGGTCCTGGCATGCCGCCCGCGGACAAGGGCGATTCTCCGAACGTCGATTCTGATTGAGCGCCGGACCGCCTTCCGATGCAGTTTTTTTCCCATGGCAGGTTCGATCTAGCCTTCCTCGACCGCCAACCGGCATCGGGCGAGGGCGATCCGGTGCTGATGATCCATGGCTTCGCCTCGAGCCACTATGTCAACTGGGTGTCGCCCGGCTGGTTCAAGACGCTCAATGATGCCGGCTATCGCGCCATCGCCTTCGACAATCGCGGCCACGGCTCGTCATCCAAGAGTTACGACGAGGCCGATTATACACCCGCGAAAATGGCTTCGGATGCCGCTGCCTTGCTCGATCACCTCGGCATCGAACGGGCCCATGTCATGGGCTATTCGATGGGCGCGCGAATTGCTGCCTTCCTGGCACTGTCCGACCCGGACAAGGTGGCGACGCTGGTCTTTGGCGGCCTCGGCATCGGCATGATTGACGGCGTCGGCGATTGGGATCCGATCGCCGCCGCTCTCCTTGCCGAGGATCCGGCCGCGACAACCCATCCGCGCGGCCGCTCTTTTCGCGCCTTCGCCGACCAGACCCGAAGCGACCGCCGGGCGCTTGCCGCCTGCATCGTCACCTCACGGGAATTGCTTGGTGAAGAGGATATCGCCCGCATAGCCCAGCCGACGCTGGTCGCGGTCGGTACCACCGACGACATTGGCGGATCGCCGGACGAGCTTGCGGCGCTGATGCCCAACGCCAGGGCCTTCCACATCGAGGGCCGCGACCATATGCTGGCTGTCGGGGACAAGACCTTCAAGCAACGGGTGCTGGAGTTCTACGCCGAAAATCCGCTCTGAGGCTTCGATTTCTTTTGGACCAAGGGTCTCGGGGCGCGAAATTGACCTAGGTCAAGGCCTCCAGGGACCGTGCGATATTTTGTCTGGCTTGTGGTTCGAAGCGCTGCCGGAACTCCTGCGTGTGAAAAATATGCGGTCGGGCAAGGAAGGTCTTCAGCACCGCACCGCGGCCGGCACGCCATATCGACTCCTCCACCCAGCCATATTCGCGGCGGACCGCGCGTTCATAGGCGTCGAACGCCTCAGGCGCGGCACCCAGGATCGAAAGATCCATGTCGAGAAACAGGCTGGCGTCGCGTATCGCCGCCGCGTCGTCGAACAGCGGCAGCTGGTGTGTGGCGGTGGCGAGGATCATAGCGCTGATGCGGCCCATGCGGCCGGCATCGATGCGGCCGGCGAGCTTTTTCTCGGCAAGGGCGGCACTTTGCGCCTCATTGTCCCTGGCCCTGCTGTCGTAGATGGCGTCGTGGAACCAGATCGCCGCTTCGACGGCTTCGGGGTCGCCGAGCTCTCCCCGATAGTCGCGAGCAAGCGCCAGCATTGCCTCGATATGCGCGAGGTTGTGATAGTGGCGTTCCCCGGCGGCGTAGAGCGCCGAAATTTCGGTTTTCAGGGCGTCGTCGATCAAGGGTTCGTTTTCCATGGCTGCTTGAATTCCCGCGAACCAAATCCATTTGACACAGCACTAAGGAAAATTGAGTTCAATCGTGCTATGATCTGGCTTATATGTGCGGCCCCGATGACAGCAGACTAGCAGGACGCAGGACGAGACGTCGATGAACAGCATCAGCATTTCCCGCCACAGCGCGTTGCAGCCGGTCGATCCGATCTGGCGTTCGATCCGCGACGAAGCGATGGAAGCGGTCAACCGCGACCCGCTTTTGGCCGCGTTCCTCTATTCGACGATCCTCAACCAGGAGAGCCTGGAAGAGGCTGTCGTCCACAGGATCGCGGAGCGGCTTGCCCATCAGGATATCGGCTCCGATCTCATCCGCCAGACCTTCAAATCGATGCTCGCCGACGATAAGGACTGGCCGACCACGGTGCGCGTCGACATCCAGGCCTATTATGACCGCGACCCGGCTTGCGACCGGTTCATCATGCCGGTGCTCTACTTCAAGGGCTTTCACGCCATCCAGACCCATCGGCTGGCGCATTGGCTGTGGAACCACGGCCGCAAGGATTTCGCTCTCTACCTGCAGAGCCGTTCGTCCGCGGTCTTCCAGACCGATATCAATCCGGCCGCGCGCATCGGCAAGGGTATCTTCATCGATCACGCCACCGGCCTCGTCGTCGGCGAGACCGCGGTGATCGAGGACGATGTGTCCATCCTGCACGGCGTGACGCTGGGCGGTACCGGCAAGGCCGGTGGCGACCGCCATCCCAAGATCCGCCATGGCGTGCTGATTGGCGCCGGCGCCAAGATTCTCGGCAACATCGAGGTCGGCCATTGCTCCAAGATTGCCGCCGGATCGGTGGTGCTGTCGCCTGTGCCGCACAACAAGACGGTTGCCGGCGTGCCGGCCCGCGTGGTCGGCGAGACCGGTTGCGACCAGCCTTCGCGCCAGATGGACCAGCTTCTGCCGTCGCAGAAGATGGACCACGTGATCAGTTTCGATATCTGATTTGCTGGCAGTTGCCCCGCATGATTGCGATTTGCCCGGTGGTGCTGCCGCTTCCGGTGCAATAAGGCCGGCTTGCCTTTACATCGCCATTGTCGACGTGCCAGAAGCGCCGTTCAAACGAGCAAGCCGATGATCGGAGAAGACTGTTGAAGCCGGACGAAATCAGAAAGCTGGACGCCTATTTCAAGCGCGTCTTCCAGAACCCCAAGCTTGAGGTCAAGGCACGGCCGCGCAAGGAAGATTCGGCCGAAGTCTATGTCGGTGACGAATTCCTCGGCATCGTCTTCAAGGACGAGGACGATGGCGACTATAATTTCTCGATGGCGATCCTGGACATCGACCTGGCCTGAGCCAGCAATGCCACGGCAGGCCGCGTCGAGCGCGGCCGGGCCGCTTTCAGCCGGTCAATGTCCGGTCTTCAGGATTCGCCCCGCCTCGGCCGCGATCGCCGCATCGAGCGTCTGCCAGTCGCCAAGGAATTCCTTCGGGAAGCGATAGGTAAGGCTGAGATCATCCCCGACATGGATGTCCCGCTCGCAAGGAGCCAGCGATTCGCCGGCGCTCGGCCCGCTGAGGCAGCGGGCCACGAAGAGGTCCTTGCCCCCACGCTTGCCGACGACCAGCACCTCGTTCAGATAGCCTGATTTCTCATTGAAGCCGTAGACCGTCGTGCCGCCAGGTCCTGGAATGCCGGGCTGGACGATCAGCGCGCTGTAGATCGGCCCGAACCGGCCGCTCATGTCGCGCGACATCATCTGCTGCTCGAAGGACAGGAAGATGATGTTCCTGTTGGTGCCGGCGTGATTGAAATCATCGCGCGACGCCTCGCTGTAGCCGTCCATCTGGGGATAGCGCAAATAGAGGTCGAGGCGCGAGGCGATGCCGTCGCGCCGGGCCTGCTCGAACCGGATGAAATTGGCTGGCACGGTGATGATGTTGTTGCCGATCACCACCTCGCGCACGGTCGCGTCGTCGCTGTAGCCGGCCATGGCAATGGAACGGCCGAACCATTTGCCGCCAAGGCTGATGACTATCGACAGCAAGGCAAGTGCGGCGAACGCGTAGAACACCCGCTTCATCAGCATGGAATCGACCACGGTGAGTTCTGGGCCGTCGGCGATCGCTGCCTGCTTCATCTCGGTCCTCGTCCCTCCGCCATCCGGGTGTCCCTCGACGGCACACATCGCACGGCACGGCTCTTGCTGCCGTCCTGAAACGACTGTGCGATTTCATGGTAAATGGAGGGTTAATATGGCCCAGATCGAGCTCTTGCTGTTCGCTTTTGTCGTCGGGCTGACGGTTTGCGGGCTGACCGGTTCGACAATGGAACTGGTATCGGGTCGCAAGGTCGCCTTCACCGAGCCCTATGTGTCGCCCTCGCATGTGCTGCGCTCGCTGGCTGCCACTGCCGGCGCCGGGCCGTTCATGCTGATCAACGATGCCCTTGATGCGCGGCGCCAGAACCGCATTTCGACAGTGGCCCTCTTGTCATGCGGTTGCACCGCTATTGCCTGGTCCCTGGCGCTGGGCATCGTCGTGCTCGCCATTGCTTCATGGGCGGTCCGTCTCCTAGGGTTTCCAGCCTGAGACGATTCGGAGACCGACAATGCCGCTTTATGCGATCGATGGAACGGAGCCGAGCTTCGCCGACGCGGACTCGAACTGGATCGCGCCCGATGCCACGCTGATTGGCGACATCAGGATCGGCCGCAATGCGGGCTTCTGGTTCGGCGCCGTTATCAGGGGCGACAACGAGCCCATCGTCATCGGCGCCGACACCAATGTGCAGGAACATACCGTCATGCACACCGATCCCGGCTTTCCGTTGACCATCGGACAGGGCTGTACGATTGGCCATCGCGCCATGCTTCATGGCTGCACGATTGGTGACAACAGCCTGATTGGCATGGGCGCCATCGTGCTGAATGGCGCCAGGATCGGCAAGAATTCACTCGTCGGCGCCGGCGCCCTGGTCACCGAAGGCAAGGAGTTTCCGGACAATTCGCTGATCGTCGGTTCGCCGGCCAAGGCGATCAGGGTGCTGGACGACGCGGCGGTCGAGCGGCTGCGAGCCTCGGCCGCGCATTATGTCGCCAACGCCAGGCGCTTCAAGACGGGGCTGAAGAAGGTCTGAACTCTCGGCCGACGCACGCCTTCGACCACCGGTTGCGCTTATGGTTCCCGGCTACCCGCTACGCGCTCGGCAATGGCTGCTCGCAGCAGCGACACGCCCAGCTCGAATCCTGCGATCTCTGCTTCTTCAAGGGCTGTCGTACAGTCGTCGATACGGGTCCTTAACGAAGGGTCCGCGCCGCCGGCAAGAAGCAGGCGGATCGCCTCCGCGTCGCGCGTGGCGACGGCGTAGTGGAGCGGCGTCCAGTCGTTGACGCCTCGCATGTCCGGATCGGCGCCGTGATCGATCAGGATGCCGATGATGTCGAGCTTGTCCGCGCGCTTGGTGGACAGCGCCGCGATAATGGAGGGAAATCCGGCATGATCCTCGTAATTCGGGCTGGACCCGGCCTCGATCAGCATTGCGACGAAGGCGAGAGGGCTCCAGTAGATCGCGTATTCCAGCGGATGGCCAAGACCGAGCTCGAACGGCATGTGCTCGTCGAACCACCCCCCCGAGCCGCCCAAGGCGGTGCCGAGGGCCCCGAAGTCGCCAGCCTTGAAGGCATCGTCGATTGCCTTGAACAGCCTGTGGCGCTCGCATCGATCTTCCGGGATTTCCAGCATCGGCAGTGATCCAGGAAACGAAACGGCCGATTGTGCATCGATCTGTTGCGCGTGGAAAGGCAGGGGCAGCGCGATGCACCACGTGTCATCGGGTCAGTTTTAGCGGCTTCCTCCA
Source organism: Mesorhizobium sp. B2-5-13 (assembly GCF_006440535.1). Lineage (NCBI taxonomy): Bacteria > Pseudomonadati > Pseudomonadota > Alphaproteobacteria > Hyphomicrobiales > Phyllobacteriaceae > Mesorhizobium > Mesorhizobium sp. B2-5-13. Next base: position 410,101 of record NZ_VFUI01000001.1, on the reverse strand, counting down.
GAAATGGTGGAGCCGGCCCGGGGACGGGGCCGGCTCCTTTGACCCGGTCGTTGGGGACGGGGAGGGTGGGGACTCGACCGGGTTTCTCGTTGAGCGCGTCGTGCAACGCGCCTGACCTTGTTGGCGTCCTCAGCGGACGCTGGCGACCGCGTCGGAACGGCCGTCGTTGATCGTCACCCAAACGCCGGAATTTTCCGTCGATTGACGCTTGAGATAGGTGTAGTCGGTGTCCGTCCAGGACAGCACCTTGGTTTCCAGATTGTCGAGGATGAACTCGCCGAGGCTGGTGCGCACGGTCAGCACTGCGTGGCCGTCGCCGTTCGGCTGGCGCGCAACCGTCATCAAAAGGTCGCCGGCCGGCACGCCCACATCCATCAGCTCGCGGCGCTTTTCCAGCGCATAGTCCTCGCAATCGCCATAGCCATTGTCCGGGTAGGCCCAGTATTCCTCGACACCGTAGTTTTCCATGTCGGTGCGCGGCTTGACGCGGGTGTTGACCGAATTGTTGATGCTGACGATCGTCGCCCATAGCTTCCGGGTCAGGTCGACCGGCTCTCCCTTGGGGGTCTTCTCGTTGCATTCGCCAGGAATGCGTTGGCAGAATTCATAATGGCCAACAGGCTGCGTGGTGCGTCCGCCGGTATGCATATAGGCCGGTCCCGCGGCATATGCTGATCCCCAGGCGGAAAGCTGCATCGCCATTGCCATCAGCAACAGCTTGCCCCTCGCTTTTTTCATTATTCAGTCTCCCCGTTCGAAGGAGACATTGCCACATGTGGATTTATTCGACGCAAAAAAGAGAAGTAGGTTTTAAGTAAAACGCCAGTAGAATACGCATAAAATTTGAATCAGTTGAGTATTGATTTGTTTGGATTGCTGGGCTGGTTTTCTGCGAATTCAGCCTCGCGCGGACCATTTCTGAAACTATGGAACCTGCCATCCGAGGATATCGATCGCCGCACCCCGGAATCAAAAAGCCGGCCGCGAGGGCCGGCTTGATGGGCGTGCTTTGCGGCCTGATCAGGCGCGCGGCGTGTTGAATTCGGAATCGAGCGTTTCGGGGCGCTGGATGACGGCGAATTCGATGGCGACGCCGTCTTCGAAATGCCGGACGATCTGGCCGCGCATCGTGCCGAGCATGACCTGGACTCCGATCGCCGGTTTGACGTCGATCTCGATCGCGGCGCCGGACAGTGACAGATCGATGATCCGGCACTGATACTGACGGCCGTCGGTGAGCTGCAGCACGCTGGTCGGATTGCGTGGCGAGACGCGCTCGTGACGGCGGTCTTCCGGCAGGTCGAGCTCGTGTTTGTTGGCAAGCCATGTCAACTGCGCCGCGAGCTTGTCCTTCTTGCGGTCGGACGCAATCACCGTCATCGCGAAGCCGTCCGGCAGCGTGCGTGTCAAAACACCTTCGATGCGGCCGATATGGTCGATATAGGCGATGACTTTCTCGCCGGGCATGCCGATGCGGTCGGTACGAAGCGCGACGTTGCCGGGCGACATGTCGACGACCTGGCACGGGTGCTCGGTGCGGTCCTCCAGCATGAATCGTCCGTATATCTTGACCCGGACGCGCTGAAAGTTACGCCTTTCAGCTTGGGACGGCGCGTAGTCGACCGCCGCTGACCTCATGACTGCCTACACCCCGTTTGGCATCCCGCGCGTCGGTGCAAGGGACTTCGTCAGAGAAGTACAACAAAGCGGGTTAACAAAGGGGAAAAACGAGCCCGCGGGACTGTGTCATCATCAACTATCTTCGCGCCCGCCGTCGAAGACGACGAGATGGCGAATGCGGCGCGCCCGCCCAAGCGCCGAGATCGTGTCAGGCGCCCCGATTTCGTCGGGAACGAGCGAGGGAACGTCGATCGCCGGGCGATTGTTCAGCAGCTCTTTCTCCGGGTCGATGACGCGTATGGAATCAATCAAGGCGTCCGTGATCGGATCGGCGCCCAGCCAGAACGGCTTCTCAACGGCGCTGATCACGCCGAGGCAGCGCGGATTTTCAATGCCACCATCGAGCGGCAAGGCGAGCAATTCGAACTTGTTGGAGCGGCCGTTGCGGCTGAAGCCCTCGAAATTGATCAGCACGACGGATTTCTGGTCGAAGACCCCGTGGATCAGCCGCGAAACCAGCCGCTGATCCTTCTCGCGCCATAGCGAGGGGAAAGAGAACCCCTTGAGTTCGCGGCCGTAGCAGGCGCAGAGCCTGGTGCCGGCCAGACGAAATACCGGCTGCCCGCGCGTGTCCCTTTCCAGGATGAACGTATCGGCCAGCAGCGACTTGATATCGGCCGGCTCGACTTCCGATCGCTTCGGAGCGGGGCGTCCGTCACGCAGGCGGTTCCAATAGTGGAACAGCGTGATCGATCCGTTTTGGTTCATACTAAAAAGCTCCGCGCATTCTGTCGTCTGATGTCCCATCGGTGAACAGAAGGGCGCCCTCCGATGACCTACATGCGTTGGGGAGCAGGAAGCGTGCCAGCGTCGTTAACACTTGTTCACGGGTCGGGGCCGTTAAGGTTAACAATTGGTTTACGTTGCGCCCTGGCAAGCCGTGTGGCACACAAAAGCCACTCCAGAAGCGGTCGTTTCGCGACGATCGGCAGCACTTCAGTCAAGAGTTTTAGGGGAGCAGGGGGCTCGACCGGCCGTCCAGGGGAAACCCTGGACGGCTTCTTTTTTGATTCGCGTCCCTGATTCGGAGCGGGACGATTCGCTGTTTGCGGTTCCATCGGCGGTGATCTAGATGCTGGCCAGACCGAACCACGCCAGACCGAACCAGCCCAGGCCGAACCAGCATCGAGTGCGATTGCAGATGAGCGAACCGCAATATCCGTCCGAGCCCGAAACGGCCGAGACCATGCCGCCACCGGCGCGTGAGCCGGTGTTCAACCTGCCGCCGATCGTGATGGCGGTGATCGGCATCTGCGCGATCGTCTATCTGCTGCAGCAATATGTGCTGAACGACGCCCAGCAGATGACGCTGCTGTATGACGGGGCTTTCATTCCGGTCCTCTATACCGGTCAATACGGCTTCGACTGGTTCCTTTTCACCCGACCTTTCACTTACGCCTTCATGCATGGCGGCTTTGCCCATATCGCCATCAACATGGTCTGGCTCGCCGCATTTGGCTCACCGCTGGCCAATCGTCTCGGCGCGCTCCGGTTCGCGTTGTTCTTTGCCGTCACCGGACTGGCTTCGGTGGCGCTCTTCTGGGCGATGCATCCGTATGGAGAAGCGCCGCTGGTCGGCGCATCGGGCGCCATATCGGGCATGATGGGGGCTGCGGCGCGTTTTGGTTTCCGCACCGACCGCTCGGCCGGCAAGGCTGGTTTCGCCGGCCCGGTTCTGCCGGTCGCGATCGTGCTGCGTTCGCGCGGCGTCGTCATTTTCCTGGCCATGTGGATGATCATCAATCTCGCCACCGGCCTTCTCGGATTCGCGCCGGGCATCGACGGCCAGATCGCCTGGGAGGCGCATATTGGCGGCTTTCTCGCGGGCTTTTTCGGCCTGCGCCGGTTCGACAGGGGATGGCAAGCACCTGACTGGGAGACCTCCGACCGGACTTGAAATGCAACCGATCACGGCGCACGATGTTCACTCTTATGTGAAAGCCGGTCAGGGCAGGAACCGGTTGGCAAATAGAGGAGGACGCCATGACGGTTAAGGCCATTCTCGAGCAAAAAGGCCATGACGTATTGACGCTCGGGCCGAACGAAAAACTGAGCGAAGCCATCCGAATCCTCTCCGAGCACAGGATCGGGGCGCTGGTCATCACCAATGGCGATCGCAAGATCGTCGGCATCCTGTCGGAACGCGACATCGTGCGCGTGGTTGCCAGGGAAGGCGGCGCCGCGCTCGATATCCCCGTGCGTTCGGCCATGACGCCGAAGGTGAAGATCTGCAATGAAAACCACACCGTCAACGAGGTGATGGAGATCATGACCAGGGGTCGTTTCCGCCATCTGCCGGTGGAAAAGGACGGCTTGCTGGACGGCATCGTGTCCATCGGCGACGTGGTCAAGCGCCGCATCGAGGACGTCGAGCGCGAGGCCGCGGAAATCCGGGCCTACATCGCCACCGCCTGAGCGGTGACGGGAACCGCCGGCCGAATGCCGGCCGGCGGCACCAAGACTACCTGTTGTCGAGCTCGGAGCGGACGTGCCCGCGCCTTGTGACGCGGTAGCGTCCGACAACGAAACCGTTTTCTTGCATTTCAATTTTCGGTTTTTTGCCCTGCCTCGCTACGAGGTCAGGCCTCGCCGGGACCGAGCGTAAGTGGACATCCGCTCTCCGAGACGTCCAGAAAACTCCCGGCCGTGGCTTTGCGCTTGTCTCTTTTGGCGGTTTGCACTAGCGAATGGCTTTCACGTCAGACGTGAAAGTCACGTCCCAAATATGAAACTTCCGTCAGAGTCACCGTAATTCGCAGGCTACCATGAGCATCATCGATACCCGCATGCCCGACGCCAAACGCCTGATACCAGGCGCCACCGGCGACTGGGAAATCATCATCGGGCTTGAAGTGCATGCGCAGGTGATATCGGAGGCAAAGCTCTTCTCCGGTGCCTCGACCGCCTTCGGTGCTGCTCCCAATGCCAATGTCAGCCTGGTCGATGCGGCCATGCCCGGCATGCTGCCTGTCATCAACGAGGAATGCGTCAAGCAGGCGATCCGTACCGGCCTGGGGCTGAAGGCGGCGATCAACCACAAGTCGGTTTTCGACCGGAAGAACTATTTTTATCCGGACCTGCCGCAAGGCTACCAGATCTCGCAGTTCAAACAGCCGATCGTCGGCGAGGGCACGGTCATCGTCTCGGTCGGTCCCGATCGCCAGGGCGAGTTCGAGGACATCGAGGTCGGCATCGAGCGCCTGCACTTGGAGCAGGATGCCGGCAAGTCGATCCACGACCAGCATCCGACCATGTCCTATGTCGACCTCAACCGCTCCGGCGTGGCGTTGATGGAGATCGTATCGAAACCCGACCTGCGCTCCGGCGACGAGGCAAAGGCCTATGTAACCAAGCTGCGGACCATCATGCGCTATCTCGGCACCTGCGACGGCAACATGGACGAAGGCTCGCTGCGCGCCGACGTCAATGTCTCGGTGCGCCGGCCAGGTGGCGAATTCGGCACCCGCTGCGAAATCAAGAACATGAATTCGATCCGCTTTATTGGCCAGGCCATCGACTACGAGGCGCGCCGGCAGATCGCTATCATCGAGGACGGCGGCAAGATCGATCAGGAAACGCGGCTGTTCGATGCCGTCAAGGGTGAGACGCGCTCGATGCGCTCCAAGGAAGAGGCGCACGACTATCGCTATTTCCCCGATCCCGATCTTCTGCCGCTGGAATTCGACCAGGCCTATGTCGATGCCCTGGCCAAGGAATTGCCGGAACTGCCCGATGACAAGAAAATGCGGCTGATCTCCTCGCTCGGCCTCTCGACCTACGACGCAGCGATCCTGGTGTCGGAAAAGCCGATCGCCGATTATTTCGAGAAGGTGGCGGCCGGGCGCGACGGCAAGCTCGCCGCCAACTGGGTCATCAACGATCTGCTGGGCGCTCTCAACAAGGCCGGCAAGGACATTGAATCCGCTCCGGTTTCGCCCGACCAGCTCGGTGCGGTGATCGACCTGATCAAGGAAGGCACCATCTCCGGCAAGATCGCCAAGGACCTGTTCGAGATCGTCTGGAACGAGGGCGGCGATCCGCGCCAACTGGTCGAGACCCGCGGCATGAAGCAGGTCACCGACACCGGGGCCATCGAGAAGGCGGTCGACGAGGTGATTGCGGCCAATCCCGACAAGGTCGAACAGGCACGGGCCAAGCCGACGATGGCCGGCTGGTTCGTCGGCCAGGTGATGAAGGCGACCGGCGGCAAGGCCAATCCGCAGGCCGTCAACGATCTCGTCAAGGCCAAGCTGGGTATCGAGTAAAGGTATGTTCGTCCGCACCGCCGGAGACCGCGACCTCGCAGCCGTACGGGCGTTGCTGGTCGAGGCCTGGCATGCCACCTATGACGCGATTTACGGTGCCGGGCGGGTCGCCGAGATCACCAATGAATGGCACTCCATCGCCTCATTGAAGGCGAGGCTGGCTAAGCCGAGCAGCGAGTTCCTCGTTGCCGATGACGGCAAGCGCATTGGCGGCATGGCGTTTGCCGAAGCCGTCGGCGACGGCGGTGTGGTCATGCTCAGGCAGCTCTATGTGCTTCCCTCGCTGCAGGGCCGAGGCATTGGGGGCATGCTCCTCGACGAAATCATCGAGAGCTTTCCGGAGGCCCACCGGATTCGGCTCGAAGTGGAAGAGAAGAACACCCGCGCCGTTGCCTTCTATCAGGCCAATGGCTTCGTCCAGGCCGGGCGCACCGAGAATTGCGGCTCCGCCGGCTCGGCCATCCCGGCGCTGATCTATGAACGGGTACTTGCCGCCTGAGCACCTGATCACCTTCGCGCGAGCGCACGACCCGGGGTCTGTTTTCGTTTGACGGCCCTGACGTCCGGCACCAAAGCTGCTTAGGCCGACCCGCGCGAAGCCGGAATAAACCGGCGCGCAGGACGGCTTTGGGGGGAGCCATGCCAAGTCTGCCGGAACTGATGCCGACTGAGGTGTCGGACGAAACCTTTGGTGGCGTCACCTATCACATAGCGGGCGAACTGGTGCCTGTGCTTTCCGTCGACGTGACGCGGATGCCCGTCTATTTCGAGCACCACATCCTGCTGTGGAAAAATTCCACGATCACCATCGGCCTGAAATCGCTGAAGGGTGCGCTGAAGCGCATGATGGCCGGCATGCAGATCTTCGTGACCGAGGCCTCGGGAGCGGGCATCATCGCGTTCAGCCGTGACGGGCCGGGTCACATCGTGCCGATTCACTTGCGGCGAGGCGAGGAGATCCAGGTCCGCGAGCACCAGTTTCTGGCCGCCACCGGCAACGTCGACTACACGTTCGAGCGCGTACGCGGCCTGGCGACGATGCTGTTCGGCCAAAGCGGCTTCTTTATCGACCGGTTTCGCGGCGACACCGGGGACGGCATCGTCTGGCTGCACGGCTATGGCAACGTGTTTGAAAAGACGCTCGCTCCAGGCGAAACCATAGACATCGAACCCGGCGGCTGGCTGTTCAAGGATGCCTCGGTCAGGATGGAAACCAAGATCGATCGGCTGTCGAGCGGCTTCTTCGGTGCCAATATGAACTTCATCGTCAACCGCTTCACCGGCCCGGGCAGGGTCGGCATCCAGTCGATGTACCTGCATATGCCGACCGAGGAGTAGGCTCGGGGAACCGCAAGCGGGATGGATGAAGGCCAGGGTCAGCGCGAGCGCAGCGGTGACGACAACTCGCGTATCAGCAGTTCAAGCTCCCGCTGGTCGCCCGTTCCCGTCTTGTCGAAGATCGTCGCTTATTGCGACTTGATGGTGCCGTCGGAAACGCCGCTGGCGGCCGCGATCTCCCTCTGGCTGGTGGGCACCTCCGGCCGACCGGCAACCATTTCGCCGTTACCACCCGTGACGGCAGGGCGAGCGGGATTGCGTTCTTCGGCGGAAGCTCACATCTATCACCTGGAAACGCGGAGATCGCAGTGGGCGACCAGCACGGGCATGCGCATACAGCCGGAGCGTCGAGGCGCGGCCGCAACTGGCCCGGCCCGTGGCGCAAGACGCCCGGCCGCTTGCTCGGCACGTCGCTCGTGCGGCTTTACCAGCTGACGCTGTCCGGCTTTGTCGGCAATTCCTGCCGGCATCTGCCGACCTGTTCGGAATACGCGCATGAGGCGATCGCTCGCCATGGCCTGTGGGCCGGCGGCTGGATGGGGTTGTTCCGCGTGCTGCGCTGCGGCCCATTCGGCACGCACGGCATCGACCTCGTGCCGGAGGTGCTGGCGTCCCGCTATGTCTGGTTCTTGCCATGGCGATATTGGCGGATCGGCCGCAAGCGCGGCGAAGCCCAGAGATGAGGGCGCTGGTCGCGCCGCGCCCGTTTACGATCCGGTAGGGTTAACGCAAGCCTGCACGACAACTGCGCATTTGAGACAAAATCGAGACAAGAGACATCGCTAAGCCCGCTCGCGAACCCCTCCTGGAGCGAGCATCCCATGCGCAACGTCGACCGTCTTCCTTTCATCTTTGCCGGAGTCCTGTTCCTGCTCGCCTGGCTGCTGGGATTTCCGATGCGCGCGCAGTCAGCGCCGCTCAGGGATGTGCAGTGCACGCTGATCGCTGATGCCGCAACCGGCAAGACGCTTTACCAGGAAGGGGTGTGTGACCAGCGCTTCAGCCCGGCTTCGACGTTCAAGGTGCCGCTTTCGCTGATCGGCTACGACGCCGGCATCCTGGGCGACGAGCACACGCCAAGCTGGGACTATAAACCCGAATTCAACGCGGTGAAGCGGGATCGGAAGACCGTCGATCCGGTGATATGGGAACGCGATTCCATCATCTGGTATTCTCGGGAGATTACGCGTCGGCTCGGATCTGAGAAATTTGCCGGCTACGTATCGAAGTTCAACTACGGCAACACTGACGTTTCGGGCGATCCCGGCAAGAATGACGGGCTCACCCATTCCTGGGTCAACTCTTCGCTCGAGATCTCGCCGGTTGAACAGGTTGCCTTCCTGCGGCAACTGCTCGCCGGCACGATGCCGGTATCGGCCAAGGCGCATGACATGACACGGGCCATCATCCCGAGTTTTAAGGCCGGCGATTGGTTCGTTCAGGGCAAGACCGGCAGCACCCGGCTCGGCGAGGGCGGTAAGGACAAGCGCTCGCTCGGATGGTTTGTCGGCTGGGCGCGGAAAGACGGCCGCCAGATCGTGTTCGCCCGGCTCGTCGTCGATACGAAGCGGACCGACATGCCGAAGGGGTTGGCGACACGGGCCGCGTTCCTGAAGGAACTGCCGCAGCTGATTTAGTGAGCCGGGCTTTACGGCGGCGGCATCTGCTCATAAAAGACTGCCGCCGCCGGACGCCTCCGGCACTCTGGCAGGTCGCAGCTCCCGAACCGCTGATATCTGCATTTTTACCACCCGCGCTCGTTTGCGGGACTGGATAGGAGATACATATGCTGAATTCCGTTTCCCTGACATTTCCCGACGGCTCCGTGCGCGACTACGACGCAGCGATGACCGGTGCCGGGCTTGCCGAGTCGATCTCGAAGTCGCTGGCCAAGAAGGCCGTGGCCTATGCCATCGACGGCACCGTGCGCGACCTCAGTGATCCCCTGGGCAAATCCGGCAAGGTAGAGATCATCACCCGCGAAGACCCGCGTGCGCTGGAACTCATCCGTCATGACACCGCGCACGTGCTGGCGGAAGCCGTTCAGGAGATATGGCCGGGAACGCAGGTGACCATCGGGCCGGTGATCGAGAACGGATTCTACTACGACTTTGCCCGCAACGAGCCGTTCACCCCGGACGATTTCCCGGTGATCGAGAAGAAGATGCGCGAGATCATCGCGCGCAATAAGCCGTTCACCAAAGAGGTCTGGTCGCGCGACAGGGCAAAAAAGGTCTTCGCCGACAAGGGCGAACGCTATAAGCTCGAACTGATCGACGCTATTCCCGAGGATCAGGATCTCAAGATCTATGCGCAGGGCGACTGGTTCGATCTTTGCCGGGGTCCGCATATGGCCTCGACCGGGCAGATCGGCAACGCCTTCAAGCTGATGAAGGTGGCCGGCGCCTATTGGCGCGGCGACTCGAACAATCCGATGCTGACGCGCATCTATGGCACGGCCTGGGCCGACCAGGCGCAGCTCGAAGCCTACCAGATGATGCTGGAGGAGGCCGAGAAGCGCGACCACCGCAAGCTTGGCCGCGAAATGGACCTGTTCCATTTCCAGGAAGAGGGGCCGGGCGTCGTCTTCTGGCACGCCAAGGGCTGGAAGATGTTCCAGAACCTGGTCAACTACATGCGCCGCCGGCTCGACGAACAGGGCTATCAGGAGGTCAATGCACCCCAGGTGCTCGACAAGAGCCTGTGGGAGACATCGGGCCACTGGGGCTGGTACCGGGACGCCATGTTCAAGGTGACGGTCGCAGGCGATGAAACCGACGATGACCGCGTCTTCGCGCTGAAGCCGATGAACTGCCCCGGTCACGTGCAGATTTTCAAGCATGGACTGAAATCCTATCGCGATCTGCCCGTAAAGCTTGCGGAATTCGGCAATGTGCATCGCTATGAACCGTCGGGCGCGCTGCACGGGCTGATGCGCGTGCGCGGCTTCACGCAGGACGATGCGCATATCTTCTGTACCGAGGAACAGCTGGCTTCCGAGTGCTTGCGTATCAACGACCTGATCCTGTCGACCTATGCCGATTTCGGTTTCGACGAAATCAGCGTCAAATTGTCGACGCGGCCGGAAAAGCGTGTCGGCACCGACGAGGCCTGGGATCATGCCGAGGCGATCATGGGCAGCGTGCTGGAGACGATCAGGACGCGCTCCGGCAACCGCATCAAGACCTCGATCAACCCGGGCGAGGGCGCCTTCTACGGGCCGAAGTTCGAGTATGTGCTGAAGGATGCGATCGGCCGCGAATGGCAATGCGGCACGACGCAGGTCGACTTCAACCTGCCGGAACGTTTTGGCGCATTCTACATCGGCTCGGATTCGGAGAAGAAGCAGCCTGTCATGGTGCACCGCGCCATCTGCGGTTCGATGGAGCGTTTCCTCGGCATACTGATCGAGAACTATTCCGGCCATTTCCCGCTGTGGTTCGCGCCGCTGCAGGTGGTGGTGGCGACGATCACTTCGGACGCCGACAGTTACGCGACCGAGGTCGTCGCGATGCTGAAGGCCGCAGGGCTGTTGGCGGAAGCCGACCTGCGCAACGAGAAGATCAACTACAAGGTCCGTGAGCACAGCCTGGCCAAGGTGCCGGTCATCCTCGTCTGCGGCAAACGCGAGGCGGAGGAGCAGACGGTCAATATCCGCCGGCTCGGTTCGCGAGACCAGGAATCGCTTGGCCTTGCCGAAGCAATCGAACGGCTGACCGAAGAAGCGATCACACCTGACCGCCGACGCAAGCGCGCTGCTTGATTCGAAGTGTTCTCGATCGAATGGCGGTGGATCGCTCCACCGCCGTTTTCATATCCCTGTCACGGCAACGTTGTAACGAGCCCTTATGCTCAAGCTGAAATCGCGCGAACGACCGTTCCCCGAGCTTTCTTACGCCAATCCGCACCAGCCGGCTCTGGCGCGCTGGTTCATTCATTCGGTGGAAGGCCTTTCGGGCCGCGACCGGTTCGCCGCGCTCTATGAATTCTGGCGCCATCAGGTTGTGCCGACCGGTGAGCGTGTGTTCAGCCGCATGCTGGACCTCATCGATGTGGGCGTGCGAAGCCCCGACCAATGGCCGCCAGCGCAATTGCCCGACACGCCGCTGGTGATCGTTGCCAACCATCCCTTCGGCATCGGCGACGGCATCGCGGTGCTGTCACTGGCAGAGCAACTCGGGCGACCTTTTCGAGTGATGATCCACAAGGATCTGCTCAGGATTCGCGAGATGGAGCCTTATTCGCTGCCGATCGACTTTTCTGAGACCAAGGACGCGGTGAAGAACAACATGGCGGTGCGCCATGAAGCGGTGCGGCTGCTGAAGGAGGGCGTCACCATCGTTGTGTTTCCGGCTGGTGGCGTCGCCACCGCGCCCAAGGGTTTTGGCCGCGCGCGCGATCTGCCATGGAAGATGTTTCCGGCCCGTCTCGTCCAGGAAGCCAAGGCGTCGGTCGTTCCCATGCATTTCTCCGGCCAGAACGGCAGGCTTTTCCATCTGGTCAGTGGTCCGATGAACATGGCCGAGCGCGACGGGCGTGTGGCTAAATTCGTCGGCAAGGCCTCGCTGACCTTGCGTACCTCGCTGCTCATCCGTGAATTCGCGCGGCTGTCCGGCAAGGCGATCGAGGTGCGCGTCGGCAATGTACTCAGCTGGAGCGAACTGGAGCCGTTGCGCGATCGCAAGGCGTTGCTCGACCGGCTTTATCGCGGTGTGTTCGACTTGGCTCCGGCCCTGCCGCGCCGCCGCATCCCGTTCCTTCCGGCGCGGACCAAGCTGGCTGCCTGAAAGCTAGTCGGCGCCTTCTTCCGGATCCATGGCCGCTGCTTCGGTAGCGAGAACCTCGATCTCCTGGTTCTGCCCGCCAACGACCGTGAAATCCTTCTGGTAGATCCGGTCGCGGTTTTTGGCGATGATGGTGTAGTCGCCTTCGGCCAGCACCATCGAGGCGAAGGCGCCGACGGTTTCCTTGATCGGATCACCGGATTCGTTGAGCAGCGACCAGGAGGTGTCGGCGATCGCTTCGCCACCCGCCTCGCGCACCAGCTTCATGGTGATTTCGGCGGCGTGATGCTCGACGGTGGCTTCGGTCAGCTTGCCGGCCTCGACACGGATGTCGGATCGGATGACGGCGTTGACCGCGCCATAGGTCGAGACGACGTGGTAGATGCCCGCATTGAGCCGCACGACGCTGTTGGGTTCGACATCGGGAATGACTAGCGCGCGATCGCCATTGGCGTCGGCGGTGCCCTCATAGATCGAAAAGCGCAGTCTTTTCGGCGGAATGCGCACGCCGCCGGACAGAACCGCGTCGAGCTTCAGGCCGCCGGCATCAAGCACCAGGCTTTCTCGCTTGGCTTCCTTGCCGACGGTGATGCGCTTGGTGGCGCCGGCACGGCCATAGGAGGCGTGGACCAGATAACTGCCGGGTTCGAGCTGGAAGACGGCGCTGCCGCCATGCGCCGAGGCGACCATCGGCAATTTGCCGTTGACGGTTTCAGGCTTGAAGACACGCCAGACGAGGCCGCGGGTGATGTCGGTGCCTTTGTTGGTCAACTGGGCCGACAGGGTGATGGCCCCACCGCCGCCAAGCGCCAGCGGGGTCTCGCTCTTCGGCGTCGCATAGCTCGAAATTCCGGGAAGTTTCAGGTCGCTGACGCCGTCCTTTTCCTGCGCGACAGCCATGGAGACCGGCAGCAGGAACAGCGCGGCGCAGAGCCGGATCAGGAAAAGACGCAGTCGCCCCTCAAACATGCCTTGCGTTGAAGCCCATGGCGGTGGCAATTTCAAGGCTTAAGAGTCCGATGCGTGACTCTTCAGCCCGGCGCTAGCGCGCCTTTGCCCGAGCCGCCCGAATTCGCGATGGTGCGCTTCAGCTCAAAACAGAGTGCCAGGAGACTTGCGCCCATGGCGTCGCCGATCATCGACTTCCTGCTGACCCGAAATTCAGCGCCTATTCCCGACCTCAAGGAGCCGGCGCCCAGCGACGCCGATATCGCCACGATGATTGTCGCCGCCTCACGCGTGCCCGACCATGGACGGCTCGAACCCTGGCGCTTCATCCTCTATCGCGGCGTAGCCCGCATCGAGATCGGCAAAAAGCTGGCGGCCCTGGCCGAGCAGCGCGAAGGTCCGCTGCCCGAGGGCCGTCGCAACCAGGAACTGGCGCGGTTCTCGCGCGCGCCGCTGGTGATCGGTGTCGTGTCGATTCCCAGGGAGAACCCAAAAATCCCGCAATGGGAGATGTTCCTGTCCGGAGGCATGGCGGCGATGAACCTGATGATCGCGGCCAATGCGCTGGGCTATGGCACGAACATAATCAGCAACTGGTATTCCGACGTGCCGGAGGGCAGGGCGATTCTTGGACTGGCGCCGCAGGAGCGCGTTGTCGGTTTTATCCATATCGGTTCCTATGCCGGTCCGGCGCCGGAGCGGCCACGGCCCGATTCGGCAAAACTCTATGCCGATTACGCCGGGCCTTGGGCGGGCTGAATGTTTTACGAACCGGCGAAGGGGCATGGACTGCCGCACGATCCTTCGAAGGCCATCGTGGCGCCGCGTCCGATCGGCTGGATCTCGACGCTGAACGGGGCAGGCGAGATCAATCTCGCACCCTATTCTTTCTTCAACGCGGTCTCGACCCGGCCTTTTATCGTCTGGTTTTCCTCCGAGGGCGAGAAGGACAGTGCCTCGTTTGCCCAGGAAAGCGGCGAGTTCGTCGCCAATCTCGTCGGCCGCGACCTTGCGGAGAAGATGAATTATACGTCCGTCGACGCGCCGCGTGGCGTCAACGAATTCGTCTATGCCGATCTCGCCATGGCGCCCTCGCGTCTCGTCAGGCCGCCGCGCGTGGCGGCGGCACCCGCGGCGCTCGAATGCCGAGTGACGGAAATCTTTCGCCCGAAGGCGTTGGACGGAACGCCGACGAGCGCCGTCGTCGTCGCCGGCGAGGTCGTCGGTGTGCACATTGATGACAGCTTTCTGAAAGACGGCTTGTTCGACATCACCAAGGCCGGCAATGTGGCCCGTCTCGGCTACATGGATTATGCCAGCGTCGACCAGGTCTTTTCGATGCGCCGGCCGCGCTGGGGCAAGGAGTAGCCGTCAGGTGGATGTCCCGGCCGCCTTCGCGCGTGCCAAAAGGCGTTCGGCCAGCCGCAGGTGCGGTCGGTCGAACATCTTGCCGTCGATGCCGACGACGCCAGGATTTCCGGCTGCCTCGAACGCCGCGACGATGGCCGCCGACTGTCTCACCGCCTCGGCCGAGGGCGTAAAGGCGGCGTTGATAACGGGCACCTGATCGGGATGGATCGCCATCTTGCCGGTGAAGCCGTCACGCTCGGCCTCGGCGCATTCCGCGGCGAAGGCCGCCATGTCGCGAAAATTCGGAAACACGGTGTCGATCGCGGCGACCTCCGCAGCCCCCGCCGCGAGGATGGTCGTCAGGCGGGCGTGACGGAAGAGATCGGTGTAGGCGCCGTGATCGTCGCGGGCCGCACGCGCGCCGATCGCGGCCGACAGGTCTTCCGCGCCCCAGGTGAGACCAGCAAGCCGCGCGCTTGTCCCCGCATAGGTCGCCGCCGCCAGCACACCCGCCGGCGTTTCGGTGATGATCGGCAGGATTTTTATCGAACCGTCGGGCAGATCGTTCTCGGCCTCCCGGACCCTGAGCTTGGCCGCGAGCTGCTGCACATCCTGGCCGCTGTTCGACTTGGGCAGCATGATGCCGTCGGGCCTCGCTGCGACGAGCGCCGCCAGATCGTCATCCGTCAGTCCGGTCGATAGATCGTTGACCCTGACATAGATCGCCGAGTTGGTTTGCCCCCTGCGTTCAAGGATGAAGCGCGCCGCGATCTCGCGCGCCGGCGCCTTGTTCTGCGGCGCGACGGAATCCTCGAGATCGACGATGACCACGTCAGCGCCGGCGCCAAAACCCCTTTCGAGCTTCCGTTCGGAATCGCCGGGAACGAACAGCAGCGAACGCATCAGGCCGCCTTCTTCAGCATCATCGCCTGTCTCGTGCATTTGGCGACGAGGTCGCCATGCTGATTATAGGCGCGATGCTCGAATTCGACGATGCCGCTATCGGGTTTCGACCTGGATTCGCGCACCGAAATCACCGTTGTTTCGACGCGGATGGTGTCGCCATGAAATACCGGGTGCGGAAACACGGTTTCCTTCATGCCGAGATTGGCGACAGTGGTGCCGACGGTGATGTCGTTGACCGAGATGCCGATCATCAAGCCGAGCGTGAACAGCGAGTTGACCAGCGGCCTGCCCCACTCGCTCTTGGCGGCGAAGTCGAAGTCGATATGCAGCGGTTGCGGGTTCAGCGTCATCACCGAGAACAGCATGTTGTCACTTTCGGTGACGGTCTTGCGCAGCGTGTGCTGGAAGACGTGGCCGACGACGAACTCCTGGAGATAAAGCCCGGCCATGTCCTGCTCCTCTGCTGCAAAGGGTTGATAGGCGCTGCTTTCCAGGCTCGCAAGCCAGTTAATGAACATGGTGAACCGTTCGTAAACCATTTCTGCCTACCGTCACCACGGGGCCAGGAACGTTCTGGCAAGGGGCGTAAGCAGGCGGCATGGTTGTTTCGCATTTTTTGAGATGGATTTGCACGGCCAGGGTGTCGGAGCGCGCCGCCGCCGCCAGTGCGCTGGCCCGGGCCTATGTCAATTCCGAATTGCCGTTCGAGGACCGCTGCGCCGCCGAGGCGGCGCTGACGCTGCTACTCGACGACGCCTCGTCAAAGGTGCGGCTGGCGATGGCCGAGGCGCTCTCGATGAGCCACCACGCGCCGCTGCAGATCATCAGCGTGCTAGCCTCCGACCAGCCGGAAGTCGCCGGGGTCGTGCTGGCGCGCTCGCCGCTGCTCACCGACGCCGATCTGATCAACCGTGTGGCGGGGAGCCAGAGGGCAACGCAGAAACTGATCGCCGACCGGCCGCTCGTCTCTATGGCGCTGGCGGCGGCCATCGCCGAGATCGGCGAGGCGGAGGCCTGCGCCGTGCTTTTGGCCAACACCGGCGCCGACATTGCCTCCCTCAGCTTCCGCCGCATGGCTGAACGCCATGGCCATCTGCCTCTGGTGCGCGAGGCGCTGATATCCGACGCGCGCCTGCCTGCCGACTGCCGGCATATGCTGCTCGTCAAGCTCGGCGAGACATTGAAGACATCACCGCTGGTCCTGGCATTGATGGGAGCCGCGCGAGCCGACCGCGTCATGCGGGACGCCTGCGTCAAGGCCTCGGTGACGCTGATCGAAGGCACGCGCCAGGAAGAGCACACGGCGCTGATCGAGCATCTCAGGCTGCGCGGCGATCTCACCGCGAGCTTCCTGATCCGCACCATCGCGCATGGCAAGGTCGATTTCTTCGGCTCAGCGCTGGTCGCGTTCAGCCAGCAGTCCGAAGCACGGGTGAGGGCGCTACTGGCCGGCGGGCACGATGTGGCCCTGCAGGCGCTGTTTCGCAGCGCAGGCCTGGCTGCCGCCACGCATGCGGTCATCCTGCGTGCGCTGAAGATCTGGCGCGAGGTTGCCAACGGTAAGCGCGTCGCCGGTGTTCAGGAAGTCAGCTGGCTGATGCTCAAGGAATTGGGCGGGCAATCCGCCGAAGGCGATCTCGCCGCCCTGGTCAAGTCGATCCACCTTGATGCTCTGCGCGAGAACGCACGCGGCCATGCGCTGGCGATCGCCGCAGCCTAGGTTTTATCCCTCGCGAAGAAATCCGGGAAATCCTCCATTGCCGCGGCGATAATGCGCAGGGACGCCGCGACTTGCAGCATGTCGCCGGTGGCGTCTCGCTGGGCGATGCCTGCCGCGTACTGCCGGGCGACGGCAATGGTCGCTGTTTGCGGATCGCCGGAGGCACGGAAAAGCAGCTCGCGCGCCAATCCCCTCAGGAAGTTAGCGATTGAAAGCGTCGTTTCCGATGGGATGGCATGGTTTTGGCTCGCAGTGCGCAGCCGCAGGATTTCTAGGCCGACGGTGACGGAGGCGACGCCGCCGCCCAGCACCGCCTCACCCTTCCTGCCGGAATTCTGCACCAGCGGCATCAACTGATTGACCCGGTCATAAGCGAGGCTCTCGAAGGCCGAACGCCTCGGCAAGCGCTCATGCAGGCAAAGCCGCGCCAGATCCTCGCGCATGGCTCGCACGATGCGGTCGGCGGCCAGCCATGGGTCCGCCGGCAACACGACGATGAAGACGCCGATTGCCAGCAGGATGCCGACCAGGATCGATGCCGAGCCGGCGAAGAAGGGGCCGGGATCATAGGTCATTGCCTGGTGCGGGCTGAGGAAGGCCAGGAAGTTGATGGCGAAGGCCGTCGCCACCCCGACATAGCGCGGATTGGCCATGGCGAGTGCCGCCGGCACC
Source organism: Mesorhizobium sp. B2-5-13 (assembly GCF_006440535.1). Taxonomy (NCBI): domain Bacteria; kingdom Pseudomonadati; phylum Pseudomonadota; class Alphaproteobacteria; order Hyphomicrobiales; family Phyllobacteriaceae; genus Mesorhizobium; species Mesorhizobium sp. B2-5-13. The sequence goes on along the minus strand of NZ_VFUI01000001.1, from coordinate 392,438 downwards.
ATGATGGGCACGACGAACAGCATGAACCAGCCGAAGCCGGGCAGAGCGGGAAGCGCGATCTGACCGACGAGAAAGGCGAATGGCAAAGCGAGCAGCGTTCCCTTGAAGAAACCCCAGGATACCTGCACGGGGTCGGGGCGAGCGGCAAACAGGCTCGAGACGACGGCAACGAGGATGACGGTGCCGGCCGCTTCCGACCACTTCGTCGTCAGCCAGAAAGCCGCGACCAGCAACGTGGCAAGGGCCGCGCGGATGGCGTTGCGCGCGGCACCGGGATAGTCGCGATGCACCACCAAGGCCGGCTGCCGGCTGCCGGGACCTCGTCGGCGGCTGACGGGCGCGCGCAAAGCGTCGAGGCCACGAAGCACCTGTTTCAGCGCCTCGGCAAAATCGGCCGCTATGGTGAGGCGGGTGATGGTGCCGACCCTGTCCTCACCCTGTTCGGTCGAAGCATCGGGTATTTGCCGTGCTCTGATCGAGATCGCGTCGAGTAGTGCCAACCAGGGCGAGGTGTCGTCCAGCGCTCCCGGCTTGGCTGCCAGTTCGCTGACAAGGGCTTGCAACTCCGAGCGCACCGGGATGAGGGCTGCGTTCTTCGGAGCGGCATGCGAATAGAGCGCGCGCGCCGCCGAAAGGGCCGAGAGCAGCTGTCCGATGGTGCGTCGCACCGGATGCGCGCGCGGCGCGAAGCTCGCCGCTTCGAGCCTGGCATAGGCGCGCATTTCGCCAAGCGTCTGGGTGTCGGCGACAAGCTTCCGGTGCAGGCCGATGAGGGTTGCCCGGTCTCCGCCGGAGAACGCACCGCCGGCGTAAGTGGCGAGGTCGAGAATGCAGCGTTTCAGCCGCGAGATAATGGCATCGCTGGCCAGTTTTGGCAGGATCAGCCGGCTGGTGAGGCCGGCGCAAACGATGCCGAGCACGATCTCGGCACAACGCGCGACCGCGAGGTCAACGACCACATGCGGCTGTCCGAAAGCGGGCAGGCCGATGATCATGGCGGTGTAGCCGGCAAGGGCGGCGCCATAGGCCTCGGGATTGCGCAGCAGCGACGAGACGAAGGTGCAAATGCCAATCCAGACTGCAAGCACCGTCACCAGAATCCAGGGGCCGGTGCCGAACGCCGTGGTGATGCCGATTGCCGCGATACCCCCGGCAAGCGTGCCGAGCAGCCGGTAAAAGCCTTTCGCCAGCACCATGCCGGCAACCGGCTGGGCGACGATGAACACCGTCATCATCGCCCATTGCGGATGGTCGAGCTTCAGCGCATAGGCGACGAGAAGCGCGATCATGCCGGCTAAAACGGTGCGCAGGGCGAAAATCCAGTCGGAGCGCGTCGGTTGCGTCAGCCCGGCCAGGCTCGTCTCGAAATAGGTTTTCAGCCGCGCCCAGGTCACATGCTGGTCTCCATGTCAGGAACGCAAGCTAAATTCGCCAACGGCTAGATATCCAGCACTTCCGTCTCGGCGAATTCGGCGCGTTCCTGGATGAAGCGGAAGCGAGCTTCGGGCTTGGTGCCCATCAGCTCATCGACCCTGTCCTTGGTGGCAGAATCGATTTCGTTCACATCGACCCTGAGCAACGTGCGCTTTCTCGGGTCCATAGTGGTTTCCTTGAGCTGCGCAGCCATCATCTCGCCCAGGCCCTTGAAGCGGCCGAGCTCGACCTTGCCGCGCCCGGTGAATTCGGTGCGCAGAAGCTCGTCCTTGTGCGCGTCGTCGCGGGCGTAGGCGACCTTGCCGCCTTGCCTGATCGAGTAAAGCGGTGGCACCGCCAAGTAGAGATGGCCGCCGCGTACCAGCGCCGGCATCTCCTGGTAGAAAAAGGTGATCAGCAGCGAAGCGATGTGGGCGCCGTCGACGTCGGCGTCGGTCATGATGATCACGCGGTCGTAGCGCAAATCCTCGTCACGGTACTTTGACCGCGTGCCGCAGCCGAGCGCCTGGATCAGGTCCGATATCTGCTGGTTGGCGGCCAGCTTGTCATTGCCGGCGCTGGCGACGTTGAGGATTTTTCCGCGCAGCGGCAAGACGGCCTGGCTGGCGCGGTCGCGCGCCTGCTTTGCCGAGCCGCCCGCGGAATCGCCTTCGACGATGAAGAGTTCGGCACCTGCCGCCGCGTTCTGCGTGCAATCGGCGAGCTTCCCCGGCAAGCGCAGCTTGCGCACAGCGCTCTTGCGCGACACCTCTTTTTCCTGGCGGCGGCGCACCCGCTCATCGGCGCGCGCGATCACCCAGTCGAGCAGCTTCGAGGCTTCCTGCGGATTGTCGGCCAGCCAATGGTCGAACGGGTCACGGATCGCGGTCTCGACGATGCGTATCGCTTCGATCGTCGCCAGCCTGTCCTTGGTCTGGCCGACGAATTCCGGCTCGCGGATGAACACCGACAGCATGCCGGCGGCCGAGATCATGACGTCTTCCGAGGTGACGATCGAAGCGCGTTTGTTGCCAACGAGGTCGGCATAGGCGCGCAGGCCGCGCGTCAGCACGTTGCGGAAGCCGGCCTCGTGGGTGCCGCCTTCACCGGTCGGGATGGTGTTGCAGTAGGAATTGATGAAGCCGTCGCCGCCGAACCAGGTCACCGCCCATTCGAGCGAGCCATGGCCGCCTTGCTTCTCGCTCTTGCCGGCGAAGATTTCGCGCGTCACCTGGAATTCGTCGCCGAGCGACGCTTTCAGATAATCCTTGAGGCCGCCGGGGAAATGGAATTCCGCCTTGGCCGGTGTCTGATCCTTTTCCTTGATCAGGGAGGGATCGCAGGTCCAGCGGATTTCGACGCCGCCGAACAGATAGGCCTTCGAACGCGTCATGCGGTAGAGACGCGCCGGCTCGAATGCCGCGCCTTTGCCGAAAATCTGCTCGTCGGGGTGGAAACGCGTCCTGGTGCCGCGGCGGTTGTGCACCTCGCCCAGGTGCTCCAGACCGCTTATCGGAATGCCACGTGAAAAGCGTTGGCGATAAAGCTGGCGGCCGCGCGCGACTTCGACTTCGAGATGATCCGACAGGGCGTTGACGACGGAAACACCGACGCCGTGCAGGCCACCTGATGTCTCATAGACCTTGGAATCGAACTTGCCGCCCGAATGCAGCGTCGTCATGATGACTTCGAGCGCGGGCTTCTTGAATTTCGGATGTGGATCAACCGGGATGCCGCGGCCATTGTCGGTGACAGTGAGATAACCATCGGCTGAAAGCTCGACATCGATGAAGGTGGCGTGGCCGGCAACCGCTTCGTCCATCGAATTGTCGATGACCTCGGCGAACAGATGGTGCATCGCCTTGTCGTCTGTGCCGCCAATGTACATGCCCGGCCGCCGGCGCACCGGCTCCAGGCCTTCGAGCACCTCGATGTCGGCGGCGCTGTACCCCTCGCTGCCATCCTTGGCAGCGGCCGGGCGCCTGGCGGCCGCTTGCACCAGCGGGTCGGCCGGGCGCGCCGGCGTGCGAACCGGTTGCTGCTGCTTGCCCACATTGCCGAAGAGATCGTTGTTGTCGTCCATGCCAACCATAGGGTCCGGTGCTGCGAATCACCCGTCGATACTGCCACGCTTTTCGGCGCCAGGCGACGGAGGTTCCTGTTACGTTCGGGGATTTAACCCCTCTTACCCTAAAACCATTCGATAACCAAGCAGGCGGAAATCGGTCGAATGCCACCGCACAAGATTCCCGATTCTTTACCAATGCGGACTAGCGTGAGCCCAACATAACAAGAAACGACGGGCATCAGGGGTTTCGGCGTGAGGGGCAAGGCCATAACGATGATCGGCATCGCCGCCGTTTTCGGCGCGATCTCGATCTTTGCCGCGGATTTCTGGGTCAAGAGCCAGGCCAAGGCCGATGCCCAGGAGAAAACGGCGTCGATCTCCGCTCCAGCACCCAAAATAGAGTTCAAGACCATCGTGGTGGCCAATGCGCCGTTGCGTTATGGCATGGAGCTCGACCGCGCCAAGCTCAGCGAAATTCCGTGGCCGCAGGAGTCCCTGCCGCAGGGGGCCTTTGCCACCATCGATGGATTGCTCGGCGAAGGGGGCCGGGTCGTGCTGTCGCCGATCGAGGTCAATGAGCCGTTGCTGCTCACCAAGCTGTCGGGACCGAACGGTCGCGCGACGCTGTCCAATATGCTGACGCCCGGAATGCGGGCGGTCACCATCCGCACCGACGAGATCGCTGGGGTCGGTGGCTTCGTCACGCCGGGCGACCGGGTCGATGTCGTGCTCACCCGCGATGCCGGCGAAATCCAGGAAGTCGCCAAGAACGCGCAAGGCGCGGCCGGCTCGACCATCACCTCGGAGATCGTCGTTGCCGACGCCAAGGTGCTGAGCGTCGGGCAGGGCGCCGACGAGCGCCAGACGACGCCGCAGGTGGCCAATTCCGTGACCCTCGAGGTGACGACCGAAGGCGCGCAAAAAGTGGCGCTTGCCCGCACGGTAGGCACGCTGTCGCTGTCGCTGCGCTCCGCCAGCGAAGGCGGCGACGGCAAGAACGGCGTCACCACCATCTCGTCCTTCGGCGGATCCGTGGCTTCCAATGCCCAGGCCGCCGCCGGCTCCTTGTTCGATGCCATCGCCAAGGAGCCGGAGAAGCCGAAATTCAAGACGGTCATCGTGACGCGCGGCACGCAGGCCGAGGAATACCAAGTCCCTTCGCGGGACCAGAAGTAAAGACCGGTGGGGACCGGGCGGGACGGGATCATGGTGATGCACACCCTATATCGAATGACGAATCTGTTGCGTTTCGTGCGCGCCTTGGCCATGGCGGCTTCACTGGCCGCGAGCGGCATGCTCGCCTTCGTTGGCGCGGCCAGGGCGGACAACGACATCGTCTATGTCTCGTCGACCAGGAATGCCTCGATCAAGGTCGCGAAGGGCAAGCCCAAGACGATCATGACGAGCGCGGCCTTCTATCAGATCGTCATCGGCGATCCGGAGATCGCCAACGTCAACCCGCTGACCGACAAATCCTTCTATGTGCTGGGCAACAATCTCGGCACCACCGGCATTGCGCTGTTCGACGAGAAGAAGCAGCTCGTCGGCACCGTAGACATCGAAGTGACGCTCGACACCGACCAATTGGCGAGCACCATCCGTGCCAGCGTGCCGGACGCCAAGATCAAGGTCGGCTCGGCCAATGGCCGCGTGGTGCTGTCGGGCGAGGCGGATGACGCGGTCGCTGCCGAAAAGGCCAACAAGATCGCCACCCGCTTCTCCGGCAATGAGGAGGTGATCAATTCGGTCAATATCTCCTCGTCGCAGCAGGTCCAGCTCAATGTCCGCTTCGTCGAGATCAACCGCCAGGCCGGGCAGGACCTGGGCGCGAAATACAGCGCCAATTTCGCCTACGGCTTCGGCGGTCGCGATGTCTCTCTCGATCCGGGCTCGGTGCCGGCGGCGGGGACTGGCGAGATCATTGGCCGGCTGCTGTCCAATGGCGTCTCGATCGACATCGCCATCAAGGCGTTGGAGGAGCGCGGCCTTGCCCGAAGGCTGGCCGAACCGAACCTGATTGCCCGATCCGGCGAAACGGCGAGCTTTCTTGCCGGCGGCGAATTCCCGATCCCGGTTTCCGAGGACAACGGCAAGATCTCCGTCAGCTACAAGAAATACGGCGTCAGCCTGGACTTTACCCCGACCGTGCTGAAGGACGGGTTGGTCAGCCTCGACATCGCGCCGGAAGTCTCCTCGATCGACGCTTCGGCGTCCTACAATATCGGCAACATTTCGGTGCCGGGGTTCATCGTGCGCCGCGCCAAGACCTCGGTCGACCTGAAGAACGGCCAGAGCTTCATGATCGCCGGGCTGCTGCAATCCCAGAACGACATCACCACGTCGCGCATTCCCGGTCTCGGCAAGATGCCGGTGCTGGGGTCGCTGTTCTCGTCGAAATCCTATCAGCGGCGCGAGACCGACCTGGTCATCATCGTCACACCCTATCTGGTCAAGCCGGTCGACCCGTCGAAGAAATTGGCTGTGCCGACCGATGGCACGCAGCCCGCCAGCAACGTCGACTATTTCCTCAACAACACCGAGGAGGTGAAGGCGTCGGACACCAACCGTGCGCTGGCGCTGGCTGACGGCAGCGCCGTGCGGGGCGCTTCCGCGACCAAAGTCGGTCATTTCCTCGACCTGCCGAAGGACTGAAATCATGCGTCTGGTCCTGAGATCGAGCATCGCCCTGCTTCTTGCCGGTTTTGCAAGCGGCTGCACCAGCGACGACTATCTGCGCAGCGAAGGCGTGACGTCAGTCGCCGGTGAGGCGCAGGCGGCCAACACCGTCATGCAGATGGTGGACCCGTGGAAGTATGGGGTCCAGAACACGAGGCTTCTCGTGCCCGCCAAGCGCGGAACCGCCGAACCGGTCACACCCGATCAGGCGGCCGGCGCCAAGGCAGCGCAAACCACCACCGGCAACTGATCCAGACGGCGATCGACCTCACAGGCGGCGAGAATGGCAAACAGCACCAAGAAGATCCTGCTCGTATCGACAGACCGGACCTTCGCGCAGGACACGAAGACCGCCTTTGCCGCCTCCGAGATCATCCAGCTCATGACGGTTGAGAAGAACGTCACCGAGCTGCGCGGCGAGGTCCAGGAAGCCGAGTTCGGCGTCGTTATCGTCGACATGGATGCGGCGAAACTGGAAGAAATCGAGTCCCTGCAGCGCGTCATGCGCCGGCTCGAGGGCAAGGTACCGGTGGTCGTGGTCACCCAGGAGTTCAACGCCGCCGCCGTCCGCATCCTGGTGCAGCTCAAGGTCGCCGACTTCCTGGTCAAGCCGATCACCACGGCCGACCTCGTGCGTTCGGTCGTGCGAGCGTTGCAGGGGCCCGGGCGCGAGGAAAACACCGAATCGCAGATCTATACCTTCATGCCCGCCGCCGGCGGCGTCGGCACCACGACGCTGGCGCTGCAGACCGCGTTCCAGCTGCATCATTCGGTGACGCGCGGCGCCTCGACCTGTGTGGTCGACCTCAATTTCCAGCAAGGTGCCTGCGCCGAATATCTCGATCTGGAGCCGCGTTTCGACATCACCGAGATCGAGAACCAGCCCGAGCGCCTCGACCGGCAATTGCTCGATGTGATGCTGTCCAAGCACGCCAGCGGACTTTGCGTGCTGGCGGCGCCGACGCATCCGGCTGAAATGCGCTCGTTCAAGACCGATGTCGTGGTGCGCATGCTGGACCTCGTTTCGGCCTATTTCGACAATGTCGTCATCGACATGCCGCGCACCTGGTTTCCGTGGACGGAAACGGTGCTGCTCGGTTCCAACAAGCTCTACATCGTTGCCGAAATGACGGTGCCGTGCCTGCGCCATACGCAGCGGCTGATCCAGGCCGTCTACGAGACCGCGGGCAAGGAAGTGAAGCCGAACGTGATCGTCAACCGTTTCGAGCAGAAGATGTTCGACAACGGCATCAAGCAGGCGGATGTCCAGGAAATCCTTGGTGAGCATTTTGTCGGCGGCATCGCCAACAACTACCGGCTGGTGCGCGAGGCGGTCGATCGCGGCGTGCCGCTGCACGAGATCGATCCCAATGCCAATGTCGTCAACGACCTGAAGAAGATCATCCTCCCGGAAGAGGCAGTGGCGACGGCGAGCAAGTCGAAGTCGCTGTTCGGTTTCGGCAGGGGCCTCTTGAAAAGGAAAGCTGGATGACCAGCCGTTTCTCAACCCTGCAGAACCGTGACGCGCGCCCGCAGCGTCCGGCGGAATCAACACCGGTCGCGCATCATGCCGTCGTCATCCCGACCAGCCGAAAGGCTTTGCCGGCGAAACCGGAAGCAGCACCGGCAAAGAATGCCAACAAGGTGCTCGATGCCCGCGTGCGCATCCACCGGATGCTGCTCGAGGAGATCAATCTGGTCGCGCTGGAGCGCTTGCCCAAGGATGAAATGCGCCGGCAAGTGCATGATTTCGTGTCGGAAAAGACCCGCCAGGAGCGGATGGCGATCAACACCGCCGAACTCGACGCGCTGGTCGACGATATCGTCGACGAGATGGTCGGCCTCGGCCCGCTCGAGCCGCTGCTCAAGGATCCCGACATTAACGATATCCTGATCAACGGTCATCAGAACTGTTTCGTCGAAAAGAAGGGCAAGCTGCAGCAGGTCCATATCCCGTTCAAGGACGAGGCGCATCTGCTCAGAATCGTCAACAAGATCGTGGCCGCCGTCGGCCGCCGGGTCGACGAATCGCAGCCGATGGTCGACGCTCGCATGCTGGACGGCTCGCGCTTCAACGCAGCCATCCGCCCGGTGGCCGTCGATGGCCCGCTGGTGTCGATCCGCAAGTTCTCCAAGAACAAACTTGGCCTGCACAGGCTGGTCGAATTCGGCGCCATCACACAGAACATGGCCGAAGTGCTGGCGGCGGCCGTGCATGCCCGCAAGACGACAATCATTTCGGGCGGTACCGGCACCGGCAAGACGACGATGCTCAACGCACTGTCGGCCTTCATTCCGGAAGACGAGCGGCTGATCACCATCGAGGACGCGGCGGAGCTTCAATTGCAGCAGCCGCACGTCGCGCGCATGGAAACACGCCCCGCCAATATCGAAGGCCATGGCGAGCTCAAACAGCGCGACCTGGTCAAGAACGCGCTGCGCATGCGTCCCGACCGGGTCATCCTCGGCGAGTGCCGCGGCGAGGAAGCCTTCGACATGTTGCAGGCGATGAACACCGGCCACGAAGGCTCGATGGCGACCATCCACGCCAACACGCCACGTGATTGTATTTCGCGCCTGGAGCAGATGCTTGGCATGACCGGCATGCCAATGACGGTGCAGTCGATCCGCAGCCAGATCGCAAGCGCCATCGACATCATCGTCCAACTGACCCGGCTTTCCGACGGCAAGCGCAAGGTGACGAGCGTCGCCGAGGTGACCGGCATGGAAGGCGATGTCATCCAGATGCAGGAGATCTTCCGCTTCGTGCGCACCGGCATGGAGGCTGATGGCAAGATCCTTGGCTACTACGAGGCGACCGGCATACGACCGCGTTTTCTGGAAGATCTGCGCGCGATGGGCATCGAGTTTCCCGGACGTTATTTCGAACCCGGCCGGCCGCAGGAGTAGCCGGGGTGTTCGATGGGTTCAGCGCGATCTATGTCGTCTATGCCGGGGCCGCATTGACCGGCATCATGGTCGCCGAAGCGGTCTACCTGCTCTATGCCGGTCGTAGCGACAAGCGAACCGCCATCAACCGGCGTATGAAGCTGCAGGAAAACAAGATCAGCCAGGAACAGGTGCTGATCCAGCTGCGCAAGGAGCGCGGTCTCGACGCGGGAACGTCGCTGTTCTCGCCCGGCCGGTTCCGTGCCCTGCGCACGCAGTCGGGCATGGCCATGCCGCTCTCGAAATTCCTGATGATCACCTGCGGCGTGGCGATGGCCGTGGCCCTGTTCGCCATCTCGCGCGGCTTGCCGCTGTTGATGGGGCTCATCCTGGTTGTCGTGCTGATGCCGCTGCTGCCGGTCATGGCGATGCGCTCCATGCGCAAGCGCCGGCTCAAGCGTTTCGGCATCCAACTGCCCGAGGCACTGGAACTGATCACGCGCGGCCTCAAGGCCGGTCACCCGGTGCCGGTGGCCATTGCCATGGTGTCGCGCGAGATGCCCGATCCGATCGGCACGGAATTCGGCGTCATTGCCGACGAAGTCACCTATGGCTCCGACCTTGTCTCGGCGCTGAACTCGCTTTTCGACCGGGTCGGCCACGAGGATTTGCCGCTGTTCGTCACCGCCGTCTCGATCCAGACCAGCTCGGGCGGCAATCTGCGCGAAATCCTCGATGGGCTGTCGACGACGATCCGCGAACGCGGCAAGCTGCGCCGCAAGGTGCGGGCCATTTCGAGCGAGGGCCGCCTCTCGGCCTACATTTTGACGGCCGTGCCGGCGCTGCTGTTCACCGCGATCATGGCCATGATGCCGGGATATTACAGCGACGTCTGGGGCGTTCCGAAGACATGGTACATGATCGGCGGATCGGTTAGCTGGCTGATGCTGGGTAATCTGATCATGTTCAAGATGTCGAACTTCAGGTTCTGACATGCAAGGGGTCATCGAATTCCTCGCCTCCCTCGCGCCGACGTCGCTGATGCCGGTCGCCATGCTGTTGCTGGCCGTGGGGGCCGCGGCGGTCGCCTGGCCGATGGTGGCGGCGAGGGGCGACCGCAACGAGGTCATGCGCCGGCTCAAGGTCGACCACGGTCCGGTGGTGGCCAAGCCCGAACCCGCGCAGAAGAAGAACAGCGGCGTCGTGCGCGAAAAAGCGGTGAAGAGGGCGCAGGAATTCTACGCCAAGAGCGACCCGGAAAATGTTGCCCGCCTGCGTTTGAAGCTCATCCAGGCCGGTTACATGGAGCCGCGCGCCGTCGGCATGTTCTTCCTCATCCGGTTCACGGCAATGATCGGCACGACGTTCGCCGTCTTCGTGCTCAACCGGTGGATGGCCAGCCCGGACGCGACCATGACCAGCCGGTGGACCTTCATCATCCTGTCGGGCGCTGCCGGCTATTTCCTGCCGGGCCTGGTACTGACCCAGAAGGTGCGGGAAAAGATGCGCGAATACCGCAATGGCTTCCCCGATTTCATGGATCTGATGATCGTCTGCTCCGATGCCGGCATGAGCATGGAAGCGGGCGTCGAGCGCGTTTCGAAAGAACTCGCCAGGACCTATCCTTCGCTCAGCCAGAACCTGCAGCTCGTATCGCTCGAGCTTCGGGCGGGGCGCAGCCTCGACGACGCGCTGAAGGCGCTCGCCGATCGCCTCAGCCTCGACGAGGTACGCTCCTTCGCCACGCTCCTGCAGCAGTCGAAGGAACTAGGCACCAGCCTGTCGGGCGCGCTCAGGGTGTTTTCCGATGAAATGCGCCACAAGCGCATGTCGCTGGCCGAGGAGAAGGCGCATGCCTTGCCGGCAAAGATGTCCGTGCCGGTCGTGGTCTGCATCCTGCCGGTGGTTCTGATGATCGCTGTCATTCCCATCATCGTCAAAATGACGGGTCACTAAAGGGCGCCGCGTCGACGTAATCAGGCATGCAAACATCCGTCGAAGTGATACATCGGACCCGCAAAGTCCGCGAATAAACGAGAAGTCCATGCGAATACTGTTGCCCACCCTCTTGCTGGGCCTCGCCGCGGCCAGCTTGCCGCCGGCCCAGGCCGCGGCCGGCGATTGCGGCGATGCCGCCGCCTTGGTGCAGCAGGCCTATCCCAAGGCCCGCAAGAGCGCCGACGGCGCCTCGTTCACGCTCGAACCTCACACCAGCATCGCCCTGACGCCTCCGGGCTACGACACGCCAAGGCTGGTCTGCAAGATCTGGCCCGCCCATGACCAACTGCTGTTGGTCGCGGTACCGCTGATCGACAGCGCCCAATCCGTCGGCGACATGCATATAGGCGATATCGAGCTTCTGGTCGTCGACAGGAAGAACCAGCAGGTGCGCCAGCGCCTGCTCCAGCCCGGGCTGATGAACGATGATGCCATCGCCATCCGCGGCATCGGATTCGATGCAGGCCGCTATCAGCTGGCGCCCAAAATCACCGCCTTCGGCCTGCGCATCGACATGGCAACTCATTCGCAGGCCAATCCCTTCAGGGAAACCGACCTGCGACTCTATGCCATCGATGGCGATGCGCTACGGATGGTGCTCGATGGCCTCGACGTGGCCGGCTTTGGCGGCGAAGGCGATGCCAATTGCGCCGGATCCTTTCATTCTAGCCAGGTCAGCCTGGCGATGAGCCGGGCGAGCCATCAGGGCTATCACGATATCACCGTGACCGCGCGAATGAATACCGACGAACCCGCTCCCGACAAGAATGGCGGGTGCCAATCCCACCCCGGCAAGTCCGTGAAGCGGACTTACCGGCTGCGCTATGACGGCAACCACTATCAGCTTCCGGCGACGCTCAAGGCCCTGGAGCCGTGAGAACGCCGCTGGCGATGGTTAATGGCTGGTGTGCCGGAAACCAAAACTTGGGCGCATTTCGGCACCGAAGCTTAATCGCTGTGCTGTAGTGTCTTTCCCTGAAGAACGACCCGGCAAATCGGGCGACGGGGCAGGGTATGCGTCAGATAAAATTTGCGGCGGTGGTCACGATGGCGGCCGTCCTGATGATCACCGGGTGCACGACGAACAATAACGTCGACACGACCAAGACCACCGCGATCCGGCCGGCAGCGAAGGATGTCGACACATCCGACCTGGCGCAAGGCAAGGCACAGTTTCGCGATGCCAACTATGGTCTTGCCGAAGCGCATTTCCGCAAGGCCGTCGAACTGAAGGCCGACAATGCCGAGGCTTGGATGGGGCTTGCCGCTTCCTATGACGAACTCGGCCGCTTCGACTTCGCCGACCGCGCCTATGGCCAGCTTGTGAAGGTCGCCGGCCGCAAACCGCAGATCGTCAACAACATGGGCTATTCGCAACTTTTGCGCGGCAACAAGAAGAAGGCCAGGGCGCTGCTGCTGGAGGCGAAGGCCGGTATGGCCGACCCCGCCGTCGTCGACGCCAATCTCGCCTTGCTCAACAAGGGCTGATGCCGTTTGATCCTCGCGCCGGCCCGGGGTGCGGTTTCGGGACAGGTGGCATCGACGCTTTGTAAACCGTATCCGCAGGTTGGGTCGAGAGATCGCCTGAAAACCATGTCCGAGGGCTGCCGCTGACCTAGGATGCGGCGCAACCGCCGATGCTCGAGAGGCCCCCGCCCGATATGCTGGATTTCAGTTCGCTCCTGCTCGCAGCCGCGCTGTCGGGCGTCTGTCTCAGTGTCACCATGTTAGCGATCTGGGCCACCGCGCCGCGGGCCAGATTCGTGCTGACGGTGGCATGCGGCATTCTCGTGCTCGTCGCGCATGTGATCCTGTTCTGGCATTATACCAGGGAGCCAGATCCGCTGCTTTGCCAGGTCGCGCTGGCGCTGCTCAGCCTGGGTTTTCTGATTATCTGCATTTCGGCCATGCAATATCTCGGTGTGCCGGACCACAGGCGTGCGATTGCTCCGACATTTGCCGCCATGGCTATCTGTGCGGCCGTGACCTTCATGGGCCTTGACGGTATCGGTTTCGTGATCACCTACGCGACGGTTACCGCGCTGCTCTCGACGATCGGAGCCATGTTCTGGATCAACGGCAGTCATGATCGCCGCATCCTGCTGGTGGTGTCGTTCCTGAGCGGCACCTGTGCGCTGTCGTTTGCCCTCTGCGGCGTGGTTCTGATGACCAAAGGGCAGTGGACGCTCGGCGTCGCGCCCGACAATTGGGCCGAACGCCTCAACTCGGTCGTGGCGGTGGCCTGTATGACCGGCCTCGGCGCATTGACGCTTTCGCTCCATCATTTGCAGGCGCAGATCGAGCTCAAGGCCGAGACCATGACCGACCCGTTGACCGGACTGATGAACCGTCGCGGTCTGACGTCGCTTTATGGCGAGCGCACCTTCGGCCCGTTCATGGCGATCGTCATGTTTGACCTCGATCACTTCAAGCGGACGAACGACATCTATGGACATCCGGTCGGGGATCAGGTCCTTTGCCGCTTCGCCGCCGTCATCAGGAAATATGCCAGGACCGGGGTTGACGCCTTTCGCTTGGGCGGCGAAGAGTTCGCGATCGTCATGTCGAGGATGACGGAAGAGCGCGCCTATGATCTTGCCAGCAAGATCGGCGTCGCTTTCGGCACGGAAATCGTGCCCACCCCGCTCGGTCCCTTGCGCAGCACGGTCAGCGGCGGGATTGGATTCGGCGAAGCCGACGGCAGCACCCTCGACGAGGTGCTGGCCAGGGCCGACTCCATGCTCTATGCCGCCAAGCGTGCGGGGCGAAATTGCGTCATCAGCCGCAAAGGCATGGACAAGGCCGACCCGGTCAAATCGGCCTTGCGCTCCGCGTAGCTATTCGGCCGCACCCAGATAGTCCGACAGCGGCGGGCAGGAGCAGACCAGGTTGCGGTCTCCCGCGACATTGTCGATGCGCGATACCGGCGGCCAGTACTTTGCCGCTGTGTCGGCGTCGCCGGCGGGATAGGCCGCCTCGAGGCGCGAGTAAGGGTGGCTCCATTGACCGGCCAGCGCCTCAGCCGATGTATGCGGGGCGTTGACCAGCGGATTGTCGGCCAAAGGCCATTCGCCTTTGGCCACTTTCGCCGCCTCGCCGGCAATGGCGATCATGGCCTCGCAGAAGCGGTCCAACTCGCGCTTGGGCTCGGACTCGGTCGGTTCGACCATAAGCGTGCCGGCGACCGGAAACGACATGGTCGGCGCGTGGAAACCATAGTCGATCAGGCGCTTGGCGATGTCCTCGACGCTAATGCCGGCGCTCTCCTTGAGCACGCGGGTATCGAGAATGCATTCATGGGCGACACGATCGCTCCTGCCCTTGTAAAGCAGCGGGAAGTGCGGCGCGAGCCGCGTCGCCACGTAATTGGCGGACACGATCGCCGTCTCGGTCGCCTGCTTCAGGCCGGAAGCGCCCATCATGCGGATGTACATCCAGGTGATCGGCAGGATGGAAGCGCTGCCGAAGGGAGCGGCTGCCACGGCATGCGCCGAGCCTTCGGTGACATGGCCGGGCAGATAGGGTTTCAGATGCGCCCTGACGCCGATCGGACCAACGCCCGGTCCGCCGCCGCCATGCGGGATGCAGAAGGTCTTGTGCAGGTTCATGTGGCAAACGTCGGCGCCGATGTCGCCGGGACGGGCAAGTCCGACCAGGGCATTGAGGTTGGCGCCGTCGAAATAGACCTGGCCGCCATGCTCATGGATGAGCGCGCAGAGGTGGCGCGCGCCTTCCTCGTAGACCCCATGCGTGGATGGATAGGTGAACATCAGCGCCGCGAGATTCCTGGAATGCTCGTTGGCCTTGGCGCGCATATCGTCCATGTCGATGTTGCCGTCTTCCAGGCAGCGCACGACGACGACGCTCATGCCGGCCATCGCGGCACTCGCCGGATTGGTGCCATGCGCGGAGGAGGGGATCAGGCAGACGGTGCGATGACCCTCACCGCGCGAGCGGTGATAGGCGCGGATGGCGAGCAGCCCGGCATATTCGCCCTGGCTGCCGGCATTGGGCTGCAACGTCACGGCGTCGAAGCCGGTGATCTCCGACAGCCAGCCCTCCAGTTCGCCGATCATGGCGCGGTAGCCGGCCGAATGCGCTGATGGCGCGAAGGGATGCAAATTGGCGATTTCCGGCCAGCTCACCGGCGTCATTTCCGCCGCGGCGTTGAGCTTCATGGTGCAGGAGCCCAGCGGGATCATGGCGCGGTCGAGCGCCAGGTCCTTGTCGGCCAGCCGGCGCAGGAAACGCATCATCTCGGTTTCCGACTTGTTCTCATGGAAGACCGGCTGGGTCAAAAACTCCTTGCCGCGCGGCTTGCCGGGCACCGTGCTATCGGCGGAAGAAGCAGCCTTGGCGTCGAACAGAGCCGCGATCGCATCGAGGTCGGCATCGGTCGAGGTCTCGTCGAAACTGATGCCGACCTGGTCGGCGTCGAGCACACGCAGCAGCCGGCCGGTCTTTTCGGCGGCGGCGGCGATCCGGGCGGCCTTGCCTTTGACCTCCACCGTCACCGTATCGAAACGGCTGGAGCCGAGCACCGATACACCCGCGGCCTTGAGGCCGCTCGCCAGGCGGTTGGCCAGCGCATGGATGCGCCCGGCGATCGCCTGCAGGCCCGCCGGGCCATGCCAGATGGCGTATGCGGTCGCCATATTGGCAAGCAGCGCTTGCGCGGTGCAGATGTTGGACGTCGCCTTGTCGCGGCGGATGTGCTGTTCGCGTGTCTGCAAGGCGAGGCGATAACCGGGACGGCCCTTGCTGTCGGTCGACTGACCGACCAGGCGGCCGGGCATCAGCCGTGTCAGCTTGTCGGAGACGGCGCAATAGGCGGCGTGTGGGCCGCCAAAGCCCATCGGCACGCCGAAGCGCTGCATCGGGCCGACGGCAATGTCGGCGCCGAGTTTCGCCGGCGCGTCGGTCAGCGTCAGGCCAAGCGGGTCGGCGATGAAGACGATAATGGCGCCGGTGGCGCGCGCTTTTTCGATCGCCGCCTTGTGGTCGCCATAGACGCCAAAAGTGTCCGGCCAGGAGACGAGCAGGGCTGCGGTGTTGTCGTCGATCGTCTCGCCGTCGATCTCGATGCCGAGCGGCTCGGCGCGGGTGCGCACCACATCCAGCGTCTGCGGGTGCGGCGTGCCGGCGAGTGCCACCTTGGTGCGCTTGTCGCGGTGGTGGCGTAGCGCGATGCCGACCGCTTCGGCGACCGCTGTCGCCTCGTCGAGCAATGAAGCCGATGCCACCGGCAGGCCGGTCAGTTCCGTGACCAGCGTCTGGAAATTGAACAGCATTTCGAGCCGGCCCTGGCTGATCTCGGCTTGGTAGGGCGTGTAGGCGGTGTACCAGGCCGGATTCTCGAACAGATTGCGCTGGATGACCGGCGGCACGTGGACGCCGTGGTAACCGGCACCGATAAAACTCTTCAGCACGGTATTCCTTGCCATGATCGTCGACAATTCGGCGAGCGCTTCGGCTTCGCTGGCCGGCTCCGGCAGGGCCAGCGGCTGGTCGAGGCGGATCGATCTCGGCACGGCCTGGCTGATCAGCGTCTCGACCGAGGTAACACCGAGGACGGCGAGCATGGCTCTGACGTCGGCAAGGCCGGGCCCGATGTGGCGGGCCGAGAAGGGGTAGGGTGCTGCGGTCATGTCAGTAAATTCCTGATGTCAGGCGATATGGGCTTTGTAGGCGGTCTCATCCATGAGGCTGGCGAGCTGGCTTTCGTCGGCGAGCTTCATCTTCCACAGCCAACCGGCGCCGGTTGCCGCCGAGTTGACCAGCGATGGGTCGGACGACAGCGTGCTGTTGGCCTCGGTGATCTCGCCATCGACCGGCGCGTAGACGTCGGAGGCCGCCTTGACGGATTCGACCACGACGGCGGTATCGCCCTTGGCGAGCTTCTTTCCCGTTTCCGGCAGTTCCACGAAGACGAGATCGCCGAGCTGCTCCTGCGCGTAGTCGGTGATGCCGACCGTGGCGATGCCGCCCTCGACGCTGAGCCATTCGTGATCGGCGGTGAAATAGATCTTTGCCATGGGGTCTATCCTTTGCGGTAGCGATGAGGAGTGAAGGGCAGGGAACTGACATCGATCGGGATCTTCGTGCCGCGCACGTCGGCGAAGACCCGCGTTCCGGGCTTGGCCAGCGGGGTGGCGACATAGCCCATGGCGACCGGATGGCCGGCCGAGGGGCCGAAGCCGCCCGATGTGACATGGCCGACGGGGTTGCCGTCGGTGTCAAACAGAGAAGCGCCGGCACGCACCGGCTGGCGACCCTGAGGTTTCAGCCCGACGCGCTTTTGCGCCGGGCCTCGTTCCACGACGGCGCGCAAGGCATCAGCGCCGATGAAGGTGCCTGAGGCTCGGATCTCTTTCGGGATTGCCCACATAAGCGCCGCCGCGGCCGGGTCGGTTTCCGGCGTGATGTCTTGACCGTGCAGGCAGAGGCCTGCCTCCAGCCGCAGGCTGTCGCGCGCGGCAAGACCGATCCAGAGCACACGCTCGTCCTCGAGCAGCTTGGCGACGAGTTCTCTTGCATCGGCCTCCGGCAGGCCGATCTCGAAACCGTCTTCGCCGGTGTAACCGGACCGGCTCATGAACCAGTTCTTTCGCGGCTCGATGCCGTGCATGAACAGCAGCGAGCCGGTTTCGAGGCCGGCGCGGGACAGTGCCGCCCAGGCTTCCGGACCCTGGATGGCCAGGAAGACGCGATCGAGAGGCTCGACCTTTATATCGAAATCGGCTGCCAGCGCGCGCAAATGCTTTTCGTCGGCGACGGCGTTGCCGGCGTTGGCGACCACCATGAACCTCGTATCGCCGAGCCGGGTGACGATCAGATCATCCAGAATGCCGCCCACCTCATTGAGGAAGAAGGTCAGCTTGGATTGCGAAATTTCGAGCGCGCCGGCGTCTAGCGGGCAGGCGCGGTCGAGCAGCGCGATGGCGTCTGGCCCGCTGACCTCGAACAGCTTCATGTGCGAGATGTCGAACAGGCCCGCATGTTCGCGGGTGTGAAGATGCTCCTTCATGACGCCGGCCGGATAGGTCAGCGGCATCGACCAGCCGGCAAAGGCGCCGAAGCGCGCACCGGCCGCTGCATGGATATCTTCGAGGGGAAGGTGTCTATCGTCGCCCGTCATGTTGTCTCCAGAGTCGCACGCAATCGGCCGCGAATGGCGACCAGTCCGTGCCCCTCTGTCTGAAGCCTGAGAGACTCGCGCAGCCGGAACTCTGTCAGCGGCGCTTACACCTTCGGCGCGGGGGCAAGCCCCGACTTTCCAGAGTGTCTTTCCCGTCTACGGTTCTTTTGCCTGAGAGATTTCGGGCGATTTCCCCTTCGGCGGCAGCTCTCGCTGCTCTCTCCCGCAAACAGGTAGGACTCAAACCCTGAGCCCTCGACGCGCCATCCATAGCCCGTCGGCGACACCTTGTCACCTCCCAGCGACATCGTTCTGACAAGTCTTCGCTAACCACGCCGTTTGCCGGTTTTTCAAGATACTCCTGATATAGCAGGCCAATGTGACGCGTTGGGGCGGACGGGGACGACAGATGGGCGAATTGATCATGAGCGCTGCGGTGGCGGGGCTGACTTCAAAGAACCGCATCGTTTCAGAGGATGTCGTGATGCTGCGCCGCGACGTGTTCGCCGACGGGGTGGTGACTCGGGGTGAAGCCGAGGCCTTGTTCGCGCTCGACCAGACGGCTCGGGACAAATGCACGGAATGGGCACCGTTCTTCGTCGAGGCGGTCACCGACTACATCGTCCATCAGGAAAAGCCCTCGGGCTACATTTCGCAGGAGAATGCCGACTGGCTGGTCCGCACGATTTCGCGCGACGGCTTGGTCGACAGCCGGACCGAACTCGAATTGCTGGTCCATGTGCTGGAAGAGGCGAAATCCTCGCCGAGCCGGCTTTGCGTCTATGCGCTGGAGCAGGTCGCCCACGCCGTCGTTGACGGCAAGGGACCGCTGATGCTCGGCGGTGCGCTGGTGCCCGGATTGATCGCCAGGGCCGAAGTCGAGCTTCTGCGCCGCATCCTCCATGCCCATGGCGGCGACGGCAACATCGCCATCACCCGGGCCGAGGCCGAGGTGCTGTTCAGGATCAACGAGCGGACGGCCCAGGCCAACAACGATCCGTCCTGGAACGACTTGTTCGTCAAGGCGATCGCCAATTTCGTCATGTACTCGGCCGGTTACGAGGCGCCTACCCGCGAGGTGGCGCTGCGCCAGGAAACCTTCCTCGATCATGCCGATCCGGAAATCGCCGGTTTTTTCAGCCGCATGGTCTCCGGCGGCCTTGCCGGCATCATAGAGGCCTATCGCTCTCCTGACGACGTAGAGACCGAATGGGAAGCCAAGAACAGGGCAGCCGAGGCGCTGGCCCGTCGGGCCGAGACGATCGATGCCGGTGAAGCCGGATGGCTAATCGAGCATATCGGGGCGGACCGGCCTTTGTACGAGAATGAGCGCGCATTGCTGACCCTGATCAAGCATGCCTCGCCGGAAATCCACCCGGCGCTGAAGCCGTTGCTCGACAAGGTAGCCTAAGCCGCACCGTCCGCTGCTATCGTTCTGCAAAGAATGATATTGAAAATGGCCTTCGGGCCATCCCGCCAGTTCGGCCATCCGCTTGAAGCCAGCCTTTTCATAGAGGCCTGGTGCCTGGAAGTGGTGGCTGGAGGCCCAGATCTTCTTGACACCGCGATCCGCGGCCTCGGCGACAAAAGCGTTGAGCAGTTGCCTTGCGTAGCCGCGACCGCGGTGAGCCTCGTCAATCCACATCAACGTGAGCTCGGACGCGCCCGCCCAGGAATAGCCGGCGGCAACTCCGATCGCGTGTCCCGCATCATCGCGGATGACAAAGATCAGCCTTCGGTCATCGTCGCGGTCCGTTACACGCCGATTGTCGCGATGGAGACGTTCCTCGAGCGAACTCAATTCGACGGGCGACAGGTCGTGCTCGGCCTGTATGCGGGGACCATCAGATGCCGCCATACCAGTCGTAGCCATTGTCCTCCCAATAGCCGCCGCGGCCACCGCCGACATTGGCGAAGCCGTCGACCAGTTCGATCTTGTAGAGATATTTCGGCATCTTGTAGCCGAGCTGGCGCTCGACGCGGACACGCAGCGGCGCGCCGTTCTCGACCGGCAGCGGCTTGCCGTTCACGCCATAGGCGAGGATCGTTTGGGGATGGCGAGCGTCGATCAGGTCGATGGTGCCGTAGTATTTGATGTCGCCCGACAGGCTGCGGTCGATCGTGTCGAGGCAATGGAACATGACATAGCGCGCCTGCGGCTTGACCACCGCCTGGTCGAGCACCAGCGCCAGCGGCGTGCCGGTCCACTTGGCGATGCAACTCCAGCCTTCGACGCAGTCGTGACGGGTGATCTGGGTGCGGCTCGGCATGTTCATCAGTTGCTCGCGGGTAAGCGACAGCGGCTTTTCCACGAGGCCTGAAACCTCCAGACGCCAGTCGGAGAAGTTGTTGGCGAGCAGGTTCTTGTAGGTGTCGTCATCGGGCGCGGTCACGCCGTTCGGCCGTTGCGGCTGGCGGATATCTGCCTCGGTGAATTCCGGCGCCAGCGAATTGCCGCCGCCGAGCAACCGCTGTGCCCTGTGGGTCAGGCCGTTGGCATTTTCGAGGAAACTGCGCAGGCCGCTGCCGATGCTGAGCTGACTGTCGAAGGCGTCACAGCCCGACAGCATGACGCCGGAAGCGCCTAGGCTGGCTGCGGCCAGGAATTTCCTGCGGCTGATCTGAAATTTCGTCATTTCAGGCACTCCTCTCGGGCGTTTTGTCGTCATGCACGGGAGGATCGGTGCGGTACCAGCCGGTGATGATCGAACGCAGTTCGTTGATTGGCCCGGCGGCCACAATCATCAGGATGTGAATGATGAAGAAGGCGACCAGCAGAACCATGACGGTGAAATGGATGGTGCGGGCGGTCTGCCGTCCGCCGAGCAATTCATTGAGGAACGGCAGCACCGAATTCATGCTCGGCGACATGGCGAGGCCGGTGATGATCATCAGCGGCAAGAGTACGAACAGAACGCCGCCATAGGCCATTTTCTGCAGCGTGTTGTATTCGCGCGTGTGGTGGAATTTCAGCCTGGCGTGATTGGCGATGTCCCGCGGCAAGCGTTTGAGGTCATCCAGGCGCGGCGCCAGATCGCGGCGGATGTGGCCGTTGATCAGGCTGGCGACCAGCCAGACGATCAATGTCGTCGTCAGTATCCAGGCAAAGAAGAAATGGATGACGCGGGCGGTGCCGAGATCATAGTAGGAGGGGATCGTCGCCCAGGATGGGAAACCGCGCGCCGTCTCGTTACCTGCCGGACCCGACCAGCCGAGTACGCCTGTCGTGTCGAAACGGTGCCCGAAGATTTCGGTGTAACCGCGCGGCCCGGCATTGGTGTTTTCGGCGCCTATAGCGAAAACGGTGTTGTTGTAGGCGAAGCCGGATTGCTTGCCGATGTAGAGCTGAGGCCGGGCATTGAAAATCTGCAGGCCGGAAAGAAGCATGAAAAACAAGGAGATGGCCCAGAGCCAGTGTGTCAGCCGCGTCCAGCTCGACTGCCGGTAGATCAATGGTTTCTCTTTTGAAGCGGGGAGACCCGGTCCAATTTCGGATTGGCTTCTGGCAACCGATTCCATCTTGTCTGGTCTCCCGGCCTTGCGGCTTGTCCTACGTGTTCATTGTCCTCCTGATACGTCGCGATCCAAACCGATGTTTCATCCGATCACGGATTTATTATGGACGGACCGCCCAGGCTGACGGCGAGATTGACGGCCGCGGCGACGATGACCGTGTTGAAGAAGAACGACAGGATCGAGTGGACAAGCACGACACAACGCATATGCGTCGTCGAGATGTTGGTATCGGCGGTCTGTGCCGTCATGCCGATGACGGTCGAGAAGTAGAGGAAATCCCAGCCCTCCGGGCGTCTGTCGCCCGGGAACAGCAGGCCACCGACCGGGATCTTCTTGTTGGTGCCGATGTCGACCGCGTCGCCGTCCATCCAGTAGACATGGGCATAATGGAGCGCCGCCATGGCATGGATGGTAAACCAGCCGAGCGGGATCGACAGCAGTGCGAAGCCGAGTTCGATCGGGTGATCCCCATCCTTCCGATTGATCAGCAGGAACAGCGAGATAAGCGCAACGCCGACAACAGTGAGGGTCACCGCGAAGATGACCAGAACCGGCTGGTCGGTGGCGCGTGCGTTCTTGCTGAGATATTTGCCGGTGAACTTGGGCATCTGACTGACGACAAGAACGACGTAAGCAGCAAAAAATGCGTTGGCGCCGATCGAATAGGCGAGCGGGGCGTGCAGCAGCAACGCCATAAGCAGCGCAAACGCACCGATACAGGCCGACACCGCGAACAGCATATGGCGCTGCATCGGTTTCTCGATCGGGGTTTCGGCGGCCATGGCGGTCTCCACCTGGATGGCGCGTGGTTGCTACTCCGGTGTGACGGATTTCAGCGCCCGCCGCAAGATACGGTCGAGTTCGCCGAGAAACCGGGAGCGATCCTGCGGCGCGAAGCTGGCATTGTAGCCCTTGCTCTCGCCAGTCTCGCGCAGGTGCTGCTTGAGGTCGCGCATCGCCACCGCCATGCCGATCGTCTCGGGCGTGAATGGCCGCCCGGTCGGTCCCAGCACATGGGCGCCGAGCGCCACGGTACGTGCGGCAAGCGGAATGTCCGCCGTCACCACGATGTCGTTGGGCTTGGCGTTCTCGACGATCCAGTCATCGGCGGCGTCGGCGCTCTTGGAGACCACGACATTGCGGATCATCGGGTCGCGCGACGGACGCAGGCCGCCATTGGAGACGTAAGTGACGACGACGCCAAGGCGTTCGGCGACCTTTTCTACCTCGGCCTTGACCGGGCAAGCGTCGGCGTCGACGTAGATGGCGGGTGAGGGCATTGTCTCTCCAGAAACGAGCAGGGGCCGGAAATGTATCCGGCCCCTGCCTGAAAATCTTATGGTGATCAGGCCGGCAAGGCGCCGGACTTCTTCGCCGTCCAGGTGGCAATGTAATCCATCAGGCCAGGGTTGAGGCAATCGTAGGGCTCCAGGCCGATTGTCTTCAGCCTGCCGCGAATGCCGTCCATGCGGCTCGGGTCGACACCCGATTCGATGATCGACGAGACAAAGGCGGTGAAGCCTGGAGGCGACCAGCCGTCTTCCTCGAAGCGCTCGGGGTGAATGAAGGACAGGCCCTTGAACGGATGATCGCGCTCGACCGGTCCATGCATGTGGACGCCGCATTGGGTGCAGGCATGACGTTGGATCAGCGCTGAGGGGTCGACCACCTTCAGCTTGTCGCCGTTCTCGGTGACCGTGACATCGCCGGTACCGGCAACCGCTACCACCGAGAATATAGCGCCTTCGGGCTTCCAGCATTTGGTGCAGCCGCAGGCGTGGTTGTGGGCGATCTGGCCCTTGACCTTCACCTTGACCGGCTTGCTGGTGCAGGCGCAGACCAGCGTGCCGCCGGCAAAGCTCGCGCTTTCCCTGGGCAGCCCATTGTCGATTTTCGGATGCAGTTTCTCCGCCATTTTTTCTTTCCTCCCATGTTTCGCCACAGGGGTCGCTGGCCGGATGGCCGGCGGCGTGTGGCCGTCTTTAGTAAACCACGACACTGCGGATCGACTTGCCCTCATGCATGAGGTCGAATCCCCTGTTGATGTCCTCGAGCTTCAGCGTGTGGGTGATCATCGGGTCGATCTGGATCTTGCCGTCCATGTACCAGTCGACGATCCTGGGCACGTCGGTGCGGCCGCGTGCGCCGCCGAAGGCGGTGCCCATCCAGCTGCGACCGGTGACCAACTGGAACGGCCGTGTCGAAATCTCCTGGCCGGCGCCGGCGACGCCGATGACGACCGACTTGCCCCAACCGCGATGCGAAGCTTCCAGCGCCTGGCGCATCACCTTGGTGTTGCCGGTGCAGTCGAACGTGTAGTCGGCGCCGCCGATCTGGTCGGCACCGCGCTTGGTCATGTTGACGAGGTGAGGGACGATGTCGCCGTCGATCTCCTTCGGATTGACGAAATGCGTCATGCCGAAGCGCTCGCCCCAGGCCTTCTTGTCGTTGTTCAAATCGACACCGATGATCATATCGGCGCCGGCAAGCTTCAGGCCCTGGATGACATTGAGGCCGATACCGCCGAGGCCGAAGACCACTGATGTCGCACCTTGCTCTACCTTGGCGGTGTTGATGACCGCACCGATGCCGGTGGTGACGCCGCAGCCGATGTAGCAGATCTTGTCGAAAGGGGCGTCCGGATTGACCTTCGCGACCGCGATCTCCGGCAGCACGGTGAAGTTGGAGAAGGTCGAGCAGCCCATGTAATGAAAGATCTTGTCCTTGCCGATCGAGAAGCGCGACGAGCCGTCCGGCATCAGGCCCTGGCCTTGCGTGGCACGGATAGCGGTGCACAAATTGGTCTTGCGCGACAGGCAGGACGGACACTGCCGGCATTCCGGCGTGTAGAGCGGGATGACGTGGTCGCCCTTCTTGACCGAGGTGACGCCCTTGCCGACATCGACCACGACGCCGGCGCCTTCATGGCCGAGAATGGCCGGGAAGATGCCTTCGGGATCGGCGCCCGACAGCGTGAACTCGTCGGTGTGGCAGATGCCGGTCGCCTTGATCTCGACCAGCACCTCGCCCTCGCGCGGGCCCTCGAGGTCGACCTCCATGATCTCCAGCGGCTTTCCGGCGGCGACAGCAACAGCGGCGCGGGTTTTCATCGGGCATTCCTCCAAAGGCGGTTTTTGCGCAGGCTTTCAGGTTTTGGCCCGCTCTTCAACAGTCAGATGAGACGAAATCGCGGCTTTGTTGGCGCAGATAGCACACCGCTCGACAACCAGCCCGGCTCGGCAGGGAGCGCGACGGCGCGTCGGGAGGGGCGCCCGTCATGTCGTCCACCGCGGTACTTGAGACCTGGCGACATAGTCCATAGAACTGAACCGTCTGCCGGAGGGGAATTCTACCCGCATGTTCACCAAGATCCTGATCGCCAATCGTGGCGAGATCGCCTGCCGCGTCATCAGGACGGCGCGCAAGATGGGCATCGCCACGGTCGCCGTCTATTCCGATGCCGATCGCGATGCCGTGCATGTCGAAATGGCCGACGAGGCGGTGCATATCGGGCCGTCGCCCGCCGCGCAGAGTTATCTCGTTCCTGAAAAGATCATCGCCGCCTGCAAGGCGACCGGCGCCCAGGCCGTGCATCCGGGCTATGGCTTCCTGTCCGAGCGAGCCGCGTTCTGCGAAGCACTGGAAGCGGAAGGCGTCGTCTTCATCGGCCCGAAGCCCAAGGCGATCAAGGCGATGGGCGACAAGATCGAATCGAAGAAGTTCGCCAACGCCGCTGAGGTTTCGACGGTTCCGGGCTGGCTTGGCGTCATCGAAAATGCCGACCATGCCGAAAAGATCGCCGGCGAAATCGGCTATCCCGTGATGATCAAGGCCTCGGCCGGTGGTGGCGGCAAAGGCATGCGCATCGCCTGGGATAGGTCGGAAGTGCGCGACGGGTTTGACCGGGCGCGCTCGGAAGCCAAGAGTTCGTTCGGCGACGATCGCGTCTTCATCGAAAAGTTCGTCGTCGACCCGCGTCATATCGAGATCCAGGTGCTGGCCGACGCGCACGGCAATGCGCTCTATCTCGGCGAACGCGAATGCTCGATCCAGCGCCGCAACCAGAAGGTGGCGGAAGAGGCGCCGTCGCCATTCCTCGATGCCAAGACGCGCAAGGCGATGGGCGAGCAGTCGGTGGCGCTGGCCAGGGCCGTCGATTACCAGAGCGCCGGCACCGTCGAATTCATCGTGGACAAGGACAAGAACTTCTATTTCCTTGAAATGAATACACGATTGCAGGTCGAACATCCGGTGACCGAGCTCGTCACCGGCATCGATCTGGTCGAGCAGATGATCCGCGTCGCCGCCGGCGAGAAACTCGCCATCAAGCAGAGCGACGTGAAGCTGAATGGTTGGGCGGTGGAAAGCCGGCTCTACGCCGAGGATCCCTATCGCAATTTCCTGCCGTCGATCGGCCGGCTGACGCGCTATCGGCCGCCGGAGGAAGGACAGTTCGGCGACATCGTCATCCGCAACGACACCGGTGTCACCGAAGGCTCGGAAATCTCGATGTTCTACGATCCGATGCTCGCCAAGCTGTGCACCTGGGCGCCGACGCGGCTCGAGGCCATAGATGCCATGTCGGAAGCGCTGGACAGCTTTGTCGTCGACGGCATCGAGCACAACATACCGTTCCTGGCGGCGCTGATGCAGCATCCGCGCTGGCGGCAAGGGGAGATATCGACCGGCTTCATCGCGGAGGAATATCCCGACGGTTTTGCCCCCGTCGTGCCGAACAGCGAGGAACGGGCCGTTCTGGCATCGATCGTCACCGCGGTGGAACTGCTGCGCCGCGACCGTCTCGACCGGCTGGGCGGGCGGCTGGCGCCGCACTCGGGAGCGCTCAAGCGCGATTGGGTGGTGAAGATCGGCGAAGATTATCTGCCGGTTTCTATCATTGAAGGCATGATTTCCATCCCGATGGAAATCGACCTGTCCATCGATGGCTGCAAGGCACTGACCGTTTCGTCCGACTGGCGGCCGGGTGACCTCATCTGGCGCGGCACGGTCGGCAAGCGCAGGGTTGCGGCGCAGATCCGGCCTGTCGCCAATGGCCTTCGCATCGCCTGGAAAGGCATGTCGGTGACCGCGCGCGCCATGCTGCCGCGCACCGCCGAATTGGAACGGCTGATGCCGGACAAAGTGGCGCCGGATACGTCGAAACTTCTGCTCTGCCCGATGCCGGGGCTTGTCGTGTCGATAGCCGTTGCCGAAGGCCAGGAGGTCAAGGCCGGCGAGACCTTGGCCGTGGTCGAGGCAATGAAGATGGAAAACGTGCTGCGCGCCGAGCGCGATCTGGTCGTGGCGAAACTCAACGCCAAGCCCGGCGATAGCCTGGCTGTCGACGCTGTGATCATGGAGTTCGCCTGAGCGGCTGGAAGCCTGTGGTCAGTAGTCGTTTGTGCTGGACTGGTATCGCCCGGTCCCGGACGATATATCTCCATCGACTCAAGTCTTACGGACAGCGCGACAAACCATGGCGGATGACAGACTTCCACGCGATCCCCTGAAGCGCGAAGCCGCGATCGCGGCCGCGCGGCCGGAGGTGCCGGCGCGGCCGTTCGTCCATTTGCGCGTGCACTCGGCCTATTCGCTGCTGGAGGGCGCGCTTCAGCTTGGCAAGATCGTTGGCCACGCGGTGAAAGACGAGGCGCCGGCCATCGCCGTCACCGACACCAACAATCTGTTTGGTGCGCTGGAATTCGCGCAAAAGGCGGTGAAGGACGGCATCCAGCCGATCATCGGCTGCCAGATCGCGCTCGCCTTCTCGGGCGAGAACAGCGATGGCCAGCGGGACCGCCGTAGGCAAGGCCCCGATATGCGGCCGGTCGTGCTGCTCGCGGCCACTGAAGCCGGCTATTCCAATCTCGTCCGGCTGGTCAGCCGCGTTTATCTCGAAACGCCGCCCGGCGAAGCGGTGCACCTGACCACCGAAATGATGGACGGCCAATGTGACGGCCTGATTTGTCTCAGTGGCGGGCCGCGCGGCCCGATCGGCATAGCCCTGAAGGAAGATCGCCGCGATCTTGCCGAGGCGCGACTAGTCACTCTCAAGACGATGTTCGGCGACCGCCTCTATGTCGAGCTGGACCGGGTTTCAGGCTACGACCGGATGATCGAGAAATCTTCGGTCGATCTCGCCTATTCCCATGAATTGCCGCTGGTTGCCACCAACGAGGCCTTCTTCTCTTCGCGCGATGAGTATGAGGCGCATGATGCGTTGATCGCCATAGCCGAGGGTTCGGTCGTCGCCGTCGACACCCGCCGCCGGCTGTCGCCGGACAATTTCCTGCGCAGCCAGGCCGACATGGCGAAATTGTTCGCCGACCTGCCGGAAGCGATCGACAACACGGTCGAGATCGCGTTGCGCTGCTCCTATTATCCGAAAACGCGCAGCCCGATCCTGCCGCGTTTCACCGGCGGCGATGCCTCCGACAAAGACGCGGCCGAAAAGGCCGAGGCCGAGGAGCTGGCCCGCCAGGCGCGCGAAGGGCTCGATGCACGGCTTGCCCTGCACGGACCTACACCGGGCTACACGGTCGAGCAGTATCGTGAGCGGCTCGAATTCGAGCTTGGTATCATCGAGAAGATGAAATTCCCCGGCTACTTCCTGATCGTTGCCGACTTCATCAAATGGGCCAAGGCGCAAGGCATTCCGGTCGGGCCGGGGCGTGGTTCGGGCGCCGGGTCGCTGGTCGCCTATTCGACGACCATCACCGACATCGATCCGCTGCGTTTCTCGCTTCTGTTCGAACGCTTTCTCAACCCGGATCGCGTGTCGATGCCCGACTTCGACATCGACTTCTGCCAGGATCGTCGCGAAGAGGTGATCCGCTACGTCCAGCAGAAATATGGCCGCGACCAGGTCGGCCAGATCATCACCTTCGGTACGCTGCAGGCGCGCGCCGTGCTGCGCGACGTCGGCCGCGTGCTGCAGATGCCCTATGGCCAGGTCGACAAGCTGTCGAAAATGGTGCCGCAGAACCCGGCCAATCCGGTCAAACTCGCCGACGCCATCGCCAACGAGCCACGCTTTGCCGAGGAGGCCGAGAAGGAGCCGATCGTCCAGACACTGCTGGACATGGCGCAAAAGCTGGAGGGCCTCTACCGCCATGCCTCCACACACGCCGCCGGCATCGTTATTGGCGACCGACCTTTGTCGGAACTGGTGCCGATGTACCGTGATCCGCGCTCGGATATGCCGGTCACTCAGTTCAACATGAAATATGTCGAGCAGGCCGGACTCGTGAAGTTCGACTTCCTCGGCCTGAAGACGCTGACGGTGCTGGAGACGGCGGTGAAGTTGATCCGCCGCCGCGGCATCGACATCGACCTCGCGACGATTCCTCTCGACGATCCCGAGACCTACGCCATGCTGTCGCGCGGCGAGGTGGTTGGCGTGTTCCAGGTGGAAAGTGCTGGCATGCGCAAGGCGCTGATCGGCATGCGGCCGGACTGCATCGAGGACATCATCGCGCTGGTCGCGCTCTACCGGCCGGGCCCGATGGAAAACATCCCGACCTACAACGCCAGAAAGCATGGCGAGGAGGAGATGGCCTCGATCCATCCCAAGATCGACCATCTGGTAAAGGAGACGCAAGGCGTCATCGTCTACCAGGAACAGGTGATGCAGATCGCGCAGGAGCTGTCCGGCTATTCGCTTGGTGAAGCCGACCTTCTGCGCCGCGCCATGGGCAAGAAGATCCGCGCCGAGATGGACAAGCAGCGTGAACGCTTTGTCTCCGGCGCGGTCGAGCGCGGCGTGGCAAAGCCGCAGGCCGACTTCATTTTCGACCTGCTGGCCAAGTTCGCCGACTATGGTTTCAACAAGTCGCACGCCGCCGCCTACGCCGTCGTCTCCTACCAGACCGCCTATCTCAAGGCGCATTATCCGGTCGAGTTCCTGGCGGCGTCGATGACGCTCGACATGGGCAACACCGACAAGCTCGCCGACTTCCGCCAGGATGCGCTGCGCCTCGGCATCGAAGTCCTGGCGCCGTCGGTGATGACGAGTTTCCGTGCCTTCGAGGTCGGCGAGAACCGCATCTATTACTCGATGGCCGCGCTCAAGGGCGTGGGCGATGCCGCCGTGGAGCACATTGTAGCCGTTCGCGGCGAAAAGCCGTTCAAGAGCCTGGCCGATTTCTGCGAGAGGGTCGACCCGAAGATCGTCGGCAAGCGGGTTTTCGAAAGCCTGATCATGGCCGGTGCGCTCGACTGCTTCGGCCACGATCGCGCCCAGATGTTGGCTGGCGTCGAGCGGATGATGGGGCTTGCGTCGCTCGCCCAGCAGAACGCCGTTTCGGGTCAGGCCGATATCTTCGGCGCCTCGCTCGGCGCCCAGTCGCAGGCGCTCAATTTGCCGGCGACCGATCCGTGGCTCGCCGCCGACCGCCTGCACCGCGAATTCCAGGTCGTCGGCTTCTATCTCTCGGCGCATCCGCTCGACGAGTACAAGGCGGCGCTGCAGAAGATGCGGGTGCAGAACTGGGCGGAGTTCTCCGCTGCCGTCAAGCGCGGCGCTTCCGCCGGCCGGCTTGCCGGCACCGTCACCAGCAAGCAGGAGCGCAAGACGCGCACCGGCAACAAGATGGGCGTGGTTGCCTTTTCCGACACCTCCGGCCAGTACGAGGCCGTGTTGTTTTCAGAAGGATTGGCCCAGTATCGCGATCTCCTCGAAGCGGGCCGCTCGGTTGTCATCACTGTCGCGGCGGAGGACAGGCCCGAGGGTGTCAACCTGCGCATCAACTCCGTCCAATCGCTGGAGGACGAAGCAAGCCGCATCCAGAAAGCTCTGCGCATTTTCGTCAGGAACGAGGGGCCTGCCTCGATCATCCAATCCCAGCTAACCCAGCGCGGGGAAAGCCAGGTCAGCATTATCGTGATCAAGGAAGAGGCGCAGGGCGAGGTCGAGATTGCCCTGAATGGCGGCTACCGTGTCTCGCCGCAGATCGCCTCGGCGATGCGCGCCGTGCCGGGCGTGGTCGAAGTGGAGCTGGTGTGATCTGCGCGCTTGCCAGGCGGCAACCCGCGGGCCGGCACCTGCCGCTCATGCCGGCATGAAGGCCAAGGGGACGCGCGCATCGCAGGATCTTTCCGCGACGGCGCGTCTACGCGACATGCTGCGCAGGCTCTATCATGGGCGCTCGCCGGCCGCGTTCCGGTTCCAGCTGGTGGCCGTCATCATCGACCTCGCCATCATCGCCTTTTTCATCGCCACGCCGGTCATCCAGCAGTCGGCCTCGTTTCTGTGGCTGGACTATGCCGTGGCGGCTCTGGTCGCCGCCGATCTGATTGCCAGGCTGCTGGCCTCCAACGACATGCTGCGCCTGATGAAGCAGCCGACCTTCTGGGTGGATGCCTTCATCCTTCTGACGCTGCTGATGCCGGCGGCGCTCGCAAGTCTCGGCTTTCTGCGAATTCTGCGGCTGTGGTCGCTGTCGCGCAGCGGTTCGATCTGGCGGCATTTCGAGATGCGTGGCCTGCGGCCCTGGCGCGAGGCAAGCCACGCGGTCATCAACCTGTTGACCTTTCTCTTTGTCATCACGGGCTTCGTTTACACGTTCTTTTTCCGCAACGGTGCCGGACTGGAAAACTACATCGACGCGCTTTACTTCACCGTCGCGACCGTGACGACAACCGGCTTCGGCGACATTGTGCTGCCGGGCATCGCCGGCAAGCTGACGGCGATCGTGACCATGATCATCGGCATATCGCTGTTCGTCAGGCTGGCGCAGGCGATCTTTCGGCCGGCCAAGGTGTTCTTTCCCTGTCCGCAATGCGGGTTGCGGCGGCATGAGCCGGACGCCGTGCACTGCAAGGCATGCGGCCATGTCCTCAATATTCCAGACGAAGGGAACTGACCGGCAGTGCTATGACGCCGCGACCTCGGCCGGCTTTACAGCTTTGCGCTGCAAGTTGAGCAAATTGCCCATCAGGATCAGCAATGCGCCGCCGGCGGTGAACGCGTCGATCTGCTCCTGATAGAGCAGCCAGCCGATCAATGCCGACAGCGGTACGCGCAGGAAATCCATCGGCGAGATCACGGTCGCGTCGGCATAGGCCAGGGCGCGGGCGAGGCAGAAATGGGACGACATGCCGGTGAAACCGATCAGGATGATCCAAGGCCAGAGTGCAAGCGAAGGGTTGCGCCATTCGTAGAGAGCCGGAACAAGGCCGACCACGGACTGGATGACCAGCATCCAGAAGATGATCCGCACGACGCTGTCCGTGCGCGTCAGCGACTTGACCAGCACCAGCGAAACGCCGAAACAGACCGCCGCGCCCAGCACGACCAGATGGCCCGCATCGGCCGAGCCGACGCCTGGACGCACGACGACGACCACGCCGATCAGCCCAAGCACGATCGCCGCGAGCCGTGGCCGGCTCAGCCTTTCGCCGAGAAACGTGACCGCCAGGATCGCCGTCCAGATCGGCGTGGTGAATTCGATCGAGATCAGCACCGCCAGCGGAATGAGCGTCAACGCGTAGAGCCAGGCAGCCTGGCCGCTATAGTGGACGACATTGCGCGCGATATGGGCCAGCGGCCGCTGCGTGCGCATCGCGGCAAGCCCACCTGTCGCCATCACCAGCGGCAGCAGAATGAAGAAGCCGATGACCGAACGCAGTTCCAGCACCTGGAAGACATTGAGTTCGGCCGTGGTGGCGCGGCCGGCGACGGACATAGCCAGGAACGACGTGATCGACAGCGCCATCCAGAACGCGGCCTTGGGGATCGACGGGGTGGGTGCCATGTCCGCTATGTCGCAGGCCGTGGCTGTCGGAGCAATCGCTAGTCCATGTATTCTTCTGGGCCAGTCGCGGCGAAGGTTTTGGGAGCAGTCATGCTGCGGGCGGAACCCGATACGGCTAGGGGCGTTGAGCCCCCTAGTATCCGTGCTGTGCAAACGCGCATTCCCGTGTCGACAAGGAGGGTTTCATGAGACGATTCGCGCAAGTGGCGCTTGCTGGCTGCCTGGTGATTGCTGCGAGCGCGGCTCATGCCGACGAGACCAAATTTCTCCAGTCGTTCAAGGGCAATTTCGCTGGCAAGGGCACTGTTCAGGTAACCACGGATGTGCCGAACGTCAGTGTTTCCTGCAGCTTCAAGTCGAATGCGACCTCAACCTCGCTGTCGCTCGACGGCAACTGCCGCGGCCTGATCGTGGTGACACGCGCCATCAGCGCTCGTCTGAAGGTCAGCGGCGGCAAATACAGCGGCGTCTATGTGGGATCGCGAACCGGACCGGCGCAGCTGAACGGAAGCCGTTCCGGCAATGCGATAAACCTCGCCATTCGCTGGGCCAAGGAGGTCAATGGCGATCGCACCGCGCAGCTTACCGTACAAAAAAACGGGGCGGACGGCATTGTTTTGACGGTGGTCGACCGTGATCCCCAAACCGGCAAGAGCGTTGTGACCAGCCGCATCGATCTTCGGCGCAGCTGATCGGGTTCAATCTTCAAGCGGCTCCGGTGGATGGGCGTCGCGGCCCGTGCCGAAGGTGTAGCCGGTTTGCACAGCTTTGCGCCCGAACTTGTCGCGCAACGCATCGATGGCGCCTTCGGCCATGGCGCGCTTGCGCGACTGGACATCGACCAGATCCGGCGGGTCGGCCTTGTCGTCATCGGAGAGGTCGCTGACACCGATGCCGAGCAATCGAAATTTCGTTCCGTCCGTCTCCTTGCGAAGAAGTTCCACGCCAGTCGAAAAGATGCGGTCGGCGAGCCGGGTCGGGTCGCCGAGTTGGCGGTTGCGCGTGCGCAGCTTGAAATCCTGGGTCTTCAGCTTCAGCACGACGGTGCGCCCGGCAATGCCTGACTTCTTCAGCCGCGCCGAGACTTTCTCCGAAAGGCCCCTCAGCACGGAGACCAGCTCTTCCAGCGAGGCGATGTCGGTGTCGAAAGTGGTTTCGGCCGATATGCTCTTGGCGTCCTGGTCTGGGTCGACGCGGCGGACATCCTCACCGCGCGAAAGCCGGTAGAGCCGTTCGCCCATCACCCCATAGCGGCGCATCAGTTCGCCGCGTTCCATCTTCTGAAGCTGGCCGATGGTGTGGATGCCATCCTGTTCGAGCGTGGCGTTGAACGCCTTGCCGACACCCCAGATCATGGTCACCGGCTGCGTTGCCAGAAAGCCGACCGCTTCGGCCTCGCCAATGACGGAGAAGCCGCGCGGCTTGCGGAAGTCGGACGCGATCTTGGCGAGGAACTTGCAATAGGACAGGCCTGATGAAACGGTGATGCCGATCTCCTTCTCCACGGCCAGCGCGAAGCGCGCCAGCACCACCGCCGGCGGCAGGCCATGCAGCCGCTCGGTGCCGGCGAGATCGAGGAATGCCTCATCGATCGACAGCGGCTCGACCAGCGGCGTCAAGGCCTGCATCATGGCGCGCACCTCGCGGCCGACGGCCACGTACTTTTCCATGTTGGGCGCGATCACGACCGCCTCGGGGCAGGCCTCGAGCGCCTTGAACATCGGCATGGCGGAGCGCACGCCGCGGATGCGTGCGATATAGCAGGCGGTGGAGACGACGCCGCGCTTGCCGCCGCCGATGATCAACGGCTTGTCCTTGAGCGCCGGGTTGTCGCGCTTTTCGATCGCCGCGTAGAACGCATCGCAATCGATATGGGCCAGATGCAGCCGGTAAAGCTCGGGATGGCGGGCAAGGCGAGGGCTGCCGCAGCGTTCGCAGCGGCGCGTTTCACCGCGCTGAAACATCAGGCAGTCACGACAAAAACCGTGATCGGGATTGTTGACAGGAGCCGCCATCGCTGCGAACATATAGAGAACAGAAGCAATGGTACGACAGCGCAAGGCCAGCGACAAGCCTGGCCTGGGGAGAACGCATGAGCACGACGGTAGTGCCGCTGGCGCCTGAGCTCTGGCCTGAGTTCGAGGACCTTTTTGGCAAGCAGGGCGCCTGTTATGGCTGCTGGTGCACGCATTTCCGGCTGGCGCCGGCGGCGCGGCGCGAGAGCAGCCGTGAACGCAACAAGGACCACATCAAGGCGCGCATCGAGGCCGGCCCGCCGCCCGGCCTGCTGTCTTTCGAGGATGGCAAGGCGGTTGGCTGGATGCAGATCGGGCCACGCGCCGACGTGCCCGAATGGAACAACAAGGGCAGGGGCTCGGCGCCGATCGATCCCGCCGACGCGTCCGATCCGGCCGTCTGGGCGATCTCCTGCTTTTTCATCCGCGCCAAGGCGCGCGGCAGGGGCATCACGCACCGCCTCGTCGAAGGCGGCATCGATTTTGCCCGCAGGAACGGCGCGCGGCTTGTCGAGGCCTGCCCGATCGACCTGTCCCGCGATTCGCGTTCGATCGGCCTGTTTGTCGGCTCATCTGGGGTCTTCGAGAAGGCCGGGTTCGAGAGGCTTGTGGAGCGCAAGGCCGGCCGGCCGCTGATGCGGCTGACATTGTAGGAAAACTTCAGCTTGCAGTTGCATAGTATTTTCTACGGCAAAGTGATTTTGCTCATGAGGAAATAAGGGAGCGGGACGAAACTGAGTCCTTTATTCTGCAGCGGTGCCAGATTGCGCGGCTGGTCGACGAACCATTCGCGGCTGGTGTTGAAGCCGAATGCCTGGCCGTCATCGTCTTGCAGTCGTGATGGTATTTCCCTACCAGAGATACGAAACGAATTTTGCCTTCGACCGAACGGAGAATTCCCGTGAACCGTATGTTGCCAATTGCCTTTACCGCGCTGCTGCTCAGTGCGCCTGCTTTCGGCCAGACCGTCGACAGCCAGGGCGCCAAGCAATTGTCCGATGACCTATCCCGCTATGTCGGCAAACAGGCGCTCGATAAGGGTATCCTGAAGGTTTCGGCCGAAGGCGACGCCTACAAGATCGTGTTCGATTTCAAGGCGCTTGCCAGCAGCTTTCCCGACCAGAAGCTGATGAAATTCGACTTTGCGCCCTACGCCCTGCTGGTCAAGCCGCGCAGTGATGGGTCCTGGGATGTCTCGATGGATTTTTCGCAGAGCGCGTCCTTTGAATTCAACGGCCCCCAGGGAAAGCAAAGCACGCGGTTTTCGATCAAGGACGGCAAGGGCAGCGGCGTTTATGACCCCAAGCTGGCAGCCTTCACCAGCGCCACGAGCTCAATTGCCGGGATGACGATGTCGTCGCAGGATAGCAAGCAGCAGATGGAGGCGAGCGCTGGTGCCGGCACCGTGACGCTTTCCGCGACCAAGGCGGCCAATGGCGGCGTCGATTTCACGACGTCGCAAAAGATCTTGAACTTCGTCGAAGCGATAAAATTCAATGATCCCGAGAGCGGGCTGAATTTTCCCGTTACCGTGAAGTCGCCGGAATTTTCTGTGAACGCCGGCGGCAAGGGTGTGCAGACCAAGCCTCTGCTCGACCTCCTGGCGTTTGCCGTGGCCAATGAGGACGAGAAGACGCTGAAGGCGAACCAGGCGCAGCTCAAGTCGCTTCTGCTTGCAGCGCTTCCCGTGTGGGAGCGTATCGACGGAACCTATGGCTTCAAGGATTTCGCGGTCGACAGCCCGATCGGCACGTTCGGGGCAACCCAGTTCGGCATAGCGTTCGGTTCCGACGGGGTCGCCCAGAACGGCAAGGTCAGCTATGGCATCAAGGCTTCGGGGCTGACCGTGCCGCAGCAGCTCTTGCCGAGCTGGAGCGTGGCGCTGCTGCCCACCGATATCGACCTGAACTTCGGCGGCGCCAACATCGATCTCGACAGCATGGCGAAGAAGGCGATCGAAGCCTTTGACCTCAATCAGAATCCGCCGCTGCCGGCCGAGTTCGGCGACCAGCTCAAAGCCGACTTCCTTGCCAAGACGCCGAAGGTCGTCATCGGCCACAGCACCGTGAAGAACAAGGACATGGAAATCGCGCTGGAAGGCGAGATGACAAGCTTCGGCCAGAAACCTGACGCAAATCTCACTGTCGACGTCGCCGGCTTCGACAAGATCATGGAACATCTGCAGGAAGCAGCGAAGGCGGAGCCGGAGGTCGGGCAGTACGTGCCTGTCGCTCTCATGGCGAAGGGTTTTGCCAAGACGCTGCCGGACGGCAAGCTGGAATGGGTCATCAACACCAAGGCCGACGGCTCGGTCGCCGTCAACGGCGTCATGCTGAAGCCTGCTGACCCAGCGGTGGACGACAGTGTCGACGGTGACGGCTCGGACGACGAGAGCGGCGGCAGCGACAATGGCGGCGGCGACAATGGCGGCAGCTCTAATGGCGGGGCAGGGGCTAAGCTCAATCCTTGAGGTTTCAGCCCTCGACCAATTCCAGGAAAAGTGTAAAGCGGTTTTCCGCGCGGGAGTGCGTCAAAGCGCCTGAAATCCCAGCGCGGTCGCGATCTTCGGCGCGGCTTGGTGCCAATCCTGGACGACGATGACATCGTCCGGGACCGACGGCAGGAACGCGCGCAGCGAATTGTCGGCCATCAGATGGAAAAGATTTGCGTCGGCGACAGATTCCCGCACCGACGCCAGATTGGCCGGTTGGTCGTCGACGAAGACCACCGGCCGCCCGGTATTGCCGCGGAGCCTGGCAACCGCCGGGCCCTTGGCCATTTCGGTGGTCAGCAGCGGATAGCTTAGCCCGAGGGCGTCGAGATGGGCGCGCCGCACGGCACGATGCCTGTGCGGCATGGCCGTCAGCAATATGATTTCCGCGCGGTCTCCAAGCCCCGTCAAAGCTTTCGCGGCTCCATCGGTGATGCTCTGCCAATCGGCTTGCGCATCGAAGAAATCACCCAAAAGTGCCGCGACTTCGGGTTGTTCGATCAGCCGGCCGCTGGCCGTTTCGGCAATGTTACCGGTCAGCCGGAAGGATGCCAGCGTCAGGCCATAGCCACGCGCCTTGAGGAAATGCGGGAAAGGGCGGATGAATTCGAGCACCACGTCGTCGACGTCGAGCACGAGCAGCGGCCTGTCGTCAGCCGCCAGTTCCTCGATCTGGCGCGCGGTTTCGGGATCATCGCTCATGTGGAACGCTCGTGATTGTCATCGCCAAGCGGCAAGGCGCGCAACGCCTTGCCGACGGCCGCCGGTGGCGTGCCGGTTTCCTCGGCGAAGCGCATCAAAGTCGGCTCGTGGGCGAGAATGAATTGCAGGACGCCGGCCAGGAACCCCGGCTCGCCGGCCGCCCGGCGGATCGAATGCGCCTCTATTCCGGTGATCGCCAGAAAGCGCGGTAAAAGCTCCGGATCGGCGGCAACGAAGCCCAATGCCTTCACGGCAATGGTTTCGGCCTCTTCGCGCATTGACGCTGCGTTTGCCATCACTACCTTCGGTGTGTGGAATGAGTCTCTCCCGCAGTAATGGCAAGAGTTGGCCGCGGCAAGCCATTAGAGCGCGGTGCGCCTTTTGGATGCGCGGGAGGCGCGGCGGAATTCGTGCTGCTTTGCAGGCTATGGGTTTCCGTTTCGTCAATCATATTGCCGTATCGTGAAGCATGGTTTGGTGCGTCCAAGGAAAGAGCGCATGACGGCCACCTCCGGGGCGGAGGACGGCCGGGACGGGATTTCGATGCCTAAGAAGGTCATGATCGTCGAGGACAATGAGCTCAATATGAAGCTCTTTCGGGACCTCATCGAAGCAAGCGGTTACGAGACGGTGCGCACCCGCAACGGTCTGGAAGCGCTCGACCTGGCGCGCCAGCACCGGCCGGACCTCATTCTGATGGACATCCAACTGCCAGAAGTGTCGGGGCTGGAAGTGACCAAATGGCTGAAGGAGGACGACGATCTGCACGTCATCCCGGTCATTGCTGTGACTGCCTTCGCGATGAAGGGCGACGAGGAACGCATCCGCCAGGGCGGCTGCGAGGCCTATATTTCGAAGCCGATCTCGGTGCCGCGCTTCATCGAAACCATCAAATCCTATCTGGGCGATGCCTGATGTTCCCTTCCAGCCGAGCCGGAGGCTTGTGAAATGACCGCGCGGATCCTCGTCGTCGACGACATCCCTGCCAATGTCAGGCTGCTGGAGGTCCGGCTGCTGGCCGAATATTTCGAGGTGCTGACCGCCACCAACGGGCCCGACGCGATCGAGACCTGCGAGAACGGCAAGGTCGACGTTGTGCTGCTCGACGTGATGATGCCCGATATGGACGGGTTCGAAGTCTGCCGGCGGCTGAAGAGCGATCCGGCGACGTCGCACATTCCGGTGGTGATGATCACGGCGCTCGACCAGGTTTCCGATCGCGTGCGCGGGCTGGAGGCCGGCGCCGACGATTTCCTGACCAAGCCGGTCAACGACCTGCAACTGATGACGCGCGTCAAGAGCCTGGTCCGCCTGAAGTCGTTGACCGACGAGCTTCGGCTGCGCGCCTCGACCACACGCAACATCGGCATCGAAGAACTTTTGAGCCGCAATTTCGCGTCCGAGGACACGACGCCGAAAGTGCTTTTGATCGATGAGCGCAAATCGTCGGTCGAGCGCATCCAGAAGATGTTGCGCGACAGGGCCGACCTCGACGTCACCGGCGATCCGCATGCCGGGTTCTTTCAAGCCGCCGAAACGCCCTATGAATGCGTGATGATCTCGACGGCCTTCGCCGATTTCGATCCGCTCAGGCTCTGCTCGCAATTGCGCTCGCTCGACCGCACCCGTTTCGTGCCGATCATCCTTTTGGCGGAGGAGGGCGAGGAGGAGCGCATCATCCGAGGGCTGGAACTCGGCATCAACGACTATCTGATGCGGCCGATCGACCAGCAGGAACTGACGGCGCGGCTGCGCACCCAGGTGCGCCGCAAGCGCTACAACGACCAATTGCGCGCCAGCGTTACCCAGACCATCGAAATGGCCGTGACCGACGGCCTGACCGGTCTGCACAACCGCCGCTATCTCGACAGCCATCTGCAGACGCTGTTCGACCGCGCCGTGGCGCGGCGCCGGCCGCTGTCGGTGATGATCACGGATCTCGACCGCTTCAAGTCAATCAACGACACGCACGGCCATGACGGCGGCGACGATGTGCTGCGCGAATTCGCACGGCGGCTGCGCAAGAACGTCAGGGGTATCGACCTTGCCTGCCGGTTCGGCGGCGAGGAGTTCGTGGTGGTGATGCCGGACACCGACGGCACCGTGGCCGAGAAAGTGGCCGAGCGCATCCGTGCCGAAATCGCCCAGATGCCGTTCGCCATCGGTGCCGACGGCAAGACGATCGAGGTCACCGTCAGCGTTGGCGTGTCATCGGTGCTGAAGGGCGTGGATACGGTGGCGGCGCTGATGAAGCGCGCCGATCTCGCGCTCTACGAAGCCAAGAGCGGCGGCCGCAACCGCGTCGTTGCCAAGGCGGCCTGACGGTCCGGGCCGGATTATCCGGTCAAGCCAACAGGGTTACCCATTTACCTTAATCCAAGCGATTCGCGAGCCTTGGTTAAGAAACTGTTGATTTCCATAAGCTCTTGCGCAAATGTGAAGGCCAAGACGAAGCCGGCACGAGGGTAGATCGCCGGCTCGGTCCCTCAGGAATACCCCATGATGCTCAGGTCCGCCGCATCTCCTGGGTCCGTGGGGTCGGCCGGCCGGCGCTGGCACATAGTGGCCTCCTCGTACCGCTGCCAAACGCCGACCGGCCCCCTTTGTCGATATGACATTAGGAATCTGTGTCAAGCCCCGGAAGTGCCGGGGCTTTTTTGTGTGTGCGGCAAGGCCTGAAGAAGGCTTTCCTGGATTGTAACAACATCAGTTACATCTCGCGCGCGCTGTCACTTCACAACGCCGCGACTTTCCACTGCCGTTTGCATAGGGGAGGAGAGGAGCTACCCCCTCCATTTCATAGATATGGCGCACGAGGGGCTTGCGGCAAGACCCGGCTGTTCCCGTAAAACCGCGACCCAGGTTAACGGAAACGGGAGTGGCGAAATGCCGGAATTGTTGCCAAGAGGCCAGTTGCCAAGAGGCCAAGTGCGTCGGGACCATGAGGTGGTGATCGCCGGAGGCGGTCCGACCGGGTTGATGTTGGCCGGCGAACTCGCGTTGGCTGGCGTCGATGTGGCCATTGTCGAGCGGCGGCCAAATCAGGAACTCATCGGTTCGCGGGCGGGTGGCCTGCACGCTCGCACCATCGAGGTGCTCGACCAGCGCGGAATTGCCGACCGGTTCCTCTCGCAGGGACAGCCTTCGCCGTCCGTGGGATTTCACATGATCCGGTTGGACATCAGCGATTTTCCCACGCGGCACAACTATCTGCTGGCGCTGCGGCAAAACCATATAGAGCGGATATTGGCCGACTGGATCAGCGAGTTGGAGGTGCCGATCTATCGCGGACAGGATGTCACGGGTTTCACACAGGATGATGGTGGCGTCGATGTCGACCTGTCTGGTGGCCGGTGCCTGAGGGCCCGGTATCTCGTCGGCTGCGACGGCGGACGCAGCATGATCCGCAAGGCGGCGGGCATCGCGTTCGACGGATGGGATCCGACGATGAGCTGGATGATCGCCGAGGTCGAGATGGCGGAGGAACCTGCATTGGGTTTTCGCAGCGACGCCTACGGTATTCATGCGATCGGCAAGATTGAGGAAAGTGCCCGGGTGGGTGTCGTGCTGACCGAGAGGCAACTGACCATTGGTGGCGAACCGACACTGCGCGATCTCAGCGAGGCGCTCGTCGCAGTGTACGGCACCGATTACGGGGTCCACAGTCCGACCTGGATTTCGCGGTTCACCGACATGACGCGCCAGGCTGCCGCCTACCGCGACAGACGTGTGCTGCTGGCCGGTGACGCCGCGCACATCCATCCCCCAATGGG
This sequence comes from Mesorhizobium sp. B2-5-13, assembly GCF_006440535.1. Classification (NCBI taxonomy): domain Bacteria; kingdom Pseudomonadati; phylum Pseudomonadota; class Alphaproteobacteria; order Hyphomicrobiales; family Phyllobacteriaceae; genus Mesorhizobium; species Mesorhizobium sp. B2-5-13. Next base: position 351,005 of record NZ_VFUI01000001.1, on the reverse strand, counting down.
CGGACAGGGCCTCAACATCGGCGTGCAGGACGCGGTCAACCTCGGATGGAAACTGGCACAGGTGATCAAGCTGGTATCACCGGACAGCCTGCTCGACAGCTACCATGCCGAACGCCATCCGGTCGCCGCCCGCGTGCTGCGCAACGCGCTCGCACAGGTCGCGCTTCGTCGTATGGATGCACGCACCAAGGCATTGAGCGATACCTTTGACGAGCTGCTCGCCATGGACGGGTCACGCAAACGGATCGCCGCGGAGATGTCCGGCCTGGGTGTCCACTACGACCTCGGGGAAGGGCACGCGCTGCTTGGGCGGCGCATGCCCGATCTCGACCTGCTCACCGCCAAAGGGCCGTTACGGTTGTTCACCTTGCTGCACGACGCGCGGCCGCTGCTCCTCAATTTCGGTGAACCAGGCAGGCTGGACATTGCGCCTTGGGTCGACCGGATCCGGCAGATCGATGCCGGGTATGCCGGCGCCTGGGAGCTTCCTGTACTGGGAACGGTCGCTGCACCCGACGCGGTTTTGATCCGGCCCGATGGCTACGTGGCGTGGATCGGGGTTGGGACGCAACGGGGATTGGCCGAGGCGCTGACCAGATGGTTCGGACCGGCTGCCGCGGCCGGGTATTCTTCTGAACGCAGCGCTTCACAACCTTCCATGGGCTGAAGGCTGACTGCCTCCTGACAAGTGATTGACAGGAGAGCCCATCTATGCAGAAATTGGTTGGACCATTGCACCACTTGGAGGAAGTGTGGACCAGAACAGCCTGCCACCCATTCAGACGACGGCGCGCGACGACGCCGTGCTGAAGGCATTGGTGGGTTTCGTTCGCGCCGAGGCCCTGCAGCCTGGCGAGCGACTACCGACCGAGCGCATCCTGGCCGAACGGCTCAAGGTCAGCCGCAACACGGTGCGCGAGGCGCTGACGCGGTGGGAGGGATTGGGCCTGGTCGAACGCCGGCAAGGCAGCGGCACCTATCTCAAGGCGGCCGTCTCGCCCGACATGCTGCATCTGCCGCTGACGCTGGCGGGCGGCAATGACTTCACCAGCCTGATGCAGACGCTGGAAATCCGCCGCGCGCTGGAAGCGGAAGCGGCGGCGCTGTGCGCCGAGCGGGCAAGCCCGGCCGACATTGCCGAGATCGAACGCAAGCTCGATATCATGGAGCAGGCGTTTCGCACCCTTGACGGCATGTCGTCGGAAGAGGACTGGGAATTCCACCAGGCGATCTACCGGGTCTCCGGAAATCCGCTGTTCGAACAGATCATCGCCGCCATGCACGAACTGTTCCATCGCTTCTGGGAGCATCCGCTCGGCGTGCGCGATTTCGGCCATGCCAGCTTTCCCTATCACCGCACCATCTACGAATGCATCGCGGCACGCGATCCACGGGGCGCTCGCGCCGAGGCGCTGAAGCTCATCGCCACCGTCGAGGACGACCTGAAGCGCGGTGCGGCCAAACTCAAACTTCGGGCCTGAGATGAACGAGCAGCCAGCCGGTTTCGATCAAGACTATCTCGCCGAGGCGGCGACGCTTTTGGCGCATGACGAGCCGTTCCCAGGCGGCGCCGTCGTGCCGCCGATCTATCAGACCTCGCTGTTCACCTTCGCCAATTATGCCGAAATGGCCGATACGTTTGCCGGCAAACGAAAGCAGCCGATCTATTCGCGCGGCGACAATCCGACGGTGATGGAGTTCGAGTCGCGGGTCGCGGCGCTCGAAGGCGCCGAGGCCGCGCGCGGGTTCTCCAGCGGCATGGCGGCGATCAGCGCCACCGTGCTTGCTTTTGTCGGGGCGGGCGAGCGCATCGTTGCGGTGCGCAATTGTTACGGCGATGCCTACCGGCTGTTCGAACGCCTCCTGCCGCGGCTCAACATCAAGGTCGATTATGTCGATGGCTCCGACCCGGATGCGGTCGCGGCGGCATTGCCCGGCGCCAAGCTGCTTTATCTGGAAAGCCCAACCTCGATGGTGTTCGAGCTCCAGGACCTGCCGCATCTGACCCGGTTGGCCAAGGAACAGGGCATCGTCACCACCATCGACAATTCCTGGGCGACGCCGGTGTTCCAGAAGCCGATCTCGCACGGCGTCGACCTCGTGCTGCACTCGGCCTCGAAATATCTCGGTGGCCATAGCGACACCGTTGCCGGGGTGGTGGCTGGCTCGGCCGCGCATATCAAGCATATCAACGAGCAGACTTATTCCTATCTCGGCGGCAAGCTGTCGCCGTTCGAGGCCTGGCTGCTGCTGCGCGGCTTGCGCACGCTGCCGCTGCGCCTGCCGCACCACATGAAGAGCGGGCTTGCCATCGCCGAGCGGCTGAAGGCGCATGGCAATGTCGAGCGGGTCAACCACCCTGTCTATTCGAACCATCCGGGCAAGGCGACGCTTGCCGGCTATGGCGGGTTGTTCTCGTTCGAGGTTACCGAGGATATCGACATTCCCGTCTTCGTCGACGCGTTGAAATATTTCCGCATCGGCGTCAGCTGGGGCGGGCATGAGAGTCTGGTCGTGCCGGCCAAGGCGTCGCTGGAACAGACGCCGGGACTGAATTCGATGGCGCGCTTCGGCGTCAGCCCCCGAACCATCCGCTTCAATGTCGGATTGGAAAGTGTCGAGGATCTCTGGGCGGATGTCGCCCAGGCCTTCGAAAAAGCCAGAAAGTAACAAGCGGGTTCAAAATGGGAGTCTTGAACATGAAAAAACTGACCGTCATGCTTGCCACCGTCGCGGGGCTGGCTATTTCCGCTGGAGGCGCGCTGGCCGATTCGACCCTGAAAATGGTCGAGGTGATCACCAGTCCGCCGCGCACCGAATTCCTGAAAAAGCAGATCGCCGAGTTCGAGGCGGCCAATCCCCGGGTCAAGGTCGAGCTCGTCTCGCTGCCCTGGGGCCAGGCCTTCGAAAAATTCCTCACCATGGTGCAGGCCGGCGATACGCCCGATGTGGTCGAGATGCCGGAACGCTGGATGGGGCTTTACGCCAACAACGCCCAACTCGAGGATCTCGGCCCCTATATGGCCAAGTGGGACGACGCCAAGACGCTCGGCGACCGCGCCAAGCAGTTCGGCTCGACCGTGAACAACACCCAGTTCATGATCCCCTATGGCTACTATGTGAACGCGCTGTTCTGGAACAAGAAGCTGTTCAAGGAGGCCGGTCTCGACGGCCCGCCGGCAACGCTCGACGATTTCGTCGCCGATTCCAAGAAGATCTCCGCCATCCCTGGAAAGTATGGCTATTGCCTGCGCGGCGGGCCGGGTGCCTTCAACGGCATGCACATGTTCATGAACATCGCCGCCGGCAAGGGCGGCTATTTCAACGAGGACGGCACTTCGACCATCAATGAAGAGGGCTCGGTCAAGGGCCTGCAGATGCTGGCCGACATGTACAAGAACGGTCTTGCGCCGAAGGATTCCGTGAGCTGGGGCTTCAATGAGACCGTCACCGGTTTCTATTCCGGCACCTGCGCCATGCTTAACCAGGATCCGGACGCGTTGCTCGGCATCGCCGACAAGATGAGCGCCGACGACTTCGCCGTGGCGCCGCTGCCGGTCGGACCGAGCGGCAAATCCTACCCCACGCTGGGCTATGCTGGTTGGGCGATGTTCGCCAATTCCCAGCACAAGGACGACGCCTGGAAGCTGATGGCAACGCTGCTCTCGCCGAAGGACAATCTGGAATGGGCCAAGGAAGTCGGCGTCGTGCCGATCCACAAGGGCGCCGAGCAGGATCCCCATTTCAAGACCGAGCAGTTCAAGGGCTGGTTCACGGAGCTGAGCGACAGTTCCAAATATGAAATGGTGACACCGCCCACGCATCTGGAAAACCTCGGCAACTTCGTCGACCAGGTCGCCATCAAGAACTTCCAGGAAGTGCTGCTTGGCCAGAAGACGGCCAAGGACGTCGCCGACCAATGGGCTGCCTTCCTGACCAAGGAACAGCAGGACTGGCTGGCGAAGAACAAGAAGTGAGCGCCTCCTTCCTTCTCCCCGTTCACGGGAGAAGGTGGCCCGATAGGGCCGGATGAGGGGCAGCGCTGTGTTATGGGAAGCTGGCGCCGCCCTTCATCCGCCTGCCCGTCCCCGCAGCAGCTGCGCTGCAGCTGCGGAGGGTGGACCGGCATCTTCTCCCCGTAAAACGGGGAGAAGGACGCTTGTCGCCAACGCCGTGCCCCCAGAGGACGTCCGCAGCCAATGACCTATGCCGTATCCGAAATTCGATCCGCAGGGCGGCCGCGAAAGAGGCGGCTCTCCTACGCGACGATCGAGCCCTGGCTCTATCTCAGCCCGGCGATCATCCTGCTGATCGTGGTGCTGCTCGTGCCGCTGGTCATCGGCATCAGCTACTCCTTCCGCAAATTCTCGGCCTTCAAATCCGAATATGTCGGGCTCGGGCAGTACCAGGCGATGCTGTCGGATCAGGTGCTGGGCCAGGCGCTGATCAACACGCTGTGGTGGACGGTGACCAGCCTGTTCTTCCAGTTCTTCCTCGGCCTTGGCCTCGCGCTGCTGCTCGACAAGCCGTTTCGGGGCCGCAAGGCGGTGCAGGCGCTGGTCTTCCTGCCCTGGGCGGTGCCATCCTTCCTGTCGGGCCTGACCTGGGCCTGGCTGTTCAACCCGATCGTCGGTCCGCTGCCACACTGGCTGTTCGCCTTGGGGCTGAAGGCCGAACCGACCAACGTTCTCTCCGATCCCTCAACCGCCATGTGGGGGCCGATCATCGCCAATGTCTGGTTCGGCATTCCGTTCTTCGCCATCACGCTGCTGGCGGCGCTGAAGTCTATCCCCTCGGAACTGCATGAGGCGGCGGCGATCGACGGCGCTTCGCCGTGGCAGCGCTTCACCAAGGTCACGCTGCCGTTCCTGGCGCCGACCATCGCCATCACGGTGATGTTGCGCACCATCTGGATCGCCACCTTCGCCGACCTGATCTTCGTCATGACCGAGGGCGGACCGGCCGGCTCGACCAATACGGTTCCAGTCTACATCTATGTCAGCGCCTTCAAGTCGTTGGACAAGGGCTATGCCTCGGCTGTGGCTGTGCTGTTGCTCGTCCTGCTCATCGCCTACGCGATCGTGCTGATCGCCATCCGCCGCTCGCTTGTGAGACACGTCTGATGATCGCTGGACGCTCAGCCCCGCAGCGCTTCTTCGGCGGCATCGGCCTGTACGCCGCGATCGCCGCTTATGTGGTCTTCGCTCTGTTCCCGATCTACTGGACGCTGAAGATCTCGGTCACGCCGGAGCGGCTGCTCTATTCCGAAGGCATCACATTCTGGCCGTCGCACATGACGCTACAGAACTTCGTCACCGTACTCGAGGCCACCGACTTCCCACGCTATTTCCTCAACAGCGTCATCGTCTCGGTGTCGACGGCGGCCCTGGTCACGGTCATCGCCACGCTCGCCGGCTACTCCATGTCGCGCTTCACCTTTCGCGGCAAGGCTGCACTGGCGCTGATGCTGCTGTTGACCCAGACCTTTCCGCTGGTGATGGTCATTCCGCCGATCTACCGCGTGATGGGCCAGATTGGCCTGATCAACAGCCTGACCGGGCTGATCATCATTTACACCGCCTTCAACACCGCCTTCGCCACCTTCCTGATGCAGTCCTTCTTCGATGGCATCCCGAAGGATCTGGAAGAGGCGGCGATGATCGACGGCTGCACCCGCGCGCAGGCGATGCGCCGGGTGATCGTGCCGCTGACGCTGCCCGGCATGGGTGCGACGCTGGGCTTCGTCTTTACCGCCGCCTGGAGCGAGCTTCTGTTCGCGCTGATGCTGATTTCCAGCGACGACCAGAAAACCTTCGCCGTCGGCCTGCTCACCTTCATCGGCAAGTTCGCCGTCGACTGGGGGCAGATGATGGCGGCATCGATCCTGGCGTTGATCCCGGTCTGCATCTTCTTCGCCTTCCTGCAACGCTATCTCGTCACCGGCCTGACCGCCGGCGCCGTCAAAGGATAGATCGATGGCTTCTGTTACACTCGAAAAGGTTCGTAAGGACTACGGCGCCGTGCGCGTCCTGCACGCGGTCGATCTTGAGATCGCCGATGGCGAGTTTGTCGTGCTGGTCGGACCGTCCGGCTGCGGCAAGTCCACGCTTTTGCGCATGATCGCCGGCCTCGAGGAAGCCTCCGGCGGCGAAATCCGCATCGGCGAGCGGCTGGTCAACGACGTTGCGCCCAAGGACCGCGACATCGCCATGGTGTTTCAGTCCTATGCGCTCTATCCGCATATGGACGTGTCGAAGAACATGGGCTTCAGCCTGATGCTGCGAAAGGCCGATAAGCCGGCGATCGATGCTCGCGTCGATGGTGCTGCCAAGCGGCTGGGGCTCGATACGTTCCTGCAACGCTTGCCCAGGCAATTGTCCGGCGGCCAGCGCCAGCGCGTCGCCATGGGCCGCGCCATCGTGCGCGATCCCAAGGTTTTTCTCTTCGACGAGCCGCTGTCGAACCTCGACGCCAAGCTGCGCGTCCATATGCGCGCCGAGATCAAGGCACTGCACCAGCAGTTGAAGACCACTTCTGTCTATGTCACCCACGACCAGATCGAGGCGATGACCATGGCCGATCGCATCGTCGTCATGCATGACGGGCTGATCCAGCAGGTCGGCGCGCCGCTCGATCTCTATGACAGGCCGGCCAATATATTCGTCGCCGGCTTCATCGGCTCGCCTGGCATGAATTTCCTGCCGGCGGCGGTGAAGAAGGGCGGCAAGGTGGACGCCGTGTTGTCTGATGGCCAGAAGCTTCGGCTACCGGACGGCCTGCCGCTCAGGGATGGCGACGTCATCACCGTCGGCCTGCGCCCCGAGCATATCCGGCTGGCCGATGACGGCGCCCTGCAAGGCGAAGTGGGAGTGGTGGAGCCGCTCGGCCTGTCGACGCAGTTCTATGTCAAATTGGCCGGCCAGCAGCTTTGCGTCTTTGCCATGGGCCGCGCCGGCGTGAAGCCCGGCGACATGGTGCGGCTGGCGGCCGATCCCGCGTCGCTGCATCTGTTCGATCCGAAAAGCGGCGATCGCATCGGCTGAATGAATTCATCCAGGCCGAGGGAAATCAGCCCGGAGCCTTCCGCCTTGTAAACGAAAAACGCCGCCCGATGGGCGGCGTTTCGGCATTCCAGAGGAAAACCCAGATTACTTGATCTTGGTTTCCTTGAATTCGACATGCTTCTTGGCGACCGGGTCATACTTGCGGAACGACAGCTTGTCGGTCTTGGTGCGGCTGTTCTTGCTGGTGACGTAGAAGAAACCGGTGTCGGCGGTCGACAGAAGCTTGATCTTGATGTTTGCGGCTTTGGCCATGATCTCAGTCCGTTATGTTCGTGGAGTTTTGGCCGCTGGAGCACGGGAAAACACCCGGACGCGGGAAACTTGGCGCGACACATAAAGAACGTGCCTGGAAAGTCAAGCCCGGCGGACGTGATGTGTCCCGCCCAAGCTGCACTGTATGCATATAATCAGGCGTTTTCCACCTCTGATACCGCAACCTTCTTCCAGTCTCCGGTCGTGTTCCACCAGCGATTCGGATTGGCGCGGTCGTCCAGACCCTTGGAGCGGCTGGCAAGGATCGGCTGGATGCGGATCACCGGCTCCTGATAGGAATGCGCCTGGAAAATCGCCTCGACGACGCGGGCCGCCAGCGCCTGGTCATCGGGCAATTCGAATGAAACCTCGACCGTGCCCGGGCGGCGGCGCAATTCGGTTTCGGCGCCGGCCGCGGCTCCTTCAAGCGGCCTGTAGCGTTCGATGCCGTGCGCCGACTGGTAGGCGTTGCGGTCATACTTGCCCATGGCCAGCGGTGCGATCGCGACGACCGCGTCCATGATGCGGTCGACATCGGCAGCCGGAGCCTGGAAGCTGACGAGCAGCAGGAGCGTCATTCGCAGCGAAGTGGTTTCAAAGCCGCTGTCGATCATCGGAGTGTCCTCGGTTCAGGATGTTTTAGGACACCCTTTTAACCGGTGGCTGCTGACACGGTTCTGTCAGCAGCCTGCCGCTGCACGGTGCCGATAAACGATCGGGTTGGGCTCTACAGGAGTATCTTGCGGACGAGCCTGAAGCAGACCAGGGCGATGTAGGCGGCGAAGAACAGGCCGAGCGACCAGCCAAAACCGGAGGGCCCGAAACCGTCCATGCCGATGCCGATCGCCTGCGGGCCTAGCACCATGCCGACGCCATAGCACAGCACGAAAGCGGCATTGGCCGACGCCAGTTCGTGACCGGAAAGCTGCGAACCGAGATGGGCGAGGCCAATCGTGTACATGGCGGCAACGACACCGCCCCAGACGAAAAGCAGGGCGGCCATCAGGTGCCAGTTCGCGGCAAAGAACGGCATGAACATCGTGCCGGCGAGACCGACCGTGGCGCAGGCGAGCAGCAGATAGCGCCGGTCCGTGACGCGGTCGCTGATCATGCCGATCGGGATCTGCAACAGCACGTTGCCGAGTCCGATCATGGTCAGCAGCAGCGCCGCATCGGCCTCGGAGTAACCGATGCGATTGCCATAGATCGGAAACAGCGCGAAGCCGCCGGTCTCGACCGCGCCGAACACAAGCACGGCGAAAGTCGCGGTCGGCACCAGCCAGATGTAGCGAAGGAAGTGGCTGGTTTCACTGTCGGCCACGATGGTGGGGCTTTCGTTGCGCGCGGCCAGCACCGGTATCGCGGCCAGCGTCACCAGGGCGATGATGACGCCGAACGGCCTGAAGCCGGAACTGCCGAGATGGGCGAACAGCCACGGCCCCGCGGCAAAACCGAGCGACAGAACGGTGGCATAGATGCCAAGCACAAGGCCGCGTCGGTGTGGCGGCGCCGACGTGCTGATCCAGAATTCCGACAGGATGAACAGCACGGTCAGCGCGATGTGCAGCACGATGCGCAGGGGAAACCACATCCAGAAATCAGGCGCGAAATGGAAACCGACGAAGGCCAGCGCGCCGGCGGCGATCATGGCGATCATCGTCCTGGCGACGCCGAAGCGCATGGCCAGCGGCGTAGCCAGTGGCGCCCCGGCGATCGAGGCCAGGCCGGCAACGGCCGTGTTGAGGCCGATCATCGAAGCAGAATGGCCGCGTGTTTCCAGGATGACGCTGAGCAGCGGCATGCCAAGGCCGATAGCAATGCCGACGACGCTGATCGACGAGATCGCCGCCACCATCGGCAGCCAGTGTACGCGTTCGTCGCCCTTTGGTTGGGTATCGACCGTCATGAGATGCTGAACACTCTGTCTGTTTGATCTTACGCAATTCCGGACTGAAAACCGCGTCACACTTTTCCTGGAATTACTCTAGAGAAGTTCGCGGGTGAAGCGGTTGCGGACAAGCCTGTAGAAGGGGACAGGGCCGCCCGGACGCAGCAGTGGATCATTGGCGAGCCGCTTTTCCAATTCGTCCAGGATCATTCGGGTGATGTCGGGTATATCAGCCTGCTTGGCCTTGGCGAGCGGCAGCCAGACCAATTCCTCCAGTTCGTTGGTCGGGCCGCCATCGGCCAATTCGACGGCGACGTCGTCACGCCAGGCGCTGAAGAAGCGGGTGTCGAAGCGGCGCACCCGGTTCGGCGGCGTGATGGCGCGCGCGACAAAGCGCAACGCCTCCAGCGACGGCGCCACGCCATGTTCGACGAAAGCCTGCCAATCGCGCCTGGTCGTGGCAAAGGCGCCTTTGCGGCCGATCAGCAGCCCGGCTTCCTCATAGGTCTCGCGGACCGCCGACAAAGCGATGGCACGGGCGCGGGCGTGGCTGGTGCGGCCGGGGCCGGCGCTCAGCTTGGCTTCTTCGTGCTGGTTAAGTGTGGTCGCCGTCGGGATGCGGCTGTCGGCAGGGTCGGTGCGGCCGCCGGGGAAGACGAATTTCCCGGGCATGAAGGCGTGCGCGGCGTGGCGGCGTCCCATCAGCACCAGGATGTCGTCGCCCTTGCGGTCGAGCAGGATGAGTGTCGCGGCGTCACGCGGACGCAGGGGCCGGCCGCCATGCGTGGCAAGACCGTTATCGAGCTTGTCGGCATCCGCCTTGGTCATTGCTTCCATGCGCAGGACCTAGCGGAAACTTCTTGCATGCGAAAGTAGCCCTAACGATTGGCATGTTGCGCCAGCCAACATTTCAGGCCCCGGGATGCGGCTCGATCACATCCTTTTCGCCACCAAACCCGTGCATATAGAACGCCCATTGCAATCCGATGACGGCGCCTTTGACCGGCTGCAGCAGCGCGACCGACAGAAGGATGGTCAAGGGCACCCAGATGAGGATGTGCTCCCCGGTGGACAAGGTCGAGGTCGCCTCGACACCCATGAAGGCGCCGAGCACGATGTGGCCGACGATGACGATGACCAGATAGGCGGGCAAATCGTCGGCGCGATGGTGATGAATCTCCTCGCCGCAGACGCTGCAGGTTTCGACGGTCTTGGTGAAGCCGCGGAAGAGCTTGCCTTCGCCGCAATTCGGGCAGCGGCCCAAGAAGCCCCGCTTCATCGCCGTCCACAATGGGCGGGCAACCCGGCCAGAGTGATGCTCGCCGCCAAAAACCTCTTGTTCCATCATCGTCTCCTGCCGCGCGGCCCCGGTCGCGATTGCGACGCACGGGCGCGGCCCTTAGCCTTGTGAAACGACCTGCTGGAGCCTGGCAGGGGCTTTGGGTCGGTCAACATCTCGAAGCGCATCGCTCCGGCCATTGGCGCCACCTCGACGAGCCGGACCTCGACGCGGTCCGCGAGCTGGTAGCCTTTGCCCGAGCGTTCTCCGAACAGGGAGCGAGCCGTTTCGTCGTATATGTAGTAATCGCCGCCCAGAGTTGACACAGGGATGAAACCATCGGCGCCATACTGCGGCAATTGGACAAAAAGTCCTGATTTGGTGACGCCGGAGATACGGGCATCGAAGCGGTCGTTGATGCGCTCGGCGAGATAGGCGGAGATCAGCCGGTCGACTGTGTCGCGCTCGGCAGCCATTGCGCGCCGTTCCGTGCCGGAGATCAGCACCGCAACGTCTTCGAGGCGAACCTCCTCATCTTGCGTCAGCCCTCCGGGACCAAGGTCGAGCGCGCCAATAAGCCCGCGATGGACGATCAGATCGGCATAGCGGCGGATCGGCGAGGTGAAATGCGCGTAGCGGCTGAGGTTGAGGCCGAAATGGCCGATGTTCTTGGGTGAATATTCGGCCTGGCTCTGCGAGCGCAGCACCACTTCGTTGACCAGCGCCTCGTTGTCGGCGCCGCGTACGCGCTCCAGAATGCCGTTGAACTGGCTGGGCCGCATCTGCGCACCACGCGCCAATGACAGGCTAAGCGTCTGCAGGAATTCGCGCAGCGATTCCTGCTTAGCCAGCGACGGCGCGTCGTGAATGCGATAGACCAGCGCCTGCTTCTTGCCCTCCAGCGTTTCGGCCGCGGCGACGTTGGCCTGGATCATGAACTCTTCGATCAGCTTGTGGGCGTCGAGTCGCTCCGGCACGATGACGCGGTCGACCGTGCCATCCGGCTTGAGCAGGATCTTGCGCTCCGGCAGGTCGAGCTCGAGCGGCTGGCGGCTGTCGCGGCCGCGCTTGAGGATCGCGTAGGCGTCCCACAGCGGCCTCAGCACCGTGTCGAGGATCGGGCCGGTCTTGTCGTCCGGCACGCCGTCGATCGCCGACTGGGCTTGGCTGTAGGCGAGCTTGGCCGCCGACTTCATCATGACGCGGTGGAAGGAATGCCTGATCTTGCGGCCATCGGCGGAGAAGGTCATGCGCACCGCCAGCGCCGGACGGTCCTGACCCTCGCGCAGCGAGCAGAGATCGTTGGAGATGCGCTCGGGCAGCATCGGCACGACGCGATCGGGGAAATAGACCGAATTGCCGCGCTTCATGGCCTCGCGGTCGAGAGCCGTGCCGTAGCGGACATAGGCGGCGACATCGGCGATCGCGACGGTGGCGATAAAGCCGCCGAGATTTTTCTCGTCGAGGTCAGGCGTGGCGAACACAGCGTCGTCATGATCCTTGGCATCGGCCGGATCGATGGTGACCAGCGGCAGGTCGCGCCAGTCCTCGCGATGGGCAAGCGTCGCCGGCTTCACCGCCTCGGATTCGGCAATGACATCGGCTGGAAAAATGTGCGGAATGTCGTGCGCGTGAATGGCGATCATCGAGACCGCCTTTTCGCTGGTCAGCGAACCCAGCACGTTGAGCACCTTGGCGCGCGGCAGCCCGTAGCGGGAGGCGCGCGCGGGCTCGACCTCGACAAGATCGCCATTCTTGGCGCCGTTCTGGAATTCCTTGTCGACGATCAGCTCAGGCTGGCGCCGTTCCACCGGTTCGATGCGGAAGCTGCCGTCCTGAAGCACACGGAAGACACCGAGGACGGCATCCGTGCGCTTCTCGAAGATCTTCATCACCCGGCCGGTATAGGCAGGCCCCGACGGATCATCGGTCGGAAACGTCTTGGCCAGCACGCGGTCGCCAATGCCTGGCGCTGGTCCGCTGCCCCCACGCGAAACGCGGATCGAGACCACGGGAGGCTCGCCCGGGCCGACCGCCTCGGTCGGGTGCGCCAGCAAGGTACCATCGCCATCGCGGCCAAAGATGTCGAGCACGGCGACATGGGGCAGGGTGCCGACCCGGGCCAGCCGCTTGCGCTCCTTGGTCAGAACGCCTTCGTCCTGCAGATCGCGCAGGAGATCCTTCAGCCAGACGCGGTCATCGCCGCGCAGTGCGAACGCCTTGGCGATGTCGCGCTTTCCGGCGCGATCCGGGTTTTCGGCGATGTAGCGCAGGATTTCGTCACGCGAGGGCCGGTAGTTGTCCTTAACCTTGGCCCGGGTGTCGGCGGTGCGGGGATCGCCGTGGCTTCTTCCGGTGATCCTGCGCGCCACGCCGTTCTACCCTTTTTTCTTCGCGGCCGGCTTCTTGGCGGCTGCCTTCTTGGTTGAGGTTTTCTTGGTTGTGGGGGTCTTGGCCGCCGCAGCCTTGCGGAACGGTTTCTTGCCGCCGCCGCCCTTGGCTTCCTTCTCGGCTATCAGCGCCAGCGCATCCTCGATGGTCACCGATTGCGGATCCTTGCCCTTGGGCAGCGTGGCGTTGACCTTTCCGAAATTGACGTAAGGTCCGTATTTGCCGTCGCGCACGACGATCTTGCCGCCGCCGTCCGGATGGTCGCCGAGCTCCTTCAGGGCTGCCGGCGTGCCGCCGTTGCGGCCGCCCTTGCCCTTGGACTGCTTCTCGGCAATCACGGTGACGGCGCGGTTGAGGCCGATCGAGAACACGTCCTCGATGCTGTCCAGATTGGCGTAGGTGCCATCGTGCAGCACGAACGGACCATAGCGGCCGAGCCCCGCCGAGATCATCTTGCCGGATTCGGGATGTTTGCCTACGTCGCGCGGCAGCCCCAGCAAGGCGAGCGCCTTCTCGTGATCGATGGATTCAGGCGTCCAGCCCTTGGGCAGGCTCGAGCGCTTGGCTTCCTTGCCCTCGCCGCGCTGGATGTAGGGGCCAAAACGGCCTGAGCGAAGCGTGATTTCCTCGGCGGTGTAAGGATCCTTGCCGAGGATCTTGGTGCCGTCCTCGCCACCGCCATTCTCCCCGTTGGGATTTGCGGCGTCGCCGAGCTGGCGGGTGAAGGAGCATTCGGGATAGTTCGAGCAGCCGACGAAAGCGCCGAACTTGCCGAGCTTCAGCGACAGATTGCCGGTGCCGCATTTCGGACAGATGCGCGGATTGGAGCCGTCCTCGCGGGCGGGGAAAACCAGTGGCGCCAGTTCCTCATTCAGCGCATCGAGCACATCGGTGACGCGCAATTCCTTGATGTCGGCGACGGCGCCGGAAAAATCCTTCCAGAAATCGCGCAGCACGTCCTTCCAGGCGAGCTTGCCGTCGGAAATCTCGTCGAGCTTTTCCTCCAGCGATGCGGTGAAGTCGTACTCGACATAGCGCTCGAAGAAGCTTTCCAGGAAGGCCGACAGCAGGCGGCCCTTGGCCTGCGGCACCAGCCGGCGCTTGTCGATCGTGACATAGTCGCGGTCCTCGAGCGTCTTCAGGATCGCCGTGTAAGTCGAGGGACGGCCGATGCCGAGTTCTTCCAGCTTTTTGATCAGCGACGCCTCGGAATAGCGCGGCGGCGGCTCGGTCGTGTGCTGGGTGGCATTGATTGCACGGCGGGCGAGCTGCTCGCCGGCGCGGATTGCCGGCAGACGGCGGTTTTCCTCGTCTTCCGTGTCGTCGTCCTTCTGGTCGGTATAGGCGGCTATGAAGCCGTCGAAGCGGACGACCGAGCCAACGGCGCGAAGCTCGGCCGTGCGGGCGCCATTCAGCGCCTCGATCTCGACAGTGGTGCGCTCGATCTCGGCCGACTGCATCTGGCTGGCGATGGCGCGCTTCCAGATCAGTTCATAGAGCCGTGCCTGGTCGGCATCGAGATATTGCCGGACCGACGCCGGGGTGCGCATGAAATCCGTCGGGCGGATGGCTTCGTGCGCTTCCTGGGCGTTCTTGGCCTTGGTGGTGTACTGGCGCGGCTTTTCCGGCAAGTATTTCGGGCCGAATTCCTTTGCGACCGCATCGCGAGCGGCGTCGATAGCCTCGGGCGCCATCTGCACGCCGTCGGTTCGCATATAGGTGATCAGGCCGGTGGTTTCGCCGCCGATCTCCATGCCCTCATAGAGCCGCTGCGCCACCTGCATGGTGCGCGTGGCCGAGAAGCCGAGACCCGACGAGGCTGCCTGCTGCAACGTCGAGGTGGTGAAGGGCGGGCCGGGGTTGCGCTTGGTCGGCTTGGCTTCGACGGACAGCGCCTTGAAGGTAGCACCCTCGAGCATTGCCTTGATGTCGTCGGCCTGCGCCTTATTGGAAATATCGAGCTTTTGCAGCTTCTTGCGCTCGAATGCGGTCAGGCGAGCTTCGAAGGTCTCGTTGCGCGGTGTGCCGAGGATGGCAGCGATCTGCCAGTATTCCTCGCGGATGAAGCGCTCGATTTCGGATTCGCGGTCGCAGACCAGGCGCAGCGCCACCGACTGGACGCGGCCGGCCGAACGGGCGCCCGGCAATTTGCGCCACAGCACCGGCGACAGCGTGAAGCCGACGAGGTAATCGAGTGCCCGGCGGGCGAGATAGGCGTCGACCAGCGGCGCATCGATCTGGCGCGGATTGGCCATCGCCTCCAGCACCGACGATTTGGTGATGGCGTTGAAGACGACGCGGCTGACTGGCTTGTCCTTCAGCGCGCGCTTCTGCTTCAGGACTTCCAGCACGTGCCAGGAGATCGCTTCGCCTTCGCGATCCGGGTCGGTGGCGAGGATCAGGCCGTCGGCATCCTTGACCGCCTTGGCGATGTCGGCGAGACGCTTGCCGGACGCGGTGTCGACCGCCCAGGACATGGCGAAATCTTCATCCGGACGCACCGAGCCATCCTTGGCCGGCAAATCGCGGACATGGCCGAACGAGGCCAGAACCTTGTAGTTCCTGCCCAGGTATTTGTTAATTGTCTTCGCTTTGGCCGGCGATTCGACGACGACGACGTCCATGAGGTCTCATATCAGCTGTGATGCGGCAGAAGAATTCCGCTGCGCGCGACGAAATCTCGGTTCTGTTCGTCGCTCACATGGCCGCGCTTTTGCATCCGGTCAAGGGGAAGGGGCCAAATTGCGGAGGTGCCGGCAGCAATACACTCTTAGAGTGTATGGAGAAAATCACAGAATTTTGGTCAAGGCGACGGCGGTCGGGAGTCGGCGGAAACTCCCGCTTCAAACTCCGGGCGAGTCGTGGAAAGCCGTTCGCTCGCCTGCCGTCGATCGATGCTGGCCGCCGGCTGAACAGAGGAATGCGGCGACCAGCTTGCCCGCCCGCAGGCAGGGAGCAGGGGTAAGCCTAATCGGCCTTGACGATGTGCCAGGCACCGGCGACGCCATCACCGCTCATGTCGCCGGCCTTCTTGTCCTTGATGAAGGTGTAGACGGGCTTGCCGTCATAGGCCCACATCTTGGTGCCGTCGGTGCGATCGACAACGCTCCATTCGTCGCCGGCCTTGGCGCCTGCCTTGGCCTTCAGCGGCGGCCAGTTGGTGGCGCATTTGTCGTAGCAATTGGTCTTGCCTTTCTCGTCCTTGTCATAGGTGTAAAGCGTCATGCCTTTGGCATCGGTATAAATCTTGGTGCCGCCGACATCGGCTTCCTTCCACGCCTCTGCGGCAAAGGAGGCGGCGGTGCTGAGCAGAAGCGCGGCCAGCGCTGCGGTTGTCGTTTTCATGGAAATCTCCGTGGCTGTTATTCGCAGGCGCGCGGAAAGTCGCGGCCTCGTTGTGTCAACGCCCTGCGCATGTGCTTTCTTCCCCGGCCCGCGATGACTTGCCACACGATGGTGATTGGCGGACCAACCCGCGTGCAGCTATATCGTCGCCAAACAGTCGGAGCTTTGGAATGGCATTGGATATCGGCTATGTCAGCGCGGTCGGGGCGGGGGCCATCTCGTTTCTGTCGCCATGCGTGCTGCCGCTGGTGCCGCCCTATCTCTGCTACATGGCCGGCGTGTCGGTCGACGATTTTCGCGGCAATGCGGGCGCGACGGCCCGCGAAGGCGCGCGCGGCGCGCTCCTTTATTCCTCGATCGCCTTCGTGCTCGGTTTTTCGACCGTCTTCGTCGCGCTCGGTGCCGGCGCGTCGACCATCGGCCGGTTGCTGCGCGTCTGGCAGGAGCCGCTGGCGATGGGCGCCGGCGTGCTGATCATCCTGATGGGCCTGAACTTTTTGGGCATCCTGCGCATTCCGCTGTTGTCGCGGGAGGCGCGTTTCCAGTCGCAGGGCAAGCCGGCCAGCGCCGTCGCCGCCTATGTCATGGGACTTGCCTTCGCCTTCGGCTGGACGCCCTGCATCGGCCCGGTGCTCGGGCCGATCCTGACGCTGGCCGGCGGCCGCGAAACCGTGGGCGAGGGCGCGCTGCTGCTCGCCGCCTATTCGCTAGGCCTCGGCATCCCGTTCCTGATCGCCGCGCTGTTCTCCGGCGCCTTCATGCGCTTCCTCGGCAAGTTCCGCGTCCACCTCGGCCTTGTCGAGAAGGCGATCGGCGCGCTCCTGGTGGTCGCCGGCGTGTTCTTCCTCACCGGCGGCGTGCAGACGGTGTCCTACTGGCTGCTGGAGAATTTTCCGGTGTTGGGGCGGTTGGGCTGAGGCTTATCGGCGTGGGGCGAGGCACGGGATTGAGCCGCGGACCCGCTGATTAAAGAGTCAGCTGCTCTACCATCTCACCGGAATTTAACCGCATTGGTGCAGCATGGCGCCACTGCTAGCATGTCTTGATTCCCAACGCATTTCATATGGTTGCCTTTCCATGAACCAGAGAACCTGCCTGTCCGTCATCCTCGCCGCCGGCGAAGGCACACGCATGAAGAGCGCGCTGCCGAAGGTGCTGCACCAGATCGCTGGGTTGCCGATGGTCGCCCACGTGGTGAAGGCGGCCGAGGCCGCTGGTGCGAGCGGCGTGGCGCTGGTGATCGGTCATGGCGCCGACGAGATGCGCAAGACGGCGGCGAAGTTCGCACCTGAGGCTGAGACCTTCGTGCAGGAAAAGCGCTTGGGTACGGCGCATGCAGTGATCGCTGCCCGCGCAGCGATATCAAAGGGTTATGACGACGTCCTCGTGATGTTTGGCGACACGCCGCTGATCGATGCGCAGGCGCTCGCAACGGCGCGCCGGAAGCTGGCCGAGGGCGCCGCTGTCGCGGTCATTGGTTTTCGCCCGCCAAATCCGGCCGGATACGGCCGCCTGATCGAGCAAGCTGGCCGGCTCGTCGCCATCCGCGAGGAGAAGGACTGTTCCGAGGCGGAGAAGAAGATCGGCTTCTGCAATGCCGGCATGATGGCGGTAGCCGGCGCGCACGCGCTGAAACTGCTCGACGCCGTCGGCAACAAGAACGCCAAGGGCGAGTATTATCTCACCGACATCGTCGAGATTGCCGGCGCGCAGGGCCTCGATGTCGTCGCCACCGAAGCCAGCTTCGAGAACGCGCTCGGCATCAACAACCGCGCCGAACTGGCGCAAGCCGAAGCCATCTGGCAACAGCGCCGTCGCCATGAGGCGATGCTGTCGGGCGTGACGCTGATTGCGCCGGAAACCGTCTATTTCTCGCACGATACCGAAATCGGCGCCGACACGATCGTCGAGCCCAATGTCTGGTTCGGACCGGGTGTGATGGTTGCCTCGGGTGCCAAGATCCACGCCTTCAGTCATATCGAAGGCGCCACCATCGCCCCCAATTGCGATGTCGGGCCATTCGCACGGCTGCGGCCAGGCGCCGATCTCAGGAACAAGGCCAAGGTCGGCAATTTCTGCGAGGTCAAGCAGGCCGTTATCGAGGAGGGCGCCAAGGTCAACCACCTGACCTATATCGGTGACGCTCGCGTCGGCGCCGGCGCCAATATCGGCGCCGGCACCATCACCTGCAACTACGATGGCTATTCGAAATTCTTCACCGACATCGGCGAGGGCGCCTTCATCGGCTCCAATTCCTCGCTCGTGGCACCCGTCACCATCGGCAATGGCGGCTATATCGCCTCGGGCAGTGTCATCACTGAAACCGTTCCCGACGACGCTCTGGCCTTCGGTCGGGCTCGCCAAAAGACGATCCCCGGTAAGGGGAAGGAGTTGCGCGAACGGTTTGCTTCCGCCGCGGCGGCGAAGAAGAAGGCAGCCGGCGCCGACCATTAGCCATTGGTCGA
Source organism: Mesorhizobium sp. B2-5-13 (assembly GCF_006440535.1). Lineage (NCBI taxonomy): Bacteria > Pseudomonadati > Pseudomonadota > Alphaproteobacteria > Hyphomicrobiales > Phyllobacteriaceae > Mesorhizobium > Mesorhizobium sp. B2-5-13. The sequence goes on along the minus strand of NZ_VFUI01000001.1, from coordinate 332,321 downwards.
CAAGTCTGCTTTCTTGCCGAAGCAATCGAAAAAAACGAACGATTGCAGTAACCGGATTGCAAGAGCGGTCTGTCATGGTGCATGCGTGCGCAAGTGTCCGTTACACCGGACGAAATGCAATGTGACTTTCGCGGCAGGCCGGCCACCCCTAAATAGCGCTGGTTTTCCATGGGCAATCAGGGACTGTCTGCATGTGCGGTATCGTTGGAATCGTCGGCCACTCGCAGGTTGCGCCGCTCATCGTCGACGCGCTGAAGCGGCTCGAATACCGCGGTTATGACTCGGCAGGCGTCGCCACCATCGAAAAGGGTCAACTTGGCCGCCGCCGTGCCGAGGGCAAGCTGGTCAACCTCGAACGCCGGCTCAAGGATGAGCCGCTCGACGGCACGATCGGTATCGGCCATACACGCTGGGCGACCCACGGCGTGCCCAACGAGACCAATGCGCATCCGCACTTTTCGGAGGGCGTCGCCATCGTTCACAACGGCATCATCGAGAATTTCGCCGAACTGCGCGACGAGCTGGTCCGCGACGGCTATTCCTTCTCGTCGCAGACCGACACTGAGGTCGTGGCGCATCTGGTGGCACGGGAACTCGCGAAAGGTCTGAAACCGGTCGAGGCCGCGCACAAGGCGCTGAAGCGGCTGGAAGGCGCCTTTGCGCTGGCCATCATGTTCAAGGGTGACGAGGACCTGATTGTCGGCGCGCGTAACGGCCCGCCACTGGCGGTCGGCCATGGCGATGGCGAGATGTATTTGGGCTCCGACGCCATCGCGCTCGCTCCGTTCACCAATTCGATCACCTATCTCGAGGACGGCGACTGGGCGGTGGTGCGCCGCGAGAGCGTCGCCATCTTCGACATCGACGGCAAGAAAGTCGACCGCAAGCGCCAGCAGTCGCTGTCGACCAGCTTCATGGTCGACAAGGGCAACCGCCGCCATTTCATGGAAAAGGAAATCCATGAGCAGCCCGAAGTGATCTCGCACACACTGGCGCACTACGTCGATTTCGTCTCCGGCGTCTCCAAGCCGCTCGACCTGCCATTCGATTTCGCCAAGATCGGCCGCCTGGCTATCTCCGCCTGCGGCACTGCGTATCTCGCCGGCCTGATCGGCAAATACTGGTTCGAGCGCTATGCTCGGCTGCCGGTCGATATCGATGTCGCGTCGGAATTCCGTTACCGCGAGATGCCGCTGTCGGCCAGCGATGCCGCCTTCTTCATCTCGCAGTCCGGCGAGACCGCCGATACGCTGGCTTCGCTGCGCTATTGCCGCAAGGCCGGCATGAAGATCGGCGCGGTCGTCAATGTGCGGGAATCGACCATGGCGCGCGAATCCGACGTCGTGCTGCCGACGCTGGCGGGGCCTGAGATCGGCGTCGCTTCGACCAAGGCTTTCACCTGTCAGTTGTCTGTGCTCGCGTCGCTTGCCGTGCGCGCCGGCGTGGCGCGCGGGGCGATCTCGAAGGAGCAAGAGAAAACATTGGTGCGGGAGCTCTCCGAAGCGCCGCGCTATGCCAACCAGGTGCTGAAGCTCGAACAACAGATCGAACGGATCGCGCGGGAGCTGTCTCGCTACAAGGACGTGCTCTATCTCGGACGCGACACCAATTTCCCGCTGGCCATGGAAGGCGCGCTGAAGCTCAAGGAAATCTCCTACATCCATGCCGAAGGCTATGCCGCGGGTGAGCTGAAGCACGGGCCGATCGCGCTGATCGACGAGAACATGCCGGTGATCGTGATTGCGCCGCACGATCGCATCTTCGAAAAGACCGTGTCCAACATGCAGGAAGTGGCGGCGCGTGGCGGCAAGATCATCCTGATCACCGACGCCAAGGGCGCGGCACAGGTGAGCGTGAAGACGATGGAGACCATCGTGCTTCCGGATGTGCCGGAAATCATCTCGCCCATCATCTACGCGCTGCCGATCCAGATGCTTGCGTATTTCGCCGCCGTGTTCATGGGCACCGACGTCGATCAGCCGCGCAATCTGGCGAAATCGGTGACGGTGGAGTAGGCGCCTACAAACAGGCGCGTTTAAAAACTTCGCAGTTCCAAAGCGCCTTCCGGTTCACTAATGTCGCGCCGCAACCCGTGCCCGGTGAACCATGTCAGACGCTTCAAAGACTTCCGGCATGACCCGGCTGAGGAACTATTTCCTCACGGGCTTCATCGTCTGCGCGCCGCTGGCGATCACCGCCTATATCGCCTGGTCCTTCATCGGCTGGGTCGATTCCTGGGTCAAACCCTATATTCCGGCGCGCTACAGTCCCGACAGCTATCTGCCGTTCCCGGTTCCGGGGTTCGGGCTGATCGTCGCGCTCATCCTGATCACGCTGATCGGCTTCCTGACGGCCAACATTGTCGGCCGCGCCATCGTCGGCTTTGGCGAGCGCCTGCTTGGCCGCATGCCCCTGGTGCGCGGCATCTATGGCTCGCTGAAGCAGATTTTCGAGACCGTGCTGTCGAATAAGGGCGACATGTTCCGTCAAGTTGGGCTGGTCGAATATCCACGCAAAGGCGTGTGGTCGCTGGTGTTTGTCGCCAGCGAGAAGGAAACCGAGATCAACCAGAAGCTCGACCAGGAAGGCGATCCACTGATTGCGGTGTTCATGCCGTGCACGCCGAACCCGACGACCGGTTTCCTGATGTATGTTCTGAAGTCGGATATCGTGCCGCTCGACATGACCATCGAGGACGGCGCCAAGCTGATCGTGTCGGCCGGGTTGGTGGCCCCCGAGGTGAAGACGAAATTGGTGACGCTGAACGGTGAGCCGATCAACGGAACCTTGGCCAATCCGCCGCTAGGGCCTCATCCGGCGCGCAGGAGCCGCACGGCCTCGTCGCGGCCGAACAAATAGAGCAGGAGCCGCAGCGCCTCGCCGCGATCCGATTGCAGTTCGGGGTCCCGCGATAGGATCAGCCTGGCGTCGTCTCGGGCGGCCTCCAGCAGATCGGCATGCACCTCGATGCGCGCCACCTGGAAACCAGGCGTGCCGGACTGGCGGGTACCGAGCAATTCGCCTTCGCCGCGCAGTTTCAGATCCTCTTCGGCGATCAGGAAGCCGTCCTCGGTCTCGCGCATCACCGACAGCCGGCGTTTGGCGGTCTCGCCAAGCGGGTCCTTGTAGAGCAGCACGCAGGATGAGGGCTTGTCGCCGCGTCCGACCCGGCCGCGCAACTGGTGCAACTGGGCGAGCCCGAAGCGTTCGGCATGCTCGATGACCATGATCGTGGCGTCAGGAACGTCGACGCCGACTTCGATGACCGTGGTGGCGATCAGGATGCGCGTCTCGCCTTGCTTGAAGGCACGCATCGCCTCGTCCTTCTCGGCACCCTTCATGCGGCCATGGACAAGGCCGATGCGATCGCCGAACAGCGGCTTCAGCGAAGCGAAACGATCCTCGGCCGACATTAGCTTGATTTCTTCGGATTCCTCGACCAGCGGGCAAATCCAGTAGATCTTCTGGCCATCCGCGACGGCATCGAGCATGCGGCCGACCAGCTCGTCGAGCCGTTCGAGCGGCAGCGTGACGGTGCGGATCGGCTGACGGCCGGCCGGTTTTTCCGTCAGCTTCGAGACATCCATGTCGCCGAAGGCGGTCAGCACCAGCGTGCGCGGGATCGGGGTCGCGGTCATCACCAGCATGTCGGGCGCGTCGCCCTTGGCGGTGATGGCAAGCCGCTGATGAACGCCGAAGCGATGCTGCTCATCGATGACGGCCAGGACCAGATCGTGGAAGCTGACCGTTTCCTGAAACAGCGCGTGGGTGCCGACGATGATATCGATCTCGCCGCTGGCAAGACCAGCCAGTGTTTCGGCTCGCTCGCGGCCCTTTTCACGGCCGGTCAGGATGGCGACGCGCAAGCCGACCTTGGCTGCAAGCGGGGTGATCGTCGCCAGATGCTGGCGCGCCAGGATTTCGGTCGGCGCCATCAGCGCCGCCTGGCCGCCGGCCTCGACGGCGCGTGCCATGGCCAACAAAGCCACGACCGTCTTGCCCGAACCGACATCGCCTTGCAGCAGCCGCAGCATGCGCTCTGGATCGGCGAGATCGGCGTTGATTTCGGCGAGCGCGAATTCCTGCGAGGGAGTGAGCGAATAGGGCAGGGCCGCGCGCAGCTCCTCGGCGATGCGGCCATCGCCGACGAGAGGGCGGCCTGACAGGCGTCGCACCTTTGCCCTCACCAGGGCCAGCGAGACCTGGCCGGCGAGCAATTCATCATAGGCGAGGCGGCGCCATGCAGCCCCTTCGACCGCGACATCGAGCGGATCGCCGGGATAATGGATACGGGTCAGCGCGTTGCCAACGGACGGAAAGCTCTGGCGGCGCATGAAGGCATCATCCTGCCATTCCGGCAGGTCCGGCAGGCGGCCGAGCGCCTGGCCGATCGCACGGCGCAGCACCTTGCCGGATAGCCCCGCGGTCAGCGGATAGACCGGCTCGACCAGCGGCAGGTTCTCGGCTTCGCCGGCGAGTGCGATATGGTCGGGATGGACCATGGTCGGGCGTCCGTTGAACCATTCCATACGGCCTGACACCACGACATGCTCGCCGACAGGCATTGCCTTTTCGAGATAGGCGGCATGGGCATGGAAGAAGGTCAGGCCGATTTCGCCGGTATCGTCATGGGCGTAGACCCGGTAGGGCACCGACCTGTTGCCGCGCGGCGGCGGCTGGTGTCGGTCTATGCGCAGTTCGAGCGTCACGATGGCGCCTTCGGCCGCGAGGGCGATGCCAGGCCGATTGCGGCGGTCGATGACGGTGTGGGGCAGCACGAACAGGAGGTCACCGGCGCGCGCGGCGCGATCGCCGAGGTCGGCCGCCACGACCTTCTCGATCAACGCACCGACCTTCGGCCCGACGCCGGCAAGCGAGGTGATCGGGACAAACAGGGGATCGAGTATGGAAGGACGCATGATGTCAGCTTATGTCGCGATGGCCGCAGCGCAAAGGCTGACACCGCCCACTATCCACGCTATATGCGCCGCTTGAAGCGAGGATGCGGCACAATGACCGGAACGAAACGATCAAGCGAGGGGCTGGACGCCCACCGCCGCAAGCTGTTGTTCCGCTCCTGGCATCGCGGCCTACGCGAGATGGACCTCATCCTCGGCACCTTCGCCGATACCGAGATCGGCACCTTGACCGCCGAGGAAATCGACCAATATGAGAAGCTCCTCGATATTGCCGACACAGAATTCCTGCCGCTGGTCACGGGCGAACGCCCGGTGCCGGCGGAGATCGACTGTGCCGTCCTGCAAAAAATCCTGGCGTCACGCCGGACCATGACATTCTGAACAAAAGCAATTCCAGGAAAAGTGCGAAGCGGTTTTCCGTTCGGAATTGCGATAAACAAGACCGTGATTTGATGGCTCTCATCCCCACCATTGGCTTGCCGAAGGGCCGCGCCGGCCAGTTCATCGTCGACGGTGTCGCCGACGGCTACGAGGCCTTCGCGCTGGTACAGACGGCGCTCGAAATCGCACCCGACAAGCCCGTGCTGTTCGTGGCCCGCGACGGCCAGCGCTTGCCTTCCATCATCGAGGCGCTGTCCTTCGTCGCGCCCGGGCTGCCTGTGCTGGAACTGCCTGCCTGGGACTGTCTGCCATACGACCGTGTGTCGCCCGGTTCCGATGCCGCCGCCAAGCGCCTCGATGCGCTGACCGCCATGATCGCGCTGGCGAAGAAACCGCACCGTGCCGTCATTCTCACCACCGCCAACGCGCTGCTGCAGCGCATTCCGCCCGCTGAGCTTGTCGAGGCGCAGACCTTCCACGCCAGACCCGGCAACCAGATCGACATGAATGCGCTGATTGCACGGCTGGAGACGTCGGGATTCGAGCGGGTGCCGACCGTGCGCGGCATCGGCGAATTCGCGGTGCGCGGCGGCATTCTCGACCTCTTCGCACCCGGTTGGACCGAGGCGCTGCGGCTTGATTTCTTCGGCGACACGCTGGAATCGATCCGCGTCTTCGACGCTGCCACGCAGCGCACCACCGGTCAGCGCAAGTCGATGGCGCTGCAGGCGATGAGCGAAGTGGCGCTGACGCCGGAAACCATCAGCCGCTTCCGCCGCTCCTATATCGAAGCCTTTGGCGCGCCATCGCGTGACGACGGGCTCTATGCGGCGGTCAGCGAAGGCCGGCGCTTCGCCGGTATGGAGCATTGGCTGCCGTTCTTCTACGACCGGCTGGAGACGGTGTTCGATTACCTGCCCGACGCACCCGTGGTTTTCGACCATCTGGCACATGAGGCGCTGGCCGAGCGCCATACGCTGATCCTCGATCACTACGAGGCGCGCAAAAAACAGGCTGACGCGGCGCTCAAGGATGCGGTTCCCTACAAGCCGGTGGCGCCGGATCTGCTCTATCTCTCGCCGGAGAATCTGAAGGCTTCGCTTGGCGGGCGCGAAGACATCGACTTTACCGTGTTCGACGCGCCGGACCTGGGGAACAAGAAAGTCTTCCACGCCGGCTCGCGCCATGGCCGCAGCTTCGTCGAGGAGCGAGCCGATCCGAACGTCAATGTGTTCGATGTCGTCGTCCGACACATAGCCGACGAGCGCGCGGCGCGCCGCCGCGTCGTCATCGCTGGCTGGACCGAGGGCTCCCTCGACCGGCTTGGCCAGATCCTGGCCGAGCACCATCTCGGCAATCTCAAGCAGGTCGAGACGCTGGCGGAGGCCGACCAGCTCGAGCCGGGACAGGCCGCATTGGCGGTTTTGCCGCTGGAATCCGGTTTTGAGACTGAAAAGCTGGTCGTCGTCGCCGAACAGGACATTCTGGGCGACCGGCTGATCCGCCGTTCGAAGCGCAAGAAGCGCGCGTCCGACTTCATCGCCGAAGCCTCGGCCTTGTCGGCCGGCGATATTGTCGTCCATGCCGACCATGGCATTGGCCGTTTCATCGGCCTGCGCACCATCGAAGCGGTCGGCGCGCCGCATGACTGCCTGGAAATCCACTATGCCGGCGACGACCGGCTGTTCCTGCCGGTGGAAAACATCGAGCTGCTGTCGCGCTACGGCTCCGACACGGCCGAGGCTACGCTGGACAAGCTGGGCGGCGGCGCCTGGCAGTCGCGCAAGGCGAAGCTGAAGCGGCGCCTGCTCGACATGGCCGGACAACTGATCCGCATCGCCGCCGAGCGGCAGATGCGGGCCGCACCGGCCCTGGTGCCGGCCGAAGGCCTCTATGACGAGTTCGCAGCCCGGTTCCCCTACGAGGAAACCGACGACCAGCAGACGGCCATCGACTCGGTGCGCGGCGACCTTGGCGCCGGCAAGCCGATGGACCGGCTGATCTGCGGCGATGTCGGCTTTGGCAAAACTGAAGTGGCGCTGCGCGGCGCCTTCATCACGGCGATGGAAGGGTTTCAGGTCGCGGTGGTGGTGCCGACGACGCTGTTGTCGCGCCAGCATTTCAAGACATTCTCGCAGCGTTTCTCAGGGCTTCCCATTCGTGTCGCCCAGGCCTCGCGGCTGGTCGGTGCCAAGGATCTGGCCGAGACCAAGAAGGGCATCGCCGAAGGGCAGGTCGATATCGTTATCGGCACCCATGCGCTGCTCGGTTCCGCCATCTCGTTCAAGAATCTCGGCCTGCTGATTATTGACGAGGAGCAGCATTTTGGCGTCAAGCACAAGGAGCGGCTGAAAGACCTGAAGACCGGCGTCCATGTGCTGACGCTGTCGGCGACGCCGATCCCGCGCACGCTGCAGCTGGCGCTGACGGGCGTGCGCGAACTGTCGCTCATCGCCACGCCGCCGGTCGACCGCATGGCGGTGCGCACCTTCATCTCGCCGTTCGATCCGTTGGTGATTCGCGAGACGCTGCTGCGTGAGCGTTACCGTGGCGGGCATTCTTTCTATGTCGTGCCTCGTATCAGCGATCTGGCGGAAATCCATGATTTCCTGAAGGAATCCGTTCCCGAACTGAAAGTGGCGGTGGCCCACGGCCAGATGCCGCCGGGCGAACTCGACGACATCATGAACGCCTTTTATGACGGCCAGTACGACGTGCTTCTATCGACCACAATCGTCGAATCCGGCCTCGATATCCCGACCGCCAACACGCTGATCATCCATCGCGCCGACATGTTCGGCCTGTCGCAGCTCTATCAGCTGCGCGGCCGCGTCGGGCGCTCGAAGGTGCGCGCCTATGCGCTGTTCACCCTGCCGGCCAACCGCAAGCTGACCGACACCGCCGAGCGCCGTCTGAAGGTACTGCAATCGCTCGACACGCTGGGCGCCGGCTTCCAGCTCGCCAGCCATGACCTTGACATCAGGGGCGCCGGCAATCTTCTCGGCGAGGAACAGTCCGGGCACATCAAGGAGGTCGGCTTCGAGCTCTACCAGCAGATGCTGGAGGAGGCGGTGGCCGAGGTGAAGGATTCCGGCGAGGTCCAGGATGGCGGCTGGTCGCCGCAGATCGCCGTCGGCACCGCCGTGATGATCCCGGAAGGCTACGTGCCGGACCTGCAGCTCAGGCTGGCGCTCTACCGCCGTCTCGGCGATCTCGAAAACACCGAGGAAATCGACGCCTTCGGCGCCGAGCTGATCGACCGTTTCGGCCCGCTGCCGGAGGAGGTGAAACATCTCCTCAAGATCGTCTTCATCAAGGCGCTCTGCCGCAAGGCCAATGTCGAGAAGCTCGATGCGGGGCCGAAGGGCGTCGTCATCCATTTCCGCAAGCGCGAATTTTCGAACCCCGTCGGACTGGTCAAGTATATTGGTGAGCAGGGTTCGCTGGCCAAGATCCGGGCCGACCAGAGCGTGGTCTTCATCCGCGACTGGCCGACGGCGGAGAAGCGTCTGGCGGGCTCGGCTGTCGTCATGACGCAACTGGCGAAGTTGGCTGAGAAGACGGCCTGATCTCGCCTTTCGGGGCGTCCCGGGGGCGTCAAGCCATTCGCCAGCACCGAAATTCCGGTCTAGAATAGGAAATCGGCTTCGTGTATGGAGCCGCCACCCCATTTAGGGGCTGGAAATGGCGGGCAAGGTGTTCGCCGGAAAGAGCGTTGGGTGCAGCGATGACGAAATGGTCGCCGAATTCGTGGAGAGCAAAGCCGATCAAACAGGTTCCCGCTTATCCGGACCTTGCGGCGCTGAAGAACACGGAAGCCCAACTCGCCACCTTTCCGCCGCTGGTCTTCGCCGGCGAGGCGCGCAAGCTGAAGAAGCAGCTGGCGACTGTTGCCGCCGGGGAAGCCTTCCTGCTCCAGGGCGGCGACTGCGCCGAGAGTTTTGCCGAACATGGCGCGGACAACATCCGCGACTTCTTCCGCGTCTTCCTGCAGATGTCGGTCGTGCTGACCTTCGCCGGTGCGCAGCCAGTGGTGAAGGTTGGCCGCGTCGCCGGCCAGTTCGCCAAGCCGCGCTCGTCCGACAACGAGATCAAGGGCGAGGTGACGCTGCCGAGCTATCGCGGCGACATCATCAATGGCATCGAATTCGACGCGAAATCACGCATTCCCGATCCTGCCCGCCAGGAAATGGCTTATCGTCAGTCGGCGGCGACGCTCAATCTTCTGCGTGCCTTCGCGCAGGGCGGCTATGCCAACCTGGAGAATGTGCATCGCTGGATGCTCGGCTTCGTCTCCGACAGCCCGCAGGGCGAGAAATACGAATCGCTTGCCAACCGCATCACCGAGACCATGGATTTCATGCGCGCCGTCGGCATTACGTCGGAAACCAATTTCGCGCTGCGTGAAACCGACTTCTACACCAGCCACGAGGCGCTGCTGCTCGGCTACGAGGAGGCGCTGACCCGTGTGGATTCGACCTCCGGCGACTGGTACGCCACGTCGGGCCATATGATCTGGATCGGCGACCGCACGCGCCAACCCGATCACGCGCACGTCGAATATTGCCGCGGCATCAAGAACCCGCTCGGCCTGAAATGCGGTCCGTCGCTGACGCCGGACGGCCTGCTGGAACTGATCGATCTGTTGAACCCCGAGAATGAGCCGGGGCGATTGACGCTGATCGCCCGCTTCGGTTCGGACAAGGTTGCCGACCATCTGCCGAAGCTGGTGCGCGCGGTGCAGAAGGAAGGCCGCAGCGTGGTCTGGTCGTCGGACCCGATGCACGGCAACACGATCGAAGCGGCCGGCTACAAGACGCGGCCCTTCGATCGCATCCTGAAGGAGGTGCAGACCTTCTTCGAGGTGCACCGCGCCGAAGGCACTCATCCAGGCGGCATCCATGTCGAGATGACCGGCAAGAACGTCACCGAATGCACCGGTGGCGCGCGCGCCATCACGGCCGAGGAGTTGCAGGACCGCTACCACACCCATTGCGATCCGCGCCTCAATGCCGACCAGGCAATCGAACTGGCGTTCCTGGTCTCGGACCTGTTGAAGAAGAGCCACCCGGTGCAGCACAAGCAGGTCGCGAACGGCTGAGCCGGATCAATTGGATCGATAAAGCAAAGGCGCCTGGGAAACCCGGCGCCTTTTCCGTTTTCATCTTTTGCCTCCGACAGTGCCGGTGCAACCGCAAAAGCTTCAGTCTTGCTTGTAGAGCAGCCAGCTCTTGCCGGCGCGCCCTGCCATGGCCGAATGCCTGGTAACGCGGTTGCGGCCACTGACTTTCGAGCGATAGAGCGCCCGATCCGCCTTGGTGTAGAGGTCCTCGGGGCCTTCGGCCTCGGACGCCATGCAGATACCCATCGATACCGTCACCGTGCCGTAATTTATGCCGGTCTGGCTGCTGGTGAACGGCGTCTGCTCGATCAGGGCGCGAATGCGTTCCGCGATCTCGTAGGTTGCGTCCTCGCTGGCGCCCTCGATGATCAGCGCGAACTCCTCGCCGCCGGTGCGGGCGACGAACATGTCGCCACGAATGCTGGTCTGGAAAATCTCGGCGATGATCTGGATGATCTTGTCGCCGACAGGATGGCCGTAGCGGTCGTTGATGTCCTTGAACCGATCGATGTCGACGAGGATCAGGGCATTGAACAGGATACCCTTGTTGCTGTTGTAGATCCTGGTGATTTCCTTGTCGAAGGCGCGGCGGTTCCAGATCTTGGTCAACGGATCCGTGTCGGCCAGCCGCTTGTATTCCTCGAGCTTCGACTTGACGCTCTCGAGTTCTGCCGTCTTGTCGCTGAGCGTCGAGGCGATCTGCCGGCCGTGATCGATCGTCGAATTGGTCGCGATGGTCATTGCGTTGGCGATCTTTTGCAGAAGGTCCTGAGAGAGAAGGCTGCGGTTGCTCAGGCCGCTTGATGTCTCATCGAGGATCCTGCCGTATTTTTCGATGTGGCTGCGCTCGCTGCGCAAGAGCGACGCGACCTCCTCGAGTTCTCGGGCGATGACATCTCTGGCATGCTCGACAATGCCGGGACCATGGTTATGGGCGAAGAAGATGCGCCCGATCTGATCGAGTTCGTCCTGCGTCGGCCGGTTGCTCAACGACACGACGGCGAGGCTGAGCTCGCGATTGGTGCCGCTCAAGGCCTCATAGAAAATCTCGTAGTTGCGTGGCAGGCCGAGTACGCCAAGCTGGCGCATGGTCGCGACAACGGTGGTTGCGATATCGGTGCTTCGTTTGGTCGAGGCTGCTGCCGGCTGCATGTCTGATTCACTCTTCCCCTCGGATCCCGACGCAGAATTCGCGGGTCCATTGATCGCCGACCTGGGGAGCGCTACCCAATGCTCCAGAACATCTTGCGAAGAGGCGCGGCCCCATCCGCACCCTTCGCTTGTGAGATCATAGTTGCGTCGGCGCTAAAGTTTCCTTAATTCGCACGACTTCCACAGGTTTTCTCTAGCTGTGACTGTACGCGCGTAAAGTTTTGCATCGCGATCCCAGGGTAACACCATATTTGGCGTTTTGAATTTGAACTGCTGCAAATGAAACTGAATTTCGAATTCGTTACGCCAATCGATGTCGTATTTGCTTGCGCGTAACCACCGCGAAGCTGGAATCTTGACAGTGATGCCGGACGAAGTTCTTCGAGGAGTGCGGAAATGAGCGACAACCACCAGGGATCATGCCTGTGCGGAGCGGTCCGCTTCCGGACAAGTGGGACGTTGCGTGGCGTTGTCTACTGCCATTGTTCGCAATGCCGCAAACAGAGCGGGCATTTCTATGCAGCGACCAATGTTGCCGACCCCGACATCGCGATCGAAGGCACGGAAAGCATCACCTGGTATGAAGCGTCCGGCTTCGCCAGGCGCGGCTTTTGCAAAACATGCGGGTCGCTGCTGTTCTGGAAGGCAATGGATCAAGACTATATCTCGGTCATGGCGGGATCGTTCGACAAGCCGACGGCGCTCGAGGGCGAATGTCATATCTTCGTCGGCGACAAAGGCGACTATTATTTGATCGACGACGGCCTGCCGCAGTTTGAAAAGTCGACGCCATCCATACCGGTAGCCGAATGAAATTTGGACGATCAGCCTCATTCCATTGATCGGGGCATTGCTTTATCCCGGGCCGGTGATTCCGAGAGGGGCCTTGGCATGCAGCGGCTGATCGATGCTTTTATCAATTCGGTGCGGGCATTTCGCAAGCTTGCGGTCAGCGAGAAGGCTTTCCAGCAGGAACTGATGCTGCTGGTGCTGGCCTTGCCCGCCGGATGGTTCGTCTCGGTATCCTGGCGCGGTTACGCGCTGCTGATCGGCTCGGTGCTCCTCTTGATCATGGTCGAAGTGCTGAACACCGGCATCGAAGCGGCGTGCGACGCAATTTCTCGTGAGTTCCATATCGACATCCAGCTCGCCAAGGATTGCGGCTCGCTGGCGGTGCTGATTTCGGTAGTGATTGCCGGCGGCGTCTGGGGCATCGCTCTCATCGAGCGCATAGCGGGGGTGCAGATCTGAAACTTTGATGCCTGTATGACAGTCACCAAAGGAGACCGTCATGGCAGAGGTCACGAATTCCTCGCTTCTCGAACGGCTGGGCCTGCCGGAAGACCTGCGCTGGCTGGCCGAAAAGTATCCGCGCGAGAACTGGCAGGCCCACGCCAACATTCATGGCATAGCCAATATGTGGCTGCAGCGGCACGACATGTTCCGCGAACTCGGCGGCATGCTCGGCGTCGGCATTGGCAACTATCGCGAAGGCAGACTGACGGCCCCCGATTTCGCGCGCTGGTTCGCGCCGCGCCTCAACCATTTTCTCGGGCATCTCGACGGCCACCACAATGTCGAGGATTACCAATATTTCCCGGCTTTCACCAAGGCGGAGCCCCGTCTGAAACGTGGCTTCGACATTCTCGATGCCGATCACCACACGATCCACGAAGGACTGGAGCGCAACGCCGAGGCAGCGAATGCCTTCATCCGTACACTTCAGGAGAGTGAGGACAAGCAGCGCTTCGCCGCCGATGCTTATGCCGACGAAAACAGCCGACTGACCGCAATGCTGACCCGGCATCTCGCCGATGAGGAGGATCTGATCATCCCGCTCATTCTCGATCGGGGTGATCAGGGGCTCGGCATCGACTAGTCAGGTCAAAACTCCTTGGCGCGTTCCCGCTTGGCGATGTGGCGGGCGACAAGCCATGCAAGCACGGCCACGGCAAGGCCGATGCCAAGCCCGACGAACAACCGCTCGTGGCGCATCAGCGCCTGGCCAACCAATTCTTCGGCCCCCAATCCGAAGACATAACCGATCGTGCTGAACAGCACCGCCCAGATCACCGATGAGATGGCGTTGAGGATAACGAAGCGCGGCGCCGCTATGGTCGAAAGGCCGGCCGCCACGCCGCCGACCAGGCGCATGCCGTAGACGTAGCGGTTCGACAGCACGAAGATGTTGGGATGAGTGTTGAGCAGGCGGTAGGCGCGGCGAAAGCCGGGCCGCCGGCGCAGCCTGACGACATGGCGATTGTCGGTGAAACTCCTGCCGAGGGTGAAGAAGAAGGTGTCGCCGGCGAAGGCACCCAGCGCTGCCGCGACAAAGGCATGCCACAGTACGAAAACATGCTGGTGAGCGAAGAAGCCACCCAGGATTGCGGCACTTTCGCCTTCGGCCACGCAGCCGAGAAAAACCGCCAGCAACCCGTATTGTTCAATGAAATGGTGGATCGCGTCGGTCATGTAGCTGACTGCTGTGACAGTCTTTCATCGATCCGCTTGACCATTTCCGCCAGCCGCACGATCTCGTCGCGCATGCCGATGATCTCGCTGTGGCGCAGTTCGTCCAGTTTCTCATGCAGCGCCATGATCTCGATCTCGGCCTTCAGATTGACCTCGTAGTCATGGGCGGCATCGATGCGGTCGCGCTCGGTCTGGCGGTTCTGCGCCATCATGATCACCGGCGCCTGCAGGGCGGCGACCATCGACAGCACCAGGTTGAGGAAGATGAAGGGGTAGGGGTCGAACGCATCGCGCGACAACAGCCAGACATTGCCTGATGTCCACACGATCAGGAAGGCGACGAAGGTCAGGATGAACGACCAGGAGCCACCGATGCGGGCTATCGTATCGGCAAGGCGGTCGCCAAAGGTCTGGTGGAAGGCCACGGCCTTGTTGGTGTCCCTGGTGATGGTGGTACGCTCGATGGTGCTTTGCAGCACCCGGCTCTCCAGCTGGCTCAGCCCATCCGGCTTTCGCCTCAGCCAGCGGTTCGCCAGATCGTCGATCGTCCTGTTCATGGTCGTCTCCAAGCGCTTTGCTGCGCTAGACGTAGAGGCTGCCGGCCCGGGCGGGAAGTGCTAGATTGAGGCGAAACGAGGGGGACCGATGGCCGACTTCAAAAAAATTCGTGCTCGCGCGGCAAATCGCAAGGGCGATGAGGCGGAACTGACCTCCCTGTTGGGGCCGATGCCCGACAATGCGGTGGTGGCCGACATCACCGATGACCGTATCCTCTCGACGATGGCCGAGCGCGTCTTCGCAGCCGGCTTCGTCTGGCGGGTCATCGAGCAGAAATGGCCTGGATTCGAAGAGGCGTTCCTGCGCTTCGAGCCCAAGCGGCTGTTGTTCCAGCCTGACGATTTCTGGTACGACCTGGCTTTGGATCAACGCATCGTGCGCAATCCGCAGAAGATCAAATCCGTTCGCGACAACGCCGCTTTCGTTGAACGCGTGTCCAGGGAACATGGCGGCTTCGGCAATTTTCTCGCCGAATGGCCCGCCGACGACCAGATCGGGCTGATGGCCTATCTGGGCAAGCATGGCAGCCGGCTCGGCGGCAACACCGGCCAGTATTTCCTGCGCTGGCTGGGCTGGGATGCTTTCGTCATTTCGGCCGACATGGCGGCCGCACTTCGCGACGCGGGCCTCGACATCGCCGAAAATCCGACATCGAAGAAAGACCTCGACAAAGTCCAGATCCAGATCAACCGATGGGCTGACGAGACAGGCCTGCCGCGCCGGCACATCTCGCGCATCCTGGCGATGTCGATCGGCGAAAACCACTCTCCGCAATCGTTGCGCGACTATATGGGCGACGATTGACGGTCTGAATTGGTCCAAACGAACGCCATTGCGAGGTGAATTCCGCCGCGCTAAGTCAGCAGCATGACCAAGAAGCTCGACATACTGCGTATCGCCATCGCCCAGCTCAACCCGACCGTCGGTGACGTCGCCGGCAACCTCGCCAAGGCACGCGAGGCGAGGGCGGATGCCGCCCGCCAGGGCGCCGATCTCGTGCTCTATACCGAGCTTTTCCTTGCTGGCTATCCGCCGGAGGATCTGGTGCTGAAGCCGGCCTTCCTCAGGGCATGCGAGCGCGCCGCCGAGGACTTTGCCGCCGATACCGCCGACGGCGGTCCGGGCGTCATCATCGGCACGCCGCTGAAGCGCAAGAGCGGCACGCATAATTCCATCGTGTTCGCCGATGGCGGCAAGATCATCGCCGAACGCTACAAGCTCGACCTGCCGAATTACGGCGAGTTCGACGAGAAGCGCGTCTTCCAGGCAGGGCCCGAGATCCAGGGACCGGTCAACTTCCGCGGCGTGCGCATAGGCATACCGATCTGCGAGGACATCTGGGGCGAGGTCGGCATCTGCGAGACGCTGGCCGAAAGCGGCGCGGAAATCCTGCTGGTGCCGAACGGTTCGCCCTACTATCGCGCCAAGATCGACGTTCGCCACCAGGTCGTTATCAAGCAGGTCATCGAATGCGGATTGCCGATGATCTATGCCAACCAGCTCGGCGGCCAGGACGAGCTGATCTTCGACGGCGCCTCCTTCGCCATCGGGGCGGACAAGACGCTCGCCTTCCAGATGAGCCAGTTCGAGGACGCGGTCGACGTCACCATCTGGAAACGTACGGATAACGGCTGGGTCTGCTCGCAAGGACCGATGTCGAAAATCCCGGACAAGGAGGAGGCCGACTACCGCGCCTGCATGCTCGGCCTGCGCGACTACGTCAACAAGAACGGCTTCAAGAACGTGGTGCTCGGTCTGTCCGGCGGCATCGATTCGGCGATCTGTGCCGCCCTTGCGGTCGATGCGCTCGGCGAGGAGCGGCTGCGTGCCGTCATGATGCCTTATCGCTACACCTCGAAGGACTCGCTTAGGGATGCCGAGGACTGCGCCCGTGCGCTCGGCTGCCGCTATGACATCGTGCCGATCTTCGAGCCGGTCGAAGGATTTTTGCACACGCTGACGCAGTTGTTCGAAGGCACCAAGGAAGGCATCACCGAGGAGAATTTGCAGAGCCGTGCGCGCGGCACCATCCTGATGGCGATCTCCAACAAATTCGGCTCCATGGTAGTGACCACGGGCAACAAGAGCGAGATGTCGGTCGGCTACGCCACGCTCTATGGCGACATGAACGGCGGCTTCAATCCGATCAAGGACCTTTACAAGATGCAGGTCTATGCGCTGTCGCGCTGGCGCAACAGTCATGTGCCGCCGGGCGCGCTCGGACCTTCGGGCGAGGTGATCCCGAAGAACATCATCGACAAGGCGCCGTCGGCCGAATTGCGCGAGAACCAGACAGACCAGGATTCGCTGCCGCCCTATCCGGTGCTGGACGATATTCTGGAATGCCTGGTCGAGAACGAAATGGGCGTCGACGACATCGTCGCGCGTGGCCACGACCGGGCGACGGTGACGCGCATCGAACATCTGCTCTACATCGCCGAATACAAGCGCCGGCAGGCGGCACCGGGTGTGAAGATCACCAGGAAGAATTTTGGCCGCGACCGCCGCTATCCCATCACCAACCGTTTCAGGGATCGTGGATAGGCGTCTTTTCGCTTGCTGAGCGAGAGTGCGCGATGCTGCGGGCGCAAGCATGGCGACTGTCGCGAATCGATTTCCGAGCGACCTCCGGCCTGTTGATGGCCTGCCGGGTGAAAACCATGCGGCGACGATAGGCACAGGTCCGACTGTTGCAAAATCGCCTCATCGGCTGGATCAGAAGTGCTTTTGGCCATGGCTTGCCTTGGCGAACGATCGAAGCGTCCGTATAACGGCGTCTCCGCGATTCCCTTCAGGGAGGACCGAATGCCAGGATTTGACATCGTTATGCGAGGCCGCGAGGCCTAGGTCTGCGCCGGTGTTCCGAAGTATCGGAACGACACCGGACGCAGGAAAGGCATTTGCCGCTGCCGGTCGCCGCCCAAGGGCAGGCGACCAACCATAGCCGAACCTCCGCATTCAAGGGCAATTCGCTCCGGCGCGGTTTTTCAATTTTCGACCTTACTGGGATCGGGCTCGTTTGCGCCCGAATGACATCATGGCTCGTTTCAAGATCGATTTGCGCGCCAGCGCCTTTCGTAGCGTTCTTGGGTTCACGCTCATACATTGGCGGCGTCAGCCCTGGCGGCTCTCGCTGATCATGGGCGGTTTCCTGCTGTCGACGCTGGCCGACGTGCTGACACCGCTCTATTCCGGCCGGCTGGTCGACGCCGTCGCCAGCAGCGCCGGCGCGGACGCCATTGCCTGGAATGCAGCGATGACGGCATTCTTGATTCTGATGGCGCTGGCGCTCACCGGGGTCGTGCTGCGCAACCTTGCCTTCATGGGTATCGTTGAGTTGACACTCAAGATGATGGCCGACATCGCGGCCGACGCCTTCCATCGCGTTCAGCGCTTTTCGACCGATTGGCATGCCAACAGTTTTGCCGGCTCGACCGTGCGCAAGGTGACGCGCGGCATGTGGGCGCTCGACCTGCTGAACGACACCATCCTGATCGCGCTGCTGCCGTCCGTTGTCATGCTCGCCGGCTCGACGCTGCTGCTCGGCTGGTTCTGGCCGCTGATGGGCGTGGTCGTCGCAGCCGGCTCGGTGCTGTTCATCACGGTGACGGCGATGCTGTCGCTCGGCTATGTCGCGCCGGCGGCAAGGCTCGCCAACACCTGGGACACGCGTCTCGGTGGTTCGCTGGCCGACGCGGTGAGCTGCAACGCCGTGGTCAAGGGCTTTGGCGCCGAGGAGCGCGAGGAGCGCCGCCTCGCCAGGGTGGTTGCCAAATGGCGCGCCCGCACACGGCGCACCTGGGTGCGCGGCACCATCAACGGCACCACGCAAGGGGCGCTGCTGCTGGTCATGCGCGCCGCGGTGATCGGCCTGGCGCTGATGCTGTGGTCGTGGGGGCAGGCGAGCGCCGGCGATGTCGCCTTTGTGCTGACCTCGTTCTTCGTGCTGCAAGGCTATTTGCGCGATATCGGCACGCATATCCGCAATTTGCAGCGTTCAATCAACGACATGGAGGAATTGGTCGATTTCCAGTCGGAACCGCTCGGGATCGAAGATCGGCCCGGCGCCGGACCGATTGCCATCACGCAGGGTCACATTGCCCTCGACAACGTCACCTTCCACTACGGCAATCACCGGTCGCCGCTCTACCGCGGCTTTTCGGTCGACATCGCGCCAGGCGAACGTGTCGGGCTCGTCGGTCACTCGGGTTCGGGCAAGACGACATTCGTTAAGCTCATCCAGCGGCTCTATGACGTTAACGCGGGAAAGATCGTGATCGATGGCCAGGATATCTCTCAGGTCGCCCAGGCGTCGCTGCGCGGCCAGATCGCCATCGTCCAGCAGGAACCGATCCTGTTCCACCGTTCGCTGGCCGAAAACATCGCCTATAGCAGGCCAAGCGCCAGCCAGGAGGAGATCGAGCATGCCGCCAGGCTGGCGAGCGCGCACGACTTCATCGCCAACCTGCCGAAGGGCTATGGCACGCTGGTTGGCGAGCGTGGCGTGAAACTGTCGGGCGGCGAGCGCCAGCGCGTGGCCATCGCCCGCGCTTTCCTGGCCGATGCGCGCATCCTGATCCTGGACGAGGCGACGTCGAGCCTCGATTCGGAATCCGAGGTGCTGATCCAGCAGGCGATGGAACGGCTTATGGTCGGCCGCACGACGCTGGTCATCGCGCATCGGCTTTCGACGGTGAGGGCACTCGACAGGCTGCTGGTCTTCGATCGCGGCAAGATCGTCGAGGAAGGCTCGCATGACGAGTTGATCCGCCTGAAGGGCGGCATCTACCGCCGCCTGTTCGAGCGCCAGGCGCTGGAGCTGACCAAGGGCCTCGTCGACTGACCTGAGATGGCCTCCGGCTTTGGCCGGAGGCCATCCGGAGTGCCTATCACTTGGCGTATGCTGGCTGAGCGAACCTGCCAGTGAAGCCCTTTTCAGACATCGATTTGCGACGTCTGTTTACGTTACCGACCGAAATTCGTTTCTCTACTTTTGGTTGTTGTATACCAAAGAAGCAATCTAAGCGGTCTCACAATGCGTCTTGATTCCGAAACTACCGGTGTGGAAAAGGTGGCTGCGCCATCGGTGCTGGAATCTCAGCACGGCTCGGTTCGGCCGCTTGCCGCCGAAGATCTCGAGCGCGTCGCCGCACTCTTCCTGACGAAGTTTCGCCGGCGTCGGCGTCACCTCCTCGATCGCGCGATCGCGGAAACGGCGGAGTATATGGGGAAGATCTATCTTGACCCTGCCGGCCAGTCCGGTGAGAGCAACGCTCTTGTCCAGATCAACCCGCAGGGCGATCTAGGTGGGTTCCTTGGCGTCCTGAAAGCCCGTTACGAGCTCAACGGAGCGACATTGAATGCGGCGATCATCGGTCCGTTCATGGCCGACCCTGGCGCCGATCACGGCTCGGCCGGACCGCAATTGCTGCGTGCCTTGCATCAAGGCGAATTCGATCTGCAGCTGACCGATTCGGCCAACCGGGTATCTCTGGCCTTCGCTCGTCCGATGAAATACCAACTCCTGCCGGTCCATTGTTTGGGATGGACCTATGTTTTCCGGCCGGCCGCGATGGCCGCCGCCGCATTGCACCGCAAATGGCCTCGCCTGCCTCGCCTGGCACTCGATCCCTGCGCGAGAGCATTCGACGTTCTCGCGAAACGAAGGTTCGAACCGCCCGTCCAGCATTTATCGTCGCAACGGGTCCATGCCGAGCCGATCAATGCCGGGCAATTTGCAGAGCGGCTGCCGACCCTCCTGTCCGATTATGCCCTTCGCCCGAGTTGGAAGGATGGCGAACTGCCCCGGCTGCTCGCACTGGCGACTGAGAAGCGGGCCAACGGCCCCCTTCATTTCGGCGGGACTTACGACGCGACGGGCAAAATGCTCGGTTGCTACGCCTTCTACGGTCAAGCCGGCGACATAGCGATCCTGTTGCAAATCCAGGCTTCCGGACACCACTGGGGCGCGACGCTGGAAGGCCTTGTCGCGGCTGCGCGGGATATGGGCTGCGTGGGTATCACCGGACAGACCCAGAGCAGGTTCATGCCTCACCTCTTCGGCTACAGGAATCTCTTCTTCCGTTATGCCGGGGGGACGATGGTCCGCTCGCGAATCCCCGATGTCACGGAAGCGGTCCGCTCCGGCGACATCGCTATCGGCGGGTTGATGGGCGACCGCTGGACCCGCCTCAGTTCCGACGACTTCGGCCGCTGATCGTCTTCAACGACCTTTTCGTCGACTCCGCCGGTTGGCTGCACCCTCTTATGGCGGTGCCGCCAGGCTGGCCGCCGCCATCCGCCGCTTGAGGCTGCCCGGCACGGTCTTTTCATTCCAGTCGCCATGTTCTATGTCTGCGGCACGGCGCGGGGGCGCGTCTTGTCAATCACAAAGGCATACGGTACGCCCCGCTCATGACAGTTACCGTTCGTTTCGCCCCGTCACCAACCGGCCGCATCCATATCGGCAATGCGCGCACAGCTCTGTTCAACTGGCTGTTTGCCCTCAACAACAAGGGCCGCTTCATCCAGCGCTTCGACGACACCGACATCGCCCGCTCGAAGCAGGAATTCGCCGACGCCATCCTCTACGACCTGCACTGGCTGGGCATCTTCCCGGATGTCACTGATTATCAGTCGCGGCGCTTCGAAGTCTATGACGCTGCGGTCGAGCGGCTGAAGGCGGCGGGTGTTCTCTACGCCTGCTATGAAACGCCGGAAGAACTCGACCTCAGGCGCAAGGTGCGCCGCACGCGAGGCCTGCCGCCGGTCTATGGCCGCGAGGCATTGGCGCTGACGACAGAGCAGGTGGCCGAATATCAGGCCGACGGGCGCCGGCCCCATTGGCGTTTCCTGCTGCCCAATTTCTCCAGCGATCCGCGGCAGCCGGAGCGCACCGAGATCCACTGGGACGATCTGGTGCGTGGCGAGGAGACGGTGGATCTGGCTTCGCTGTCCGATCCGGTGCTGGTGCGTGAGGATGGCACCTATCTCTACACGCTGCCCTCCGTTGTCGACGACATCGAGATGGGCGTCAGCCACGTCATCCGCGGCGACGATCATGTCACGAACACCGGCGTGCAGATCGCTCTGTTCAAGGCGCTGGGTGCCGAGCCGCCGGTCTTCGGCCACCACAATCTCCTGACCACCGTCTCGGGCGAGGGGCTGTCGAAGCGCACCGGCGCACTTTCCATCGAGAGCCTGCGCGAAGACGGCATCGAGCCGATGGCCGTCGCTTCGCTGGCGGTGCTGGTCGGCACGTCGGAGAATGTCGCGGCCGCGCATGACCTGGCCGAACTTGCCGGCCATTTCGATCCGGCCGCGACCTCGAAATCGTCGTCCAAGTTCGATCCGGCCGAACTGTTCGTGCTCAACCGGGTGCTGCTGCAGCGTATGCCGTTCGACGAGGCGCGGGACCGGCTGATGGTGCTGGGTATTTCAGGCGAACACGCCGAACCGTTCTGGCTGGCGGTGCGCGGCAATATCGACCGGTTGGCCGATGCGGTTGCCTGGTGGCGTGTCCTGCGCGAAGGGCCGCAGGAGAAGCCCGAGTTTTCCGATGACGACCGCGATTTTCTGCATCAGGCACTCGATCTCCTGCCTGAGGAACCGTGGAACGGGACGGTCTGGAAGGATTGGACCGGCAAGATCAGGGAAGCGACCGGCCGCAAGGGCAAGGCGCTGTTCATGCCGCTCAGGCTTGCCCTTACTGGACTGCCTTCGGGGCCGGAGCTTGCAGATCTATTGCCGCTGATGGGTCGGGAAGGAACGATGGCCCGACGACCCTGACCTTGCGCTGTTCCGGAGGCAGGGCCGAAACCGGCGATGCCACCGGCTTGGCCGAAAGGCGCTTGATGGCTTCACGGTCGAGTCCGCCGTCTCTATTGGCCAGGGTCTCGGGGTCGGCACCCGGATCAGGCTTCGAGGCCGGAATAGTCGGCGCCGCATCCGGTTCGGGCTGTGATTGTTGCTGACTTGGCGGGTTGCCGCCAATGATCTGGAAATTCTGTGCGGCATTGCAGCCGCAAGCGGGCGGCCGCGACATGTTGGGCTGTTTGTAGAGATAGGCGGTTGACAATTCGCCATAGGGCCTGCCGGTGACCGATGACGTCATCGATGCCGAATCGTCGTCCATGCCGCGCGAATAGAAAACCTGCATCTCGGTGCCGGGGCAGGCCGATTCGCAATTCTTCTGGTCGCGCTCGAAATCGCCGGCCGAGGCGGCGTTCGACATGGGGAAGAAATAGCCATCGCAGGTGCGGACGCAACTGGTGTGGAATTCGCCGCCGCTGCTCGCAACGTCCGGAATGCCGGGCTGGTTGAGGACGCGGCTGACGTCGCGTTCCTCGCCGGAATCGTCAGGCTGGTCCAACGTATCGATCTGCCGGTTGCCGCCGCCGAAAAGCTGATCGAAGAGATTGGCATTGGCCCCATCTTCACGATTGGCTTCCTGCGGAGGCGCGCGGCGGGGTGCCACTGCATCGTCACGGCAGTCATTGGCATCGAGCGCCGCCAGAATACGGCCCCGGTCGCGGCGTGAACCGCCGCCGCCGGCGAGTTGGGCACGCTTGGCCTGCAGACTGTCGAGATTGGCATTCATGCGCTCGATAGTGGCGTTCAGCCTGGAACACTGGTTGATGTTGCGCGAAAACAGCGAGAACCCACAGCCGGCACTGTTCGCCTGGCCGCGAGCCTTCGAGATCTGTTCGCGCTGCCTTTCGATCGCGGCGTCGTATTTCCGGACCAGTGCCGGGCCGCCGCCACCGCCGCGTGAGGCCGCGGCGAGATCGGCCTCCAGTTGACGGCAGACCCGTGAAGCGGCCTGCGGCTCGCCGACCGCTGCGCCGGACAGCAGAAGGCCAAGCAGCACGGCAGCATGGGCCTGCTTCAAACCTCCGCTTGCCATCCGCCTCGATCCCGCTTGCCTCTGGTCGCCAAGGCTAACCCGTTCGCGGTTAATCGTCCATTTCGGAAGTCAGTCCAGATTGGCGATCGCCTGCGCCTTGTGCGCGGCTTCGACCACCGCCAGCGCCGTCATGTTAACGACGCCGCGCGAGGTCACCGAGGGCGTCAATATGTGCGCCGGCTTGTCGGTGCCGAGGAGGATGGGGCCGACATGCAGGGCATCCATCATGGCCCGCAGCGCCGTCAGCGTGATGTTGGCCGAATCGAGGTTCGGGAACACCAGGAGATTGGCTTCGCCCTTCAGACGCGAATGCGGATAGACGCGCTGGCGCAGATGCTCCGACAAAGCGGAATCGGCATGCATTTCGCCGTCGCACTGCAGCTCCGGCGCGATGCGCGCCAGAATGGCCGCTGCCTGACGCATCTTCAGCGCGCTCGGCGAATCACGCGAGCCGAAATCCGAATGCGACAGCAGTGCCGCCTTCGGCTCGATGCCGAAACGCTGGATTTCTTCCGCCGCCAGCACGGTCATCTCGGCGATTTCGTCGGCCGTGGGGTCGACGGAGACGTGAGTGTCGGTAAGGAAGATGATGCCGCGCTGCGAGATCAGCATGGAAAGGGTCGACAGATCCCGGTCCTTGATGCCGGTGCGCGGCCCAATGATTAGCGTCACGTTGCGCAGATGCCGCTCGAAACGGCCTTCGAGGCCACAGACCATGGCATCGGCGTCGCCGCGCTTCAGCGCCAACGCCGCGATCACCGTGTTGTCGGTGCGCACCATGGTACGCGCGGCCTCTGTCGTCACGCCGCGGCGGCCGGCGAGTTCGATCAGGAGGTCGACATAGTGGCGGTAGCGCGGATCGTCCTCCGGGTTGATCAAGCCGAAATCGACACCGGGCTTGATGCGCAGGCCATAACGCTTCAGCCTGACCTCGATGACGTGCGGGCGGCCGATCAGGATCGGCTCGGCGATACCTTCCTCAAGCACAACCTGGGCGGCACGCAGGACACGCTCGTCCTCGCCGTCGGCGTAGATGACGCGTTTGGCGCTCGAGGACTTGGCGGAGGAGAACACCGGCTTCATCACCAGACCGGAGCGGAAGACGAAGCGATTGAGCTTGTCGATATAGGCGGCGAAGTCCGTGATCGGCCGTGTCGCCACACCGGTGTCGCAGGCTGCCTTGGCGACGGCCGGCGCGATGCGCAGGATGAGACGCGGGTCGAAGGGCGAGGGGATCAGGAATTCGGGTCCGAAGATCGGCGTTTCGCCCGAATAGGCGCGCGCGGCGACATCGGAAGGTTCTTCGCGGGCAAGGGCGGCGATCGCCCGCACCGCCGCCATCTTCATCTCCTCATTGATGGCGCTGGCGCCGCAGTCGAGCGCTCCCCTGAAGATATAGGGGAAGCAAAGCACGTTATTGACCTGATTGGGAAAATCGGACCGGCCCGTGCAGATCATGGCGTCCGGACGCGCCGCGCGCGCCACTTCCGGCATGATCTCCGGATTGGGATTGGCAAGCGCCAGGATCAACGGCTTCGCCGCCATGTGTTGCAGCAGCTCCGGCTTCAGCACACCGGCGGCCGAGAGGCCGAGAAAGACATCGGCGCCCGCTATGACGTCGGCGAGCGTGCGCGCCTCTGTGTCTTTTACATAAGGGTCTTTCCAGCGGTCCATCTCGTCGACACGACCCTTGTAGGCGACGCCGAAACGGTCGGTGACCCAGATGTTCTCGACGCGCACGCCGAGCGAAACGAGCAGATTGAGGCAGGCAAGGGCGGCAGCACCTGCGCCGGAAGTGACGACCTTGATGTCCGAAATGGTCTTGCCGGCGAATTCCAGCCCATTGAGCACGGCGGCGGCGACGATGATGGCGGTGCCGTGCTGGTCGTCATGGAACACCGGTATGCTCATGCGAGCTTTCAGGCGTTCTTCGACTTCAAAACACTCCGGCGCCTTGATGTCCTCGAGGTTGATGCCACCAAAAGTCGGTTCCAGCGCGGCGACGGTTTCGACCATGCGCTCGATTTCCGGCGCGTCGATCTCGATGTCGAAGACGTCGATGCCGGCGAACTTCTTGAACAGGACCGCCTTGCCCTCCATCACCGGCTTGGAGGCCAGCGGCCCGATATTGCCTAGGCCGAGCACGGCCGAGCCGTTCGACACGACGCCGACCAGGTTGGCGCGCGCCGTGTAGTCGGCGGCAGTCGCCGGATCGTCGCGAATCTCCAGGCAAGGGGCGGCGACGCCGGGCGAATAAGCGAGCGCCAGGTCGCGCTGGTTGCCGAGTGGCTTGGTGGCCTGGATCTCGAGCTTTCCCGGCGTCGGGTGCTTATGGAAGTAGAGGGCGGCTTCGTCGAGGTCCGAACGTGCCGTTTTCTTGTTCTCGCCTTCCATGCGGCCGCTCCTCCAAACCTGCTTCGAGAGTCCTTTTAGCATGAGGCCAAGATTTTTCGCGACGCTAATTGACGCGCCGGAAGCTTTAAATGCCGGCGCGGGAAAATCCAATAATTCTCAGATGGTTACGGTTGTTTCATGCGAAATCAGGTTGCCCTGCTTCGCAGGTCAAAAGGCGCTGACGTAGAGACCGCCGTCGACGGGTATGTTCTGCCCGGTCAGATAGCCGGCGTGGACAGAGCACAGGAAGGCGCAGATCTGGCCGAATTCCTCCGGAGTGCCGAGCCGCTTGGCCGGTACGTCGGCACTGATGCGGGTCTTGCGCGCCGCGGCCGCCTTGGGATCCTCTGGCGTGCCGGCCTCATGCGGGCCGCGCAGCCGGTCGGTATCGAGCTTGCCCGGCAGCAGGCTGTTGATAGTGACGTTGCGCTCGATCACCGTGCGCGCCACGCCGGCGAGGAACGACGTCAGGCCGGCGCGCGCACCAGATGACAGGTCAAGGCCGGGGATGGGGACATAGACCGACAGCGAGGTGATGTTGACGATGCGCCCGAAGCCGCGCGCCGCCATGCCGTCGATGACCGCCTGCACCAGTTCGATCGGTGTCACCATGTTCTGGGTAACGCCTTCGAGGATCTTTCCACGATCGAGCTCGCGGAAATCGCGAAGCGGCGGCCCGCCATTGTTGTTGACGAGGATGTCGGGTTCCGGACAGGCGGCGAGCAACGCTTTCTGTACCTCCGGCTTCGAAACGTCGCCGACGACCTCCGTCACCATCACACCATGGCGCTGGCGCAGCTCCGCGGCGGTTTTGGCGACCAGCTCCGCATTGCGCCCATTGACGACGATGTCGCAGCCTGCCTCGCCCAGCGCCATGGCGCAGCCACGACCAAGCCCCTTGCTCGAAGCGCAGACGATGGCCTTCTTTCCGCGGATACCGAGATCCATGATGATTTTCTCCTTGATTTGCCCGGCAGGCTAGCGCCAGCGCTGGACCAATCGCAACCGTCATACGGTTGTTGCATGAATCGGGGCATAGGCTGCTCGAACGCAAGGGTGAATCCGCGATGCCAGGCCAAGAGCCCCGCACTTTCCGCAGCATGTTCATTTCCGACGTCCATCTCGGATCGAAGGCGGCGAAGGCTGATTTCCTGATCGATTTCCTTCGCTACCACGATGCCGACATCATCTATCTGGTCGGCGATATCGTCGACGGCTGGCGCCTGAGGCGCAGCTGGCACTGGCCGCAAAGCCACAATGACGTCGTGCAGAAACTGCTGCGCAAGGCGCGCAAGGGCGCCTCGATCACCTATATCGCCGGCAATCACGACGAATTCGCCCGCCAGTTCCAGGGCGTGCATTTCGGCGGCATCGTCGTTGCCGACCGCGCCATCCACGAAACCGCCGATGGCCGGCGACTGCTGGTCATCCATGGCGACCAGTTCGATACCGTCGTCCACAACCAGCGTTGGCTCGCCTATCTCGGCGACCATGCCTATGACGCTGCCATGCAGGTTAACCGGGTGATCACGCGGTTGCGCCAACTGCTCGGCCTGCCTTACTGGTCGTTTTCGTCCTGGGCCAAGGTCAAGGTCAAGAAGGCGGTGAACTTCATCGGCTCGTTCCAGACGGTGCTCAGCGAGGAAGCGCGACGCTCGCATGTCGACGGCGTCATCTGCGGGCACATCCACCATGCCGCCATCGAAAGCTATGGCGACGTGCAGTATATCAACACCGGTGACTGGGTGGAGAGTTGCACCGCCGTGGTCGAGCATTTCGACGGCCGCATGGAAATCCTGACCTGGGCGCATATCCTGCCTGAAGCGCCTGATGAACCCTTCATCCCGATGCTCATCGAGGACAGGGTGGTGCAGGCCGCCTGAGGCGGAAGCCGGACCTGCACTTTCTGGTGTTAATCGGCTGGTCCAGCCGGTTTCGCCCGGTTTTTCCTCATGTTAAGGATCGGTTCTCGCTGCTCGCCGGTCGTTGAGCGCAGCGTCATTGGATCGATTCATGCTGCTGCCGCCGCTTTCGCCCGAACAACTCGTGAAGCCGGGCCGTTTTGAGCTGCGCATGAGCCTGATCTTCGGCACGCTGTTCATATCGCTTGGCATCCATTTGCCCTATTTCCCGCTTTGGTTGCAGGCCAAGGGATTTCACGCCGAACAGATCGCCGTCATCCTGGCAGCGCCGATGTTCCTGCGCGTGCTGACGACGCCGCTGCTGACGACACTTGCCGATCGAGCCAGGGACCGCGCCGACGTCTATGTCGTACTGGTCGCGGCCTCGCTGCTGCTCTCCGCGGGGTACTTCCTGACACCGACCTACGCGACGGTGCTGGCGGTGTCGTTGTTGCTGACCGTTGTCTGGACGCCGCATTCGCCGATCGCCGATTCGCTCGCGCTTTCGGGCGTGCGCCGCTTCGGTTCCAATTATGCGAGCATGCGTAAATGGGGGTCGGTCTGCTATCTCCTGGCCAATGTCGCAGGCGGCTTCATTCTGGCGGCCAGCGGCCCTCAAGCCGTTCCGGTGATCATATTCCTTGCCCTTGGCGCGGCGCTCGCCGCAGGCCTGCTGGCGCCGCGCATGGGGCGGCCGCGCAAAGCCTCGCCACTGTCGGCGGCGGAAATCCAGCACGCGGCGCCGGGGCTATTTAATGCTTATTTCCTCTATTTCACGCTTGGCGTCGGCATCATCACCGCCAGCCATGCCTTCCTTTACGGCTTCGTCTCGATCTACTGGAAATCGATAGGCATCAGCGATTCCGTCGTCGGCCTGCTGTGGGCTTGGGGCGTCGTCTCCGAAGTCTGCATGTTTTTGTTGTTCAATCGCATTTTCGCCTCCGTATCCGTCGTCCGGGTAATGCTCATTGCCGGCATCGGTTCGATCGTGCGTTGGTTCGCCTTTCCGCTGGTATGGCCGCTCGGCCTTGGCGTCGGCGGGTTCTTCGCCGTGCAGTCGCTGCATTCGGTGTCTGTCGCGATGGTGCTGATCGGCCTGCAGAAGATGATCGCCGAAACCGTGTCCGAAGAGCGCACGGGTGCCGCGCAAGGCATCGCCTATTTTTTCAACGGTTTCTTCATGGCCGCCGTCACGCTTGCGTCCGGTCCGCTCTATGACCGTCTGGGCGTCGACGGGTTCCTTGCGATGATCCCGATCGCGATCATTGGCCTCGTGCTGATCGGGCTTGCCGCGCGCTCAGCCCCACAGCGCCCGGTCCGGCGGTGAGACGAGCGATCCCTGGTAAACGAGGCCCGGCACACGGTCCCGGGCAAGCAGGAGCGGCCCGTCGAGGTCGACGAAATCGGCTCCTTGCGCAAGCAGCACAGCCGGCGCCATTGCCAGCGACGTGCCGACCATGCAGCCGACCATGACGCCAAAGCCCAGTTCACGGGCGCGGTCGCGCAAGGTGAGCGCCGCCGTCAGCCCGCCGGACTTGTCGAGCTTGATGTTGACGGCGTCGTAGAGACCGACAAGCGCTTCGAGGTTCCCCGCTTCATGAACGCTTTCGTCGGCGCAGACCGGCACCGGATGCGCGATGTGGCGCAGGATGCCGTCCCGGCCCGCCGGCAGCGGCTGTTCGATCAGGGCGATGTCCTGTTCGCCGGCAAAGGCGAAGTTCGCGACAATGTTGTCGTCGGTCCAACCTTCATTGGCATCAAGGATCAGTCGGCTCTCGGGTGCTGCCTGTCTCACCGCCCGGATGCGGGCGATGTCGTTGTCGCCGCCGATCTTGACCTTGAGCAGCGGCCTGCCGGCATTGGCGCGAGCCTGCGCCGCCATCGCTTCCGGTTCGCCGAGCGACAGCGTGTAGGCGGTTTCGAGCTGACGCAACGGGGCCGGCCAGATTGCGTTCGCCACCGGATTGCCGCTGATCTTGGCTTCAAGGTCCCAAAGGGCACAGTCTATGGCGTTACGCCCCGCCCCAGCAGGCATTGCGTCGAGCAGGGCGGTGCGGTCCATCCCGCTGGCGATCCGGTCGCGCATCGCCTCAATAGCATCGCGAACACCCTCCATCGTCTCGCCATAGCGCTTATAAGGAACACATTCGCCGCGCCCGACATGGCCACCCTGGCTGATCGTGCACGTGATTACCTCGGCCTCGGTCTTGGAGCCGCGCGAAATGGTGAAGGTTCCGGCGATCGGAAACCGCTCGGCCTCGACCGAAATGACACGCGCCATATTTTTCTGCTCCGGCTATGCGAGAAGGGTTGTCGGCAAATCGACAAGGTCGGACCCATCGGGCTAAACAGGACGCCATGTTGACCATAGGCAAGCGCGACGCAAGCGGCACGACCGCCTCGGGGGGTGACCACGACCCGCGCGTGGCGGTCGGCGAGGAAGGTGGCGTCCTCGGCTGCGCGTTCTCCGGAATCTGGACGACACGGACCGTGGCGCTGATCGACGCCGACATGCGCAAAATCGAGAAACGAAGCGGTTTCAAAACTTTGGCGCTTGATCTTTCAAAAATCGAGAAGATCGATACCGCCGGCGCCTGGCTGATTGACCGGCTGGTCAGCGCCTTCGAGAAGAAGAACGTCGAGGTCCGGCTGCAAGGCCAAAGCGAGATCGCCTCCATCCTGCTCGACGCGGTCGGCGAAGCTGTCCGGCGCGAACCCGAATCCGGACCGGCGCGGCCGCCCAACATTGTCATTCGGGCGCTGGAGGCGGTTGGCCGGCGCGTCTACGAGATGCGCGACGATTTCCTCGCTTCGATGAATATATTGGGCGCCACCATTCGCGGCGCGCAGATGAAGCTCGGCCGCGGCCATGCCGTCAA
Organism: Mesorhizobium sp. B2-5-13; assembly: GCF_006440535.1. NCBI lineage: Bacteria > Pseudomonadati > Pseudomonadota > Alphaproteobacteria > Hyphomicrobiales > Phyllobacteriaceae > Mesorhizobium > Mesorhizobium sp. B2-5-13. Next base: position 301,638 of record NZ_VFUI01000001.1, on the reverse strand, counting down.
CCCGGCGGCGATTTTCAACCAGATCGATCGCATGGGCGTCGGCGCAATCCCCGTGGTGGTGCTGATGTCGGCGATCGTCGGCGCCATCGTTGCCCAGCAGGGCGCTTATCAGCTCAGCTATTTCGGCGCCGATATCTTCGTCGTCGATCTCGTCGGCGTGCTGATCCTGCGCGAACTCGGCGTGCTGATGACGGCAATCATGATCGCCGGCCGCTCCGGCAGCGCGATCACCGCCGAAATCGGCTCGATGAAGATGCGCGAGGAGGTCGACGCGCTGAAGGTCATCGGCCTCAATCCGATCGGCGTCCTGGTCTTTCCGCGCCTTGTAGCGCTGGTGATCGCCTTGCCCTGCCTGACGATCATCGCCAATTTCGCCGCACTCGGCGGCGGCATTGTCGCTGCCTGGCTTTACTCCGATATCCCACCCGCTGCCTTCATCGACCGGTTGCGTGTCGCAATCGATCTCAGCACGATTTTCGCCGGGCTGATCAAGGCGCCGTTCATGGCCATGATCATCGGCACGATCGCCTCCGTCGAGGGCATGAAGGTCGGCGGCAGTGCCGAATCGCTCGGCCAGCACGTGACCGCTTCGGTGGTGAAGTCGATCTTCGTCGTCATCATCCTCGACGGGCTTTTCGCCATGTTCTACGCAGCGATCGAGTTCTGACAAGATGGCGAAGGGCAACGGGATAGAGGTGAAGGGCGTGGACGACAGTGAAATCGTCCTCTCGGTGCACGACGTCACCGTTGCCATTGACGACAAGCTGATCCTCGACAAGCTGTCGCTCGACATCACGCGCGGCGAGATACTGGGGTTCGTCGGAGCCTCGGGCGCCGGCAAGTCCGTGCTGTTGCGCACCATTCTCGGGCTGATGCCCAAGCAGTCGGGAACAATCAAACTGTTTGGCGTCGACGTCGACAAGGCAAGCGATATCGAGCGGCTACGCATCGACATGCGTCTTGGCGTACTGTTCCAGCATGGTGCGCTGTTTTCGGCGCTGACCGTGATGGAGAACGTGCAGGTGCCGATGCGCGAATATCTCGACCTGCCCCGGAAGCTGATGGACGAGCTGGCGCTGCTGAAGATCGAGCTGGTCGGCCTGCCGCCGGACGCGGCGCAGAAATTTCCCTCCGAGCTCTCCGGCGGCATGATCAAGCGTGCCGCGCTTGCCAGGGCGCTGGCGCTTGATCCGGACATCGTCTTTCTCGACGAGCCGACGTCGGGCCTCGATCCGATCAGCGCGGCCGAGTTCGACGAGCTCGTCGTCAAGCTGCGCGACACCATGGATCTGACCGTTTACATGGTGACCCACGACCTCGACACGCTGTTTACCGCTTGCGACCACGTGGCGGTGCTCGGCAAGAAAAAGGTGCTGGTCGAAGGCAGTATCGACGACATGCTGAAGAGCGAGGAACCGTGGGTGAAATCCTATTTCCGCGGAAAACGCGCCCGGCAACTTGATCTTGCCGCACGTGCATAGCCATAAGTGAAGCAATGGAAACCAGAGCCAACTACGTCATTGTCGGCATTTTCACGCTGGTTGCGATCCTGGCGGCTTTCGGCTTCGTCTATTGGACGGCCGCGATCGGCGACAGGGGCGAGACGACGCTGCTGCGGGTGCGCATTCCGGGCTCGGCTTCCGGTCTCGGCCGCGGCAGCTTCGTGCTGTTCAACGGCGTCAAGGTTGGTGACGTCAAGCGCGTATATATCGACGTCGACAATCCAACTGTTGCCATCGCCGACACCGAGATTGACCGGATGACGCCGATCACCAAGTCGACGCAGGCCGATATCGGCCTCGCCGGCCTCACCGGGCAGGCCAATATCGAGCTCAAGGGCGCCGATCCCAAGGAAGTGAAGCTGCTCGACCAGGCCGAAAAGGAAGGCAAGGTCGCCGAGATCGTCGCCAACCCTTCGGCCGTGACCAATCTGCTGCAGACGGCGCAGAACATCTTCACCCGCGCCGACAAGGTGCTGACGGAGCTGGAAGGCTTCACAAAGGATGTCCGCGGGCCGCTGACGCAGACCGTGCACAATGTGCAGACATTTTCCGATGCACTGGCCAGGAATTCCGAGGGCATCGACAAATTCCTGTCCGCCGTCAGCGCGCTGTCCGACGAGCTGAAAGGCGTTTCAGGAAAACTCGACGGCACGCTGAAGGCGGCGGAAGGCCTGCTCAATGCCGTCGATAAGGACAAGATCAAGAGCATCGTTTCCAACGTTGATACGGTGACAGGCAACCTCAAGGAAACCTCGCGGCAGCTCGACGGCGTGATCAAGAACGTCGATACGGCGGTGGGATCGGTCAACGACTTCGCCAAGCAGACGCAAGGCACGTTGGCCAAGGTCGATGGCGTGCTCGACGGCATCGACCCGGCACAGGTGCGCGAAGCGCTGGCTAACATCCAGAAGGCCAGCGACAGCGCCAACAAGGCGGCGGCCGACATCGCGGAGGTGACCGGCAAGATAGCCAATCGGGCTGACGACATCGACCAGACAATCAAGGACGCCAGGCACCTGGCGCAACGGCTTAACGACGCCTCGGTGCGGGTCGACGGTATCCTCGCCAAGGTCGACAAGCTGCTCGGCTCGGGCCAGGCCGACGGCGTGATGGCCGACGCAAGGGATACGCTGAAATCCTTCAAGCAGGTCGCCGATACGCTGAACGCCCGCCTTGGGGTCATTACCGACAATCTGGCGCGCTTCTCCGGCCAGGGGCTGCAGAATGTCGAGGCGCTGGTGCAGGACAGCCGTCGCTCGATCAATCGCATCGAGGAGGCGGTGACGGATCTCAGCCGCAATCCGCAGCGCATCCTTTCGGGTGGCGAAGGCGAGGTTCGGCAATTCGACGGCAGGGCGCGGCGTTGACTTCGGCGCCGGCCCGCAGCAAGAACATAGCTCGTGAATGCGGGTTGATCTTACGATCCGGGGACAACGGGGATCACGGGTGACGTTGAGTAGGCTTGGAACGGGCGGGTTGAAATCAGCCGCGGCGCTGCTTGTCCTGACGGTTACCGGTTGTGCGGTGCTGGGCGGCAAGCCGGCACCGCTCGACACGTTCGAACTGTCGGCGCCAATGGTCGACGCGCATGGCCATAGCCGCCGACAGATTCTGATCGCCCAGCCCTCAGCGCTGAAGGCGCTGGACAGCCAGAACATCGTCATCAAACCTTCCGACCGCTCGATCCAATATCTGAAGGGTGCGCAATGGGCTGACCGCCTGCCGCTGGTCGTGCAGGCGCGGTTGGCCGAGACGTTCCAGCGCTCGGGCAGCTTTGCCGGGGTGGGCAAACCGGGCGAGGGGCTGGCGATCGACTATCAGGTGATCGTCGAGGTTCGGTCCTTCGAGGTGCGCGTCGATGGCGGCGAACATGCCGAGGTCGACCTGTTCGTGCGCTTGCTCAACGATCGCAACGGCGAAGTGAAGGCTTCCAAGAGCTTCACCGCATCCGCGCCCGTATCGGGCAGCGGCAACCCCGCTTATGTCGGCGCTCTCGACGCAGCCTTCGGCGATGCCGCCAAGCAGATCGTCCGCTGGACGGATTCGGCGATCTGAGCGCCAGGCGCGCAGGGATTCAACCAAACTCTTTCGGGCTACAGACGTTCGAAGGCGTCCGGCCGCAGCTTTCCAGTCTTCATCAGGTGCTGCAGGGTGTAGGTCACGGACAGCGCGTCGTCCAGCGCGTCGTGCCCCTGCAATGGCGGGTGTTCGACGCCGTAGTAATCCGCAAGTTTGTTGCTCGGCGTCCTTGCCAAATCCTCGATCGGCATGCCGGCCGCGATCAGCAGCTTGACGGCGTTATCGAACCGGGTGGCCGGGATGGGCGGCTTGATACCCGCGACATAGCAACTGATGGCGATCATGTTCAGTTCGTCCTTGCCCCAGGACCAGAACCGAGCCCCATCTGAGAAACGATCGATGCCTGCAAGGGCATCTTCCAGCTCGATGCCCTCGGCTTCGATGATTTCTTCTGTGATGCCGGTCAGTCGGGTGAAGAACGGATCGAGCCCGTATCTCTCGCCAAATCGGTCGGTCGGCCTGATATAGGCGTTGTACGTGCCCAGCACGGCGAAGTCGCCTTCGAGGCCGAGCCTTGCCGCGCCGATCTGGGCGATGACCGGATCGGGGTCATGGGCCGCGCACCAGAATCTGCGTTGCGAGCCCTCAAGGCAGAGAAACTCGCAGTCGAAGATGATTGTCGTCTTCACAACTCAGGATCCGGTTCCGGAAAACGAGATAAAACCCGGATGCGTCTTCCGGATAGCGACGTCAGTCCCTTCAAGAAAAAAGGCGGGAGTCCCCCGCCTTTTTCGTTTTGGCTTGTCGACCGCCTAGTGCAGGCGGCCGCTGGCATGGGCCAGCATGGTGTAGACCTTGCCGGTGTCCGACGTGAGATAGGTCTGCGCCATGATGTTGTCGCGGTCATTGCGCGAGACATCCTTGAGCAGCTTCTCGAAATCGTCGCAATAGCGGTCGACGGCGGCGCGGAATTCGGCCTCCGCCTGGTATTTGCGGCGGATTTCGTCGAACGTCTGCTGCCCTTTCAGCGTGTAAAGCCTGCGCGTGAACACGTCACGCTCGCCACGCCGATAGCGGTTCCATAGCTCGATCGAGGCATCGTGGTCGATAGCCCGGGCGATATCGACGGACAGCGAGTTCAGCGATTCCACGACATGCAGCGGCGAACGCTGGGCAGGGGCCGGGCGCGGTGCTTCCGCAGGCGCCTGGGGGGCCGCCGGCCTGAGCTCGGCATCGTTCGACGCGGCGGTCAGCAGATCGCGCACCCAACCGCCTTGCGGCGCGCGGGCAGTGGCGTCGGCGGCACGCTGGCGCGGTGCCGCCTCCGCCGGACGCTCCAGATCGAGCGTGCCACGCAGTCCCGCGCCACCCAGCGGTGCCTGTGGCGGGCGCAGATCCGCCTGCGGCTGTGCCGGGGCACGACCGGGCGGCTCGGCGGCGCGTGCCGCCGGTGCCTGCGGCGCCGGGCGCAAGGGACGCGGTTCCGAGGAGTCGCCACCACGACCGGATTTCGCAACGATATCCGAAAGCTCCTTCAAGGCGTTGATCTGCTCGGAAACGGCGCGGCGGATGGCCGAGGTCGATTCCTTGGCCTCTTCCGGCATCTCGATGACGCCTTTCTTGAGCTCGGCGCGGGTGAGGTCGAGTTCGCTCTTGATCGAGCCCGCCGTGCGCCGCATCTCCTCGGTCGCATCGGCGAAGCGCTTGGTTGCCGACTCGACGACATCGGTGATGGCGTTGCGGATCTTGTCGGCCGATTCCAGCGTCTTGCCTTCGGCGTTCTGCAGCGTCTGGCCCACGAGGTTTTCGAAAGAACGCATGACCCTTTCGAGATCTTCCGACTTCTTGACCAGGCCGACGGCGAGATCCTCAAGCGACGACTGTCTTTCCAACGTGTGTTCGAGGTTGCTCTGGGCCGAGCTCAGGAGGTCGGAAGCGCCGGCGAGCAGACGGCTGTGTTCGTCGAACTTGGTGGCGATCGAGGCGACTTCGCGCAAGGTCGACGACGACAGTTCCGTCAGCCTTGTCGTGTTCGAATCGACCAGACGCGCCGAGCTGGCAAAGGTCTGTGCCGCCTTTTCGGTGGTCGCAGCGAAGCTTTGCGTACTGCCGGTCAGACGTTGGTCGACCTCGCCGAGGTTGACCGCGGCCTGCTCGATCAGCTGACCGAGCTGCGAGCTGGATTTGGTCATGCGGCCGATGAGATCGGCGACGCTGTCGGATAGCGAAGAACGGGCGCCTTCGACCGCCGACAAGGTTTCGGCGGTACGGTTGGCGAGCGCGTTGACCAGGGTCGCATTCTCGCTACGCAGCTTCTCGGTCGCGCGTTCGGTGACTTCTTCCATGCTCTTTTGCAGTTCCGAGCCGCCCTGGGCGAAGCGCTCGACCAAAGGCCGCGCGGTTTCGTCGAGGATCTTCGACATCTCGGCGGACCGCGCCGCGAGCATGGTGTTGAGCTCGCGGGTGTTGGCACCGATCGTCTTGGCGGCGTCGTTGGTGCTCTGGCCGATATGCTGGCCGACCGCGGTGAAGGTTTCCGCGATCACGTTGGCACGCGATACGAGTTGCGCCTCGGCGGTCGATACCTGCTCGTTGAGCCTCTGGCCCATCGTCTCGGCAGTGTTGGCGAGCCGGTTTTCGACGCCGGCGATCTGCTCTTCGACACGGGCGGCGGCGGCCGCCGCGCTCGACGCGAGACGCTCGTCGGCGCCGGCAAGCGCCTGCTCGATTTCGCGGGCATGCACGGCCAGTTCCTGGCCGGTCTGGCGCGCGCGATCGGCAACCCTCTGTTCGGTGCTTGCGAAGGCGCCGACAATGGTCTGCGCATGCTCGCCGATCGTCGAGGTGCTGTCGGCGATGCGCGAAACCAGGCGCTGGTCGGCGTCGTCGAAGATGCGGGCGATTTCGGACGCCCGGCTGGACAGCGCGCCCGAACCCTCTGCGATGCGCGAGACCAAATGCTGGTCGGCTGCATCGAAGATGCGGCCGAGGTCCGACGCGCGGGCGGCGAGCGCCTCGGCGGATTCGCCGATGCGCATGCCGAGCCGCTGGTCGGCGCTTTCGAAGTTGCGCAGGATGTCGCCGGCGCGGGCGGCCAGCGACTGCGCAGTTTCCACGGCCCGGGCGACGAGCTTCTGGTCGGCCGCGTCGAACGTGCCGGCAATCTCGCTTGCGCGGGCGGCCAGCTGATCGGCGGTCTCCTGGGCACGGGCGGCGAGCTTCTGGTCCGCCATGTCGAAGGTCCCTGCGATCTCGCCAGCGCGAGCGGCGAGCTGATCGGCGGTTTCATGGGCGCGGGCCAGCAGCGAGCTGGAGGTGTCGTCGGCGCGGGCGAGCAAGGCGTTCGACGTATCTTCCGCCCGGGCGTGCAGGCGACGGTCGGCCTCCTCGAAGGTGCGGGCGATGTCTTCGGCCCGTGCCAGCAGGGCGGCGGACGTCTGTTCGGCGCGCTCGGCGATCTTGCGATCGGCGTCACTGAAGGCGGCACCGGCCTGCTCGTGCAGCGTGCTGGTGACTTCCAGGACCTTTTCGCGCAAGGCGCCGGCGACGAAGACCGCGCTCTTCTCGAGTACGTTGCGGACGTTATCGACACCAGTCGACAGCGCGCGCTCCATGGTGCCGGCGCGTTCCTCGATGATGCCGGTCTGGCGGCTGAACGCCTGCTCGATCTTGTCGACATCGGCAGCAATCGCGGCGGAAATGTCCGTGCTCCTGGCCGCGATCTGGTCGATGTGGCCGGACAGCGAGCGATCGACGTCCTTGCGGGTCTCGGCGAGCTTGCCAAGATCGTCTTCCAGCGCGCGGCTGAGCATATTGCGGCCTTCGGACAACTTGCCGACATGTCCAGCGATGATGTCGTCGATATCGCCGCGGCTTTCGGCCAGCCTCTGCAGGTCGGCTTCGAGAGCGCGCTTGAGAATGTCGCGGCCCTCGGCGAGCTTCTCGACCTGGCCGGCGACCAGACCATCGATGCTGGATCGGCTCTCGGCCAGCTTGGCAAGATCGTCCTCCAGCGCCTTCGATAAGGTCGAACGCTCCTCGACAAGCCGTTCCGCGTGATTGTTGACGTGCCCGCTAACGGTCAGCAGGTCGGCCTCAAGCGCCTTCGAGAGTGTCGAACGCTCCTGGACAAGCCGGTCCGAATGGCTGTTGACAAGGCTGTTGACGGTTTCGAGATCAGCCTCCAGCGCACGGGCGAACTGGGAGCGATCGTCGACCAGTTTCTGGGACTGGTCGGCAACGGAGTTTCTGACCGTGTTGAGGTCGGCCTCCAATGCGCGGCGCAGAATGTCGCGACCTTCGGCCAGCTTCTCGACCTGGCCGGCAACCAGCCCGTCGATGCTGGAGCGGCTTTCGGCCAGCTTGGCGAGATCGTCCTCCAGCGCTTTCGACAAGGTCGAGCGATCCTGAACCAGCCTGTTCATGTGATCGGCGATAACGCTGTTCACATTCTGCAGATCGGCTTCCAGAACGCGCGAGAGCTGTCCGCGATCCTCGGCCAGTTTGTCCGACTGGCTCGATATGACGTTCTTGATCGTGTTGAGGTCGGATTCCAGCGCACGCTTGAGGATGTCGCGGCCCTCGGCCAGCTTCTCGACCTGGCCGGCGACCAGCCCGTCGATGCTGGAACGGCTTTCGGCCAGCTTGGCGAGGTCGGCTTCAAGCGTCTGCGACAGCAGGCTGCGGTCTTCTGCCAGACGCCCGGAATGGCTGTCGATCAGGCCGCGTATGCCCGACAGGTCGCTTTCGAGCGAACGGCCGAGCTGCGAGCGGTCTTCGGCAAGTTTTGCCGAATGCGCCTCGATGAGGTTCTTGATGCCGGCAATATCGTTTTCCAGTGCCTTGGCGAGCACCGCGCGGCCCTCGGCGATCTTCTCGACCTGGCCGGCGACAAGGCCGTCTATGTCGGCGCGGCTGTCGGACAGTTTGCCGAGATCAGCTTCCAGGGCGCGCGACAGGATGTTGCGGCCTTCAGCCAGCTTTCCGACATGTCCGGCGACCATTTCATCAATGATCGTGCGAGCTTGCACCAATTTACCAGAGTCTTCGTTGAGAGCCAGAGAGAGCCGGTTGCGGCCTTCTTCCAATCGTTCGAGATGACTGCCGAGCGACGCATCGATGGCGGCGCGCGATTCATTGACCTTGCGCAGGTCTTCTTCGAGCGCACGCGCTATCAGGCCGCGGCCTTCGGCCAGCTTCTGCACCTGGTTGGTCACGGCGGCATCGATGCCGGCGCGGCCCTCGGCGAATTTCTCCAGGTCCGCGTGCATGGCGGCCGCCATGCGCTCGCGGCTCTCGGAGAGCTTGCGGCTGTGGTTTTCGACGGCTTCCTCGATACCAACGCGCGCATCGGCAAGCCGCTGAATGTCGGCGTCGAAGGAGCGCGACACGACGTGGCGGGCTGCCTCCATGCGGCCGGCGAAATCGCTGGCGCGCGCTTCGAGCATGGATGAGGTCGAGGTGACGATGTCGGCCATGTCGGCGCCGATCTGGGTCTTGCCCTGATCGATCATGGCCGAAAGCGTGTCCTTGCTCTCGGCGAAGGTGTGGGCGATTTCACGCGCACGCTCGACCAGCGTCTCGTTGATCTGGCGGGCACGGGCCTCAAGCGCGGCATTGAGCTTCTGGGTGCCGGTATCCAGCGCCTCTGCGCGGGTCTGGAACTCGCTGATCAGCGCCTGGCCCCGTTCGGCCAAGGTGCGCTCGATGCCGTTGAGGCTGGCTTCGAACTCGGAATTGAGGGTGCGTGCGGCGCCGCCGAGCAGCGACACCATGCCGGTGGTGCGGTCGTCGAGCAGGTCGGTCAAGGAACGGGTCAAGCCGTCCGTGGTGTCCGTCAGCTTGGCGATACGGGTATCGAGCAGGCTGGCGAAAGCCTCGCCGGAGGTTGAAAGCCGGTCGGTGATGTTGTCGAGGCGGCCCTCCACGGAGTCGAAGATCGACATCGAGCTTTCGTTGATGCGGTCGATCAGCGTGTCGCCGGAATTGGTGATCGTCATCGACAGTTTGGTCGACGCATTGAGGATGCTGTCGCGGATGATGTCGCTTGCCGCGCCGATTTCATCGCGCAACGTCTCGTGCGCGCCGGAGATCGAGGCGCGGACGCGTTCGGCATGGGTGACCACCGCTTCGCGTTCGCTGCCCAGTCCGTCGACCAGCGACCTGATCCGGGTTTCGTTTTCCGAATAGGAGCGCTCGATCTGGTTGACCTCGCTGTGGACCAGCGTTTCCAGTTCGACGGCACGGGCAAGGGTGCGTTCGATGCCTTCGCCCATTGCGGCCACTTCGCGGCGGACGGCCTGGCCGATCATCATGACGCGATCCTGAGCCATGTTTTCCGGCTCGGTCAGGCGGAAGGCCACTTCCGTCATCGATTGCGCGGCGATGCGCATGTCCTGGGCGCGGCGAATCATCGCCGCGAACGCCCAGAACAGGATGACGGGCACGATTGCCGCGACGGCGAGGCCGATCAGTTCGGGGCGGGCAAAGAACTGGTCCAGCGTGCGTATCCGCCAGATGCTCGGTCCAAAAAGCAGGTTGGCCAATCCGCCGGCGCCGGCGATCCAGGCGAGCGAGACAAAGGCGATGACCCAGTAGATGGTGTTGGAGGCGCGCCTGTTCAGGCTGTGCAGAAGGGTCTTGTAATCTTTCTGGCGATCATCGTTGGCTGGGGCGAAGCCAGCGGGCTGGCCACCATTGCGCGTCTCCACCGGGCGAAGTTCGGCCGGCTTGGCCATTGGCGCGGGCTTGGCGCCCTGAGCCTGATTGACGACGGGCGCCGCCGGCTGCTGATTGCGTCCCTCGCGTGCCAGCTCGTCGGCGGCCTGGGATATCTGCGCTTCCAGATCTTCCATCGAAGCCGCGATATCGAGGTCGCCGCTGTCGGCATCGCCGCTCAAGTCGAGATCGAGTGCTTTTTCGAGTTCCCTGGCTACGTCGCTGTCGAGATTTCTGGTCGTCGTTGGTTTCTTCGCCATGCCTTCGCTACCCTGTACTAGCTGCCGCGGGGGCTTATAATTCTGTTTGTCTTACCCCCGCGCAGGAGGCTGAAAATGGACCCTCGTATCGTAATGACACAGGGGGGTAAAGAAAACATGCATTCCGCGGGATACGTAAAACTTTAAATATAAGGTTAACGCAACCGTGATTTGGGCGCCGCTTTCGCAACATTTTTCCCGGCCATTCATTAACCCGTTGTCCACTGGAATCGCCTAGTTTTTCAGGGCGGCCGAAGAAAATGGAGTCGAGTTCATGCGTGGCGAAAGCGGCATTGCCTCCTCAATGCCCGGGGGCGACGTATCGGGAACGAGGCAGTCCCGGCCGGTCGATTTGGCACACCTTGGCCGGCAAACGATGGGCGACCGCGCCCTCGAGCAAGAGGTGCTGGCGCTATTTGTACAGCAGGCACTATCGGTGCGCGACAAAATAGTCGATGCCGACATCAAGGACCGGCTTCTGCTGGCTCACGGCTTGAAAGGGTCGGCCCGCGGTGTGGGCGCCTTCGCCATCGCCGATTGCGCCACCGATATCGAGCGCCGGCCGGAGGATGTCCAGACCCTCAAGCGGCTCGGCGGGCTGATCGACGAAGTGCGCGACTTCATCGCCGCCATCAGTCGCTGATTCCGGTTTGCGACAAAAACGTCACGGAGCGCCGCTTTCGCGCGGCAGTTGACTTGTTTGCCGGAGTGATTATCTCGGGCGAAATTCCCTTTCGTCTCGGGCGAAACTCCCCTTCAGGTGACAAATGACCAAACTGACCTTCATCGCCCATGACGGCACACATTTCGACGTGGATGCCGAAAACGGTTCGACGGTCATGGAAAACGCCATCCGCAACGCCGTGCCGGGCATCGAGGCGGAGTGCGGCGGCGCCTGCGCCTGTGCGACCTGCCATGTCTATGTCGACGAGGCATGGACGGCTGAAGTCGGCGAGCCCGAGGCGATGGAAGAAGACATGCTGGACTTCGCCTATGAGGTCCAGCCGAACTCGCGCCTGTCGTGCCAGATCAAGGTGCGCGACGCTCTCGACGGCCTGATCGTGCGGGTTCCCGAACGTCAGGGCTGAAATCCAACATCGCGATTTTTCCCGCTGACGCTTGGCAGCGGGCCAACGGTCATGCAGTCTCGCCTGGACTTTCGCAGCGAGGCGCATCATGACCGGCATCATCAGCACAGACGTCCTCATTGTCGGGGCAGGGCCGGTCGGCCTGTTCGCGGTATTCGAGCTCGGCCTGTTGGACCTGAAGTGCCATCTGATCGACATTCTCGACAAGCCCGGCGGCCAATGCGCGGAACTCTATCCGGAAAAGCCGATCTACGACATTCCCGGCTGGCCCTCGATCTCGGCGCAAGGGCTCGTTGACAAGCTGCTCGAGCAGGTTGCGCCGTTCAAGCCCGACTTCACCTACAACCGCATGGTCTCCAGTCTCGAAAAGTTGGACGACGGCGGCTTTCGCGTGACCACCGACGAGAGCGAGGTGTTCGAGGCCAAGGTGGTGGTGATTGCCGCCGGCGGCGGCTCATTCCAGCCGAAGCGCCCGCCAATTCCCGGCATCGAAGCCTTTGAGGGCACGAGCGTCTTCTATTCGGTCCGCCGGATGGAGGATTTTCGCGGCCATGACCTGGTCATCGTGGGCGGCGGCGATTCGGCGCTTGACTGGACGCTGAACCTGCAGCCGGTGGCAAAGAGCGTGACGCTCGTTCATCGGCGGCCAGAGTTTCGCGCGGCGCCCGACAGCGTCAACAAGATGTACGCCATGCAGGAGATGAAGCAGCTGGAATTCAGGGTCGGCCAGGTGGCCGGACTTACCGGGGCCGAAGGCCAGCTGGCATCGGCCACGATCAAGGGCGGTCCGGATGGCGACATCGAGGTGCCTTGTACCCGCATGCTGCCGTTCTTCGGACTGACCATGAAGCTCGGCCCGATCGCGGAATGGGGGCTCGATCTCCACGAGAACCTGATCCCGGTCGACACCGAGAAGTTCCAAACATCGGTGCCCGGCATTTTCGCGGTGGGCGATATCAACTCGTATCCGGGCAAGCTGAAGCTGATCCTGTCGGGTTTCCACGAGGTGGCGCTGATGGCGCAGGCCGCCAAGCGCGTCATCAGCCCTGGCGAACGCATCGTATTCCAGTACACGACTTCGTCGACCAGCCTGCAGAAGAAGCTCGGCGTCTCGGGCTAATTATTCCGACAGGATCGGCGCCGGATCGTCGACGTGGCCTCGAAGTTCTTTCTCGGGCATCAGGGTCAGCGCGATGAGGCCCAGTCCCAGAGTGCCGGCCGCGACGAGGAAGATCATCGCGAAGGGTTCGGCCGATACGACATGTCCGGCCACCTCAACGCCTTCACCGGCCAGCGGCAATCCGAAGCCCAGAGCGACGGCGCCGAGCATCGCGACCCCCAATGCACTGCCCAGCGAACGCAGAAAGGTAAGCACCCCAGTCGCTACGCCGAGATGCATTCGGTCGACGGCGTTCTGCACGGATACGGTGGTTACCGGAAACGTCGTACCGGTTCCCAGCCCGATACAGATGGTCAGGACTTCGACGACAAGCAGCGATGAATGGCCGGCGACAAAGGCCAGCAGGCCCATGCAAAGGATGGCGAAGATGACGCCGACCATGGCGATGCGCTTGTAGTGGGTGAAGCGCGGTATCAGGCGGCCGCTGGACGCGGCGCCGCCCACGGTTCCAAGCAGTAGGCCAAGCATTGCAATGCCCGACTCGCTCGCCGTCAGGCCAAGTATCGATTGCAGATAGACAGGCAGATAGACGGCAAGGCCGACGCTGGCGGCCTGGAGCAGGAACATCGACAGAGTGCCGGCCAGGACGATCGGGTTGCTTAATACCTCAAGCGAAATGAGCGGTTCGCCCGCCCGCGTCAGCCGCAGGGCAAAGGCGCCCCAGAAAAGCGCGGAGCACGCCAGGACGCCAATGACTTCCGGCGATAACCAGGGATAGGCGCTGCCGCCCCAGTTCAGCGCCAGCAGCAACAGCGCCGTGGCGACGATGAGCAGCAATGCGCCGAGACCATCGATGCTGTGATTCTTGGCCGCGATCGGCAGCTTCTTGAGCGGCTTGTTGATGATCGCCATCGCAACAAAGCCCAGCGGGATGTTGATCCAGAAGATGAGGGACCAGTGCAGATGTTCAGCAAAAGTGCCGCCCAGCAGCGGCCCGGCGACGCTGGCAACGGCCCAGGTGCCGGAGAACCACGCCGCATAGCGCGCGCGCTCGCGCGGCGGGACAAGGTCTCCGACCACGGTCTGCGTCAGCGCGAAGAGGCCGCCGCCACCAGCCCCCTGGATCGCGCGCCCCAGGATAAGAACGAACATGTTGGGGGCCAGTGCGCTGACCAGCGATCCGGCGAGAAAGATGAGGATTGCCGCATAGACGGTCGGTCGCCGTCCATGGACGTCGGAAATCTTGCCGTAGAGCGGTGCCACGGCGGTTGCGGTCAAGAGGTAACCAGTGACGATCCATGGCAGGTATTCGGCATGGCCGAGCGAGCGCCCGATGGTCGGCATGGCGGGCGCGACGATGGTCTGGTCAAGGGCTGCCAGCAGCATCGACAGGAGGACGCCGCCGATGATAGCGTTCTTTTCGCTTTCGGTCAGCGGCGCGTTCGCCGCCGCGATGACCTGCTTGTCGACAGCCTGGTCCATAATTCTCGTCCATGCGCTTTGCGCTGCCGCATCGGGTCTGTCTGGTGCATCCGCGGTGCGATCGATCGTGATGCTCGTGCTTCCAGCTTGTGCGCGTAGCAACCCTGGATATGTCGTTCCGTATAGGCCTATTTCGACTAGTGCTCGAAAAAAATCGAAACTGGCACTACGCTTCCGCCCGGTTGGCTTGCATCCAGACCAACGGAAGCGGTGAGGAGATTCAGGTCGGCGGCGGCAATTGGCCACTTCCGATGCGTTCCATCCGGTAGCGCATCAGCCGCAGGATGCGGCTTTCGAAATTGGCGCCTTCGACAAGGTCAAACCGCAGCTGATCCTGATCGTGTCTGGCAAGCTCAACTGCCGTGATCTTGGCGGCCTTGGCCTTTGCCGCATCGCAATCCTTCTGCGGATAGCTTGCCTTCAACGCGTCTTCGAGTGCACGGCCGTGGTTCTTGGCGATCTCGACATGGCGGTCTTCATGGCGCTTGATGTCGGCCGACAATGTATCCCAGAACAGCCGCACGTCGGCATCGGCTTTGCGCGGCCGGCGCCATTCGGGGAGGATCACCTTGACCTTGACGGTCACGACCGCGTCGGCGATCCGGCAGGAGCCGGACTGGCTAGCGTAGCTGATGCGTGTCGTGAAGGCCATCTGGGTGGCGCCAGGGTGGCGCGATCCCGTGCTTTTGACCTGCGGCCCGTGTTTGGCGAGTTGCTGCTCGATATCCTCCAGCGTTCTGCCGCCGATGGCGAAATAGCTGTATGTCTTCACCAGATTGGCCGCATCCGCCGGAACGGCGGCGGTAAGCAGCAGTGCGCAGAGCAGGGATCGTGTCATCATGTTGCCTCTTCTGTCACCTTGCTTTACGGCCTTTGCCGACGCAACGGAACTGATCCGATGCGGATCACACATCGTTGATGACCTCTTGGTTGATGAGCCCATGGTTGATGCGCAATGACGGCGGGGCGATGGCAGCTGGCGCATGGGCGCCATCTCGGGCTTGGCGGCAAGGCCGTGGTGGTCGGCATCCTCAATGTCACGCCCGACAGCTTCTCCGATGGCGGCCTGTTTGATGCTCCCGAAACCGCGCTGGTCCAGGCGCGCCGCATGATCGGGGAAGGCGCCGCAATCATCGATGTCGGCGGAGAATCCACTCGGCCGGGCGCCGCCGCGATCTCGGCCACCGAGGAGCAGGCCCGTATCCTGCCGGTGATCGAGGCGCTGGCGCGTGCGGGCGACATGCTGATCTCGGTGGACACCTATCGTGCGGAGACAGCGCGGCTCGCCGTGGCCGCCGGCGCGCACATCGTCAATGATGTCTGGGGTCTGCAGCGCGAGCCCGGCATTGCGCGAGTGGCGGCCGAAACCGGCGCCGGGCTCGTCATCATGCATACCGGCCGGGATCGCGAGAAGCTTCCCGACGTGATCGCGGACCAGCTGGCGTTCCTGGGGAAATCGCTGGAGATCGGGCGCGGGCAAGGTGTCGCCGACGACCAGATCGTGCTCGACCCCGGCTTTGGTTTCGCCAAGGAGACGGCTGAGGAAAACCTCGACCTGATGGCACGGTTTTCCGAGCTTGATGCACTCGGCTTCCCACTGATGGCCGGTACGTCGCGAAAGCGCTTCATCGGCACCGTCACCGGTCGCGATGCAGCCGACCGGGCAGCCGGGACGGCGGCGACCAGCGTCATTCTCCGGCTCAATGGCGCGCATCTGTTTCGCGTCCATGATGTCGCAATCAACGTGGACGCGCTGGCCGTGGCGGATGCTATGCTGGCGCGGGAAACCGGATCGGAACGCTGAGCCATGTATGTCATCCGCATGAAGAATTGCGCCTTCTTTGCCCGGCACGGCGTGCTGGACGAGGAAGAAGCGCTCGGTCAGCGCTTCTATGTCGATGCCTCGCTCACCGTCGAGCCCGGACGCGCGCTCGTCGATGACGCCATCGGGGAAACCGTCAATTACGGCGTCGCCTTCACCGTCATTGAGGAAATCATCACTGGACACAGGCGTTTCCTGATCGAGGCCTTGGCCCTGGAAGTCGCAAAGGCTCTCACCGGGCGCTTTCCCCAGATCCGCAAAGCCGAGGTTACCGTTCGCAAGCCGAATGCTCCGGTGCCTGGCGTGCTCGATTACGTCGAGGTGACCGTTGTCTGGCCCGAGTAACACCGTCTATCTGAGCCTCGGCGGCAATCTCGGTGATCCGGCCAAGTCGATGGGGGCCGCGTTGCGCCTGCTCGACGCCGATACCGACACTGACGTGGCCGCCGTTTCTTCGCTCTACCGGACGCCGCCCTGGGGCAAGCTCGACCAGCCGGACTTCCTCAACGCGGCCGCCGAATTGTCGACGCGGCTGTCGCCGCGGACATTGCTCGACCTCTGCCTCGATGCCGAGCGAAAGCTCAAACGTGTGCGCGAGGAGAGGTGGGGGCCGCGCCTCATCGACATCGACATCCTGGTGTTCGGCGACCGCATCATCCATGAAACGGGCCTCGAAGTGCCGCATCCGCGCATGCTGGAGCGCGCCTTCGTGCTGGCGCCGCTGGCCGAGATCGCGCCGGACCTTACCGTAGACGGCAAACGCGTTGTCGATCGCCTGGGCGCGGTCGATGCGGCCGGCATCGAGCGGCTGCCATCAGGCCGCGACTGGTGGCTGCGCTAGACCGGCGGTATCAGCCGGAGAAACCACCGTCATCCAGGAACGCTTTTTCCTCAGCAGTCGTCTCGCGGCCGAGCATTCTGTTGCGGTGCGGGAAACGGCCGAAGCGCTGGATGATGTCACGATGTTCCAGCGCGTATTTCAGATTGAACTCGGCCCTGGCGGTGTGAAGTTCGACGGACAGTTCCTGGTCGGCAAGGTTTTCCGAATGTTCGAACGGCAAATAGAGGAACACTCGGACCTCCGGTTCCAGCACGATATCATGGCCGGCAGCGACCGCCTTTTGCGCAAAATGCTTCGCCAACGGGTCGGTGGCATACATATGGCCGGTGCCGCGAAAGCAATTGCGCGGAAACTGATCGAGCAGGATCATCAGCGCCAGCGAGCCTTCGGCATATCCTGACCAGTCGTCGTATTCACGGCGCGCGGCGGCGTAATGGAGGTCGAGGAAGCCGTCGCGGAAATCGGCATCGAAAGCGTTGTTCTTCTCGAACCACGCATCCTCGCCGGCGTCGCGCCAGAATTTGGTGACCGACAGGGCTCTGCTGTCCAGTTCCATTGCCAGATTCCCCAATTCAATTCGCTGGTTCGGATTTATGCAGGACGCCGGCCGTTTCCTCGTTGAGCGCCTGACCGGGACGGCGGGGAGTGGAAAGCGGGGCCGGGATCGGCGTGCCGATATTGCCTTTCAGGAAACGCTGTCCCGAGCGGATGCCTTCGGCGAGCTGGGTCTCGAACCGGGCCGTGTCGCGGCGCCTGACGTCCTCGATCGTTTCGGCGACGTCTTCGGGATCGACGCCCAGCGCCTCGAGGGTCGAGCCACCAAAGACGAGCGCCGATTCGAAGGTTTCGCGCAGCTGATAGTCGACGCCGGCGCGAATGAGTTGCAGTGCCGTGCCGCGGTCGAACGCACGTGCCAGCACCGTAAGCAAGGGAAACTCCGCCTTGACGAGTTCGGCGATCCGGATGGCGGCGTCGGGCTTGTCGACACAGATGAGCACGGCCCGCGCGCGGCCGGCCCCGGCCGCGTGCAGGATGTCCAGCCGCGTGCCGTCGCCATAATAGACCTTGAAGCCGAAATCGGCGGCCGCCTGGATCATCTCGACATCGTTGTCGATGATCGAGACGTCGATGCCGCGCAAGAGCAGGGGTTGGCTCGCGATCTGGCCGAAGCGGCCGAAGCCGATGACCAGCACGCTGCCGGTCAGGCCGTCGGCGACTTCGACGCCATCCAGCGACTGCTCGTCGCGCGGCGTGAAATAGCGCAAGGCAATGATCGCCAGCGGCGTCAGCACCATGGAGATGATGACGATCGCCGTCAGCGTCGCGTTTGCCTGGCCATCGATGATACCCACGGCGGCGGCCGCGGAATAGAGCACGAAAGCGAATTCACCGCCTTGCGCCATGAAGATCGCGCGTTCCAGCGCCTCGCGGTGGCCTGATTTCAGAATGCGGGCGACGATGTAGATGCCGAAAGCCTTCATCACCATGTAGGCGACGACATAGGTGGCGATCAGCTTCCAGTTCGCGGCCACCACATGTAGATCGAGCGACATGCCGACCGCAAGGAAGAACAGGCCGAGCAGGATGCCGCGGAACGGCTCGATGTCGGCTTCGAGTTGATGGCGAAAGGTCGATTCCGAGAGCAGCACGCCGGCCAGGAACGCGCCCATCGCCATCGACAGGCCGCTGAGCTGCATGGCGAGCGCCGACCCGAGTACGACCAGAAGAGCCGCGGCCGTCATCACTTCGCGCGCACGGGCATCCGCCAGGATGCGGAAGAAGGGGTTGAGCAGGTAGCGTCCCGCCACCACCAGTCCCACGATCGCGGCGAGGCCGATGCCGACCTCGGTCAGCCGCTCCGACAGGCTGGTATCGGCACCGCCGGGCGCCAGGAAAGCGATCAGGGCGAGCAGAGGCACGATCGCCAGATCCTCCAGCAGCAGGATGGAAACGATGCGTTGGCCCTTGGGCGAGGCGATTTCGCCGCGTTCCTCAAGAAGCTGCATGACAATGGCCGTCGAGGTCAGCACGAAACCGGCGCCGGCGACGAAGGATTGCGCGATCGGAAACCCTCCGGCCATGCCGACACCGGTCAGCAGCACGGCGCATACCCCGACTTGAAGCGCGCCAAGCCCAAAGATCTCGCGGCGCAGGCCCCAGAGCCGCGACGGCTGCATTTCCAGGCCGATGATGAACAGGAACATGACGACGCCGAGTTCGGCGACGTGGAGGATGGCTCCCGATTCAGAAAAGACACCGATGCCGAATGGGCCGATCACCACGCCGGCGGCCAGGTAACCGAGAATCGAACCGAGACCCATGCGCTTGAAGATCGGGACGGCCACCACACCCGCCGCCAGCAGAGCCACCACCTGAATGAGATCGCTGCCTGATGTTTCCGCTGACATGCCTCTTGTCCCTGTGTCCGACATCACTCCTTGCATGCAGTTGGAGGGGGAAGCAAGGGCGGGGAGCCTGCCAGGACGGGTAGGTGCCGTTGAAGCGGTTCCCCTGGTGGAACAACGGTCTCCGCTTGCCTGTCGGACGACTGGTATCTACATAAGCCCGATGCTTGACTATTCGTCCCGGCCGAGTCCCCCGCCTCACATCCCGATGGATGCGCTCAGCGAAGTTCTACAGGACTTTCGCTTGAGTGGAGTCAATTATGGTCGCTGCGAGCTCCGACATCCTTGGAGCATAGAATTTCTGCAACAATCGCTGCTTCGTTTTCACTTTGTTGGTCAGGGTCCATGCTGGATTTATACCGAAGCGCAAGGCTGGCAGGAGTTGCGCGATGGCGATCTGGTGCTGCTGCCGCAAGGTATCGCCCATCGGCTGGCGAGTGCGCCGGACGTCGTGGGCGACTCGCTCGAGCGTTGCCAGGTGACCAAGTTGGGGGGCAACGTCTGTGAAGTGGTGCGGGAAGGCACAGGCGCGACAAGCACCCTTTTCTGCGGCTCCATGGCCTTGAGTGCCTGTGCGCTAAACCCGCTAATTACGTTGATGCCGCCCATCATCAGGGGTTGCGACGTGGCCGGCAATGACCCGATCGTTGGTCCTTTGCTGGCGGCTATGACCGCGGAAGCCGCGCAACCGCAGATGGGCAGCGCCACCATCTTGTCTCGTATGGCGGACTTGCTGACAGCCCGGCTCATTCGCTGCTGGGTCAATTGCACGGGGGCTTCGACCACCGGATGGCTCGCGGCCATCCGCGACCCCCATATTGGCCGCGCTCTGGCAGCCATGCACAGAGACCCCGGCCATAACTGGACGCTCGAAAGCCTCGCCGGCCTGGCAGGCCAATCTCGCTCGATTTTCGCGAAGCGCTTCAGTGCCGTATTGGGAGAAGGCGCGGCACGCTATCTCGCCCGTCTGCGCATGCAGCTTGCCCGCGATTTGTTGGGGCAAAACGGCTTGTCGGTGGCCGAGGTTGCTACCCGCTTGGGCTATGATTCCGAGGCATCCTTCGCTCGCGCCTTCAAGCGCATCACTAATGTCTCGCCGGGCGTTGTGCGTCGCACAATTCCCGGACGAATAGACATGAATTTCGGATTTTGAGATACATATCATCCGAAAAGACTTGTTTATGAAGATCTCCAAACTTTGGAGATCCTTCCGTGACTGACACAACATTACAGCTTGAAGACGCGGCGATAGACGCCGCGCCGACCACGTGGAGCGCAACCACATGGTTCGCGGTCCTTTCGTTGGCGGCCACCAGCTTTGCGTTGGTGTCCGCCGAATTCCTCCCGGCAGGTCTGTTGACGCCGATGGCGCGCGATCTCGGCATCAGCGAGGGGACGGCCGGGCAGGTGGTCACCGCCACCGCTTCCGTCGGCGCCTTGACGGCCATGTTGAGCAATGTCCTCATCGGCCGATTGAACCGCAAGACGGTGCTTGTCGGCCTCATGGCCTTGGCGGTCGGTTCCAACATTCTTGCGGCGCTGGCGCCCAATTTCTGGCTGTTATTGTTGGGCCGGGCCGGGCTGGGGATCGCTCTCAGCGCTTTCTGGGCCCTTTCGGTAGCCGTCGTGGCGAGGCTGGTTGGCGCAAATGCGACGGGGCGGGGCATGGCTATCGTCACCCTCGGCGTCTCGCTCGCAACAATCGCCGCACCGTCGATGGGCGCGTTGATCAGCGACTGGCTGGGTTGGCGCAGCGCCATGGCCATGACGGCGGGGTTGGCCTTGCTTGCCATGCTGCTGCAGTTACTCAGCCTGCCGACCTTGCCTGCAACGGCAAGCAATAGTCTTGCAGACGTCCTTCGGCTGACACGGCGACGTGGCATTCAACTCGGTATGCTTGCTATCCTTTTGCTGATGACGGGGCATTTTGCCGGCTCGGTCTATGTACGTCCGTTTCTCGAACACGTGACGCTCCTTGCGACCGGGCCAATTGCCCTGGCGTTGCTCGGATTTGGCATCGCGGCTGTGGTCGGCAATATTGCCGGTGGCCGCATGGCCGACGCCAATATCCACGTGGCTCTCGTGGTTACGGCCGCATTGATGGCGTTCGCGGCGCTGGCATTGGTGCTTTGGGGCGTGCACATCGGCGTTGCCTTTGGCTTCGCCACGCTATGGGGCTTCGCCTTCGGCATGGCGCCGGTGGTGCTGCCGACAAATCTGTCTCGCGCGGCGCCGGACGCGCTGGAAGCAGCGGGCAGCCTGATGGTCGCGTCCTTTCAGGTCGCCATCACCATCGGCGCGGTTGTCGGCGGTTATGTTGTGGATACTTATGGCCCGACAGCGCCTTTGACTGCGACTGCCATCCTTGCCGCATCGACGGCCGTCTTGGCACTGCTACAACCGCGCAGCTGAACTTTGCCGCACCGACACAGTAGCCTGAAGCCGGTCGTTGGCAATGTTGCATGCACGTTACACAAGTTGACGTCGGTAACGCGTTGCTTGTTGCCGCAATCGAAGGCTAAGCACGCTCGGCTTCGGCCATTGGGGGTGAGCGGCGATCATGTCCCACCCTTTTGAGGAGATGACTGACATGAAGAAGTTTTTGCTCGTTGCCGTCGGGCTGGCGGTGCTTGCCGGTTCCGCCTGTTCGAAGGCGCCGGAATGCACGACCGAGATGGCGACCAAGAAGGCGCAGGATATGGCCGCCGCGCTGCAGGAGGCGATCACCAAGGATCCCTCCAAGGCGGCTGACCTGACCGCCAAGGTCCAGGCGGTGACGACCAAATATCAGGGCTCTACGACCCTGGCCGACGCCTGCAAGGCGTATGACGAGGTGACCGCCGCGATCAAGGGCTGACGCCCGACTGTTTCAAAGGAGGCGGTGGCGATGGGCTGCCGCCTCTTTGGTTTTTTTGGGGTGTATTCGAGCAATTCCAGGAAAGTGTGAAGCGATTTTCGTCGCTCAGTTCGGCGAGATGGAGCCGACTTCGACGGCATCGACCCGCTTAAGACTCATGCCGATGACCGGCACCAACTGGTCCTGAACGCGCACGGCGATCGTCACCGTCATCGAATTGTCGTCGGGAATGCGTGCCTGCATGACGCCGCGCAGTTGGTTGCGGTTGATGGTGAAGACGACCTTGCGGGCGTCGACGACATTGCCGCCGATGATATCGAGGCCGGCACCGGCCGCGCCACCCATGAAGGAACCCTTGTAGTCGCGGCCCTTGCGCTCGATCTTGGCCGACATCGGCTGGGTGAACATGCCGACCCGGCAACCGCCGTCAAGCGTCATGCCCATCTTGCCGTCGGGGGTGGCGCCGGTGAAGCTGCAGTTGAATTTCGTGCCCTTGTACTTGCCGGCGACGATCTCGCCGGGGCCGATCCACTTGCCTTCGGCCGACTGGAAAAACTGCTTGTCCGGCTCTCCGGCGCAGGCCCCGGAGGCAATACCGGCGACCGCTGCGATCGCCGCCGCCAGGGGCAGGATGCTGGACAGAATTACGCTTTTCATCGACGACACCCGGCAACAACGAGACTGTTTGAAACCGGTTTGACCATGAAGAAGATTGGTTAATGCTTCGTCACCGGGAGCCTTCGAAACCGCAATCCGAGCACCGTCCCAAAGAGCTGGACGCTATTTGGCGGAGCCGGCTGTTTCGGCGTCTTTCTTGGTCGCGAACGATGTCAGGGCGGCGAGAAAATCGCCCAGTCCCGGGCGCTTGGCGGCGCTGAAGGGCAGGGGGCGCGCCGTCTCCATCGCCGCGATGCCGATGCGCGCCGTCATCATGCCGTTGACGACGCCCTCGCCGAGCTTTGCCGAGAGGCGCGCCGCCAGGCCGTGGCCGACGATCTGTTGGACAAAGCTGTCGCCGATGGCAATCGAGCCGGTGACCGCCAGATGCGCCAGCACACTGCGCGCCAGATGGAAGAAACCCAGCGTTCCGGGCCGTCCGCCATAGAGTTCCGACAGCCGGCGGATGAGGCGCCCGGCCTCGAAGACGACATAGGCGACATCGACGAGCGCGCGCGGGCTCACCGCCGTCACCAATGAGACCCGCTTGGCGGCCTCGAGAATCATCACCTTGGCCCTGACATCGAGGGGACCGAGGATTTCCGCTTCCGCCAGGCGCACCAGATTGGCGCCGTCGATGATCTCGCCGCGCAATTCGGCCAGCGCGCGCCGGCCAGCTGCGGTCTCGGGTTTGGCCGCGACAAAGGCCGACAGTTCATCGACCACCGCGCGTGCCGCCTTCGGATCGTCACGCGCGATGGCATTGAGCGCGCGCTTCTGCAGCTTTTCGACTTCGGCGAGGCGGGCGATCGCCAGGAATTCGCGGATCAGGATCACCAGAAGCGCCAGCAGCGCAATCGCCGCCATGCCGGCGGCCAGCCAGCCCAGCCATTCGGCGCGGGCAAAGAGATCGTGTATCAACTGGTCGGTCCACAGGCCGACAGCCAGCGAAACCAGCACGCCGAAGGCGCCGAAAAAGATGCTGCCGAGAACCGAGCGCCTTCTGGGGGCGACCGCCGGCGGTGGCTCGGCGGCAATAATGTCCGGTTCGTCGAAAACGTCGACCTCCGCCGGGATGACCAGCGCCACATCGGCCTTCATCGGGCGCGGTTTGCGCGGCGGTTCGGCCTGGCGCGCTTGCGGCGCGTCTTGTTTCGGCGCGGCTTCCGGCTCGATACGGAATGCCGCCGGTTTGCGGGGCGCGGTCATGCCAGATGGTCTCCGATCAGGAACTGCAAGGCGCGGTCGAGCCTGATATGCGGCAGCGACAGCGTGACACCTTCGGCTGTGCGTTCGAGTTTCGGCGGACGGAACCGGACGAAGCGGATTGCCGGGTCCGTGGAGTCCTGCCTGTGGTCCGACCCCGAAAGATCGAAAACAGCATCAATGTTTTCCGGTAAATCACCAGGAAATATAGCTGTTTCCGTCTTTCCATCGAATGTTTCGCCATTGATCTTCTCGCCGGCGATCGGCGTGCCGATGATAACAGGCAATGTCTCGCGGCCCTGCTTTACGGTACCCTCGCGGGTTGCGCGCACCGCCGCCATGGCGACCACGTCGACATCGGCGCCGGTGAAATTCGCCCGCGCCACGGCGCGGTCAGCCAGGCGCCGCACGATGGCCTGCAGCCGCTCATGACTTTCGTGGTGCAGATGATCGGCCTTGGTCGCTGCGACCAGGATGCGGTCGATACGCCGGGAGAAAAGGTCGGTGAGGAAGCTGCCCCGGCCAGGACGGAAACAGCTCAGGATCTCGGTGACGGCGCGCTCCAGGTCGGCCATGGCACCAGGCCCGGCGTTCAGCGCCTGCATGGCGTCGATGAGCACGATCTGGCGGTCCAGACGCGTGATATGCTCGCGGAAGAATGGTTTGACGACATGCGTCTTGTAGGCCTCGTAGCGCCGTTCCATCATGGCGTGCAGCGAGCCGTTGCGCGCGCGCCTGTCTCCGAGGCCCGCCAGCGGCGCGAAGGTCAGTGCGGGAGAGCCTTCGAGGTCGCCGGGCATCAGGAAACGTCCGGGCGGCAGGGTCGAAAGCGCCCGCTCGTCGAGCTTGCATGCCCTGAGATAGGCGGCGAAGCTATCAGCCAGCCGGCGTGCCGTCATTTCGTCGGCGTCGGCATTCGGGTCGATTTCCGCCGAGATCGCTCGCCAGGCCCGCGAAAGGTCCTCGCGCACTGGCAGCGTGGCCATTTCGAGGGCTTCGCGCGAAAAATCGGCGAAGGATTTGCCGAGCAGCGGCAGGTCGAGCAGCCATTCGCCGGGGTAATCGACAATGTCGACCGACAGTTTGCCTGACGAAAACATGCGGTTCCAGCCGGAGGCCGATTCATATTCGATCGTCAGCCGCAGTTCCGAAATGGCGCGGGTCGAGTCCGGCCAGACGCGATCGTTGACCAGAGCGGCGATGTGGTCCTCGTACTGAAAACGCGGCACGGCATCGTCGGGCTGCTGTTCGAGGAAGGCGCGCGCGATCCGCCCCGATTTTTGCGCCTCGAAGAGCGGCAGGCGTCCGCCGTGGATCAGATTGTGGACGAAGGCCGAGATGAAGACGGTCTTGCCCGCGCGGGAGAGACCCGTGACACCCAGACGCAGCGATGGAGAAAAAAGTCCGGTGGCACGTCCCGACAAAGTGTCGAGGGCAATTCTTGCCTCGTCGGTGAAGGTGGTCAGCGATGATGCC
Organism: Mesorhizobium sp. B2-5-13; assembly: GCF_006440535.1. Classification (NCBI taxonomy): domain Bacteria; kingdom Pseudomonadati; phylum Pseudomonadota; class Alphaproteobacteria; order Hyphomicrobiales; family Phyllobacteriaceae; genus Mesorhizobium; species Mesorhizobium sp. B2-5-13. The sequence continues at coordinate 276,186 of NZ_VFUI01000001.1, read as the reverse complement.
AAAATGTGCTCTCTCGGACTTGCGTCCGTCCGATATAGGCGCTGGAACCAGGCTTTGAAATGGTGCTGGAAATCGGCATCAGAGATCGGCAGGTGTCAGGAACGCTTCGAGATAACCCGCTCCCTGGGCCGCTTTCGCCAGATTGCCGGGGAAACGGACGACGGCGAGCCCCGAGGTCGGAAAGCCATGATTGAGCATTGCCCGCTCCGTCTCGCCACCATCGCCCGAAACCGCCATGGCGAGATCCTCAGTCATCGGGTTGTGGCCTATGACCAGCAATGACCCGGGTCCGCCATGATCCCGGACGAGCCGGAGATAGCCGGCCGCGTCTTCGCTGTAGAGCGTGTCGAAAAACAGCACCTTGCCTGTGTCGGTCTGGCCGGCCAGACCCTCGAGCGTTTCCCTGGCGCGTTTGGCGTTGGAGCACAGCGTCAGGTCCGGAACATAGGAGCGGGATCGCATCGCGGTCCCCATCTTTTCGGCATCGGCGCGGCCGGATGCGTCGAGTGGACGATCGAAATCACGCATGCCTGGCAAGGCCCAGCCGGCCTTGGCGTGTCGCAACAGATAAAGCCTGCTCACACAACCTCCAATGAAGCCCGAAAAGCCGAAGTCCTGCCGCGATTAGCCACGAGAAAAGCTTCGCGCACAATGGTGCGCGTTCTTCGGCACGGCGAATCACTTGCAGGACGATCGGCGAGCATCGTCGTACTTTCGCCATCAAAACAGATTTATCCCGCTCCGGCGAAGGCCGGAGACACACTTTAACAATTGCGTGAGTCGGCGGTTGATTGCGCTTGTGCAGGCGTCTGGCGGCGAATATATAAGCGCCAAATTTGGGGCTGTTGGGTGAGTCGAATGAACGACATCGTTACCGCCGATTACGTACCCTCCGAAGACGAGCCGTTCATGAACGAACGGCAGAAATCCTACTTCCGCTCGAAGCTCGTCACCTGGAAAAATGACATCTTGCGCGAAGCGCGCGAAACACTCGAAATCCTGCAGCAGGAAAACGCCAACCATCCCGACCTCGCCGACCGCGCCTCTTCGGAAACCGACCGCGCCATCGAGCTCAGGGCCCGTGACCGTCAGCGAAAGCTCATCTCAAAGATCGATTCGGCGCTGCAGCGCATCGACGAAGGCACTTATGGCTATTGCGAGGAGACCGGTGAGCCGATCGCGTTGAAGCGGCTCGACGCGCGCCCGATCGCTACCTTGTCGATCGAAGCGCAGGAGCGGCATGAGCGCCGTGAAAAAGTCTATCGCGACGACTGATAGATCGCCTCTGCATTGATTGCCAAATGGCCGGTTCTCCGGCCATTTTTGTTCGATGTTGGCGCACACTTGAACGTCGACTGCTTCAATTCACTGGCAGGCGGCCCGGGCGCAAATCATCTCTTCTGGCTCGAGAGTTCGCCCAAAAGCCTGGTCATTTCATCGTCGAGCGACGGCGCCTTGGCTGCCGGTTTGTCGGCCGGCCCGCCGGACTGGGGCTGGTCTAGCGAAACTTCGAGTTCCTTCATCAGCGTGTCGTCGATGCTGTCCTGCCTCGGCGGCGGCGGTGGCGCGTGCCTGACGGCATTGGCGTTGGCGGAGCCATAGGCAGGCAGCGGCGTGACATTGGTCGACTGATAGGGTTGCGCCGCTGGTTTCGGTGTGGGAGCCGGGGCCGGTGGCGGCGCTGCCGGGCGCTGGCGGGCGGGTCCTGCCACCGGCTGCGGAGCGGGTGCTTGTCTGGGAGGCGCGGGAGCGGGCTGCGGCGGCCGCGGCTTCGCGGCCGCCGGGACAGGCTGCAGGCCGCCATCTCCGGTCAACGCAGGACGACGCGGCGCGGCGAGGCGGATGTCGCGTTCGACAACAACGTCGGTCGGGCCGCCGATCAGGAGCAGATGTTCGATGTCGTCGCGTCGCACCAGCACCAGTCGGCGATGGCTGTCGACGGCGGTGGCGTCCATGACAGCGAGCCGCGTCTTGCGGTTGCGGCCCCCCGCGACAAACGTGCCGAAGGTCAGGTTGCGCACGAGCCTGACGATGATGAGAACGATGACCAGCAGGATCAGCGCCGCGAAGGTCCACAGGAGTGCCGCCGCATAACCGGGACCCGCTACGCTATCCAGCCACTGCATTGGTTTCCCCTGATCGGTTTTGGAAAGTGACGCGACACTAGACCGTTGCGACTGGCCACCGCAAGTTGCCTTTCACTCATCGTGAACAGCTTGAAACACAGGGAAGGCCGGCCGACATCATTTTTATCTGACATTTGCCGCCCAGGCCTTTTCCGGATTAGGAGAATGTGATTCAACCGGCTAAAGCGCGTCGCGCTGAAGCAGATTCATGCGACGCGCTTTAGGTCCTTGTTTTTCATGCATGTCGTTTTCGCGAAACCGAAGTCACTTTTGGGCGACATGCATTAGGGGCGGGTGTCGGAAACTCGGATTTCACGAGCAGGGGGCATATGGCCAAGGAAGCGCGCGGCGATTTCTATCCGGTACCGATCGTCGACCAGAATACGCGACCGGGCGCGGTCACCCGGCTTATCATCTTCATCGTCGTTCTGACGGGAGCGGCAATCGTCTTCGGCCTTTTCCGGGAGCGCCTCGGCGATCCCTTCCTGCTCGGCATGCTCGGCGTGCTGGCGATGATCGGCGTCGGCTTCCTGTTCGCGACCGCGATCGGCTTCGTGCAGATCACACCGCGCTCGACGGGCGACGAACTGTCCAAGGCTTTCGTCGACTCGATGTCACAGGGCCTGCTGGTCACGGACACCAAAGGCCGCGTCGTCTACGCCAACCGGGCCTATGCCGATATGACCGGGGCCTCCTCGGCCGCAGACCTGAAGACGGTCGAAGGATTGCTCTCCGATATCCCCGAAGCCTCGGTGACCATCTACCGGCTGGCGTCCGGCCTGCGTGACGGGCAGCCGGGCGACGGCGAGTTCCGGCTCGCGCAATCGATCCGGCCCGGCGCTGAACCGGGCGCCCGCTGGTATCGGGCACGCGCCCGCACGTTCAGCGTCCCGGGCCAGCGGCTGCCGATGCTGGCCTGGCAGCTCGCCGATATTTCGCAGGAGCGGGCCGAGCAGGAGCGTTTCTTCCTCGATCTGCAGAAGGCCATCGATCACCTCGACCACGCACCGGCCGGTTTCTTTTCGGCCGACCAGGACGGCCGCGTCACCTATATCAATGCCACGCTTGCCGGATGGCTGGGCATCGACCTTGCCAGCTTCACGCCTGGCGCCGTCACCTTGCCAGATATCGTTGCCGGCGACGGCATGGCGCTGGTGCGCTCCGTCAAGGCGGATCCCGGCACGACGCGCAATGCGGTCATCGATCTCGACTTGACGACGATGACCGGCGAGGCGCTGCCGGTACGCTTCATGCATCGCGTTTCGGCCAGCCGGGAGGGCGTCGGCGGCCCAACACGCACCATCGTGCTCAACCGCACGCAAGGCGAGGATGCCTCGGCCGATCTGCGCGCTTCGGAAGTGCGCTTCACCCGCTTCTTCAATTCGACACCAATGGCGATCGCCGGTGTCGATGCCAGCGGGCGCATCCTGCGCACCAACGCACCTTTTCTTTCGCTGTTTTCCTCGGTCGTCGACCGCGATGCCGTGGATCGCCGCGTGCGGCTCGACACGGTGATCCATGACCGCGACCGGCCGGCCTTTGCAGCCGCGTTCGAGAAAGCCCGGCAGCGGCAGGCCGACATCGAACCGATCGACACCGTGCTGCCCGGCAATGAAGAGCGGCACATCCGTTTCTACGTCAACGCCGTCGCCGACGGCACCGGCGGCGAAGGAGCCGAGGAATCGGCCATCGTCTACGCCGTCGAGACGACCGAGCAGAAGGCGCTCGAAGGGCAGATGGCGCAAAGCCAGAAGATGCAGGCCGTCGGCCAGCTCGCCGGTGGCATCGCACACGACTTCAACAATGTGCTGACCGCCATCATCATGGCATCGGATCTGCTGTTGACCAATCACCGGCCGTCGGATCCGTCCTTCCCAGACATCATGAACATCAAGCAGAACGCCAATCGCGCGGCCTCCCTGGTGCGACAGTTGCTGGCCTTCTCGCGCAAGCAGACGCTGCGGCCGGAAGTGCTGAACCTCACCGACGTACTCGCCGATCTCAGGATGCTGCTTGCCCGGCTGGTCGGCAACGACATCAAGCTCAAGGTCGACCACGGCCGCGACCTGTGGCCGGTCAAGGTCGATATCGGCCAGTTCGAGCAAGTGGTGGTTAACCTGGCGGTCAACGCGCGCGACGCGATGCCGACCGGCGGCGATCTCACGGTGCGCACCCGCAACGTGACCGCCGAGGAGTGCAAGAACTTTGCCTATCGCGAACTCACCGCGGCCGACTATGTGGTGGTCGAAGTCGAGGATACCGGCAGCGGCATCGCGCCCGACGTGCTGAAGAAGATCTTCGAGCCGTTCTTCACCACCAAGGAGGTCGGCAAGGGCACGGGCCTTGGCCTGTCCATGGTTTACGGCATCATCAAGCAGACCGGCGGCTTCATTTTCTGTGATTCCGAACTCGGCAAGGGGTCGACTTTCCGCATCTTCCTGCCACGTCACATCGCTGAAGCGAAAAACGCGGCTGAACCCGGCGAAGCGCCGGCCACGGCGCCGGCCAAACCGGTCGACAATGCCAAGGACCTGTCCGGGTCGGCCACGGTGCTGCTGGTCGAGGACGAGGACGCGGTTCGCATGGGTGGCATGCGGGCACTGACCTCGCGCGGCTACACCGTTCACGAGGCGTCCTCGGGCGTCGAGGCGCTGGAAGTGTTCGAAGCGCTCGGCGGCAAGGTCGATATCGTTGTTTCCGACGTGGTGATGCCGGAAATGGACGGGCCGACGCTGCTCGGTGAATTGCGCAAACGCCAGCCGGACATCAAGTTCGTCTTCGTCTCCGGCTATGCCGAGGACGCATTCGCCAGGAACCTGCCGGCGGAGGCGCATTTCGGCTTCCTGCCAAAGCCGTTCTCGCTCAAGCAACTGGCCACGATCGTGAAGGATGTGCTTGAATCCTAGTGGTTCGGACCTGACGGAAGAGTGCCTGTCGCGGGCCGGACCGGTATTCGCCGGACGGTCTTGATCCAAGTTGCGTTAAGGGCAGCTATGACGCTCGGATTATCGGCATAGCTACTCCGGAGTGCCTGCTCCTCTCCCTTTATATCCGCACATTTCAACGAGTGCATGATCTTATCGACCTTCACTGCTTGCTTGGGATCGATTGCCTTTTGGGTCCATTCAAAACAACTGGCGCGACGACCGACAAAGTCAATTACATTCGCAGGCAGGCTGGTGTCACCAGCATGTGCGGGGGCGCAAGCTGCAAGCCAAACGGTGGTTGCAACAGCAATGCATGAAAGGGAATATCCAACAAGCCTCAAGCGCGGCGCCTTCAAAAGCATCGTCGATCTCCAAACCGCCATCAGCCGCTACGTGGTGTCGAGGCCATTCTTCTGAACTCGGGACCCGCGAAATCATTGCAGCGGTCAGACGTGGGCACCAAGTGTTAGATTCTATCCATTAGGTATTTCTGATGCCGCGCCCTTGCACAACGCCGTAACAACACCATGATTATTGACAGTATGGCAGGCGGGCTTGGGGGAGCAGCTGTTGACGCCACACATCGAGGCAGACAAGGGCGACTACGCCGACACGGTTTTGTTGCCGGGCGACCCGCAGCGCGCGGAGTGGATGGCGCAGACTTTCCTGGACGCGCCGCGCTGCGTCAATCGTCGACGCGGCGCTCTTGGTTTTACCGGCCTGTTTCGCGGCAAGCCCCTTAGCATTCAGGCGACGGGTATCGGTGTTTCGTCGTTCCTGATCTATGCGCATGAATTGCTTGACTATTATGGTGCCCGAACACTGATCCGTACCGGTACCTGCGGTACCCTGAGCGCCGAGGCAAAGCTGCGCAGCCTTGTGATCTCGCAATCGGCACGGCCTGAAGACACCGAGAGCGGTAGGGTCTTTGGTCTTTACGAAGCTGATGTCGGCCCGGATCCAGCGCTGCTCGCTTGCGCATTGGCCAAGGCAACCGAACTCGGCATCGACCACCACGCCGGCCTGACAGCCTGCACCGACATATTCTACCGTCCTGAAGCGCCCGCCCGCTATGCCGATGCAAAGGCGCTCGGAGCGCTGGCCGTAGACATGGAAACCAGCGCTCTCTATCGCATCTCGGCGCATTTCGGCGCGAGGGCATTGTCGCTGCTGACCGTCGTCGACAATCTCATCACAGGCGAACAGGCCGACTATTCCGAACGCCAGGAGCTTTTCACCGACATGAGCCGCCTGGCGCTCGAAATTGCCACGCAAGGGCGCTAGGCGGCCCCGCGCTTCAGCACCTCCTCCATGGATGGCCGGTGGCCGCGAAGACGTGCAGACCGCTGGGGCCCCCCAACGGCGGCGAGGGCCTATTGTGTGCCTCCCCGGGTGCAGGTCGAGGCGGTGAAGGCGCCATCGGGCTGCTTCATGATGATGTCGAAGGAGGGCGGGCTCTGGCCGTCGAGCGTTGCCTGGGTCATCGAGAGCGCGTTGCCGCCAGTGGTGTAGCCGCCCAGCGGGCCCAGCCACGAGATCACACCGTTTGCGTCCATCTGGTAATTGTAAGCCTGTTTGGCGGTACCGAAGGTGACGGGCCCCGTGTAGACATTTCCCTTGATGGTGATGTCGCCGAGATTGAGGAACAGGCCGAGCAGGTAGACTTCGCAGTGATAGGTGCCATCGGGCATCTTGCCGTCGCTGAAGTCGGCCCGCGCCGCTGCGGTTGCCGCCGCCAGAGACCATATGCCGATGAATATGCGTGAGATGCCTGATGTCATGATGCCGTCCGCTTGAACGACAAGCTTGCCCTATTTTTGCGCCGCGCCGCAACATTTGTTGCCCGCGACGCGTGTGCTGCGGCCAAAATATAGGCATTTGGAGAAAATGGGCTAAAATTAGGCAAACGCGCTCTACACTGCGCAATTTTCCCTCAGTCGATTTTCAACCGGTTCTCTTCTATCTGTTCGTGCTAATATAGCAAACATCTGATAATGTTGTGATATTTCCCTATTTTCGGCATACCTTCAGCGGTTGGCATGGGGGTTGCATTGCATTGTCGCGGTGCAATCAACCAGCCTGGGAGTCTTCCGTAATGAGGGGTAATTTCTCGACAATAGCAAAAATGTTCTCGGCGAGCGTGGTTGCCGCCGGTCTGATGGCCGCTCCGGCCAAGGCTGCCGACGACACGATCAAGGTCGGCATTCTCCATTCGCTGTCGGGCACGATGGCGATCTCGGAAACGACGCTGAAGGACGCCATGCTGATGCTCATCGACGAGCAGAACGCCAAGGGCGGCCTGCTCGGCAAGAAGCTCGAAGCTGTCGTGGTCGATCCGGCATCCAACTGGCCCCTGTTCGCCGAAAAGGCGCGCGAGCTCATCTCGAAGGACAAGGTCGCGGCGGTGTTTGGCTGCTGGACCTCGGTGTCGCGCAAATCGGTGCTGCCAGTATTCTCGGAACTGGACAATATCCTGTTCTATCCCGTCCAGTATGAGGGCGAGGAGAGCGAACGCAACGTGTTCTACACGGGTGCCGCGCCGAACCAGCAGGCGATTCCAGCTGTCGACTACCTGATGAGCGAGGATGGCGGCTCGGTGAAGCGCTGGGTGCTCGAAGGAACCGACTACGTCTATCCACGCACCACCAACAAGATCCTCGAAGCCTACCTGAAGTCGAAGGGCGTCGCTGCCGAAGACATCATGGTCAACTATACGCCGTTCGGCTTCGCCGACTGGCAGACCGAGGTTTCGGCGATCAAGAAGTTCGGCTCGGCCGGTAAGAAGACGGCCGTTGTCTCGACCGTCAATGGCGACGCCAACGTGCCATTCTACAAGGAACTCGGTAACCAGGGCATCAAGGCCGAGGACATCCCGGTCATGGCCTTCTCGGTCGGCGAGGAAGAGCTGGCCGGTCTCGACACCGCACCCCTGGTCGGCCATCTTGCCGCCTGGAACTACTTCGAGAGCATCGATACGCCCGAGAACAAGAAGTTCATCGCCGACTGGCACAAGTTCATCAAGAACGACAAGCGCACCACCAACGATCCGATGGAAGCCCATTATATCGGCTTCAACATGTGGGTGAAGGCGGTCGAGAAGGCCGGCACCACCGATCCGGACAAGGTGATCGACGCCATGGTCGGCGTTTCGGTGCCCAACCTGACCGGTGGCTATGCGACGATGATGCCGAACCACCACATCACCAAGCCGGTGCTGATCGGCGAAATCCAGGCCGACGGCCAGTTCGAAACGGTTTCGCGCACACCGGGCCTGGTGATGGGCGACGAGTGGTCGGACTATCTGCCGGACTCCAAGGACCTGATCTCCGATTGGCGCAAGCCTCTGTCCTGCGGCAACTTCAACGTTGCCACGGGCAAATGCGGCGGCAAGGGCACAAACTGATCCTCCCAGGTCTGCCGGGCTGGGCCCTCAGGCCCATGCCCAAGACCGCGCGCGTCCGGGCCGTTTTTCCTCCACAGTCCGGACGCCTAATTTCAAGCCTCCAAGGGTCCACAAAAGCCGATGACCTTGATCCGCACGATTGGCCTGACGCTGCTGTTCCTGCTGGCGATGCTGTCGTCGTCGGGGGCAGGCGAAGCCGATCTGCGCGCCACCATCGCCAAGTTCGCTACTGCCAAGGGTTTTTCGGACATCGGAGCAGTGGTGCATGAACTAACCGCCACAGGCGATCCAACGGTCGAAAGGCCGCTCTCGGCACTCGCCGACGGCAACCTCTATATCCGCAAGGCCGATTCCCTGGTTTTCGTCGGCAAGGAAGCCGGCGAAAGCATCCAGCTTTTCGACCCGCTCGGCAGCGACGCATCAGGCGAGGCTGCCAAGGACGACGTCACCAAGATCAAGGTCAACAACACGCTGCGTCGCGTCATCCGCGACGCGCTGGGCACGTTGACGCTTGGCGCCAAGGATTCGGCCGCACGACTGGCCGCGGCCGACACTATGTTCAAAACACCCGATGCCGCGAACATAGAGCCACTCGACACGGCGATCGCCAAAGAGACCGCGGCTGGCGTCAAGGCCCTGCTCGAACAGGCTCGTGCGGCCTCGGTGCTTGTGTCCGATAGGCCTGAGGCTGACAAACTCGCCGCAGTCGCCTTGATCGGTACGCGTGGTGACCGCGATGCGGTTTCGCTGCTCACCTCGGTCGAAGCCAGTGCGTCGGGCGCGGTCAAGGACGCGGCGACGGCGGCGATCGCCAGCATCAATTCGACGCTGGCCTTGTGGGATGCCGGCCAGAACATCTGGTACGGGATTTCGCTGGGTTCGGTCCTGCTGCTGGCGGCGATCGGGCTTGCCATCACCTTCGGTGTCATGGGTGTCATCAACATGGCGCATGGCGAGATGGTGATGCTTGGCGCCTACACGACCTTCGTCGTCCAGCAGGTGATCCGGACATCCTTTCCCGGATTGTTCGACTGGTCGCTGGTGATAGCGCTGCCGCTTGCCTTCCTGGTCGCGGCTTTCGTCGGTCTCATCATCGAGCGCGGTGTGATCCGCTTCCTCTACGGGCGGCCGCTGGAGACGCTGCTGGCGACCTGGGGCGTCTCGCTTATCCTGCAGCAGGCGGTGCGCTCGATCTTCGGGCCGACCAACCAGGAGGTCGGCAATCCGTCCTGGATGTCCGGCTCCTTCGACATCGGGCAACTGGCCATCACCTGGAACCGTCTGTGGATTCTGGTGTTCGCGCTCACGGTGTTCGGCATGTTGCTCTACGTGATGAAGCGCACGCCCTGGGGCCTGCAGATGCGCGCCGTCACCGCCAACCGGCGCATGGCCGCCTCGATGGGAATCAGGACGCCGTGGGTCGACGCTTTGACTTTCGCGCTAGGATCGGGAATTGCCGGCATTGCCGGCGTCGCGCTCAGCCAGATCGACAATGTCTCGCCCAATCTCGGCCGCGGCTACATCATCGACAGCTTCATGGTCGTCGTCTTCGGCGGTGTCGGCAATCTCTGGGGTACGCTGGTCGGCGCCTTTTCGCTCGGCATCGTCAACAAGGTTCTCGAGCCTTATGCCGGCGCCGTCCTCGGAAAGATTGTCGTGCTGGTGCTGATCATCCTGTTCATCCAGAAGCGCCCGCGCGGCCTGTTCGCGCTCAAGGGCAGGGCGGTGGAAGCATGATGTCAGGACGCTTCTTCGCCGCGGGTGCCGACCGCCGCCTTGCCATCACCATTTTCGTCCTGCTGGCGGTGGCCGTCATCGTGCCGCTGCTCAACCTGGCCGTCTCGCCGACCAGCGCTTTCTACGTGCCGTCCTACATCGTGGCGCTGACCGGCAAATATCTCTGCTACGCGCTGCTGGCGCTCTCGCTCGACCTGGTCTGGGGCTATTGCGGCATCCTTTCGCTCGGCCACGGCGCCTTCTTCGCGCTCGGCGGCTATGCGATGGGGATGTATCTGATGCGTCAAATCGGCTCGCGCGGCGTCTACGGCAATCCGATCCTGCCCGATTTCATGGTGTTCCTGAACTACAAGGAGCTGCCCTGGTTCTGGACCGGCTTCGACCATTTCTGGTTCGCCGGCCTCATGGTCCTGGCAGTGCCCGGTCTGCTTGCCTTCATCTTCGGCTGGTTCGCCTTCCGAAGCCGTGTCACCGGCGTCTACCTCTCGATCATCACTCAGGCGATGACCTATGCGCTGCTGCTCGCCTTCTTTCGCAATGACATGGGTTTCGGCGGCAACAACGGCCTGACCGATTTCAAGGATATTCTCGGCTTCAATGTGCAAGCCGATGCGACCCGTTCGGCACTGTTCGCGGCCAGCGCCATCATGCTCGCACTCGCCGTCTTCATCACCTGGGCGATCGTCGGCTCCAAATACGGCAAGCTCCTGATGGCCGTGCGCGACGCTGAAAGCCGCACGCGCTTCCTCGGCTGGCGGGCGGAGAACGTAAAACTGTTTGCCTTCACCGTCTCGGCCGTCATGGCCGGCATTGCCGGCGCGCTCTATGTGCCGCAGGTAGGCATCATCAATCCCGGCGAGTTCGAGCCGTCCAATTCGATCGAGGTCGTAATCTGGGCGGCCGTCGGCGGGCGCGGCACAATTGTCGGGCCGATCATCGGCGCGCTGCTGGTCAATGCCGGGAAATCCTGGTTCACCGGCGTGCTGCCGGAATTCTGGTTGTTCGCGCTCGGCGGCCTGTTCGTCGCCGTCACCTTGCTCTTGCCCAAGGGCATCATCGGCATGTGGGACAGTTGGCGCGGCAATGCCAGGGCGTTGCGCGCGGCTTCCCTCGCTGAAGAAGCCGGCACCGAGGTTGGGACCGCGTCCGCGACGTCGAAGCCCGCTCGCTCGCCGGCGCGAAATCCGGGCGAATGGTCCTGGTCCGACTCCGAACCGCAGGCGGCGGAGTAAGCGACCATGAGCAAATCCAACACCATCCTCTATCTCGACGGCGTCTCGGTCTCCTTCGACGGCTTTCGCGCCATCAACAATCTGTCGCTGGTGCTCGACAAGGGCGAGATGCGCGCCATCATCGGCCCCAACGGCGCCGGAAAGACGACGATGATGGACATCGTCACCGGCAAGACGAGGCCGGATGAAGGCGAAGTGTTCTTCGACGGCCAGGTGGACCTCACCAGGCATGACGAAGCCGAGATCGCCATGATGGGCATCGGCCGCAAATTCCAGAAGCCGACCGTCTTCGAAAGCCACACGATCGAAGAAAACCTGATGCTGGCGCTGAAGGGGCCGCGTTCGATCTTCCCGGCGCTGTTCCACCGCCAATCGGCCGCCGAGGCGCGGCAGATCGATGACATCCTTGGTATTATTCGGTTAGGCGACAAGCGCCGCGAGCTCGCCGCCAATCTCAGCCACGGCCAGAAGCAGTGGCTCGAGATCGGCATGCTGCTGGCGCAAGACCCGAAACTGCTTCTGGTCGACGAGCCGGTCGCCGGCATGACCGATGCCGAAACCGAGGAAACCGCACGGCTGCTCAGGGATATCGCCCGCGACCACTCGGTCATTGTCGTCGAGCACGACATGAATTTCGTCCGCGAGCTCGGCGTGAAGGTCACCTGCCTGCATGAAGGCTCGGTGCTCTCGGAAGGGACGCTCGATTTCGTCTCGGCCGACGAGCGCGTCGTCGAAGTCTATCTGGGGAGATGAATATGGTCTGGCGGGTGCAATTCCATCACTTCGACATGTCGTTTCTTCGCTTCTGGAGAAGGCGCTGACATGCTCGAAGTTTCCAATGCCACGCTCCATTACGGCGCCGCCCAGGCGCTGCGCGGCGTGTCGCTGAAGGCGGGTGCGGGCAAGATCACCTGCGTGCTCGGCCGCAACGGCGTCGGCAAGACAAGTTTGATGAGATCGATCGTCGGCCATCACCGGCTGACGAGCGGAAGTGTTGCCTTCGAGGGGAAGGCGCTCGACCGGAGCGCGGCGTATGACCGCGCCCGGTCGGGCATCGCATTCGTGCCGCAGGGCAGGGAGATCTTTCCGCTGCTCAGCGTGCGGGAAAATCTCGAATCCGGTTTCGCGCCCTTGAGGCGCGCCGACCGCAACGTGCCGGCGCACGTCTTCGAACTGTTTCCGGTGCTGAAGCAGATGCTTGGCCGCCGTGGCGGAGATCTTTCCGGCGGTCAACAGCAGCAGTTGGCCATCGGCAGGGCGCTGGTGATGCGGCCGAAGCTGCTAGTGCTCGACGAGCCGACCGAAGGCATCCAGCCCTCTGTTATCAAGGATATCGGCCGCGCCATACGCTACCTGCGCGACCAAGCCGGCATCGCGGTACTTCTGGTCGAACAGTATCTGGACTTCTGCCGAGAACTCGCCGACGAGGTCAACATCATGGACCGCGGCCAGATCGTCCACACCGGCCCAGCGGAAGATTTGGACCGGGCTGATGTTCGCAAATTCCTTACGGTCTAGAATCGGCGCTGAACTTCATTTGAAGATTTGAAGTCCTTGGCAAGTCCAATATTTCTTCCGTCCATCATCTGCGTCTCTGGCACACGCAATATCGCATGCTAGTCTTTTCCAGGCTTTGTGAGTCGGCCGCTTCCGTATCAGTCTGGTATCGCAGATCGAGGCGCGGCGAAGGTTCTGCAAGTTCCGCGCAAGCAAGGCTTCCTAGCTTCCCGATCTGATTGTCGTTCAAACGCGTTTGGGCACACAGGCTAAGGGACAGCCATGGAACGTTACGTCGAGGACTACCAGAAGCGGCGGCTTACCGAACGCGTCGACATCATCGCCGCCATCAACATCCTGAGATCACAGGGCTGCGATTACGACGATCTGATCGAGGAGATCACCAAGGTCTTCTATGTCGACCTCGATGCCTTCAATGAAATCGTCATGGCGGCCTAAGGGCAGCCTTCGCTATCCAACAATCACAGCCTCACCATGCGCGTGATCAGCTCACGCGTCGGAAGGGAGAGGCGGTCACGCGGTTGCGGCCTCCGCGCTTGGCATCGTAGAGCGCCTTGTCGGCGGCGTTGAGCACCTTGTCGAAGCTGAGCCCTTCTTTGCTGCCAAAGGCAAACCCGGCGCTGACCGTGCAGGTGAGCAAACCGCTTTCGGTTTCTATCAGCCGCGTCGCGAATACGGCCCGGATTCGCTCTGCCGATTGCTCGACCGTTTCCGGCAGAGTGCGTTTCAGCACCAGTGCGAATTCTTCGCCGCCCATGCGCGCGGCGACGTCGGTGTGGCGAAGATTGCCGGCGAGTTCCCTGGCGAACACCCTCAGCACCTCATCGCCCGCCGCGTGACCGAATTCGTCGTTGATGGCCTTGAAGTTGTCGAGGTCGAAGACGACCACCGCGGTAAAGGCACCGACCGGGACGTCGCCGTGCATGTCGAACAGAGCGCGCCGGTTGAGCAGGCCGGTCAAGGGATCCGTCAGGGCGTTGCGGTGGTGGTACCTCGCCAGGCGCCCCTGGTTAAGGGCAAGCGAAAGCGCGCCGATGCCTGTCATGCTGGCGATAACCACGATGAGGCTGAGCTCCTCGGCCCAGTTGCTTGGTGCGTGTCCCAGAACCAGTTTGCCATCCCAGGCAAGAACCATGGCGCAGAGCGCGAAGGATGTGGCCGTGGCCGAATAGAGCGCGGTGATGCCGATCGTCAGGGCGGGTGCCTCATCGCGGCCTCGCCAATATTCGAATGCCGTGGCGAACAGCAGCAAGGCGGCGAGCATGTTCTCGAACATGAAGTCGAGGCCATCATAGCCCAAAGCCATGGGAGGCAACGCAATCGCCAACGAAACGCAACCCCACAGCGCCCGCGGCAACGGCGAGCCGCCGGTTCGGAACTGATAGGCGGCACCCAGCATGGCCGAAAAGCCGATCAGCAGGAACGCTGAAGTGGCGATGCCGAGCAGACGCCCGGGCATGTCGATATAGGCGTCATAGATGAAAATATCGCCGACCACGAACACCAGGCTGATTGCCCATGTCAGCAGGAATTTTTCCGAGCGGGCGGTCAGCCACATGCCGAACAATGTCAGGCTGAGGCAGGCGGCGGAGAACCCGACGGCCAGTAGGAGTGAAGTGTAGTCGAGCGACATGCCCCTCTTTCCCTGCCGGCGGCGGTTCCAGCTCTGCGGCCTGGCGTCGGCGCATTCATGCGGCAAGGAAGTGTCAATAAGGTTACGACGGGCCGAGAATGCCAGGATTTCTGGGTGTCAGAGAATTGCCACCGCCAACAGCATGAGGATGCCGACCCCCATCATCAGCAAGCCCGGCCAATCTTGCGAGAGGCCTAGGAAACGAAGGCCACGCCGGGGTGGCTCAAGCGTCGGACCTGTCGAGCCCGCAGGCGCCGAGCCGCCGCTCAATTGGCCGCGCCTGATGGCTGCGCCCGCCATGTACACAAGGCCGGCTATGGTCAGCAACGCTCCGATGAGGATGATAGCCATCTCTCCTCGCTTTTGCCCAATGCCCCGGGCCATGGAAACCGGCTCTTGGCTAGATAGGCAAAACGGTCAAGATGCCCCGCGGGTTCCGAACACGCAGCAACACCCGACCTCGAAGCCTCGTCAAAAGACATGGCCGCGGTGCAAGCTTGCCATTTTAATCGGCCACACGCTTCATCAGCGCCATCGCCCCGAACGGCGCACGCACCTTGCCCTCGGTGATAAAGTAGACGAACACGTCGCGCGGCTGAACCGGGGCGTCGGTGGCAGGGTCGGCGCGGCGCAGATCGGACGGCTGCTCGCCTTTCGCCCAAATCTTTGCCCGCGCCGCCCATTCGTCGAGGCCCTTTGGCGTGTAGCAATCGGGATTGTCGTCGCTGCCGGTCTGCAGCCGCGCATAGACGAAATCGCCGGTGATATCGGCGATATCGGGATATTTGGCATGGTCGGCATAGACGATCGCCGCCTTGTATTTGCGCGCGAGCGCGGCGAATTCCGGCACGATGAAGCTGTCGTTGCGGACTTCGAGCGCGTGGCGCAGCGGGACGCCGTCCTGCTTTTCCGGCAGCAGCTTCAGAAACGCTTCGAAATCGTCCGGATCGAACTTCTTCGTCGGCGCGAACTGCCACAGGATCGGCCCGAGCTTGTCGCCGAGCGCGGCAACGCCGGAACCCAGGAAACGCATCATCGATTCACCGGCTTCACCGAGAACGCGCCTGTTGGTGACGAAGCGGTTGCCTTTCAGCGAATAGACGAAACCGTCCGGCGCCTCGTTGGCCCATTTGACGAAGGTCGGCTCCTTGAAGCTCGAATAATAGGTGCCGTTGACCTCGATGCTCGGCACCTGCCGTGTGGCATATTGCAGTTGCTTCGCCTTCGACAGTTTTTCGGGATAGAAGGACGTGTCCCAGGGCTCGAAGGTCCAGCCGCCCATGCCTGCGCGGATTGTTCCCGATGTGCTCATTGTCGTCCTCCCGGATTTCTAAAAGCGATCAGACCGCGGTGGGCCTGTCGATGGGTTTGGCCATGTCGACCAGTATCCACCCTGGCCGGTAGGGATTGGGCCGGCGACCCGTTTCACGGTAGCCATAGGCGGCGTAGAGCGCGATATTCCGTTCCATCTTGGCGTTGGTGTAGAGCCGCACCTCCGGCAAACCCCACAGACGCGCCTGTTCATCCGCGTGATTGAGCAGTGCTATGCCGAGTTTTTTGCCCTGAAAAGCAGGGGAGACGGCGACGCTGAAGATCATGGCGTGGTCTTCGTGTCGTTCAAGGACAATAAGCCCGGCGGGATCATTGCTGCTCTCAAGTAGCCAGACCTCGCCGCGCTCGATACGGGGCGCATAATCCTCGGTAACGGGGATCGGTGGCGCGTCGAGTATGGCGTTGTAGGGAGCATAGGCCGCTTGCGTCAGCGTCACGATCGCGGCGAGATCTTCTGGGCCAGCGAGCCTCATGATTGATCCATTCCGGCAGCGGCCGCTATCACCTTTTCCATGCCAGCGGCAATTGCGGCGACGGCATCGCGGCTGGCGTCACGGAGATCGTGGCGTTCGGCGATCCAATGGACGTCAGTGTAGGAAAGCCAGACCTTGCCTTCTTCATCCTCCCAGGCCAGCGCCTTCACCGGCAGGTCGATGCCGGCAAGCTGTTGGTCCTGCATCAGCGGTGTGCCGCCCTTCGGGTTGCCGAAAATCAGAAGCTCCGTCGGCCGCAGCGCGGTGCCGACATCGCGCGCGCCGGCTTGGTGATCGATGCGCGCGAACACAAGCAGTCCCGCGCGCTTGACCACCTCAGCTAGGCGGTCGATGGTTTCGGTCACGCCAAAGCGGCTCTGGACCGTGATGAGACCATCCTCTGTCATCACTCCGCCGCTTCGCGCTTGCCTCCAGGGCGCCGCTCCAGAAGCTCCTTGAGGAACTGGCCGGTGTAGCTGCGCTTCTCGCGCACGATGGCTTCCGGAGTGCCGGAGGCGACCAGTTCGCCGCCGCCATCACCGCCTTCGGGCCCGAGGTCGAGCACCCAGTCGGCGGTTTTTATCACTTCGAGATTGTGCTCGATGACGACCACGGTGTTGCCCTGGTCGACCAGTTCGTGCAGCACTTCCAACAATTTGGCGACATCGTGGAAGTGCAGGCCGGTGGTCGGCTCATCGAGGATGTAGAGCGTCTTGCCGGTTGCCTTGCGCGACAGTTCTTTGGCCAGCTTGATGCGCTGCGCCTCGCCGCCGGACAGCGTCGTCGCCTGCTGGCCGATGTGGATGTAGCCCAGCCCGACCTGCTTCAGTGTCTCCAGCTTGTCGCGCACGCCAGGCACGGCGGCGAAGAAGTCGACGCCTTCCTCGACGGTCATGTCGAGCACGTCGGCGATCGACTTGCCCTTGAACAGGACGTCGAGCGTCTCTCTGTTGTAGCGCTTGCCGTGGCAGACGTCGCAGGTGACGTAGACGTCGGGCAAAAAGTGCATCTCGATCTTGATGACACCGTCGCCCTGGCAGGCCTCGCAGCGGCCGCCCTTGACGTTGAAGGAGAAACGTCCCGGCTGATAGCCGCGCGCCTTCGCTTCGGGAAGACCCGCGAACCAGTCACGGATCGGCGTGAAGGCGCCGGTGTAGGTGGCGGGGTTCGAACGCGGGGTCCGCCCAATCGGCGACTGGTCTATGTCGATGACCTTGTCGAGGAATTCCAGCCCCTCGATGCGGTCATGCTCGGCCGGATGCTCGCGCGAGCCCATGATGCGGCGCGAGGCCGCCTTGAACAGTGTCTCGATCAGGAAGGTCGACTTGCCGCCGCCGGACACGCCGGTGACGGCGGTGAACGTGCCGAGCGGGATTTCGGCGGTGACGTTCTTCAGATTGTTGCCGCGCGCGCCGACGATCTTCAGCCGCCGGTTCTTCTTGGCTTCGCGGCGCACGCCAGGCGTTGCCACTTCGAGTGCGCCCGACAGATATTTGCCGGTGATCGAATTGGGGTTGGCCATCACCTGCTGGGGCGTGCCCTGGGCGATGATCTCGCCGCCATGGATGCCAGCGGCGGGGCCCATATCGACGACATAGTCGGCATGCAGGATGGCGTCCTCGTCATGCTCGACGACGATCACCGTGTTGCCGATGTCGCGCAGATGCTTGAGCGTGTCGAGCAGCCGCGTGTTGTCGCGCTGGTGCAGGCCGATCGACGGCTCGTCCAGCACATAAAGCACACCGGTCAGCCCAGAGCCGATCTGCGAGGCCAGCCGGATGCGCTGGCTTTCGCCGCCCGACAGCGTGCCGGAATTGCGCGACAAAGTGAGATAATCGAGCCCGACATCGTTGAGGAAGCGCAGGCGCTCGCGGATTTCCTTCAACACGCGGACAGCGATCTCGTTCTGCTTGTCGTTGAGCTGCGCCGGCAGGTCGGTGAACCATTTGTCGGCGTTGCGGATCGACTGTTCCGTCACCTCGCCAATGTGCTTGCCGGCAATTTTCACCGCCAGCGCTTCGGGCTTCAGCCGGTAGCCCTTGCAGACCGGGCAGGGCGTCGCCGACATGAAGCGCTCGATTTCTTCGCGCATCCAGGCGGATTCGGTCTCTTTCCAACGCCGTTCGAGATTGGGGATGACGCCTTCAAAAGTCTTGGTGGTCTTGTAGGAACGCAGGCCGTCATCATACTGGAAGGTGATCTCGCGCTCGCCGGTGCCGCGCAGGATCGCCTCCTGCGCTTGCGCGGAAAGATCCTTGAACTTGTCGCCGAGCTTGAAGTCGTACGCCTTGCCCAACGCCTCGAGCGTCTGCGAGTAATAGGGCGAGGTCGATTTCGCCCATGGGCTGACGGCGCCGTCGCGCAGCGACACGTTTTCGTCGGGCACCACGAGGTTGGGGTCGATGGCGCGCTGGCTGCCGAGACCGTCACAGGTCGGGCAGGCGCCGAACGGGTTGTTGAAGGAGAACAGCCTGGGCTCGATTTCCGGAATGGTGAAGCCGGACACCGGGCAAGCGAACTTTTCCGAGAACAGGATGCGTTCATGCGTCTCGTTCTTCGACTTGTTGACCGAATCCTCGCCGGTCTGGCTGGCGTCGAGCGGCTTGTCGGCGAACTCGGCCACCGCCAGCCCTTCGGCCAGCTTCAGCGCCGTCTCGATGGAGTCGGCGAGACGCGTGGCAAGGTCGCCGCGCACGACGATGCGGTCGACGACAACGTCGATGTCGTGCTTGTATTTCTTGTCCAGCGCTGGAACGTCGGCGATTTCATAGAAGACGCCGTCGACCTTGACGCGCTGGAACCCTTTCTTCTGCAACTCCAGCAGTTCCTTGCGGTACTCGCCCTTGCGTCCGCGCACGATGGGCGCCAGCAGGAACAGGCGCGTGCCTTCCTCGACCGCGAGTACCCGGTCGACCATCTGGCTGACCGTCTGGCTCTCGATCGGCAGGCCGGTGGCCGGCGAATAGGGCACGCCGACACGGGCAAACAGAAGCCGCATATAGTCGTAGATTTCGGTGACGGTGCCGACCGTCGAACGCGGGTTCTTCGACGTGGTCTTCTGCTCGATGGAAATGGCCGGCGACAGGCCGTCGATCTGGTCGACGTCGGGCTTCTGCATCATTTCGAGGAATTGCCGTGCATAGGCCGAGAGGCTCTCGACATAGCGGCGCTGGCCTTCGGCATAGATGGTGTCGAAGGCCAGCGACGATTTGCCGGAGCCCGACAGGCCGGTCATGACGATCAGGCTGTCACGCGGCAGGTCGAGATCGACGTTCTTCAGATTGTGTTCGCGCGCCCCGCGAATGGAAAGGAATTTATGGTCGGCCATCGCCGGTCGCCGCCTCAGATCTGGAATTCGTGGGATTGGCGGGTTTTCCCAGCCATCCCCTATGTAGGTCTTTTTGCCGCCACGTCGAGAGACGCCACAACTCCCGACAGAAGTCGTTTAACCGTCTTTCGCGCGAAGGGGCAAGCGGAAAGAACAAAGGCCGAACATGCTCCTGACAAAACTGTGCGGAAACTGACCTCGACGTAACCTCCCGGTGATCACATTTTTCCGTAACCGGCTATTGATGGTTGACGCGGCCAACTCACGGGAGCAGTCTTCGGAAGTCAGCGAAGCTGGCCGTCTTTCGATGGCCTCGCCGCCCCAAGGCGGCCTGCGAGACGCCGCAGGCATTTGCGATTGCGCTTCGCCACGACGATGTCGCAACGGACACAGGAGCGGAGCATGACGCCACCGGATAGTCCCCCAGGGCTTCAGTTGTCACTGGAGCCGCGGCAGGCATAAGTGCCAGAGCAGGCGTTTGCGCCACCCGACAAACCGTGACCTGCCGTATCCGTCAAAATCAGAGACTATTGGTCGGATCGTCGGCTGAATGCCGCGAAGCATCCGAAATCAAACGCCGGCGGTACACTCCCGGCAAGTTTGGATTACGAATCCAACAAAAAGCCCCGTCCGTTTGCCCAAGGCACGGCGGGGCTGTTTTTGGGCGTGGGCTTGAGTTCGCAAGCCTCGACCTCGGCCTACCTTGGCGGCTTGATCCCGCCAACTCCGACATCGACCGTGATGCTGCCGGAAATCCTGACATCCGTATTGCCGATCTTGAACTGCCCATTGCCGCTGCTGGGGAACGCGTCGTCGGGTTCAGGCACCGGGGCCGGCTTGGCGATGCGATAGTCGCCAGCCACGCCGGGCAGGGCGCTCTTTTGCGCTGACGATGAAGCGTCGTCGGCAAATGCCGAACTGGACGCAAGGCCGACGATTGCGAGCACCATGGCGCCGGTGACACGGTGCGATGTTCTGGATCGATGAGTGTCGGTCATTCCTCTTTTATAGGGACCTGCCGCCACCGGAACCAGACCGATATCGTCAAATCTTCGACACCTAGCAGGATTTGATCTGGGCTCTGCCTCACGCCGCTTTCTTGCGGGTATCGAAAACATGGTCGACAATGCCCCATGCCTGGGCCTCGCGGGCAGTCATGAAATGGTCGCGGTCGAGCGTGCGTTCGACCTCTTCATAGCTGCGGCCGCAATGCTGGGCGTAGAGTTCGGTCATATGGCGTTTGGTCTGGCCGATGCGTTCGGCGTGCCGTTGGATGTCGGAAGCCTGGCCCTGGAAGCCGCCCAGCGGCTGATGCAGCAGGATGGTGGCGTTCGGCAGCGCGATGCGGCGCCCGGCCGAGCCTGCCATCAGCAGGAACGATCCCATCGATGCGGCAAAGCCCATGCACACGGTCGAGACCGGGCAGCTGATATATTGCATCGTGTCATAGATGGCGAAGCCGCTGGTCACCATTCCGCCCGGCGAGTTGATGTAGAGCGAGATCTCCTTCTCGGGATTGTCCGATTCCAGCGACAAAAGCTGCGCGCAGACCAGCGCCGAGACGTCGTCGTTGATCTCGCCGTTGATGAAGACGATGCGCTCGCGCAGCAGTCGCGAAAAAATGTCGAAGGCACGTTCGCCGCGGCTCGATTGCTCGATCACCATCGGCACAAGGCTGGCAACACCACTCATTTCTCTTCTCCGATTTCCGTGTTCAGGCCGCGCGCGGCAGCAGAAGGCGTGGTGTGTTCGCGGCAATAGGCTTTCCGGCCCCGCGCAGCGAAAGCCGGCAGCCGGCCCCCGCCATCGCAACAGCGGGCATCGCCTTGCGGGCAAAGCCGTCATGGACGATGCGCAGATGCGTGCCGCCGGAAATGGTACGGGCGAGTGTGAAGGTGACGGTGCTGTCGAGCGGTTGCGCCGCATCGTCGGACTGCTCCCGCCAGGAATAGCGCAGCAGGCGCTCGGGCTCGGCGTCGAGGATCTCGCATTCGATCGGCGCGTCAGGCCCGGCGAAGGCAAAGCGGCTGCCGGTCCGCGGACTGATGTCGTTCGGCATCATCCAGGCGGCGAGCAATTCCGGCACGGTCAGCGCCCGCCACACTTTTTCCGGCGGCTCGGCAACCTCGTATTCGAATTCGAGCGCCTCTGGAGCGATCTTGGTTTGGTTTGCGTCTTTCATTGATCGCCCGTCTTTCATTGATCGCCCGTCTTTCATTGATCCATGTCCTTCAAAACGGCCTTCAGTTTTTCAATGCGTTCCGGCCAGAACGTCCGATAGCGTTCAATCCAGGAGAGCAGCGGGGCAAGCCCCTGCGGATCGGCGCGATAATAGGCGTTGCGGCCGGCCCGCCGCTCGACCACCAGGCCAGCGCCGCGCAACACCGCCAGATGCTGGGAGACGGCCGGCTGCGACACCGTGAGGCCGCTGCGCAGTTCCGACACGCTCATCTCGCTCGCCGCGAGACGCTCGAAGACGGCGCGGCGCGTCGGGTCGGCCAAGGCGCGGAAAATCTCTGCTTCGATCATGACGAAAGCATAAGTCGATACTTATCGATTTGGCAAGCACTGTTTTGAGACCCATATGCAGCGTTCGGGCATTGCTGCCATTCCTTGACAATTGGGGGCAGTGCATATAGGAACGAAAAGGGAACAAAAACCTTGTGGGAAAAGCCAGCCTTGGCAGGCGGCCAATATCGGCAGCCTGTAAGGTGCTGCGACAAAAATTTGTTTCGGATGAGCGCGGAGAAATATCATGGCGGGTAGCGTCAATAAGGTCATTCTGGTCGGCAATCTCGGCGCGGACCCTGAAATCCGCCGCCTGAATTCGGGCGAGCCGGTCGTCAACATCCGCATCGCCACCTCGGAAAGCTGGCGCGACAAGAATTCCGGCGAGCGCAAGGAAAAGACCGAGTGGCACAATGTCGTCATCTTCAATGAGGGCATTGCCAAGGTGGCCGAGCAATATCTGAAGAAGGGCATGAAGGTTTATGTCGAGGGCCAGTTGCAGACGCGCAAATGGCAGGACCAGACCGGTGCCGACAAATATACGACCGAAGTCGTGCTGCAGAAATTCCGTGGCGAACTGCAGATGCTCGACGCGCGCGGCCAAGGTGAGGGCGGTCAGGTCGGCGGCTACAGCGGTGGCGGCAGCAGCCGTGGTTCCGATTTCGGCCAGTCGAGCCCGAACGAAGGTTTTAGCCGTGGCGGCGGTGGCGGCTCCAAAGGGGGCGGTGGCGGTGGCTCGTCGCGCGAGCTGGACGACGAGATACCGTTCTAGGATGCGGTAGTTGCCGCTTTGTAAACTATTCTGATCACCCTACGGGTATCGTTGGCGAATTACCTCATTACTGCGATTGGCCAGCGAGGGCGATTTCCTAAGCGAAAGTGCGGTATCTCGAAGTGTAAACTGAACGAGGGGTGAGCCGTTGCCTGCTCTCATCGCGGGCTGGTGGTGCGCGGCAAGGCAAGCGTCTGCGGAAGCCGCACATCATGAGGAAATGACTTTCATCGCTGCTGTGATCTAGCGGTCCCGTCCGAGCGTGACGACGGCGAGCGTTGAGCATATGGGGTAGCTTTCGACGCGAATGCGACGCCCCTGAATTTGAATGACGCTCTCACAAGCCGAGGTATCGCAGCGCCGCCGTTTGGTATTTGCGGTAGTCGACCGCCATCCGATCCCACGGCAGCACCTGTAGGCTTGATCGGGCTCGGCGAGGCCAGCGATGGGCCCAGGCGAGACCACCATACTCGAACATGCCTCAAGTGGCTTGACGAAAGAGCCGCTAGCCAGCGCCGATGAGGAGGACGATGTCGTCGTTAAGCAGGTAGCCACCACCCGTGGTCAGCTGCCCGGCACGGACCGAACATGGACCAATGCCGGAAATCGATTGGTCACGCAGGCTTATTCCAAGGCGAGCGGTTTCTCAGAAGATGCCCCTGCCGGCGCGAACGACATGGTGCGGTGATTCGCCAAACTGGCTGCCGGCGCGGCATCGCAGGGTCAAGGTCAACCTTCATTCCAGTTATCCACAGGTAAGTGAGGGTGCTGAATTCTTTGGAAACCTGTGCTCGGGAAGCGCACGCAGGCTTCCTGCAGATTTCAATCCTTGCCCTCGAATCCTTGCCGCAGAAAATAGTGTGCCAAAACAGGCATTTGTCCGCACAAGCCTCTCTTAGATCCCGATCGCTGGAGGCGCTTGCTCTTAAGTCCGGCACCGGCTCTCCTTCTGCGCGTGTCGTGCAGGAGAGAGCACATGGGAAGCAATCGGAATGAGGGATGGTGCATCAATCGGGGAAGTAAGGAGGATGCAGCCCGCCCCGCGGGTTGGTGCGAGAGTTGCGATTTCTCCTACACCCGAAATGAGCCGCGAGGGATGTGGTTGCGGATGGTGACGCTGCGACGGCTAAGCCAGTCCCGTCGGAAGAAGTCGCCATGATGTACGTGGAGAATCGGCCCTACCGGGTTGGCCAAATGAGACTTGCAACCGGCGAGCGCTTGCCCGCCGTCTATGATTCTGCGGGCATTCTCGCTCGGCACCCAAACCTGTATGGCGTGTTGGCGCTGAGGTCCAAGGAAGGGTCTGGGGGCACAATCGAAGCTGACCTCCGCGCGATTGTGATCGCGCTCAACTGGGCCGGCGCCCGCGGCATCGACTTGGAACAGCGGACATCGTCGTTGGCCATGCTCAACGTGCTCGAAATCGAGGACTTGCGCGACAGCCTTCGGGAGAACCTCCGGAAGCGCAAGAAGAAGGATGGTCAGGCAGCTGCGCCGGCCATTGTGCAGTCGAATACCTATCGCACCCGCTGCCGGATGGTCACGGAATATCTTGCCTGGCACGGCATGGCAGCCATCCAGCGCATTGACGTCGACAACCCGAAGCTGCCCGAAGCCCGACACCGCCTGGAGTTGTTCGAAAAGGCGATGCTGTCCGGCCTGCCGATCGCCAAAACTGGCGGGGAGCGGGAGGGAATCGGCGTGGAAGCGCAGAAACTGTTCCTCGACGCTATCACGCCTGGCCATTCCCTCAATCCCTTCCAGGCTGGTCACCAACACCGCAACCATGCCCTCTTGCTCCTCTATTACGAGACTAGCGCTAGGCGAGGCGAGGGACTGAAGCTGCTTGGAGAGGACCTTATGCTGGAGGGACCAGCGCCCTCTGTGTGGATCGTGCGGCGTCCGGACGACCCTAAGGATACGAGAGGATGTGAACCGCGCGTGAAGACGTTGGGGCGTATCGTTCCCATTAGTTTGGAATTAGCCCGAGTATTGAAGCTGTGGATCACAGGACACCGCAGCGACCCGGCCAGATACCCCGGCGCAAAACGGCACGGGTACGTCTTCGTCTCGCGGACGGGAGATCCGCTGGGGATCCGCACCGAAAACGGCATGTTCGACCTTCTGCGCAAGAGGGTCCCAGGACTTCCCCCTGAACTTACAACGCATGTGCTGCGCCACACCGGGAACGACAGATTCTCGGCGGCGGCGTCGAAGCTCGGCATGACGGAGGCCCAAGAAGAGCAGAGCCGGAACTACCATATGGGCTGGGTCAAACATTCCAAACAGGGCGCGCGCTACACCGTCAGGCACACGCGAAAGAGGGCAGCCGAGGTAATCGATGCTGTGCAACGCGATAGCGTTGGGCGGGCGCAGCAATGAAAGCCGTCGCGCGAAATACAAGGCAGGGCTTTCCCTCGCAAGGGATCATCGTCGACTTGGCGGGACATCCTGTGGATGCGACCGGGTGGAAATGGCCACTCAATGCCGTAGGAGGTAAGATAACGCTGAACTGGAAAAAGCTGCGTATCAAATCTGGAGATATCCTGTCAGCGACGGCCTTCTACATGGCGCGTCTTGTAAAATCGAAGTCGCCGGACCTGGTGAGTAGCACGTTCTCTGCCCTTTGCTTTCTCTCGCGGGCTCCGGCCGTAACAAAGGCAGTTTCAGAAGGAGGGGAGATACAGGCGTCGTTTTTCTCAGAACTTCGTCCTCATTTCTGCGACTCGGAGTGGCGACTGCATTTCGTACGGCATTGGTACTGCTCGTGCGCCGAACTGGGCTTCGATCCGTTCTCGATGGAAGCCGCCCTCGAACTCGACCGCAAGGTCGTCGGGGGAAATCGCAAAGGCCATGCCGTGCTTTCTCTCGATCCCGAGCAAGGACCACTCACCGACCTCGAGATTACGGCCTTGTTGAGCGGACTGAATGCAGCGAACGCCCATGGATGCCTTTCCCTCCAGGAAAGAGCGGCGCTCTGGCTTTGCGTCGCCTTCGGCTGCAATCCTCTCCAGATGGCGCTGCTTCGCGAGGAAGACCTGAAAGTGGTCGAGGCGGATGGTGTTCGCTTCGTGCAGCTTCGCGTACCTCGTATCAAAAAGCGGCACGGGTCGCCCCGTGCAGAGTTTCGGGAACGAAAGCTTACGTCAGAAATCGGCGACATTGTTTTGGAACTTGTCGCTGAAAACCGGCGCGGCAGAGAGCTGGGCGGCTGGCTGGGCGAACGGCATGCCTTTCCACTCTTCGTTCGGCGCCGCCCCCGTTCGGATGCGGGGGGGCCGCTTTGCGAGTACGCCATGCACATGTACTCGGCCGAAATTTCCGACCTTGTGGCAGCAGCAGACAAGCTAGGCGTCGTGTCGCCTCGAACAGGCAAGCCGCTCAAAATAGGTGTGCGTCGTCTCCGCTACACATTCGCCACCCGGCTGGTGCGAGAGGGGGCAAGCAGGCGCGAGGTAGCCGAAGCCCTGGATCACACGGACCTGCAAAACGTTCAGGTGTATTTCGATATCAAGTCGGACATCGTTGAGTCACTGGACAAGTCGATGGCGCTTTCGCTCGGTCGTGTGGCGCAAGCGTTCATGGGGAAGCTCGTAGCTTCCGAGAACGAAGCTGATCGCGGGGCCGACCCAACAAGCCTGATTGTGATACAGGACCGGCTTTCAGGCGATTCTGACGGCGTGGGCAACTGTGGAAACTACTCGTTCTGTGGATTGCTTGCGCCGATCGCCTGCTACACCTGCTGCGACTTCCAGCCCTGGATGGACGGTCCGCACCACTGCTTGCTCGATGATCTTTTGCGAGATCGGGAGCGCAAGTCGAAATCCGGTCAGGACGGGCGCATGGTCACTTTGCATGACCGCACCATTCTGGCGGTTGCCGATGTAATCGCGCGTATAGAGGATGCGCGAAAAGGGGCGCCTGCATGAGCGTGCAAACGCTCCCTTCGGCGCGCTTGCGCAACGCTCGCGCCAATCTTTTAGCCATGGTGGAAAAAGCGAAGTCGATCACTACGTTTACCGAATCTCCGTTCGAGTCCCCAGTCTGGGTTGTGTCCGCCTCAAAGCGCAACAGAGCATCCAGCGCCAATGTGAATGGGGATCGACTATATTTTACCGACTCCAAGCCCGGATGCAGGGGCATAGACGGACGTGTCGATCTTCGTGAGCCGATCGCGAGCTTGATAAAAGCTGCGGTCAGGCTTCGCGAGGACGATAATCCTCGAATTCTGAATGATCATATGGAATTAATTAGAGCGGGGCGTTTCCTGCAAGAGGCAGCAAAAGGGATCAACTATGACCCAGCGCTGTTCCTCCCGGACCACTTCGTCGCTGCCGCGGCTGCCAGTCGCAAGAAGGATGCCGAGAGCACTGCGTACAACATAGGCAAAAAGCTCGTCGAACTCGCCGACTGGACGAACCGCTATAATCTGGCAAAAGTCCGCATTGACTTCTCCAATCCAAACCGCCGTCCGAACGACCATTCGATGCGCGTGGGTCCCGAGGCCGAGGCTCGCCGAATCAAGAAGCTGCCCAGCGATGCTGCCCTCGGTGCGCTCCCGATCCTTGCAAATATGGTAACGGAGGACATCGATGTGCTCCGCATGCGCACAGTCGAGTTGCTCGGCTGCGGTGGCTGGCGCATCAATGAGCTGCTGACCATTGCGGCGGACTGCGAGGTGGAAGAGGCTGCGTTCAGGCAGGGGAAGCCTGTCTTGGACGATCAAGGCAAACCTGTCGTTCGCTACGGCATCCGCTATTTCGCAGAGAAGATAGGTTCCCCGAGGATCAAGTGGATACCCACCCCACTCGTGTCTGTCGCTCGAAGAGCAATTGCGGACATCCGCCGTATCACCCAACCCGTGCGCGACGATCTGATGTGGATGAAGCAGCATCCTGGCCGGATCAATGTTCCGGGGCTAAGCGGCAATCCGGGCGACCTGATTTCCTTGTCGCGGCTCGCCTGCTTCCTTGGCTTGTACCCTGGTACGGGAAGGAGTTGGTGCCGGACGTGGGGTGTTGAAATACGTGAGTTGGGCCAGCGCGAATCCGGCGTAAGGAGTGGTGACGTCGCCGACGCGATCAAGCGTCGGTGGCCCGACGTACCTAAGCTTGATGAATACATGTTCCTCATTTTGCAAAATGCCACGCACGCGATACGGCCATCGATTCCCGGAAGTATCAGGTTCCTTACTGATCAGATGATTTCCCATTTTCTTTGCGGACATGCCGGAGTGCCGTCGATCTTCGAACAGTACGGCTTTACGGAACCTGACGGAACGCCAATCAGGGTCACAACGCACCAGTTCCGACATTGGCTAAATACGCTGGCACAAGAGGGTGGGATGAGCCAGATGGAAATTGCGCGCTGGTCAGGGAGGAAGGATGACGCCGAGAACGATTTCTACGACCATGTGTCGGGGATGCATCTCGCCAAGAAGGCACGCGAGCTCATCGAAGCCGGTAGCATACGCGGGCCGCTCGCCACCGCATCTGCCGGATTGCCACCCAAGGATCGCCAGCAGTTCCTCCAAACCCATCTCGCGACGGCGCATGTAACCGATCTCGGAATGTGCGTGCACGATTGGAGCCTTACTCCGTGCCTGATTCACGGAGATTGCTCGGACTGTGATGATACCATCGTAGTGAAGGGCAACGAAAAGCAATTTCGGAACGCCAAAGCGCTGTTCGACGAAACGACGCTACTGTTGGCCAAGGCAAAATCGGAGGTCGCAGCCGAGACCTATGGGGCGGGCCGGTGGGAAGCAGCCCACGAGCGCACGCTTGACGGGCTCGCCCGTATCCTCGGCATCCATCAGGATGCATCAATCCCAGACGGAACGTTGGTGCACTTAGGAAAGATGGCGACAAACACGGTTCCAGTACGGGGCCGCGAAGCGCGTGCCTAGGATCGTGAGAAAGCGCCCGCAAAAGAAGAATCCGCGCAAACGAATTGACGGTGAAGCAGTTGAGCGCATATGTGCTTTGATCCGCTCTTGGCCGTCCTCACCGTTGACGTGGGAAGCATTGGTCGAAGCCATTGCTCAGAGCGAACGCAGTGAGTGGACCCGCCAAGGTCTTTCAAACCACGAAGATATCGGCGATGCCTACCGGACTCGGAAGGTCGACCTCAGGAACGGCCCGAAGCCCGTTCGGGATCCAGAGGTTGTAATTCTAAAGCGGCAGGCTGAAGAGAAAGAGACTGCTATCAGCAAACTCGAGGCCAAACTGGCGCACTATGAAGAACGGCAGATCATCATGATGCGAAACGCCGTTGTCAGGGGCATCACACTCGAAGAGTTGGAACGTCCTCTGCCGCCGATAGATCGGACGAGCATTTGATGGCTAGCATTCGTTGGGATTCAGACTGCCAAGGCATCGGATTCGACGACTTCGCGGCTTCACGTCCGAGGTGACAGACCTCACGATTAGGTGGGCTCGATCAACCTGGTCGAACTCGATCAGTTGGCCGTGGCATTTCTCCTGCCGAACTGGAGATGCCCTATTGAGAGGCTATCGATCAAGTGTGGCGATCAGGTCTGTGTGCCGCCTAGCGCCGCCGCCACGCCGCGAAACCGATCAATCGCCGTCTGAAGGCTTTCGACGATTTCCGCCGCAACCTCGTCCGGCGGCGGCAATAGGTCTGGGTCGTCGAGCGTATCGTCCTTCAGCCAGAAGATGTCGAGGTTGACCTTGTCGCGGGCGAGCAGGGTTTCCAAGGGGAAGCGACGGAAGCGCTCGGCTTCCTCCCGCTCTCGTCGGCGCCCGCTTCTGTAGGATTCGATGAAGTCCAAGAGGTCGCCCTTTGTCATGGGCCGCTCTTTCAACGTGAAGCGTTTGTTCGTGCGGAGATCGTAGATCCAGAGGTCCTTCGTTGCGGCCGTCTCCGAGGGCGGCTTCTTGTCGAAGAACAGCACGTTTGCCTTCACCCCCTGCTTGTAGAAAATGCCCGTCGGCAGGCGCAGCAGCGTGTGGAAATCGAAGTTCCGCAACAGCCGTCGCCGGATGGTCTCGCCGGCTCCACTCTCAAATAGGACATTGTCCGGAAGCACGACCGCGGCTTCGCCCTCAGGCGCGAGCACCGTCATGATGTGCTGGAGAAAATTCAGCTGCTTGTTCGACGTCGTAACGAAGAAGTCCTGGCGATCGTAGTCCTCGCGTTCGCTGTCGATCTCACCGTCATCGCGGACGATCCGGTAGCTTTGCTTCCTGCCAAAGGGCGGGTTCGTCAGGACGATGTCGTAGCTCTTGCCGCCAGCGCCGAGCAGCGCATCCTTTGCCTCCACGATGGAATCGACGCCGATAATACCATGCAGATAGAGGTTCATCGCCGCCAGGCGAACGACCTCCGGGACGATGTCGACGCCGGAAAACTTGTTCTTCAATGCCGAATAGACTGCGCGGTCACGGGCCTTCGGGTTTTCCTTCATATGTTCCCAGGCGGCCAGCAGGAATCCTGCCGTGCCGCAAGCGGGATCATGGACCGTCTGATCTGGTTGCGGATCGACGACCTCGACCATCGCCTCGATTACGGAGCGCGGCGTGAAGTACTGCCCCGCGCCGGATTTCACGTCCTCGGCATTGCGTGCGAGGAGTCCCTCGTAGATGTCGCCTTTAACGTCGACCGGCAGGCCAAGCCAAACCTCACTGTCGATGAGCCCAACCAGGCGCCGCAATTTGGCGGGATCCTGGATTTCGTTCTGGGCCTTCAGGAAGATGGCGCCGATTATGCCGCCCTGCTTCGACAGCGTTTCGAGAAGGCGCGTATAGTGCAGCGATAGCGCCTCGCCGGTGAGATCCTTGATGTCGGACCAGCGCGCGCCATCCGGAAGCATGGACGCCTCGCCGATCTGCGTCACTCGCTCCTCGTCCATCTTGAGGAACAGCAGATAGGAGATCTGGCTGATATAGGCTTGGTAGGAAACTCCCTGGTCACGCAGCACATGCGCGAAATTCCAGACCTTTGCGACGAGGGTTTGAGCGTTCATCGAATCCTCGCCTTGATCCTGTCGAGCAAATGTTCCCAGAGCATCTCGGCAGCCCTGTCAGCGTCGACAGGCTCCTCGCGGCTGCCGTCCATCATGCGCAGCATGCCGCCGGATTTCAGCATCAGTCCCTCGTCCGTGACCTCGACGCCAAACCATTCATTCATGGAGTTGCGAGGCGCCGAGGTGTCGGTGCTGAAGCAGATCTGGTCTCGACCGAAATGCCCGCCACCGTGATATACGGATCCTCCGGCTACCTCCGATCCATTCAGAAATATGCGAACGGCGAAGGACTGCGCGTCTATACGGACGCGCCGGACGGTGATTTGCGAGTTCTCGGCTTCCAGCTCGGCCGCATTTACCTCGAACATAGCCCAAATGCGTTCGAAGGAGGTTTCAAGAAAATCGTGCTTGTCGAGGTCGGTAAACGTCCTCGGCAATCGGATGCCCGATCGACGAGGCGTCGGGATTTGGGGAGGTTCTTTAGGGGCGGGCTCTGGTTCCTGGGTTGTCTCCAAGGCTACCGACGTCCCGAGCGCCGACCTGATGCCTTTAACGACATCGACCCATGCAGCATCGCGATCGGGCCAAAGGGAAACCGCCTTGGCGTCGGTTGGCAGCAACAGAAAGCGAGAAAAAGGCAGCCCCTCAAAGTGGCACGGTCGGCAGATGATTGATACCGCTCGGGCTTTCTTTGCCTGGTGGCGTTCGAGCGCTCGAGTCATCTCCCGGGCATAGCAATATTCGGACGCGACAAAGTCGGCGCTGATCAGCATGAGGATCAGGTCTGCGCCTTCGAGATGTTCCGAAATGGTGTCGTCGAGATGATCGCCTGGAGTGATCCGGCGGTCATGCCAGACCGACAGCAATCCTTGGCGGCGTAGCGGGGAGAGGTGCGTCTCAAGTTCCTGTCTGAAGGCTTCGTCGCGATGCGTGTAGGATATGAATGCCGTTGCCAAATCAGGCGCCTTTCCGAGGCCGGCCGCGGGATTTGCGGGCGGCGGCGGGTTGAGTGGACGCGAGACGCGCGAGCATTGCCGTCGCCGGCTCGTCGTCTGGATCCTGTGGCACAAGACGCCCTTCGAAGCCAGCCTTCAGGATGGATTGTTTCAAATGCGTTGCGTCTGCGGCTTCGGCGTCGAGGACGGCGACTGTATCGGAATAAGCTGAAAGGGCGTCATGGACGCGGCGGATGATTTCGGTTGCCTCGGCGGGAGATGGCAAAGCCACCATTACCTCGCGGATGTTGTCAAGATTCAGACCCGGTTTACCAGCACCGTAGGCCGCCGAGATGAGCTGTGACTTTCCTGCTCCTTCGGCCTGAAGCCAGAGAAGTACGAATTCCGAGGTCTCTGCCACCAATAGACGCAGGAGAGCGATATGCTGGTTTACATAGGCCTCAGGCAAGTCTTGGTTGACTCTCGCGCTCACCGTGACATTGGCACCGGTGATGGTCACGAGGACGTCGTCCCGCTTGATCAGCGTTCGCAGGCCCTCCGCCTTTTCGGGAAGCTGGACGAAGGCTGCGTCAGTGAGGTCGAGCTTGCCGGAATTGATGTTTTGGGCGCGGACAAATATTGCCCCAGTATCAGCGTAGAACTCCTTCCAACCCCGCGAACCGCTTGTAACGAACTCTGTCAGGTCTCCGATAGTTGCCCAAGTCCAGCCTGCCGGAAGCGCTGGCAGAATACTCTTGTCAATTGGACCGGCATTGACCGAGCGGCGTCCTCGCGCTTTCCCAGACATGGCCGCGCGTTCAGCATTGATGCGGGCGAGGAGGCCGTGGCCAGTTTCGGCGACAGCGTTGGCGGCACGCCAATTTGCCGTCAGCTCTCCGGTCACGGCTGACTTGAGCAGGGCGCGGCGGAAGGATTCGAGCCCATCGTGGGCATCCGCCAGCGCTACTTCCCCTTCCGCGATCTCCGCGAATAATTCGTCGATACGGGTGACGATGCGTCGTTGCTCTGGAAGCGGAGGAACAGGCATCAGGGAACGACGGAGGTAGTCAACAGGCACGCGAAGCTGGCCCGCGGAGCCGCTCATATGTCGCTGAGCCTGTTGACGGAATCGACGGCTAACTAGCCAGTACCAGAGATAGCGTTGACCGATGGATTTCGGACGCAGCACGTGGAATTCGGTCGAGCCTGCGCCGAATTGGCTCGGTAGTCCCGAAACTGGCGCGACTTTTCCGTTCTCCATGCAAGGCGTGATCTTGGCGAAGATCACGTCTCCCTCCATAAAGCGAACATACCCTTTCGCGACATCTTTCGCGGGCCGTCGCTGATCCAAAGCAATGCGGCCAGTCTCTTCCGAGACGGCCGCCATCGGAACGAAAGCGAGTTCTTCTTTGTCCGGGGTACCTTGGAACGCAGTTGGAGGGTTTACTAGTGCAACCGCTTCAAGCGGCGCCCAGACCCACCCCTCCGGCAGTTCCCAGGGTCCCTCGACGGGTTCCTGCCATTCCCCCCACGCCGTCACTGCCTCCATTATGCCACCAGCACTTCCGTCAGTTCATCGAGCACGTCTGGCAGCCTAGCGCCAAACAGGCCCCGCGCTCGCACGATTCCACCCCTGGCGGCAAACTCGGGCGCGTCCGTCATGTCCTCGGGCCGGATTTCGATGTTCACGGCGAGGTGATCGCGGATGGCAGCCAACCATGCCCTCTGCTCCTCGGAGTAGACCCGCCCAGCTTTCTCCTCACGCCCAAGCCAGAGATTGAACCGTCCGGCGGTCACGGAGGGGAGGGGTTCCAAGGAATCATTCTGCCCGAGCGCGTAGCGGACGAGCATGACGATGTCGGCCAGAGTCCCGGCAGGATTGCCGCGCACCTTGTCGGCGGCGATGCGCTTGTAGGCGCGCCAGATGTCGACCGGCTCCAGCAACCATGGCGGCCGCTTCAGCGCTTCGCGCAAATCGTCTACGGCCTCGTAGGTCAGCCGCTTCCGCGCATAGGGGAGACGGTAGAGGATTTGGAGGGCGGCAAGTTCGTCGTGCCGTTCGTCCAGGAACCGTCGAAACCTTTCGACCGTGTCGGTGGCGCGTTTCTCATCCCACCCCGAAGACACCACGGCGTCCGTGGAAATCGTGTCTATCCGGATATCCGCCGCGGCCTTCACGTCCTTCAGCAGCTTGCGCAGCGTCGGGTCGTCGAATATCTCCACTGCCTTATCCTTGGCCGCCTCCCGCGCCTCGCGCTGCTCTAGTTCCGGCGCGTCCTGGCCCACTCGGGCTGCAAGCGCATCCGGGTCGACGGCATCGAGCAGGCGCGCGGCCAGGCCCGCAAGATCCACGCCGCCGGTGGCCTTGGCGATTGCGGCGCGATCCTTGTCGCCAATCCTTCTGTCGAGAGCGGCCAGACGGGCCGCAAGGGTTGCGAAGGCGTCGTCGTCCCGCCGTCCGGCAGCGATCTCGTCGATCAGGCGATCAAATCCTATGACCCGGTCACGCTCGAGAGGCTGCGACACCGTCTTCAGGCTCTCGGAAACGCCGACGGCATCTACCAACACGAAGCGCGTCTTAGCATCAGCGTCGGGGGTTACTTCACGCAGTTTCTCCGGGGAAATCGTGCGCGCGCCACGTCCCTTCATCTGCTCGAAATAAAGCTCCGAGCGGACATCGCGCAGGAAGATTAGCGCCTCGATGGGTTTGATGTCTGTTCCCGTGGCGATCATGTCGACGGTGACCGCGATGCGCGGGTTGTAGTCGTTGCGGAAGGCACGGATCAGCTGTTCGGGATCGGCGCCGTCGGTCTTGTAGGTGATCTTCTTCGCGAAATCGTTCCCCTTGCCGAACACCTCCCGCACCAGCCCAACGATCTCCTCTGCGTGGTGGTCGTCCTTGGCGAAGATCAGTGTTTTCGGAACCTCGCGGCGGCCGGGGAACAGCTCGGTGAAGAGGGTGTCGCGAAAGGATTCGAGAACCGTGCGGATCTGGTTCGGAACCAGGACAGTGTGGTCGATCTGGTCCGGCGTGTAGGCAAAATCTTCCGACAGGGTCTCGTAGCGCTCGGCTCGCGTTCGCTTATCGCGAACCGGAAGGTCATAGCCCGCCTTCACGGTCGAGCCGCGTTCGCCGATTTCCGTCCGTATGCGGAAGATTTCGAAGCCAACATTGACGCCGTCGACCACCGACCGCTCGTAGGGATATTGAGCCACGAGGTTTTTGTTAAAGAAGCCGAGCGTGTGAAGGGAGGGGGTCGCGGTGAGGCCGACCGTGAAGGCATCGAAGTATTCGAGCACTTGCCGCCACGTGCCATAGATCGACCGGTGGCATTCGTCGGTGATGACCAGGTCGAAGCTCTCGATCGGGATCGAGGGATTGTAGCTGATCAGCCGTTCAGTCGATGGGCCGGACTGCTCGAATGACGAAATCTCCTCGTCCTCTTCGGCAAGCTCCTTGCCGGTCAGCACTGAGTAGACGCGCTGAATAGTCGCGACCACCACTTGTGAATCCTTGTCCAGCCCCGCCGCGCCGAGTTTCTGGACGTTGTAGATCTCTGAGAAGGATCTGCCTGTTCCCGGCGGGCGGTAAGCGAGAAACTCGTCACGAGTCTGGCGGACAAGGTTCGCTCGGTCCGCCAGGAACAGGATGCGCCGGAAGCCGGAATGCGCCAGCAGCCGATAGCTCAACGTGCAGGCAGTGAATGTCTTCCCGGCGCCCGTGGCCATCTGGACGAGCGCCCGCGGCTTGTTCACCGCCAGCGACTGCTCAAGAGCAGCTACAGCGTCTACTTGGCAGGCACGCAACCCAGTTGGATCGACCCGTGGCATTGACTGCAGCCGGGCACGAAGTGTCGTGGTATCCTTGATCCAGCGTTCAAGTGTCTCCGGACGGTGGAACGAGAACACGATGCGTGATGTGGAATCCGGATCGGCGTGGTCCCTGAAGATCGTTTCCGAGGAGGAGGCAACATACTCGAAACGTACCTGTCCATCCGACCGCACCAGATGGCTTGGCGCGCCCGCCATGTAACGCGCCGCCTGCTCGGCGAAACCTGAAAGCGTTGATCCTTCAGGCTTGGCTTCCACGACGCCGCACAGGATTCGTCCTACGAACAGGGCATAATCGACGGGACCGCTAGCGGTCTGGAATTCCCGGACGGCGACGCCAAGGCCCGCTCCCAGGTTCATCTCGGCGCGGGTCTGCACCACCCACCCGCACAACAACAGACGCCGATCAATGTGGGATCGCGCCTTGTCTTCCGGATGGAAAGCCCCCTCGTTCATTTGCGCACACTATGATGTGCAACCGTTCGGCGAAAGCCTGATAAAACACGGCTTGCTGTTGCAGGTTGCAGACGACAAGTTTGAAGACTCCCTCCCAGGAGGGAGGCGTGGAAATCTCGATTGTGTTGGAAGGAGACCTCCGGAAGGTATGTCAGAGGCCGACCTTTCCGCATCGGCCGGAGTCGACCTCTTCCGGACGCTGGACCATTGCCTGAAACATCGAGGCAAAGCATCTTGTCGAAATGCAGAGCTCGGTTATCAATTCGATTCGGGACGCTTTTTCCCCTTATGGCTCGCTTGCTGCCTCTCTCTTGCCGAAACTGAGCAATGATAGCGACGGCTCGCATGATCTCGCGCATATCCTTCGAGTTTGGGGAAATGTGCAGGTGATTCAGGCTGAGGAGGGCGGGAACCTCGACGTTCTTATTGCTGCTTGTCTTCTTCACGATTGCGTTTCCGTCGAGAAGAATTCCCCACTCCGCTCGCAGGCATCCTGCCTAGCGGCGACACGTGCACACAGCCTGCTGCTTGATCAACACTGGGAACCTCATCAAATCGAAGCGGTGGGGCATGCGATTGAGGCGCACAGCTTCTCAGCACGAATAGAGCCGAGATCGCTAGAAGCGCGAATTCTTCAGGATGCCGACAGACTGGATGCAATAGGTGCTATAGGCGTTGCTCGCTGCTTTTATGTCAGTGGCCGACTGGGGCAAGCCTTCTATGACCTGTCCGACCCGGACGCGAAAGGCCGACCATATGATGACAGCCGATATGCGCTCGACCACTTCCACACAAAGCTCTTGAGTCTTGCTTCGGGTTTCAAAACGGTCACTGGGGTGCAGCTGGCTCGAATCCGTCACGACAAGATGCTTCGTTTCGTGGAGGAATTTCGGAAAGAGGCGGGGATCGTTTCGCATCGAGGCTTTGCTGCAATCTGACGGTCAACATTCCCCGAGTTCGCTGTTCCATTCTTCGTTGGCGGTGCTAGACAGATGAAACCAACGTTGGCGTGATCCCGCCAGATCGGTTCGTTCCGACCTTCTATAAAAGCCGCCATTCGATCTAAGACCACTTGGAGTAGTCTGCGGCTCATGCGAGGGAAAGGCATCGAAAAGGAATGAACTATCGACACGCGTTCCACGCTGGCAACCACACCGAAGTCTTCAAGCATGCCGCCTTGACGC
Source organism: Mesorhizobium sp. B2-5-13 (assembly GCF_006440535.1). Classification (NCBI taxonomy): domain Bacteria; kingdom Pseudomonadati; phylum Pseudomonadota; class Alphaproteobacteria; order Hyphomicrobiales; family Phyllobacteriaceae; genus Mesorhizobium; species Mesorhizobium sp. B2-5-13. Next base: position 238,804 of record NZ_VFUI01000001.1, on the reverse strand, counting down.
TCATTCTTGAACACCTATTGCAGAAACCCACCCCATTCGCCGTGCTTGATACTCACGGGGGTATAGGTATCTACGACCTGTGTTCAGATGAAGCTATGCGAACCAACGAGCGTGATGCGGGCGTGAATAGGGTTTTCGGCAGAACCCTTTCATCGGCACCCAGGTACCTGAAAACTCTCGAATCCCTCAATGCACAGTCCCTGAGGATCTACCCCGGCTCACCGGAGCTAGTCAGACAATCATTGCGGGAGAAGGACCGCCTTAACGTGTGTGAGCTGCATCCGGAGGACGGATCGCTGCTGAAGGAGCGATACCGCAAGGACCGTCGCGTTTCTGTCCATCAGCGAGATGGTTACGAAGCAATAGGGGCGATGCTACCGCCCCGGGAACGTCGGGGATTGGTCTTCATAGATCCCCCATTTGAGCGGAAGGACGAACCGGATCAGATCGCGGCTGCGCTTCAAGCTGGAAATCGCAGATGGGCAACTGGGATTTACGCAATTTGGTACCCCATCAAAGATGCCGTCTTAGGCGACTGTATCGCCGCCGCCGCAACTGCAGCGGGGTTTAATAGCGTCTTACGCACAGAATTCTGTCCGTATCGGCGTGACGGCGTAACATTGGCGGGTAGCGGCCTGATTATCTGCAATCCTCCTTGGAGAATCGACGACAGGCTCCGGCGCCTCTGCAAGGAACTCGCCGTGCTTTTGGGTGGCAAGCACAGTTCCTGGTCGGTAGAACTGGTGCCGGGCTGTTAGCTCGACCTTAATGAACCCTGTCCGTCGGTTGAGGTTCGTCAGACTCGATCGCGTGGATCACCCCCATTAGATCTCGCCATTTATGGCACATTGCGAGATCCCCCCGAGAGAGCGCCCGGTCCGCCTTTGCATCCATGAGTTCAAGCGCACGATCGGACCCAAGACGCACCATCAAGTTCGCACCTCGATACCAGGTAGAGCGGCTGAACCCGTAGTCGTGAAGGCGCGACACATCGTCGACAATCGACTCAATCGTCACGTCGTACTTCCCAACCACGTATTCCGACTTCTTTCGCTTCATGGGTCACCGTGCATGTCACGACCGTATCGAATATCCTTTGTATAACGAATCGCCAATTATCGCCAAAAGGACCTGATAGAGGTAGCCTAAAGCGGGGAAACAATCGGAGGATGCGGGTGCCAGCCATCAGGCCAACTGGGAGCCTAGTCGCACATGCGAAGTCCGATCACGAGAGCCCTCAAATGGCGCCTTTCAACCACCATGCGACTACATTCGCGTGGGCTGTCAGGGACACCAAGTGATGCTCGCTCGCACGCCGAGAACCAATGCAAGTAAGCGCCGGCCGGCCTTGCCTTTGCGCCTTAAGGAGCAACTGGCCCTCTGCAGCCAATTCCCGGAGCGCGTGCTATTTCTTGACATAGAGACAACCGGGCTGAGCCATCACTATGACGAGATCACCGTCATCGGGTGGTCCGTCGGTGGCCGAGCTTCCACCATGATCAAGGGGGAAAGCCATCAACGGTTGCGCGAAGACGCCATGGATGCGCTTGCCCTTGTCACCTTTAACGGTATTCGGTTTGACCAAAGGTTCATCCGGCAGGAATTTCCGGATGTCGCACTGCCACCGCATCACATCGACCTGATGTACCTCTGCCGCCGAGTAGGTCTCACAGGGGGGCAAAAGGCGATTGAGAGAGAGCTAGGGCTTGCGCTACGTGGCGAAATTGCGAATGTCGATGGCTTCGCTGCCGTCCTGCTCTGGCATCGCTACCTCCGCGGCGACGTCGCTGCGTTGGAAACCCTCGTCCGGTACAACCGGGCCGACATTGCTGCCATGGGTGCTATTTTTGATCACGTCATCGACAGACTTCAGATCGAGCCGGACCTGTTCCTGAAACGCGCGGCCTTTGAGACATGGGCGGCGCCATCTGGATGGATCGACATTCCGCAATTCGGGGCTGCCAGAACCGAGTTGTCGTCCGCTCCTGATTTTGATCAGCTCCTCGGAGGTAGCCCGGCAGAAGGCGCCCGCATCGTTGGAATTGATCTTACGGGTTCCGAGGCCCGAGGGTCCGGCTGGTGCTTGCTCGAAGGAAAGAAGGCGTCTTTCAAGACGGTCTTCACTGACGAAGAGATCCTCCGGCACACGATGAGCAGTAAACCTGACCTTGTATCCATAGACTCCCCACTGTGCCTTCCGGCTGGGCGAACAAGCGTCGACGATGCCGACCCCGGGCGAGAGCGCTTTGGAATCATGCGGGAATGCGAACGGGAGCTGAAGAGGCGCGGCGTTAACGTATATCCGTGCCTGTTGCCGAGTATGCAGAAACTGACCGCGCGAGGAATCCGACTAGCGGAATCTTTTAGGAACCTTGGAGTTCCGGTTATTGAAAGCTATCCTGGCGCCGCGCAGGACATCATGCGTATTCCCAGAAAGGGAGCCGGTGTCGAATGGTTGAAGCTGGGTCTCGCCGATTTTGGTGTGATCAGCGATTTAACTGTCGCGTCTCATGATGAGCTCGACGCGATCACTTCGGCGCTGGTAGGCTCGTTTCATTGGGCTGGTCTCGTAGAAGCCATGGGAACCTCCGAGGAGCCGCCATTGATCATTCCAAAGCTTGATGGCAAGGCCCATCCCACCATTATCGGCATTAGTGGTCCAATCGCCGCTGGAAAGACGACTGTCGCACGGGCTTTTGAAAAACTAGGTTTCGCGTACACGCGTTTCAGCCTCGTAATCGATGACGAGTTGAGGGCTCGAGGTCAGCCTCTGGACAGGAGTAATCGACAGGCACTGGGCAACGAAATAAATCGCACAGGCAAACAGCGCTGGCTAGCTGAGCGAACACTCTCCCGTGTCGAGGCCTCAGCCGTTGTCGTAGACGGGCTCCGTTTTCCTGAAGACCATGCGTTCCTTGCAGAGCGTGCTGGCGGAAGCTATGTCCACGTCTATATTGACGCTGACGAGAACATGCGCCGCAAGAGATACAACAAACGGGCTGTCGAAGGTGATTTCGATGCAGTAGCTGGCTCCGAAGTTGAGGGGCAGGTGGAATCCATGCGTTCCCTGGCGCATCGAGTGTTCTTGAATGAGGGGCATATGGAGGACATAGGTCCGTGGGCTATGAAATTGGCTGCGGAGTTGAGGGATAAGACATGCCAGTCTCCATCGTAGTAGGTGGCCAATTTGGATCTGAAGGCAAAGGAAAGGTCGCGCTCGAGATCGTCCGGCGCACCCGTGGCCCGGTAACCGTCGTCCGCGTTGGCGGGCCGAACTCAGGCCATACCGCATATGATCGCAATGGGAAAAAATGGGCTCTTCGGCAGATGCCTGCCGCGTGCATTGATCGCAATGTCGATGTTGTTTTTCCTGCCGGATCGTATTTGGATGTAGAGATTCTATTGCGAGAGATCGCGGATCTTGCCTATCCTGCGGAACGAATATTCATCAGTCACTTCGCCAACGTCATCACGGAGCAGCACAAAGCTTGGGAGACGAACGCAGGACTGATTTCAACAATTGGTTCGACGGGGTCCGGAGTTGGCACGGCCGTTATGGCGTCCGTAGCCCGAGAGGCGGGAAATTTCCCCGTCAAGGCTCTACACGCTCGGGACCATGGGTTACTCCAACCGTTTTTGCGCGATACGACAACTGTGCTGCATAACGGACTCCTGCTCGATCGCAGGATCGTTGTTGAGGGCTCGCAGGGGTTTGGCCTATCACTGCTCGATGGAGGCTATTGGCCGAAGGCGACGGCCCGCTCCACAACGGCTGCCGCAGCTCTGGCGGAAGCCGGCGTCAGCCCTCGACACGTTGACGACATTACACTGGTCATTCGAAGCTTTCCGATAAGGGTCGCTGGCGATTCGGGTCCTCTGGCTGGAGAGACCACCTGGGAGAAGATAAGGGAACGGTCTCTCCGCATGGACGATCTCAAGGAATATACGACTGTTACTAGGAAGCTGCGGCGGGTTGGCGAGTTCGATGGAGAACTTGTGCGAAGGGCCATCCGCGCAAATGCGCCGCATCGAATCGTGCTCAACCACATGGACTACGTTGGACCTGTACAGGATCTCGACCAGCCGACGAGTCGAGTCCGTCGCTTCGTCTCTGAGGTGGAGACGGCGATCAATCAAAAGATCGACTGGTTCGGCTTTGACCCCCTCTCGATCGTCGAGAGACCTCAAGTGGCGTTCTCAAGATGACCAGTTCTACGCCTGAGCCCAAGCTTTTCAGCTGGACCGACGAAGAAGCAGATCAAATCGCAAAAGACGTGTTTGATCACGACCCATTTCACAAGACGCGGGGTAGAGTCCCACCTTCCTTGCTATCGGCGGAGGACATAGTCGGGTACGTCGAAAAGACCGCGATGATCTCACCGTTTCATGCGACTCCGGAGAAGCTAAAGCACGCATCTTATGAGGACCGTATTGGCAAGAACGCGTACATTTACGACCGGAAGGGGATTCAGCGGATCCCGTTGAAGGATGGCTGGCTTAGGGTTCCAGCCAACGAGATTGTTTTCGTGGAGAGCAGGGTCACATTCAGGCTACCGAGATACATAGCTGCTCGCTTTAATTTACAGATCAAGCATGTGCACCGCGGACTCCTTCTCGGCACCGGTCCGCTCGTTGATCCCGGATTTCGCGGCCGTCTATTGATACCGCTGCACAATCTGACTTCCGAAGACTATTACATCCATGAAGACGATGGCTTTATATGGCTCGAATTTACCCGAACAACATACAATCAAGATCGAAAACTCCAGTATGGATACTATCCAAAATATAAGGAAATATCAGACGGCTTGCAATGGCTTCACAAGGCTGCCTATGACGGCTATCTAGATCGTGAAGTCGCTATTCGTAGTTCGATCAAACCTTTCGTCGAACGAGTAGAGAAAAAGGCGACCAAAGCCTTAAAAGGCGTGAGATGGGTTCAGGGCGTTGGCGCGGTTGGAGCCTTATCTTTGATAATTACTTTCGGCATCATATTTATGAGCGAGATCTACTCGAACCGTAGTTTTATGCAGTCTGCCTACAATTTGCTTTTGTCACAGGGAGGCGAGCCAGTAAAAGCAGCCTCCGGCTTTGGGAAAGACATTTCTCAGGTAAGGGGTCAAATTGAGGACCTGCAGACCAGGGTCAAAGCGACCAGATCGGATCTCGAAACGCGGATCGAAGCGCTGGAAATCGAAAGCGCAAGCCTTCGTAAAGTGTTGCGCAACCAAGGCTCGCCGGAACGTCCGTCGGATAAGAAACTTTGATAGGGTAGTCCATCTTGCAGCATAGATACGCTGGCGATATCGGCGACCATCTCAAGCTATCCCTGCTCGGGCATGTTGGCGCGGACCGGGCGGACCTTTCTAGTATAGCATTCGAAGCCTCTTATCATTCCGTGAGGAGGTCGAGCGATCTATTAACCGCAGGATTGATTGGCTCGGATTCTCCACATTGGAGGTAGTAGAGCCAGCGAGGATTCCGACTTGACAGCTGAAGGGAAAGATCCAGAAATACTTGCTTTGTCGACAGTGGAAGCTGCCAAGAGGGCTGCGTCATTTTTGAAGAAGCCTGACCCCTTCGCGTCAGACATCGCTCCATCGTTGCTATCTGCGGAGCATATCGAAAAGTATATTCAAGAGATTGGGATCATATCTCCGTTCTATACGGGAGGGGGGCGCAAGGCTCGCCTCAAGAAAGCATCTTATGAGGGGAGAATTGGAAGCAAGGCCTACGTCTTCGATCAAAATAGTAACGAGTTGATTCCAGTTCTAGTGCCGGACATGCCATTACTGATTCCGGCGAATTCGATAGTTTTTGTAGAATGCGACCTGGATTTTAGGCTCCCGAGATATATTGGTCTTCGTTTCAACTTGCAGATAAGGCACGTGCATCGAGGGCTTTTACTCGGGACTGGCCCCCTTGTGGATCCTGGATACTGGGGGAAGCTGTGCATTCCGCTGCACAATTTAACCAATGAGCCCTACGAGATTCCCATCAAGGAGGGGTTGATTTGGGTGGAGTTCACCAAGACCACCTCAGACTCAAAGCTTGGTCGGGTCACTCTAGCTGATGGCGAGAAACATTCCGAACATTGGGAAATCGAAGAGTTCCTTAGGAAGGCTGCGAAGCCTCTAATTGAAGGAAAGCCCAGCATCGGGATTCGAAGCTCAATACCCAAGATGGTGTCCATAGCTACGGATGAAGCGCATAGGGCTAATAAGGCGTCTAATGAAGCGCTGGATGCCAGTAATAAAGCCACCGAGAACGCGCTAGCTGCGCAGATGGAGGCAAAGCAGACAAAAGATTTATTTAATCGGATTGGTTGGCTTGGAGCATTGGTTGCGGCCGTTGCACTTGTGACACTTTGGGCCACGTTCTATTTCGGGCTTCGGAACGATATAAATGCGGTATCAAGCAATGTGGCGCAAGTTGGATCGATCGTAACCGACCTTCGGAGTGCGAACGGTTCTCAAGAAGAGCGTCTCGAAACATTGCGCGCGATACACGAAGAGATGCTGGACCGGTTGCGCAAGAGCGAGCTTGAAATAGCTTCTCTGCGGCGTGAAATTGAAGGGTATCGGAAAGGGCAGAATCCGCCGCCAATGCAAAACACAGCGCCTCCCCTTCAAGATGCAAAATAGATACGCTGGGGATATAGGGGACTATATTAAAATTGGGCTATTGCGTACTCTCGCCCCTAATCGGCGACTTGGCATATTGTGGTACTTGTATCCTAATGAAGGCCACAATTCTGACGGGAGGCACACTGCCTATCTCTCCATGCCTGCGGTTTGGCGAAATCTCGATCCCGCGCTGTTCGACCTTCTGCGGGAAGTAGTTCATTACGAAAGGTCAGTGCAGACCATTCAAAGGGCCTTCGATAGCAAGGCGTGCTTTGTCGCTGAACCTGTCCCGACCGGACTGACAGCTCCTGAACGGAGCGCTCGGCGGAGGCACTGGTTTGAAACGACTCTTGAACACTTGAATCAGTGCGACCTCGTCTTCGCGGATCCAGACAACGGGTTAGTTGGCGATGAGGCTTGGCGTCGGAAAGCCACAGGCTTCGGTAAGCAGATGCCTCTCTCAGAGGCACGTGCATTAAGCGCGGGGCGGTGCGTGGTAATTTACCACCACAATAGTCGGTTCAAAGGCGGGCATGACGCCGAGGTGGATAGTTGGTTACGGGCTCTTGCGATGCCAGCGATTGCGGTGAGGGCTACGGCTTACAGCTGTCGTACTTTCTTTGTGGTCAATCCGGATGCCGAGATCGTGGAGCGTACCCGCTCGTTCTGCGAAAGGTGGAAAGATCACAAGGTCCGTCTTCACGCGCCACGCGTCTAGGCTACTGAATGCCAAAATCATCAATGCCGAACTGGATCGGAAGGTCCCAAGCTCCTTGGGCGTTGGGCACTATCCAGTAGTCCGGGCGGCGAGTCCATCAAAGCGGCTGATCTTGGATCACAGATCACAGATTGATCTTTACGATCTTACGGGCGCCAAGTTCGCCCTCCCTGACGCAAGCGGACATACCACTTTCGGTGCGATTTACGCAGCTCCTTATCACGATAATCCGGGCCGCCTCGCGCGTTTGCCGTTCTGCGGGGTGAGCATCTTGCGCATTGTGGTCCGAAATGCGTAATGAAATTTGTCAAGATATTCTCTTGAATGTTGACATCTTCAGCGTGCCGTTTAATCACTTATTCTTCCGAGCGCGGGAGTACCTACATGTCCGAAAAGAGGGAGAAATTCGTGAAGCTTGCCGAGGGTAGGACCCAGGCAGCTTTGGAGGCTGTCCGGAAAATCGGGAATCTTTCAAATCGAAGAGCCTACGAATTTGATGAGAGTGACGTGAAGAAGATTGTCAGGGCGCTTCGCGATGCAGCGTCAGATCTCGAACGGAAGTTCGGATCAACGTCGGCAGCCGAGAAGGATGTCTTCAAGCTATAGGGGTCTATGCGATGAGCTTCGAACGCCTAACAATCCAGGACGATAAATTTCTGATCAACCGCCTGATCGGTCAAGCGCCGCGAAATACGCTTGTCCGTGAGTTCTTCATGAACGCGCAGGAAAGTGCGGCACTGGCAGCCGAGGGCAATCGAACTGTGCGCATCTATCCGTCATTAGTCGGAGGTGTTCGGAAATTGACGCTCTGGAACACCGGACCAGGAATGGATTCCGGGGAACTTCGGACGGCAACGAACATCTCTGCCTCGATCAACAAACAGATGTCGCTGAGTGAAAATTTCGGCATAGGCGCCAAGGTCTCCGGCCTGACCGTCTCGCCCGCAGGAATCCGCTATCGGTCCTGCAAGGCCGGCGTGGTTCACGAGGTTACAATAGGATTCGACGATGAAGCGGATACGTTTGTTCGATTTGCCTTCGAGGTCGAAGGGCGGCAGGAGACCGTCTTTGATGTCACCGAGGCGGTGCGGAAGACAGCCGATCTCTCACAGGACTGGACGGAAGTCGTGCTTATGGGCGAGGACGATCTCCACGACACGGTGTCGGAGCCGATCGGCAGAGGAATCCGTGTTGACCGTAGCTATGTCGCAACACAGATATTTCGGCGGTTCGCAGAGTTTCGTCCGGGTGTCAAAGTGATTTTGGATGTCGCCATGACAAAAGGAGGCGGGCGAGACGAAACAGGAAGGACTCGCACCCTAAAAACGCTGCAAGACGTGATCCCGCAACTGCCAAACACTCAGACTGTTCTCTGTCCCGAGACAGGTGTGAAAATTCAGTACTTGCACGACCCTAAGCATGCCAACTACAGCCACTCTTTAAGCGCACTCAACAACCCAGCGACATCATCGACGTCGTTCTGTGCACTGGTGCATAAGGGTGAGCGATACGACTTCCGTACCGGGCCGAAATGGTCGGCTGTCGCCCCAAATTACGGGATACCTTTCGGCTCCACCGTCCTTACGGTCGAGATATACCTGCCGGAGAATGCAGCTCTTCCAAACCAATATCGTGACGCCGTCACGACCATTGAGGAGCGCATTCCGATCACGACCGACGACTATGCCGTGAAGGTTCGCGAATTGATGCCCGAATGGGTGAAAGAGGTGATCAGAAAGGCTCATCCTCCGAGGGACGAGAACCTCGATGATCTGCAGAATGACCTTCAGAAGCTACTTGACGAGTTCCGTTTGCCGACTTCGACCTACGTGAAGTCGCTCAACACGCCCCAGCGCACTGAGGATAGTGACGTCGGTCTCGACGAGGCTGGCTCGGCTGACGTCGATTCCGTCGACGACGAGGAGGATCGCTTCCTTCGCGGCGAACGGAACTCCGGCCAGAGGGCGACGGATAAGAAGATTCGGAAGGCACCAGAGGGCGCGAGGCTTTCCAAGGAGGCGCAGGCACTCGAACGTGTCCCTACGATCGAGATATTGGACGATCCAGCGGAGATCGATGAGAAGCAGATGAAGGGGCGTGCGGGCCGCTTTTATAGGGATGCGCAGACCCTCTTCGTCAACGGCCTCTATTCTGCGGTCGATAGAATGACTGCGGAGCTAGAAGTACACTTTGCGGGGCAAGCAGAAGGCGAGGCGCTTCGCAGCATCATCCTCAGGGCGGCACAGCGATCTATGGCATTTCGCGTGGGCAAAGCTACCTGCTACGCGATCAGCAAACGATTGGTCGATGGGTGGTCACTCGAAGATCTCGAGAGGGCGACCTCGCCGGAGTCGCTGTCTCTAGCGGCGGACGACTATCGTCAGAGTATCACAACGGCACGGAAGTGGATCAGCGCCGAGCTCAAGGCGCATGGATTTGCCGCCGTGGAGCCGGAGGTGGCGTAGAGGCCACTATCCAGTAGCGCGAAAACAGCGCCGCGCTGCAGACGAGCCGAACGGCAATTTTCCATTCCTTCCGACTTCCCGAGCTGAATTCAAAGCTCGAAGCTACCTTCACCGCAATGGATGCTGGGAAGCTGGCTCGGGCGCACGTCAACGCTGGCGGGCTACACTCCCACGACCAGCGCCGGATCAAATGCGATGTTCTCGTCACCGTAGCCGCGCGGATTACAGAGAATGCGCGTGCTGCCGACCCGATAGTCGCAGGTGTCGTGAGTATGCCCGTGCAACCATAGAGCAGGGCGACCGACTTCGATCACCTCGGAGAGGTCTGACGCAAAGGCGGCATTCAGCAGGTCGCCCTCGAATCTCGACGGGATAGATTTCGCGTGCGGGAGGTGGTGGGTGACGACGACGGTCTTGATTGGATCGGCCTTCAGAACGGAAGTGAGGAACAGACGGGATTCCTGATGCATTCGGAATGCCGTCTCCGGCACGAATCTTTTCCAGGGATTCCTCTGTTCTGCGATCAGCTTGTGGTCGTTCATGCGTTCGCGCGCGTAGACCATGGCGAGGTCTGGATGCCCTTCGATCCGATAGTCGGTCCATAGCGTCGCGCCGAGGAACCGAACGCCGTCGATCATGACAAAATCGTTCTCCAGGAAGTGCACATTCGGGAATTGGGCGGCCGCGGCGCGCCCGTCTTCCAGTCCCTCTTTGATCGAGCCTTTATAGAATTCGTGGTTGCCGGCGACATAGATGCACGGCATCGCATGAGCGACGTTTTTGCCCAACCAGTGAACGCCGTTGGCGGGGGCGCGGCAAAGATCTCCCGCGACGACGCAGACGTCGGCATCAGGGATCGTCCGCGGCTGCCGCAGATCGGCAAATTCAAGGTGCAAGTCGGAGAATAGCCATACTTTCATAAGATCGAAACCTTGATTTCATTCACGTGGGTGCGCCAAAGCTCCACGAATCCTGCAAACGTGACCGCGGTGTTTTTCGATCACTCTGGCGTCACAACGATCCGCTGCTTCACTTGCTGGAGCACGGCGTCGAGTTCGGGTCCCTCCAACGTCTTTCGCTCAAGCAAGATCTCGCCAAGGAAATCGATCGCGATCTCCTGGTTGACAACCATTTTTCGGGCGACGGCATAGGCGCTCTCCAGCCGGGTATTCACCCGCTCCGCCAGATCGTGGTCGGTCGCAAGCATCGATGCGCGATCCTCGACTTTGCGGTGAAGCAAAGGCCATTTCTTCGAAAAACCCATCACAGTCTCCATGTCGAATGCCAATGCGGTGGCAGCCGCAAGATCACAGGACTCAGAGCCGGATCCGGCGGCGACCGACCCCACGATCATCTCCTCCGCCGCTCGGCCCGCGAGTGCTGCGATGAGAACGCCGGTGAGCATCGCCTCGGTCTGCTCTTCAGGCATGGTCCCGGTGACATAGCCACCTTCCGGAGCCTCGATGGTAATCTTCACGATGGTTCCAAGATCGAGATGGAGGCGCGCTACCGCGTGAGCGGCTTCATGGACGGACGTCCGGAACTGGAGCTGCAGTAATCGCAAAAGCAATGAGTCCCCGAGAAAACTGTCCGCGCTGCCAACAGCGTCTACAGCCCTTTCAGCAGAAATGCCGAAGTCACCCGCAGCCTCGACAGCTCTGGTCTTGTTGCTACGATGCTGTCGCGAGAGACGTGGTGTGCGACGCTTTTTCATCTTCCAATCCTTTCGATCGTTGCCGTGACCGATGGAACTGGCTGGCCCGACTAGCTTCCCGACGATGGTTCATGAATGTTCCGCTCCCTAGTGGCTGTTCGCCTGCGGCGAGAGGTCGAGAAGACCAGTCGCCTCAAGCCATTCCGCCGACTCGATGCAGGCAGGGTTTGCGTCCATGACGTGGCAGGTCAGAAGCTCGAGGATCACCCTCGGGATCGGCGATCCGGTCGCGATGGCTATGCGGGCATAATGCCTCGTCACCTCGACGGCGATCGCTGGATCCTCCATGTGCGCGGTTCTGCAGTCACAGGAAGCGATGGGGCCTGCCCTGATGAGGGTGAGGCAGCTTTCAGTATGGCCGAGAAGCCCGAGCAGCGCTTCGCTGGCTATGTACCTGCCGAACGCGAGTGGCCGCTGTGATGCAGACGCCAAAGGATTCGCCATAGGAATCCCGCGCTCCATCAAGTTGTGCTTTGATCTGCCCCCGGGTGGATGATCGACAAGCGATGATCCTTCTGTCTCATGCAAGCGGGCTTTCGCTGCCTTCAGGCGGCGGTCGAAGGTCGAACCCCTGGATGTCATGGCCAGCCCTCAAGAATCGAGGACGGACTGCTCGGCGGGACGTCCGACTCTGTACCATCGCGACAGCGTTCGTGCCCAAGCCCGGTCTTCGGAGAGCAGCCACAAATCTGTTGTGGCGATCAATCTGTCCTGGCCGACAAGTCGGGGATGGCCGGTCGACAGCCCGGCAAGGCAGGGAACAATCCTTTGGGCAAGGATCCATCGGTCGAGAATTGGGGCCGCATCACCCGCCATCACTTCCGGCGGAACGCCACAACGGACGCGCTCCATGTCATCGGCCAATGCGAGAAGACGGGCGGTCTGGAAGTTGAACATAGCGTCGGTCATCGTCTCGCGGCCAAACAGCAACATTGGTGTGCCTCCATGCTCCGGTAAGGATCCCGCTTGGGTCGAATCCTTTGATTCGCGGAATCAACGGCCCGATAGATACGGCGTCCGCGATCAGGCGTCCATACGCCTTCTCCGGCGCTGCGACGCCTATCAACAGGATAGCTGGTCTTCCCGTTTGGCTACGGGTAGAACTTCTGGCATGCAGGCATCTTACGACTTCCTTCGCGCGGCCCGCGCGCTCCTGGACATCACCCCAAAAGAACTCGCCGACAAGGCGCGTGTGAGCACTCGCTCAATTGTCCGGATCGAGGCACGGGAGCCAGTAGGTCTGGAGATCAGTCTGCGCGTCCAGGCGGCATTGGAGGAGCTTGGCGTTGAGTTCCTTCCCGAAACGAAATCCAATGGACCCGCGATGCGCGTTCGAAAGGGCCTGGTCAAGAAGATTGGGTTTCAGTTGTCGGACAGGTAGCCGCGCCTGGTGTCGGCTGGAGAGCCACGATCTCCAGGGTGATAGCCAGTTCGCTCTCGGCCCAGTCCTCAGCGTGATCGGCAGCATCATGTTGCTTTTGGCCGGAAAGCGCCCGTGGTCAGACGCCTCGACCGCAGACAGGGGACATTCGGAACCGGCTCGGAGGTTTCACTGTCGCAGCATTTTGATCGCCACATGTGAATTGGAAAGGCCCGTGCGGCTGCGCCGCGCGACCCTTTCCAATCCCCCTGTGACGATGCCGAAAAAGACGCTAGTTTACACCTGTCGAGTTTACACAGGTGATCAGCGGCGCAGGAGTTTCCGATGAGAAATCAGACGAATGGGACTTATGTTTACATTTTTCACCGCACAGAACCGTTCTGATCGGAAGCCATACCAAACGGCGAATGCTTGTTGCTTGAGATGCCCCGAGGGTCCTGCACGGACTTTCGGGGTTTTGCATTGTTGATTTGAGCCGACAGTCGGCGCGATCAACGACTGAAAGGACGGAGCGATGAAGGCACGTGTCAAATGGGTCGAGGAGCGCACCTTTGTCGGCGAATCCGGCAGCGGCCACAAGGTCGTGATGGGCACGGCGTCCAGCCCGGAGGGCAAGACGCCGGGACCGAGCCCGATGGAGCTGGTGCTGATCGGCACCGGCGGCTGCTCGGCCTATGACGTCGTGCACATCCTCGAGAGGGGGCGCGAGGCCGTCGATGATTGCGTGGTCGAGCTCGATTCCGACCGCTCCGAGGCCGATCCCAAAGTGTTCACCCGCATCCATATGCATTTCATCGTCAAGGGCCGGGCGCTGTCCAGCGACAAGGTCAAGCGGGCAATCGACCTTTCGATCGAAAAATACTGCTCGGCCTCCGCCATGCTGGCCAAGACCGCGACGATTACCCACGACTTTGAAGTCATCGATACGACCTCGAAATAAGCGGCCTACGAGACCATCAGCGCCTTGATGCCATCTGCCACGAACTGCACGGCCAGTGCCGCCAGGATAACCCCGAGCAGGCGGGTCAGGATCGAGCGGCCGGTCTGGCCGAGGATGCGGTCGATGCGTTCCGACAGCACGAACACCAGATAGGTTATGACGAGGCAGACGAAAATGATGCCGACCAGGGCCGCCTGCGCGGCAAAGCCCTGAAACGAGCCGGAGAGCAGCACCGTCGCTGAAATCGCGCCAGGCCCGGCGATCAGTGGGATCGCCAGCGGGAAGGCGGCGATGTTGTGGATCATGTCCTTGGTGATGGCGACGTCGCCGATCTTCTCCTTGCGGTCCTGCCGGCGCTCGAAGACCATTTCGAAGGCGATGAAGAACAGCAGGAACCCGCCGGCGACGCGGAACGCCGGCAGGGTGATGCCGAACACCGACAGGATAGAGGCGCCGGCCAGCGCAAACAACGCCATCACCAGAAAACCGATGATCGAGGCACGGACGGAAACTTGGCTGCGCTCCTCGCGATTCATGCCGCGTGTGACGGCCAGGAACAGAGGCGCCAGGCCGGGCGGATCGATGGTCACGAGAATGGTGACGAAGGCATTGAACAGGCTGTCGAAACTCGGCATCGCTGACCCTCCCACCGGGCCAGGCCCGTACCCGCATTGGTAGTGCAAAGCCCGGTCGGTGGGAACTGTCAGGACTGCGAAACTACAGCTCTCGACGGTTAGCCGGCAGTGCCGCAATAGGCCTCCAGGCGATAGCCGTCCGGATCGACGACGAAGGCCGCGTAGTAGTTCTCGCCATAGTCGGCGCGCAGGCCCGGCGCGCCATTGTCGCTACCGCCTTCGCGCAACGCTCCGGCATGAAAGGCATCGACGCTATCCCGTGTCGGCGCCGCGAAGCAGAAATGCAGGCCGGATTTTTCGTCCGCCGGCACCGGCCGCGCCGCCTCATTGACCCATAGCGCGACACCCAGGGCGCCATAGCCGAGCGAACCCGGCGATTGGCTGACGCAAGTGAAGCCGAGCGGCATTAGCGCGGCATCGTAGAAACGTTTGGAGGCGGTGACGTCGCGAACGCCGATCGAGATATGATTGAACATCGTTTTCTCCATTCTTACAATGCTTTGCGGTGTCAACTTCTTGCTGATCGGTGCGCCAGGAATTCCACCTCGGGCCGCCATGTCGCACCATCGTCCTGTGAACGTTCGCCGAGCCATCGGAAGGAATTTTCGGTGATCCGCGAAAAGCTCCAGCGCACGGAGGAGCCGGTGTCATCGGCGCCGACCTGCACGATGGTGTCGCCTTCGGCGCGGCCGAGCTGGCGGCTGAAATACTGGTTGCGCGGGTCGCTCCAGAAAATGTGCCAGGCGTCGACGCGGGGGTCATAGACCCGCAGCGTCGTGCCATAAAAAGTCCATTTGCCGAGCGACGGCGAGGAACCGGCGTCACGCGCGGGCAGGATCCAGACATCCTGGATCGCCCGGCCTTCCAGAACCCAGCCGAAATGCACCTCGCCACGTCCGGTCAGCACCGTGCCGTCCTCGAGATGGCGCGAGGCGTCAAACGTCCAGGCACCGACGAAGCGGCCATAAAGGTTCAGTTTTTCGGCGAGACCTTCCATCGGTCCGGGACTGTGCAAGGCTTCGGCAAATGAGGATTGGTCGAACACGGCAGCGGCCTCTTCTTGTCAGGAGATCGCCAAGAGTAAGTGCTGGCAGGGTTCTGGGCTTGGGAAAAATTGCTATATTTTGGCCATGACGGCGACCGCGGATACCCTTGCATCCGGACCCGGTTGGCACGTGGCGGATGTAATCTGCACGGCCAGCGCCGGCGATCGGCCATTCGAGGAAGCGCATCGGGATTTCTGCGTTGCGGCCGTCACCAGCGGCTCGTTCCGCTACCGCGCGCAGCAAGGCACGGCAGTGCTCGCGCCAGGCAGCCTCCTGCTTGGCAATTCCGGCACATGCTACGAATGCGGGCACGAGCACGGCAATGGCGACCGTTGCCTCTCCTTCCATTTCGGGTCGGCCTATATGGACCGGATCGTGGCCGACGTGCCGGGCGCCAGGACGCTCAGCTTCGCGGCGCCACGCCTGCCGCCGTTACAGGCCTTGGCGCCGCTGCTGGCCGAGGCGGAAGCCGCGCGCGACATGGCCGACACGGACGCATTCGAGGAACTCGCCCTGCGCGTCGCGGGTGCCGCCGTGGCAACGCTCTCCGGCGACACGCATGCCGGGTGCGATCCAAGCCGCCGCGACCAGAAAAGGGTTGCCGAGGCGGTGCGGCGGATCGAACTGGATGCCGACGGGCCGATCTCGCTTCCGGCGTTGGCGGATGAGACCGCGACCAGTCCCTATCATTTCCTGCGCATCTTCCGGCAGGTCGCCGGCATGACGCCCTATCAGTACCTGCTCAGGACCCGGTTGCATCGCGCGGCGGTGCGATTGCGCACGGCCAACGATGCCATCTCGGCAATTGCTTTCGAGGCCGGCTTCAACGATCTGTCGACGTTCAATCGCCGGTTTCGGCGTGTCATGGGCGAGACGCCGGGCCGCTATCGCGCCAGGCGCGCGGGCCGCGGCTGAAAATCGCGTCACACCCGCGGCATCCGTCCATGATCGGCCAGCATGGCGAGGCCGCCGGCAAACAGTGGCGTGACCGTCGAAGAAAGGTGGCGATTGGCGCCGAACAGGGCAAACGCCACCGAACCGGCGACAAAGGCGAAAAAGCCGAGCTCTGGAGCAAAACCGCCGAGCCTGGCTGTCGCCATCTGTTCGGGAATAGCGATCGCGGCCAGTGTCACGCCCGCGATCAGGTCACCATTGAGATCCCGGGCCTGCCAGCCGCTCAGCGCCCGGAAAGGCGGCCATAGGCTCCAATTCATGGTGATCGCGGCTTTTGCTTGGGGAGTTGGTCCATTGCCGGCTTTTGCCTTGGCGGCGGCGAAAAGCATAATGGCCATATCGTCGCAATTAGCGGTATCCTTTTGAAATCACCACCGAAAATGACACTGGAAAAGTGCCGTGAACGTTGGAGTTTCGGCCGTGCTTCCTATATAAGCGGGCAGTGATTCCTGATTAGATTGTGATACGATTTGACCGACCAAAAGACACCGCGCGGCGCCGACGGCGGGCCTACCGGCATTGAACCCATCTCCATCATCGAGGAGATGCAGAGTTCTTATCTCTCTTACGCCATGAGCGTGATCGTCAGCCGTGCGTTGCCCGATGTGCGCGATGGCCTGAAGCCGGTGCACCGCCGCATTCTCTATGCTGCGCATGAGAGCGGCTACCACTGGAACCGCAAATATGTGAAATCGGCGCGTCCGGTAGCCGACGTGATGGGTAAATACCATCCGCATGGCGATGCCTCGATCTATGACGCCTTGGTGCGCATGGCGCAGGATTGGTCGCTGCGCGTGCCGCTGATCGACGGGCAAGGCAATTTCGGCTCGATCGATGGCGATCCGCCGGCGGCGATGCGCTATACCGAATCGCGCCTGACCAAGGTCGCGCACGAGCTTCTGGAGGATATCGACAAGGACACCGTCGATTTCCAGGACACTTATGATGCTTCGGACACCGAGCCGAAGGTTCTGCCGGCGCGCTTTCCCAATCTGCTGGTCAACGGCTCGGGCGGTATTGCCGTCGGCATGGCCACCAACATCCCACCGCACAATCTCGGTGAAGTCTGCAACGCCGCCATTGCCGTCATCGACAATCCGGCGATCGACCTGCCGGCGCTGATGGAGATCATTCCAGGCCCCGATTTCCCGACCGGCGGCATCGTGCTTGGCCGCTCCGGCATCTATAGCGCCTATTCCACCGGCCGCGGCTCCATCGTCATGCGCGGCAAGGTCAACATCGAACAGCGCGGCAACGACCGCGAATCGATCATCATCACCGAGGTTCCCTACCAGGTGAACAAGGCCTCGATGATCGAGAAGATGGCCGAACTGGTGCGCGACAAGCGCGTCGAGGGCATTTCGGACATCCGCGACGAAAGCGACCGTCAGGGTTATCGCGTCGTTATCGAGCTCAAGCGCGACGCCGTTGCCGACGTTGTCCTCAACCAGCTCTACCGGTTCACGCCGCTGCAGACGTCCTTCGGCGCCAACATGGTGGCGCTAAACGGCGGCAAGCCGGAGCTGCTGAACCTGATCGACATGCTGACGGCCTTCGTCACCTTCCGCGAGGAGGTGATCAGCCGGCGGACAAAGTTCCTGCTCCGCAAGGCGCGCGACCGCGCCCATGTGCTGGTTGGTCTGGCCATCGCCGTTGCCAACATCGATGAGGTGATCAAGCTTATACGTACCGCGCCGGATCCGCAGACGGCGCGCGAGCAGTTGATGGAGCGGCGCTGGCCTTCGGGTGACGTTGAATCGCTGATCCTTCTGATCGACGATCCGCGCCACCGCATCAACGAGGACGGCACCTACAATCTGTCCGAGGAACAGGCGCGCGCCATCCTCGAACTGCGCCTGCAGCGCCTGACCGCGCTCGGCCGCGACGAAATCGCCGATGAGTTGAACACGATCGGCGACGAGATCAAGGACTACCTCGACATCCTGTCGTCTCGCGCGCGTATCCAGCAGATCGTCAAGGACGAACTCGCCGCCGTGCGCGACGAGTTCGGCACGCCACGCCGCACCGAGCTCACTGACGGCGGCGCGGACATGGAAGACGAGGACCTGATCCAGCGCGAGGACATGGTCGTGACGGTGAGCCATTCCGGCTACATCAAGCGCGTGCCGCTTTCGCTGTACCGGGCGCAGCGCCGCGGTGGCAAGGGCCGCTCCGGCATGTCGACCAAGGAAGAGGATTTCGTCACCCGGCTGTTCGTCGCCAACACGCACACGCCGGTGCTGTTCTTCTCCTCGCGCGGCATCGTCTACAAGGAAAAGGTCTGGCGCCTGCCGATCGGCAACCCGCAGTCACGCGGCAAGGCACTGATCAATATGCTGCCGCTGGAGCAGGGCGAGCGCATCACCACGATCATGCCGCTGCCCGAGGACGAGACGAGCTGGGGCGAACTCGACGTGATGTTCGCCACCACGCGCGGCACCGTGCGCCGCAACAAACTGTCCGACTTCGTACAGGTCAACCGCAACGGCAAGATCGCCATGAAGCTGGAGGAGGAGGGCGACGAAATCCTCGGCGTCGAGACCTGCACCGATAATGACGACGTGCTTCTGACGGCGAATTCGGGTCAGTGCATTCGCTTCTCGGTCGGCGACGTGCGCGTCTTCCAGAGCCGGAACTCCGTCGGCGTGCGCGGCATAACCATGGCCGCGACCGACCGCATCATCTCCATGTCGGTGATAGAGCATGTCGATGCTTCACCGGCGGAACGCGCCGCTTACCTCAAGCGGGCGGCGTCGGAGCGGCGGCTTGCCGCCGAGACGGCTGGAGAGGAAGAAGAGATCGCGCTCACCAATGAGGAGATCGGCGAGGAGACCGAGCTTCCAGACGATCGCTACGAATTCCTCAAGGCGCACGAGCAGTACGTGCTGACGGTGACCGAATATGGTTACGGCAAGCGTTCGTCGTCCTACGATTTCCGCCTGACTGGTCGTGGCGGCAAGGGCATCCGCGCCACCGACGTCTCGAAAACAACCGAAATCGGCCAGTTGGTGGCAACCTTCCCGGTCGGCAACGACGATCAGATCATGCTGGTGTCGGACGGCGGCACCGTCATTCGGGTGCCAGTCAACGGCATCCGTTTCGCCAGCCGCGCCACCAAGGGCGTGACCATCTTCAACACGGCTGAAGGTGAAAAGGTGGTTTCGGTCGAGCGGATTTCGGAGCCGCAATCGGACGAGGAAACGGAAGAGGCCGTGGGCGCGGAGTCGGACAGCGGTCCGGATAGCGCCGAATAGTCCCTGGAGCAGGCTTGACATACGCCGGCCGATGGGCGGCGTGGCAGCAAGTCGGGACTGACTTAGTAGTGACGATATGGCTTGCGCAAGCCAAAGCCTTCGAAGCGCTTGGTGGTTGCCTTGACGCGGATGCGCTGTGCCTCCTGGTGCAGCCCGAATACCGTGGCGATCAGCATGGCGACGGTCATCGCGGTGGCGAGCATGTAGATCAGCATGTGCGTGTTCTCCTGCGCCTTACAAACGGATATATGGGACTTTGGTTTCATCTTATTAAGGGTGGAACCTAGTGAACGCTGCGTGAAGGCTGCGTGATCAACGTATTCATCTGTCGTTCATGTGCCGGAAAAGGTTCACGGGCCACCTGCCAATCGGATTTGCCTTTGTGAGAGAGGCTCGCTAGAAGCTCCCGCATGACCGAACGCATCGCCCTTTATGCCGGCTCCTTCGACCCGCTGACCAACGGCCATCTCGATGTGCTGAAAGCGTCGCTGGCGGTTGCCGACATCGTTTATGCCGCGATCGGCATTCATCCGGGCAAGAAGCCGCTGTTTTCCTTCGAAGAGCGGGTGCGGTTGATCGAAGCCGCCACGAAAGCCGAATTCGGCCGCGACGGCGCCCGCATCAAAGTGGTCGCTTTCGATGGGCTGGTGATCGATGCCGCCAGACGAGAAGGCGCCTCGATCATGATCCGCGGTCTGCGCGACGGCACCGATCTCGACTACGAGATGCAGATGGCCGGCATGAACGAAACCATGGCGCCTGAGTTGCAGACGGTTTTCCTGCCCGCCAGCCCATCGGTGCGCACCATTACCGCCACACTTGTGCGCCAGATAGCCTCGATGGGTGGCGACATCCGCCCCTTCGTGCCGGCGGCCGTGGCCGGTGCGCTCACCGCAAAATTCGCGAAATAAGCCCGGAGAAAATCCTCATGCAGCTCAAAAGGCTCGCCTCATTCTTTGTTGTGCTCGCCGGTCTCTTGACCGCGTCCGTTTCCGCCCATGCCGCCGATCCGGAAAACACCATGATCATCACCCTGAAAGATGGCGACGTGACTGTCGCCCTGCGCCCCGACCTGGCGCCCAAGCATGTCGCACAGATCAAGAAGCTGGTGCGCGATCATGCCTATGACAATGTTGCTTTTCATCGTGTCATCGACGGCTTCATGGCGCAGACCGGCGACGTCAAGTTCGGCAACATGAACAAGGGTTTCAATGCCCAGGCCGTCGGCACCGGCGGCTCGGACCTGCCCGACCTGCCGGCCGAATTCTCGCAGACCGAGCATTACAAGCGTGGCGTGGTCGGCATGGCCCGTTCGCAGGATCCGAACTCCGCCAATTCGCAGTTCTTCATCATGTTCGCACCGGCACCGCCGCTCGATGGCCAGTACACAATCATCGGCAATGTCGTCAGCGGCATGGAGCTGGTGGACAAGATCAAAAAGGGCGACGAGGCGGACAATGGCACGGTCACCGATCCCGACCGCATGATCAAAGTGCGCATCGCTGCCGACAAATAATTCAATTTTTCAAAAGGATATCTGACATGGCCGAGATCAAGGACCGCGAGAACGCGCTCATCATGGAAACGACCAAGGGCGAGGTCGTCATCGAACTGTTTCCCGATTTGGCCCCCGGCCATGTCGCCCGCATCAAGGAACTGGCCCGCGAAGGCGCCTATGACGGCGTCGTCTTCCATCGCGTCATCGAAGGCTTCATGGCGCAGACCGGCGACGTCAAGTTCGGCAATTCGAGCAAGCCTTCGTTTGCGCCATCGCGCGCCGGCATGGGCGGCTCTGAAAAGCCTGACCTGAAGGCTGAATTCTCCAACGCGAACCACGGCCGCGGCACCTGCTCGATGGCCCGTTCGCAGAACCCGAACTCGGCCAACTCGCAGTTCTTCATCTGCTTCGACGATGCCGCGTTCCTCAACCGCCAGTACACGGTTTGGGGCCAGGTCATCGAAGGCATGGACAATATCGACAAGATCAAGCGCGGCGAGCCGGTGCAGGATCCCGACAAGATCGTGTCGCTGAAGGTCGCGGCCGACGTCAAGTAAGGCGAAACGACAATGATGGGCGTCGTCTGGTCGCTTCTCGGCATCCTGTCCGGCGCCTTCATTGCCATTCAGGCGCCGATCAATTCGCAGCTTGCGCGCGGCCTGGGTCTCCCGGTCGCGGCCGCCGCGTTTTCGTTCCTGTCGGGTGCGATCGTACTCGGCATCATCTCCGTCACGGTGGTGAAGCTGCAAGAGATTTCGCTCGACTGGAAGGCGCCGGCACCCTGGTTGTTCGTCGCCGGCGGCATGCTCGGCGGCTTCTACGTCACGCTTTCAACTATCCTGACGCCGCGCATTGGTGCGGCCGCCCTGATGGCGTTCCTGGTGGCCGGTCAGTTGATCGCCGGCATGCTCATCGACCGCGTCGGCTTCCTTGGTGTCGCTGTGCGCGAAATCTCGCTCGGCCGGATCGCCGGCGCCGTGCTTCTGCTGGCCGGAGCGCTGCTCGTTCGGCTGTACTGATGCGCGTCGACCTCTTCGATTTCGACCTGCCGGAGGAGCGCATCGCGCTTCGCCCGGCAGAGCCGCGCGACAGCGCCAAAATGCTCGTCATCGAGCCGGGCAAGGGGCTGGAGGACCGCACGGTTGGCGATCTGCCGTCCTTGCTCCGCACCGGCGACGTGCTGGTCTTCAACGACACCAAGGTCATTCCAGCGCAGCTGAAAGGGATCAGGCGGCGCGGCGAGGCGGTGGCGCAGGTCGAGGCCACGCTGCACATGCGCAAGGCTCCAGACCGTTGGCTGGCGTTCATGCGGCCGGGAAAGCGCATCGCCGCCGGCGACCGCATCCATTTCGGCCATGACGGCAATTCCTGTTTCCTCGGCCAGGTCGATGCCACGGTGATCGAGAAGGGCGAGGGCGGCGAAGCGCTGCTCGGCTTTGACCTATCCGGTCCCTTCCTCGACGAGGCGCTGCACGCGGTCGGCCACATTCCGCTGCCGCCCTACATCGCCTCGAAGCGCGATGACGACGAGCGCGACCGTGCCGACTACCAGACCATCTATGCCCGGGAAGAAGGTGCCGTTGCCGCGCCTACCGCTGGCCTGCATTTCACGCCGGAGCTTTTTGCGGCGCTGGACGCCAAGGGGGTCGAGCGCCGCTTCGTCACCTTACATGTGGGCGCCGGTACGTTCCTTCCTGTGAAGGCGGACGACACCGCCGACCACAAAATGCATGCCGAGATCGGCTCGGTCAGCCCGGCGACCGCCGATGCGCTCAACGCCGCGAAGGCAAGGGGCGGGCGCATCATCGCCGTGGGTACGACTTCGCTGCGCCTGCTCGAGAGCGCGGCGCGTGAAGACGGCACGCTGGCGCCATGGTCAGGCCCGACCGACATCTTCATCACGCCCGGCTACCGCTTTCGCACCGCCGACATGCTGATGACCAATTTCCATCTGCCGCGCTCGACGCTGTTCATGCTGGTTTCGGCCTTCAGCGGCCTCGACACGATGCGTGCCGCCTATGCGCATGCCA
This sequence comes from Mesorhizobium sp. B2-5-13, assembly GCF_006440535.1. NCBI lineage: Bacteria > Pseudomonadati > Pseudomonadota > Alphaproteobacteria > Hyphomicrobiales > Phyllobacteriaceae > Mesorhizobium > Mesorhizobium sp. B2-5-13. The sequence continues at coordinate 215,543 of NZ_VFUI01000001.1, read as the reverse complement.
TAACGAACCGCTACAGGTTCTACTCCTATGGCGACGCAAGCCTGCTTTACCGAGCGGAGATGAGCGATGGACGATGATCTGCAAACCCTCGATCGCGAAAGCCTGATCGCGGAAGTGAAAAAGCTGCGCGCCGGCATTCGCGCACACCGCGACACCACAGGGCACGATCTGTGCTGGCATCACCCCGATCTGTGGGACCTGCTGCCTGAGAAGACCACGCCGTCGATCGCTGTGCCCCCCTGGCCCAAATTCATGCGCGGCTGCATCCGATATCGCCAATCGCTCGACAGGCAGGCGCCGGATGCGCCGGTCCACGACAAGGAATTCAATGGCTGAGACGTTCACCTTCAAGGTGCTGGCGACCGATGGCAAGGCGCGGCGCGGCTTGATCGACATGCCGCGCGGCCAAATCCGCACACCGGCCTTCATGCCGGTCGGCACCGGTGGCACGGTCAAGGCCATGTACATGGACCAGGTGCGCGGCGTCGGCGCCGACATCATCCTTGGCAACACCTATCACCTGATGCTGCGGCCCGGGGCCGAGCGCGTGGCGCGGCTCGGCGGTCTGCACGAATTCGCCCGCTGGCCGCACCCGATCCTGACCGACAGCGGCGGATTCCAGGTGATGTCTCTGTCGAAGCTAAGGAAGCTGACCGAGAAAGGCGTCACCTTCCGTTCGCACATCGATGGCGCGGCTTATGAAATGTCACCGGAGCGCTCCATAGAAATTCAAGGGCTGCTCGATTCCGACATCCAGATGCAGCTCGACGAATGCACGGCGCTGCCCGCCGAGATGAAAGAGATCGAGCGCGCCATGGAATTGTCGCTACGCTGGGCGGAGCGCTGCAAGGCGGCGTTCGGCGACCAGCCGGGCAAGGCGATGTTCGGCATCGTGCAGGGTGGTGACAACGCGGCGCTCAGGGTGCGCTCGGCGCAGGCGCTGAGCGCGATGGACCTGAAGGGCTATGCTGTCGGCGGCCTGGCTGTCGGCGAGCCGCAAGCAGTGATGCTCGACATGCTCGACATCACGTGCCCGGAACTGCCCGACAACAAGCCGCGCTATCTCATGGGCGTGGGAACGCCGGACGATATCCTGAAATCGGTGGCGCGCGGCATCGACATGTTCGACTGCGTGATGCCGACGAGGGCCGGCCGGCATGGTCTTGCCTATACCAGGCGCGGCAAGGTCAATCTGCGCAACGCCCGCCACGCCGACGATCCGCGCCCGCTCGACGACGAGAGCGATTGCCCCGCGGCGCGCGACTATTCGCGCGCCTATCTGCACCATCTGGTGCGCTCGCAGGAGGCGCTCGGGGCGATGCTGCTGACCTGGAACAACCTTTCCTATTACCAGAAGCTGATGCAGGACATCCGGGCCGCGATCGAGGCGGGCAGCTTCGAGGCACGCGGCGCCGATATCAGCGAAGGCTGGGCGAGAGGCGACATCCCGGCGTTGTAACGCACCGACGCTGCAGCGCTCAGGTGCTCAGCGAGTTCGAAGCGCGCAGGCTGCAGCCGGTGATCTGGAAGGTGCCGTCGGGCTGTTGCTGCAGCGTGTAGACCGCCTCGTAGTCCTTGCCGTCGGGGCCGACGATCAGCACGTGCTGGACGATCGAACCCGAGCCGGTCTCCTCGAACTTGCCGAAGGAATAGGACTGCGGCTTGCGCACCGGTGGGTAGCCGTTGGTCACCATGTTCATGAAGGCATCGACGGTCGGGAAGACCTGCTTCACGTTCGGGGCGGCGAAGCTATAGGCCTTGGCGCCGTCATTGGCGATGAGGGCCTTCAATTGACCGTCGATGACGGCCTGGCCAGCCTTGATCTCGGCGTCGCCGGCAAACGCTTGGGAAGCCAGCATGAGCGAAACGAACGCGAATGCGAAAAAGCCGCGGCGCATGGCCTGTCTCCACCGTCCATCGAGAAGCCGCCTCCAGCAAAAGCTGTTCCGGGCGGCATCCTAACATACGGGTGGCGGCGCTTCACGGTTTCAGCGGGCGGCAATATTCGTCCCGCCGCGGCGAATTCTTACGCGTAAGCTTCCTTTAGGGCGGGGCTCTCATCGTGGACCCTGAGGGAGAGAGCATGCTGCGCGAGGCCGCGGCCAAGGCAAGCGCCGGCTAAGTGCGCATTCCAACGCTTGAAAGGCCGCCTCCAGTCTGCCAGAAGGGCCGCTGGACCTGGAAGTTAGCGGGACGAAGCCATGAAGGCGTTTTTCGTGCAGATCAAATGCGAGCTGGGCAAATCCTATGAGGTTGCCAGCGCGCTTGCCGATGCCGAGATCGCCTCGGAAATCTACTCCACCGCCGGCAATTACGATCTGCTCGCCAAATTCTATGTCGACGATGAGGAAGACGTCGGCCATTTCGTCAACGAAAAGGTGCAGATTCTTCCCGGTATCAAGGACACGTTCACCGTCGTCACCTTCCGCGCCTTCTAGCCGCGCGGGGCATTTGCCCGGGCATGAGGCAGAGCCTGATCAAGCTCATATTTCAGCTGCCTCAATTTTAGGCAGCCGCAACATACTGATCGTCCGGATCTCCCAAATCACCGATTGCGCTTGATTTTCTCGAACGACGCCAGTGAAATGGCGTCACAGGGGAGTATGCGATTGGCAGCGTTCGATGAAATGCTTCCGGAGGTTTCCGGACTTAGACGACCGTATTCGGCTTACGATCGCTGGCTGAAGGAGCAGGATCCAGCCAGACTTACCGAAAAGATGCAGGACGCCGAACGCGTCTTCCGCAAGACCGGCATCACGTTTGCCGTTTATGGCGAGCAGGAAGCATCCGAGCGGCTGATCCCGTTCGATATCGTTCCCCGCATCATTTCAGGCAATGAGTGGCGTCGCCTGACGCAAGGCATCGAGCAGCGCGTACAGGCGCTGAACGCCTTCCTCGACGACATCTACCATCGCCAGGAAATCCTTCGCGCCGGCCGCGTTCCCAGGGACCTGATCGCCAGGAACGAGGCATTCCTGCCGGAAATGATCGGCGTGCGGCCGCCGGCCGGAGTTTATACCCACATCATCGGCGTCGACATCGTGCGTATCAGCGAGGACGAGTTCTATGTGCTGGAGGACAATGCGCGCACGCCGTCCGGTGTCTCCTACATGCTGGAGAACCGCGAAACGATGATGCAACTGTTCCCCGAGCTGTTCCAGAAGATCAAGGTGCGGCCAGTGGAGAATTATCCGCAGTTGTTGCGCCAGTCGCTGGCGGCGGTGCGGCCGCAGAACACCAAGGATGCGCCGACCATCGCGGTGCTGACGCCCGGCAGTTTCAATTCCGCCTATTTCGAACACGCCTTCCTTGCCGACCAGATGGGTGTGCAGCTGGTGGAGGGGCAGGATCTGCGCGTCGTCGATGGACATGTCGCGATGCGCACGACCGAAGGCTACAAGCAGATCGACGTTCTTTACCGCCGCGTGGATGATTCTTTCCTGGACCCGCTGACCTTCAGGCCGGATTCAGCTCTCGGCATACCCGGCATCATGGATGTATATCGCGCCGGTAACATCACCATCGCCAACGCACCGGGAACCGGCATCGCCGACGACAAGGCGATCTATTCCTATATGCCCGAGATCGTCGAATTCTACACCGGCCGCAAGGCAATCCTCGGCAACATCCCGACCTGGCGCTGTTCGGAGCCGGACAGCCTGAAATATGTGCTCGAGCATATCCACGAGTTGGTGATCAAGGAAGTGCATGGTTCGGGTGGCTACGGCATGCTGGTCGGACCGGCCGCGACCAAGAAGGAATGTCAGGATTTTGCCAAGAAGCTGCAAGCCAAACCGTCTAATTACATCGCCCAGCCGACGCTCGCGCTCTCGACCTGTCCGATCCTGACTGAAAAGGGCCTGGCGCCGCGCCACGTCGATCTCAGGCCCTATGTGCTGGTATCCGATCGCATCCAGATCGTGCCCGGTGGGCTGACGCGCGTTGCGCTGAAGGAAGGCTCGCTGGTGGTGAATTCCTCTCAGGGCGGCGGGACAAAAGACACTTGGGTGCTGGATGACTGAGCTGAGCGGGGGGACGCAGCGATCATGAAACCCATTCTTCCCTACTCCCTACTCCCTATTCGCTATTCGCTCGATATCAAGGCAAGCTGACATGCTTCTCGGCCGTACCGCGAACGGACTTTATTGGATGAACCGCTATATCGAGCGGGCCGAAAACATGGCGCGGCTGGTCGACGCCGGGCTGCGTATGGCGCTCACTCGCACCCAGAGCGCGTCGGAGGAGTGGAATTCGGTGCTGCTCAGCGCCGGCTCCGACGTCGCCTTCAAGCAGAAATATCCGGACTATACGGCGGCCAATGTCTCCGACTTCCTTTTGCGCGACACGTCGAACCCATCGAGCACGATGTCGTCGATCGAGACTGCCCGCAACAATGCGCGCATGGTGCGCACCGCGCTGACGCGCGAGACGTGGGAGAGCATCAACGAAGCCTGGATGGCGCTGAAACGCATGCTGGCGAGGCCGATCGACGAGCGCGACCTGCCCACCGTGCTCGATGCGATCAAGCGCGAGACCGCACTGATCCGCGGCTCGTTCTACGGCACCATGCTGCGCAACGAGATTTTCGACTTTTCGCAGCTCGGCACCTATGTCGAGCGCGCCGACAACACCGCCCGCATCCTTGACGTGAAATACTACGTGCTGCTGCCATCGATCTCCTGGGTCGGCTCGACGCTCGACAACTATCAGTGGGAATCGATCCTGCGCTCGGTGTCGGCGCATCGCTCCTATCGCTGGGTCTATGACGCCGACTACAAGCCGACCAATATCGCGGACTACCTGATCCTCAACGTCCGCATGCCGCGATCGCTGACCTTCTGCTACCGTTTCCTGGCAGAGCATCTGAAATTTCTCTCCGACGACTATGGCGAGCACCATGCGTGTCACGCAACGGCGGAAAAAACGCAGGCGATGCTGAGGGCAGGGTCGATCAAGGATATATTCGACGCCGGCCTGCATGAGTTCCTGGCCGGGTTCATCCGCGACAACACCAGGCTCGGCGACGAGATCGCGCAAGACTACAGGTTTTATTGAAACATGATCCCGAACCGAAGGACCGCGTCAGCGAAAGGTGGGTACCGGCTTTCGCCATGGATCATGCACTCGAACGGAAGATGGCCATGCGGCTGAAAATCACGCACCGGACAGAATACCGCTACGACGCACCGGTGCAGTATTTGCTCCAGAGGCTACGGCTGCTTCCCATGAGCGGGCCGACCCAGACCGTGCTGTCCTGGGCGCTGAAGGTCGAGGGCGCGCGCGAGGAAGTGCGATTTACCGACCATTACGGCAACGATAGCAGGCTGCTGAGCGTCGAGGGTGATCACGACTTCATCACAGTCGAAGCGTTGGGCGAGGTGGTGACGCGCGATACATCAGGTGTCAGCGGGCCGCATCAAGGCTTCGCGCCACTCTGGTTGTTCGCGCAGGAGACCGCTTTGACCACCATAGGCGGCGGCATCCGTGATCTTGCCGAGGCGCTCGGCAAGGGCACCGACCTTGACAGGCTGCACCGGCTGATGGCCGCCATCGGCGAGCGCGTCGCCTACACGCCGGGAACCACCAATGCGACGACTCCGGCCGAAGAGGCCTTGATGCTGAAGACCGGGGTTTGCCAGGATCATAGCCACATCTTTGCCGCCGCCGCACGCGCCATGGGATTTCCGGCCCGCTATGTCAGCGGCTATCTGATGATGGATGCGGCGGTGAAGCAGGCGGCGAGCCACGCCTGGGCCGAAGCCCATGTCGCGGGCCTCGGCTGGGTTGCCTTCGATCCCGCCAATGGTATTTCTCCCGACGAACGCTATGTGAAGGTGGCCACCGGCCGCGACTACCGTGACGCTTCGCCGGTGTCGGGAATTCGACTGGGACAGGCGGAAGAACTGCTTGCGGTCACCGTCACGGTAGAGCAGTAATCCCCCAGGGATTACTGCCTCAAGAGATTCCATGACCTATTGCGTCGGCCTCAAGATCGATCGCGGGCTCGTGTTCATGTCGGACACGCGCACCAATGCCGGGATGGATTCTATCTCGACCTTCAAGAAGATGCACGTCTGGGAGCAGCCGGGCGAGCGCGTCATCGTTTTGATGTCGGCCGGCAATCTGGCGACGACGCAGGCCGTGGTCAGCCTGCTCGACGAACGCACCAAGGCGGTGACCGACCGCCACGAGAAGCTGCTCGAAACGCCATCCATGTACCAGACGGTGCGGCTGGTCGGCGACACGGTCAAGGAAGTGATCGCGCAATCGTCACCAGCGGGCGAGAAAGCCGATTCCTATTTCAATGCCTCCTTCATCCTCGGTGGGCAGATCAAGGGCAGCCCGCCGCGCCTGTTCATGATCTATCCCGAAGGCAATTTCATCGAATCGACTGACGACACGCCGTTCTTTCAGATCGGGGAAACCAAATACGGCAAGCCGATCATCATCCGCGCTTACGAAAAGACGATGAGCCTCGCCGAGACGGTGAAACTGCTGCTGGTGTCGTTCGATTCGACGCTGAAGTCGAACCTGTCGGTCGGCCTGCCGCTCGACCTGCTTTTCCTGGAACAGGGTGCCTTTCAGGTTGGTCTGAAAAAGCGGATCGCCCAGGACGACCAATATTACCGCACGATCTCCGACGGATGGTCGAATGCCCTGAAGACGGCGTTCGCCAGCCTGCCGGATTTTCCTGGCTAGTCCGCATATCTCGCCGTTCGCAAAAGCCGGCGCGTCACCGGCGGCGAAAGATCATGTCGGGAGGACAAGATGAACAATGATGATTTCCGGCAATGGTCGCAACGTGCCGCTGATTGGGGCGCCGACTATCGCAACAATCTGCGGGAGCGGCCGGTGCGGCCGCTGGTCGAGCCGGGCGACATTTTCAGGAGCATCGAGGCGTCGCCGCCCGAAGACGCGGAGCCGATGGACAGGATTTTCGCCGACTTCGAAGAGAAGATCGTGCCGGGGATGACGCATTGGCAGCACCCGCGCTTCTTCGCCTATTTTCCGGCCAACGCGGCGCCCGTCTCGGTGGTGGCTGAATACCTGGTGTCGGCGATGGCCGCGCAATGCATGCTTTGGCAGACGTCGCCGGCGGCGACCGAACTTGAAACCCGGACCGTCGACTGGATGCGCCAGGCGCTCGGCCTGCCGGAGGGTTTCTCCGGCGTCATCCAGGATTCGGCCTCGTCGGCGACACTCAACGCGGTGTTGACCATGCGCGAGCGGGCGCTGGACTGGCAAGGCAACAAAAAAGGATTGGCCGGGCAGGGGCGGTTGCGCATCTATTCCTCCGACCAGGTGCACACTTCGATCGATCGGGCGATCTGGGTGTCAGGGATAGGCGAGGACAATCTCGTGCGCATTCCGGTCGCCGGCCGTTTTCGCGCCATGGAAGCGGCCGCACTCGAAGCGGCAATCGTCGCCGATCGCGAGGCCGGCATGCTGCCCGCCGGCATCATCGCCAGCGTCGGCGGCACCAGCACCGGCGGCACGGACGATATTGCAGCGGTTGCGGAGATTGCCAGGCGGCACGGGCTCTACCTGCATGTCGATGCCGCCTGGGCCGGGTCGGCGATGATCTGCCCGGAATTTCGCCATTTCTGGGCCGGCGCCGAGTTGGCTGATTCCATCGTCTTCAACCCCCACAAATGGCTGGGCGCGCAGTTCGATTGCTCGATGCAGTTCATCCGGCAGCCGGAAGACGTGGTTCGTACGCTGGCCATCAAGCCCGAATTTCTCAAGACACATGGCCGCGACGGCATCATCAACTACTCCGAATGGTCGGTGCCGCTTGGTCGGCGCTTCCGGGCGCTGAAAGTTTGGTTTCTGCTGCGCGCCCATGGACTGGAAAACCTGCGAACCATGATCCGCAACCATGTCGCCTGGAGCGAAGGCCTTACGCTGCGTCTGGCAAGGGAGCCGGATTTCGAAATCGTCAGCGAGCCGATGCTGTCGCTGTTTTCGTTCCGGCACAAGGCTGCAGCGGGCGCCGATGCCGACGAGCACAATCTGCGGCTGGTCAATGCGATCAACGACGATGGCCGCATCTACCTGACGCAAACGAAAGTCGATGGGAGGGTGGCGATCCGCTTCCAGGTCGGTCAGTTCGATGCCACGGCAGAGGACGTCGACGCCGCTTTCACCGTCATCACCGAAATAGCGCGTGCCATGGCCTGAAAAGGCTGGGTCAAGGTCGCGCCGAGGTTCACCCGTACAATCATCGGATTTCGTTAGCCGGCTTGCTCCTTTTCATCGGTTTCGTTTTCGATTATAAGCAAGAAAAACGAAAACGGGAGCTTGCCTGATGTATCTGTCTCCGCGCCATGCCGAGATCATCCAGATGGCCAAGGACAATGGCCGCGTGCTGGTCGATGATCTGGCCACGCATTTCAACGTGACGCCGCAGACCATCCGCAAGGACCTCAACGATTTGTGCGACCAGCGGCTGCTTTCGCGCATCCATGGCGGCGCCTTGTTCCCGTCTGGTATCGAGAACATGGAGTATGAAGCCAGGCGCAAGATCGCGGCCGACGAGAAGGAAGCGATTGGTCGCGCGGCGGCCAGGTTGATCCCCGACAACGCCTCGCTGTTCATCAACATCGGCACCACGACCGAGGCGGTCAGCAAGGCGTTACTCGATCACGACGGCCTGATGGTCATCACCAATAATATCAATGTTGCCAATAGGATGCGCATCTACCCGTCGATCGAGGTGGTGATTGCGGGCGGAGTGGTGCGCGGCTCGGACGGGGGTGTCGTCGGCGAGGCGGCGGTCGATTTCATCAGGCAGTTCAAGGTCGACTATGCTGTCATCGGCGCCTCGGCCATCGATCATGATGGTGCCTTGCTCGATTTCGATTTTCGCGAAGTGAAGGTCGCGCAAGCGATTATCGCCAATGCCAGGCATGTCATCCTTGTATCCGACCAGACCAAATTCGAACGCACGGCACCTGTGCGCATCGGTCACCTGTCGCAGGTCAACACCTTCATCACCGATCGCTGCGATATCGCTTCGGTACGCAAGATCTGCCAGGAGGCCGAGGTTCAGCTGATCGAGACATCGCTTGGCTGAGATGATTCACGGTCTTCTCGCAGGTGTGTGATATTTCGTTTGACATTCGTTATGAGTTCGAAATAATTCCGCAACGGTTTCGCAAAAGACCCAAAATGGTGCAATGCGAAATCGTGGAGGAGCTAAGTGGACACATCTTCAGTCCGGGACATTTTCGTCATAGGCGGCGGCATCAACGGTTGCGGCATCGCCCGTGATGCCGCTGGGCGCGGTTTTTCGGTCTTTCTCGCCGAGATGAACGATCTCGCCAGCGGAACCTCGTCCGGCTCGACCAAGCTGATCCATGGCGGGCTGCGCTATCTCGAATTCTACGAATTCCGCCTAGTGCGCGAGGCGCTCATGGAGCGCGAGGTTCTGTGGAAGAACGCGCCGCACATCATCTGGCCGATGCGCTTCGTGCTGCCCTATGCCAAGGGCCTGCGCCCCGCCTGGTTGATCCGGCTTGGCCTTTTCCTTTACGACCACATTGGCGGGCGCAAATTGCTGCCGGCGACCAGGACGCTCGACATGACGCGCGACCCGGCCGGTAAGCCTTTGAAACCTTTGTTCAAAAGGGCTTTCGAATATTCCGACGGCTGGGTCAACGATGCGCGGCTGGTGGCGCTGAATGCACGTGACGCCGCTGACCGGGGCGCAACGATCCGGACCCGCACGAAAGTGATTGGAGCCCGCCGCGAAGGCGGCATCTGGACGATAAAGATCGAGAACCTGCAGACCGGCGAGACCGAAGAGGTCAAGGCCCGGTTGCTGGTCAATGCGGCGGGTCCTTGGGTCGACCACGTGCTGTCCGGCGTCGTCGGGCAGAATGACGTTCACAATGTTCGCCTCGTGCAGGGCAGCCACATCGTCATCGCCAAGAAGTTCGACGATCCGCGCGCCTATTTCTTCCAGAACAAGGATGGCCGCATCATCTTCGCCATTCCCTACGAGGACGAGTTCACGCTGATCGGCACCACCGATCAGGATTATCCCGGCGATCCACATGATGTGAAGATCAGCGACACAGAGACCGATTATCTCTGTGCCGCGGCCAGCGAGTATTTCGCGGTTCCGGTCAAGCTCTCGGACATCGTCTGGACCTATTCGGCCGTGCGTCCGCTCTATGATGACGGCGCCTCCAAGGCGCAGGAAGCGACACGCGACTATGTGCTGAAGGCCGAAGGCGGCGAGGGCGCCGCGCCGCTGATCAACGCGTTTGGCGGCAAGATCACCACCTATCGCCGGCTGTCGGAATCGATGCTGGAGAAGATCGAAGGGTTTCTCGGCAAGCGCGGCAAGCCGTGGACATCAGATGCGCCGCTGCCAGGTGGCGATTTTCCCGCCACCGGTTTCGATGCGCAGGTGACGAAGCTGAAATCGGCCTATCCGTTCCTCGACGCACGCCTGGCCCGCCGGCTGACCCGGCTTTACGGCACGCGAGCGCAGGTTCTTCTGGGCCTGGCCAAATCGAATGTCGATCTGGGCCGCAATTTCGGTGCCGATCTCTACGAGGCCGAGATACGTTACCTCGTCGAAAACGAATGGGCTATCACAGCTGAAGATGTACTATGGCGCAGGACCAAGCGCGGCCTGCATCTCGGCCGCGAGCAGGTGGCATCGCTCGATGAATTTATGCGCGGCATAAGCCGACGGCATGTCGCGGCTGCTGAATGAAGAAGGTTTTGAGCTGATGCTGAAAGCCTGGGAGGAGGCGTCATGCTGGAACTGAGGAACGTCACCAAGACGGTCGGTGCGGTCGAGCACATCCGCGACGTGTCGCTGACGCTTCAGCACGGCTCGCTTAACGTATTGCTCGGGCCCACGCTTTCCGGCAAGACCAGCCTGATGCGGCTGATGGCCGGCCTCGATGTACCGACATCCGGCTCGGTCTGGTTCGACGGCCAGAATGTCACCGGCACGCCGGTGCAGAAGCGCAAAATCGCCATGGTCTACCAGCAGTTCATCAACTATCCGGCGATGACCGTCTATGACAATATCGCCTCACCGCTCAGGGTGGCCGGCGTCGAGCAGCGCAAGATCGACAGCCAAGTGCGCGAAGCGGCGGCACTCCTCAAACTGACCCCCTATCTCGACCGCACGCCGCTCAGCCTGTCGGGCGGCCAGCAGCAGCGCACAGCGCTGGCGCGTGCCATCGTCAAGAATGCCAGCCTGGTGCTGCTCGACGAACCGCTTGCCAATCTCGACTACAAGCTGCGCGAGGAATTGCGGGCGGAACTGCCAAGGATCTTTGCCGCAGCCGGCACCATCTTCGTTTATGCCACCACCGAGCCGCATGAAGCCCTGCTGCTCGGCGGCAACACGGCAACGCTGTCGGAAGGCCGCATCACCCAGTTCGGGCCGACCATCGACGTATTCCGCAAACCGATCGATCTGGTGACGGCCAGGACCTTTGCCGATCCGCCGCTCAACACCATCGTGCTGGCCAAAAAGGGGGCGGATTTTCTGCTCGAGGGCGGGGTCAAGCTGCCGGTGCCGGCGGAACTCGTCGGCATCGCCGATACGAACTATACGATCGGCTTCCAGCCGCACCATCTTTCGCTCGATCGGCCCAATGTCTCCGCGGTGCCGGTGCGGGCAAAGGTCACCATCACCGAAATCACCGGGTCCGAGAGCTTCATCCATCTCGACTTTGCCGATGCCCGCTGGGTGATGTTGACCCACGGCATCAGGGATTTCGAGACCGACGCGGTGGTCGAGGTGTTCATCGACCCGCGTCACATCATGGTCTTCGACGAACACGGCCATGCCGTGACCGCGCCGAAGCTGGCGGCTTAGGAGGGGCGATATGGCACGCATCGACGTCAACCATGTCAGGCATTCCTATCTGCCGAACCCGCGCACGGATGCCGATTTCGCGTTACGCGAAGTGCACCACATTTTCGAGGATGGCGGTGCCTATGCGCTGCTTGGGCCGTCCGGCTGCGGCAAGACCACGCTGCTCAACATCATATCGGGGCTGCTTCACCCCTCGCACGGCCAGTTGCTGTTCAATGGCAGGGACGTGACCAGGCTGTCGACGCAGGAGCGCAACATCGCGCAGGTGTTCCAGTTCCCGGTCATCTACGACACCATGACCGTCTACGACAACCTGGCCTTCCCGCTGCGCAATCGAGGCGTGCCGGAACCAGATGTCGACCGCAAGGTGCGCGAGACGCTCGACATGATCGACCTGGCCTCGTGGGCGAAAAGGAAGGCAAGGGGCCTGACCGCCGATCAGAAGCAGAAGATCTCGCTCGGCCGTGGGCTGGTGCGCTCGGACGTCAACGCCATCCTGTTCGACGAACCGCTGACCGTCATCGATCCGCACATGAAATGGGTGCTGCGCTCGCAGTTGAAACAGCTCCACCGCCGCTTCGGTTACACGATGGTCTATGTCACGCACGACCAGACCGAGGCGCTGACCTTCGCCGACCAGGTGGTGGTGATGTATGATGGCGGCATCGTGCAGATCGGCACGCCGGCGGAACTGTTCGAGCGGCCGCGTCACACTTTTGTCGGCTATTTCATTGGATCGCCAGGCATGAATGTCGTGCCGGTGGCAATCGAAGGCAGGACTGCGACGCTCGGCTCGCAACGGATCGAATTGCCTGGAGTACCGAAGGCGGGCAGAGGCGCGGTCGAGCTTGGTATCCGCCCGGAATATGTGCGGCTCGGCCGCGATGGAATGGCGGTTTCAATCACCAAGGTCGAGGATGTCGGCCGCCACAAGGTGGTGCGCGCCAAGCTGGAAGGCCGCGACATCGCGGCGGTCATCGGCGAGGACGAAACCGTACCCGCCGAACCAAAGGTGCGGTTCGACCCGGCCGGCATCAACATCTATGCCGATTCCTGGCGCGTCGAGATGGGGGCGTAGATGGAAAAGACCTGGAACAACAAGGCCTGGTTCCTGGTGCTGCCGGTGCTGGTGCTGGTGGCCTTCACCGCGGTCATCCCGCTGATGACGGTCGTCAACTATTCGGTGCAGGACACGTTCGGCAACAATGTCTTCACCTGGGCAGGCACCGAATGGTTCGAAGACCTGCTCTCGTCCAGCCGCTTCTGGGAGGCGATGGTTCGCAACCTGATCTTTTCCTTCATCATCCTGGCCATCGAAGTGCCGCTCGGCATCTTCATCGCGCTCAACATGCCGAAAAAGGGCTGGGGCGTGCCGGTCTGCCTGGTGCTGATGTCGCTGCCGCTGCTGATACCGTGGAACGTGGTCGGCACCATCTGGCAGGTGTTCGGGCGCAGCGATATCGGTCTGATGGGCTACTACCTCAACGCGGTCGGCATCGACTACAACTATGTGCAGGATCCATTCGACGCCTGGGTGACGATCATCATCATGGATGTCTGGCACTGGACCAGCCTTGTCGTGCTGCTCTGCTATGCCGGCCTGGTCTCGATCCCGGATGCATTCTACCAGGCGGCCAAGATCGACGGTGCGTCGCGCTGGGCGGTGTTTCGTTACATTCAGTTGCCGAAGATGCAGCGCGTGCTTCTGATCGCCGTGCTGCTGCGGTTCATGGACAGCTTCATGATCTACACCGAACCCTTCGTCGTCACCGGCGGCGGTCCGGGGAACTCGACGACGTTCCTGTCGATCGACCTCGTCAAGACGGCACTCGGCCAGTTCGACCTTGGTCCGGCGGCGGCAATGTCGCTGGTCTACTTCCTCATCATCCTGTTGTTGTCATGGGTGTTCTACACCGTGATGACCAACTACGACGCGGAGCGCTGATATGGCTGGCGCCAACGAACGCACCGAGCGCAATGCAATGAGCCGGACCGCCCCCGCGGAAGGGGGGCTCGCCAGTTCACTGTCACAGAGCGAACTCGACAGGCGGATGCGCCGGCGCGGCGAGGAATCGCGCTGGTGGTGGATCGTGCCAACGCTCTACATCATCGTTCTGCTGCTGCCGATCTACTGGCTCATCAACATGAGCTTCAAGACCAATGCCGAGATCGTCAACTCGCTGACGCTTTACCCGCACGCACCGACGATCGCCAACTACATCACCATCTTCACGCAGAAGGCCTGGTATTCCGGCTACATCAACTCGATCACCTATGTCGTCATGAACATGGTGATTTCGGTGTCGGTGGCCCTGCCGGCGGCTTACGCTTTCTCGCGCTATCGCTTCCTTGGCGACAAGCATCTGTTCTTCTGGCTGCTGACCAACCGCATGGCGCCGCCGGCCGTGTTCGCGCTGCCGTTCTTCCAGCTCTACTCGGCCTTCGGCCTCATCGACACGCACATAGCGGTGGCGCTGGCGCACTGCCTGTTCAACGTGCCGCTGGCGGTGTGGATCCTGGAAGGTTTCATGTCGGGCGTGCCGAAGGAAATCGACGAGACAGCCTATATCGACGGGTATTCCTTTCCGCGGTTCTTCATCAAGATATTCATGCCGCTGATCGCCAGCGGCATCGGCGTCGCCTGCTTTTTCTGCTTCATGTTTTCGTGGGTCGAACTGCTGATCGCCCGCACGCTGACCACGACCGATGCCAAGCCGATCGCCGCGACCATGACGCGTACGGTGTCGGCCTCGGGCATGGACTGGGGTCTGCTGGCAGCCGCCGGCGTTTTGACACTGATCCCCGGCGCGCTCGTGATCTGGTTCGTGCGAAACTATATTGCCAAGGGCTTTGCCCTGGGGAGGGTCTGACATGAACCTCGACTTTTCCTGGATGGCGTGGACCTGGCCGACGGCCGCGTTCTTCAGCGTCATCGCGCTGCTTTTGCTTGGCATGGGTGTCTGGGAATATGCCTCGCCCGGCGGCAATCCGCGTGTCGGCGTGCTGCGCTTCGAGACGACGCGCGGCGACCGCCTCTTCGTTTCGCTGCTTGGCAGCGCCTTTATCCATCTCGCTTGGCTGGGTCTGGTTGGGTCCAACCTGTGGTGGGCTCTCGCTCTCTCTGTGGTCTACGCAATTGGCGTGTTCCGCTACGTATAGAGGGGGATACTGATGGAGCGGCCCGTAGGTGGTCGCTCCAGTTCGCACTTGAAACCTTTTAAAAGCTCGGAGGAGACACAATGCGACGGCAATTTTTAACATCAACGACAGCCCTTGTCCTTTTGCTCGGCGCGGGCCACGCCTATGCCGGAATGGATGAGGCAAAAGCCTTTCTCGACAAGGAGATAGGACCTCTTTCGACGCTCTCGCGCGCCGATCAGGAAAAGGAAATGCAGTGGTTCATCGATGCGGCCAAACCGTTTGCCGGCATGGACATCAAGGTCGTCTCGGAAACTTTGACCACCCACCAGTATGAATCGCAGGTGCTGGCGCCTGCCTTCACTGCCATCACCGGCATCAAGGTCACGCATGACGTCATCCAGGAAGGCGACGTCGTCGAGAAGATCCAGACCCAGATGCAGACCGGCCAGAACCTTTATGACGGCTGGGTCAACGACAGCGATCTGATCGGCACCCACTGGCGCTACCAGCAGGTGCGCGACCTGACTGATTGGATGGCGGGCGAAGGCAAGGACGTCACCGACCCGATGCTCGACGTCAACGACTTCATCGGCACCAAGTTCACCACGGCGCCGGACAAGAAGCTCTACCAGCTTCCCGACCAGCAGTTCGCGAACCTCTACTGGTTCCGTTACGATTGGTTCAATGACGAAAAGAACAAGGCCGACTTCAAGGCCAAGTACGGCTATGAGCTCGGCGTGCCCGTCAACTGGTCGGCTTACGAGGACATTGCCGAATTCTTCACCGGCCGTGACGTCGGCGGCAAGAAAGTCTATGGCCATATGGACTACGGCAAGAAGGACCCATCGCTCGGCTGGCGTTTCACCGACGCCTGGCTGTCGATGGCCGGCAACGGTGACAAGGGCCTGCCGAACGGCCTGCCGGTCGACGAATGGGGCATCAAGGTCGACGAGAACTCTCGTCCGGTCGGCTCATGCGTGGCGCGC
Source organism: Mesorhizobium sp. B2-5-13 (assembly GCF_006440535.1). Taxonomy (NCBI): domain Bacteria; kingdom Pseudomonadati; phylum Pseudomonadota; class Alphaproteobacteria; order Hyphomicrobiales; family Phyllobacteriaceae; genus Mesorhizobium; species Mesorhizobium sp. B2-5-13. The sequence goes on along the minus strand of NZ_VFUI01000001.1, from coordinate 199,565 downwards.
GGCGGCGACACCAACGGCCCGGCGTCGGTCTATGCGATCCAGAAATACCTCGACTGGTTAAAGGCTTATGCGCCGCCGGAGGCGCAAGGCATGACCTTCTCTGAATCGGGTCCGGTTCCGGCGCAGGGCAACGTGGCGCAGCAGATCTTCTGGTACACCGCCTTCACCGCCGACATGGTCAAGCCCGGCCTGCCTGTCATGAACGACGACGGCACGCCGAAATGGCGCATGGCGCCGTCGCCGCACGGTTCCTACTGGAAGGACGGCATGAAGCTCGGCTATCAGGACGTCGGGTCGTGGACGTTGATGAAGTCGACACCAACTGACCGCGCCAAGGCCGCCTGGCTCTACGCGCAGTTCGTGACCTCCAAGACCGTGGATGTGAAGAAGAGCCATGTCGGTCTGACCTTCATCCGCGACTCCACGATCCACGACAAGAGTTTCACCGAACGCGCTCCCAAGCTCGGCGGCCTGATCGAGTTCTACCGTTCGCCGGCGCGCGTACAGTGGACGCCGACCGGCACCAACGTTCCCGATTATCCGAAGCTGGCACAGCTCTGGTGGCAGAACATCGGTGACGCTTCGTCGGGCGCCAAGTCGCCGCAGGAAGCCATGAATGGCCTCTGCGCCGATCAGGAGAAGGTTCTGGAACGAATAGAGAAGTCGGGTGTCCAGGGCGATATCGGTCCGAAAATGGCCGAAGAGCATGACCTTGCTTACTGGAATGCCGACGCGGTCAAGAAGGGCAACCTCGCGCCGCAGCTGAAGCTGGACAACGAGAAGGAAAAGCCGGTCACCATCAATTACGACGAGTTGGTCAAGAGCTGGCAGAAGTAAGACGTCTATGCGGGCGTTCGCGCCCGTGTGAATTGAGGGAGGCGGCGCGTTGCCGTCTCCCTTCTTTGTGTCAAGGCGGAGGATGCGGGAATGAGCGGTTTTGTGCTGGCGATCGACCAGGGGACGACATCGACCCGGGCGATCCTGTTCGACGGCAAGATGAAGGTCGTAGGCAGCGGGCAGAAGGAATTCGTCCAACACTATCCGGCCTCCGGCTGGGTCGAGCACGATCCCGAAGAGATCTGGGCAAGCGTCATGACCACCGTGAAGGCTGCACTGAAGGCCGCCGGCCGTAGCGCCTCGGAGGTGGCCGCCATCGGCATCACCAACCAGCGCGAGACCGTCGTCATCTGGGACAAGGCAACCGGCAAACCGATCCACAACGCCATCGTCTGGCAAGACCGCCGCACGGCACCGCTATGCCAGAAGCTGAAGAAGCAGGGGCTGGAGAAGAAATTTACACGCAAGACAGGGCTTCTGCTCGACCCCTATTTCTCGGGCACCAAGATCGCCTGGATGCTGGACAAGGTGAAGGGCGCGAGGAAACGTGCCGAGAAGGGCGAATTGCTGGCCGGTACCATCGACAGTTTTTTGATCTGGCGGCTGACCGGCGGCAAGGTGCACGCCACCGACGCAACCAACGCCTCACGCACGCTGGTCTACAATATCGAGAAGAATGCCTGGGACGACGAACTGCTTTCCATCCTGCGCATCCCGGCCGCGATGCTGCCGGAGGTCAAGGATTGCGCGGATGATTATGGAATCACAGAGAACAACTTGTTTGGCACCGAGATTAGAATCCTAGGGGTTGCCGGCGACCAGCATGCCGCGACCATCGGCCAGGCCTGTTTCGAACCGGGCATGATGAAGTCCACCTACGGCACCGGCTGTTTTGCGCTGCTCAACACCGGCAGCGATCTGGTGCGCTCCAAGAACCGCCTCTTGACGACCATCGCCTACCGGTTGAACGGCAATACCACTTATGCGCTTGAAGGCTCGATCTTCATTGCGGGTGCCGCGGTGCAATGGCTGCGCGACGGCATCAAAGTCATCGGCAAAGCCGAGCAGAGCGGCAAGCTCGCGGCGGAAGCCGATCCGACGCAGAACGTCTATCTGGTACCGGCCTTTGTCGGGCTCGGCGCGCCGCACTGGGACGCCGGGGCGCGCGGCGCCATCTTCGGGCTAACCCGAAATTCCGGTCCGGCCGAGTTCGCCCGAGCGGCTTTGGAATCAGTCGCTTATCAGACTCGCGACCTACTCGACGCCATGCACAAGGATTGGAAGGGCGCCAAGGCAAAGACGGTGCTCAGGGTCGATGGCGGCATGGTGGCTTCGGACTGGACCATGCAGCGCCTGGCCGACATACTCGACGCAGCGGTTGACCGGCCGACAATCCTGGAGACGACCGCGCTGGGGGCTGCCTGGCTCGCCGGCTCGAAGGCGGGCGTGTGGCCCAAGGTGAGGGAGTTCGCGAAAAGCTGGGCACTTGAGCGACGGTTCGAGCCTGATATGGATAGCTCGATCCGATCCGCCAAGCTGGCAGGCTGGCGCGATGCCGTGCGCAGGACGCTGAGCGCATAAGGAAAGGCCCGCGCCGTTCCGCCGCGGGCCTTCCACTCACACCACGCATCAGTAAGGCGAACGGCATTCCCGACGAGGACCGTTGTTCGGCTGGAAGGTGTTGTCCGAGGCGCGGTAGCTCCGATAATGGTCGTAGCACCACTGCACATGGGCATTGCCTTCATAGACGCGGTTGTTCTCGTTGACGATTGCGCCGGTGATCAAGGCGCCAGTCGCAAAGGCCGCGAGCGGGAACCAGTAGTCGCCATGACGGCGATAGCCGCGGCGATATTCACGATAGCCGCGGTGACCATTCCAATACATGCCACCGTTGCGGCTAAAGCTGCGATTGCGTGAGAAATTGCGGTCGAAGGAGCGGTTTCTCCTCCACTCCCGGTACTGCACTGTCTGCACATCCGGCATTGCCGCCTGGGATAATGGCACGTAGGTCGGCTGGGCGTTGACCGGCACCACCTCCGCCGCGACGAATGTGGCCGAGAGGGTGGCGGCAAGCAGGCCCGTTGTGATTCTATTCATTGGTATTCTCCGCAAAGGTTTGTCGGGCGTCCCATTGGCAAAAAACGATAGCGCGTCGGATTTGTTCCCCATGCTGGCGGCCGCCGGACTGAGATCGACTGCCTGGCTGCTCGCCAGAGCCCGGGGAACAAGCAGGGGCCAGCGATTTAGGGCAAAGCGCCGGTTTGGAACCCATCTTTTCCGGTTGACCGGTCGCGGCACTCTCCCTATGTTCCGCGCAATTTCGAGGGCGGCCTTTTCGAGCCCGCGGGAGCGCGTAGCTCAGCCGGTAGAGCAACTGACTTTTAATCAGTAGGTCATGGGTTCGAATCCCATCGCGCTCACCAAAAACTCAAGAAAACCAGGGGTTTGCGACAGGTGAGGGCGGTTTTCTGTGTCCGCAGAATTTCGTGTCCGCTCTATGTCCGTAAAAAGGCTCACATTGGTCCTTCGTGGACCGATTCTACGATTGACGGGTGATCTTACGTAGCGTTAACTTCTTATTAGCTTTTGCTAACAGAGAGGGCTTCCAATGAAAACCGCTATCGTTTGCGCGGCGATTGTGCTTGCCGTGTCGAGCGCCGCTATGGCGCACGAGAAGAAGAAGCCAACAGTCACTGCCGAAAAGACATGTGCAGGCATGTCGATCAAGGCGGCAGCAGCCGCCAAACTTGACTGCACCGCTACCGGAACCGCCAATTCACCACAGACGGACATGGGCAGTAATTCCAAGCCCCGCCTCGGTTATGAGACGAGCAGTCCCCAGGTGTTCTCTTTCGGGCTCTAGGGGTTGATGGTCGATTTTAGGGAGACGCTCACGCACCGGGCCGGCGAGGCGCTCGCGGAAGTCTCGCCCTTCAGGAACCGCTTCGCTGATTTTCAACCTAAGCCCGCTTGAATGTGTCATTCGGTTGCGCCATTGTGCCAGCCGCCCAAGTGATATGAGCCAACAAATGAAGCATCTAGAGAAGGCACGCCCTTTCGTGCCGACTGAATTTCATGTCTGCACTGTCGCAGATGGGAACGGCGCCCTTGGCCTTCTCTCGATCCATACAACGGAAGGGCTGTTGGATATCGCACTCGACCAACAGGCGGCCGAAGCCATCGTGGGTGCCGTCAATGAAATCCGCTCGAAGCTGCGTTCGAACCGCTAGTCTCATCGGGCCAGATTTGTCTGTCGCCGAGCATTAAGCGGTACCGCATATCCAAGTGGCCGATGAGGGTTCTGGCCTCAACCGCCGAATAGAACATCACTATTTCGCGGCCATCTTCGATGCGCTTAAGGCGGTAGACGTCTCGGTCCATTAGCGACATTTGCTCCCCACAAGGGAACATTAGCCTTCCTTCGTGACGATTTCGTGATGGGTCTTTCAGAACGGCCACGCCAACGCCAGCACGACGGTCGACGGCGGCGCTGGGGTGAGGCTGAGGAAGGGCTGAAATTTTCTTGTTCGCACGTTTCATCCATTAGTGAGGAAGCATATATTATCAGCAGCCGGTGGCCCGTCCCCCCGACTCTCCGCCGGTTAGGCCCGGCACGTTCCTGGTCCCCGCCAAAGATGCCGGGCCGCTTTTCTGCCCAACCGAATGGAATGCGCGCCCTTGGCGCTCCGCTGCGCGTCGAAACCGGGAATATTACCCCGCGCTCACCAATTGAAACGGAAAGGGACAAGCTTGGAACTTTCGCGAATCAAACACCCAAAGCCCGCTGCCCGAAGGAGGGACTGGCAGCGAGCCGTTCTGGAGGGCGCAGCGAAAGCAACGGCTTGGCGAATCAGACGCCTGGTGACAGATGCACCTCCAAGACGGCGGCTTTCTTGGCAATCAGTCCTTCCAGATCCGCGTCGGATCGCTTGGTTCCGGTACGTTCGCGCAGCAACGAGATGACCGCGCTCATCGAAAGCTGGACGGTGCGGTCGCTCAGGATTGCGTCCACCGCGCCGGCGACATCCGGAGTCTCCGTCGGTGCTCGCATGATCGGTTCCTTTCTGTTCAACTCGGCCTCGGCGCCGTTGGCCGGTCCCCGCACGCCCCGGTCGAAGATGACCGCCAGGCCGTTCTTCACGGCGAGGGCGGCGACCATGTCGTCGAGGTTGCGATCGGAAAGCGCTGGCTCCGAAGGATCGGGTTTCAGGGTTCTGCGGATCACTCGGGCGGCCTGGTCCGTCGACACAAAGCCAAAGTGCCGTTTTCTGGCCTCGACATATTGTTCTACGATCATGCTCAGACGCCGGGCTGCGATATCCCTGGGTTCCTGCATCTGGACCTCCTTCGGCTGCCGTAAGCGCAAGGTCGGCATTACCGACAGGAAATAGGGCGGCTGGTCGAGTCAGACAGGGGACGGACCAATCATTCCACGCATCTTCCAAAGAATCAGGAACGATCCCGGCCCTGATGCATTTTGGCTCTATGACCAGCTCATTGAGGGACGCCGGGACATGAAGATTGCGCATGTCGCACCACTTTACGAATCGGTGCCACCAAGGCTCTACGGGGGTACCGAGCGTATCATCTCATACCTTACCGAAGCTCTCGTCGATCTCGGCCACGAGGTGACATTGTTCGCCAGCGGCGACACAAAGACCTCCGCCAAACTGGTGCCATGCCGCGAAAGGGCGCTTCGTCTCGATCCCCGCCCGCTGAAGTCCGAGATCGCCGCGCATCTGTCGATGCTCGACGAGGTGAGGAACCGGGCCGACGAGTTTGACGTCGTTCATTTCCATCTCAGCCATTTCCTGCATTTTCCGTTTTTCCGCGATATGCCGCAACGCACGGTGACGACCCCGCATGGCAGGCTGGATTACGCGGACCTCGCGCAAGCCTATGACCGGTTTCCTCGGTTTCCCATGATTTCCATATCCCGCAGCCAGCGGGCGCGGTTCGCATCCGCGAATTGGCTGGCTACAATCCATCATGGGCTGCCGCTCGAGCTTTACGAGCCCGATTTCGAGGCAGGCTCCGACGGGACCTATCTTGCATTTCTCGGCAGAATGTCGCGCGACAAGCGGCCGGACCGGGCGATCGAGATCGCCCGCCGCACCGGCTTGAAACTGAAGCTCGCCGCCAAGGTAGGCGATGGCGACCGCGCCTATTTCGAGGAAGTCGTGCAGCCGCTGATCGATGGCGATCAGGTCGAATATGTCGGCGAGATCGGCGAGGATCAGAAGAGTAGGTTTCTGGGCAATGCGGCCGCTTTGCTGTTTCCCATCGATTGGCCCGAACCCTTCGGGCTTGCGGTGATCGAGGCCATGGCCTGCGGAACCCCGGTCATGGCCTGGAGTTGCGGGGCCATGCCCGAGATCATCGATCATGGGGTCACCGGCTTTGTCGTCGAAACCATCGAAGATGCCGTCGCCTCAATGCCGGCTCTCCTGCAACTCGACAGGCGACGAATAAGAACGGCCTTCGAAAAGCGGTTCTCCGCCGTCAGAATGGCCAGGGATTATGTCGCGGCCTATTCGCGGCTGAGCGACCGCCACGAGCAGAGCAGAGCCTCGTAAACCTTCACCCGTCCAGAAATCAGCACGGGACAATCTTCTTGACCATTACCCAACTCGACGAGCGCAAGCTCGACCCTGCAATAGCACTGGCTTCCCTGGACGAAACCGCCCCCAGGGAACCGCATCGGCTTTACGCCCTCAAGCATAGCGATTGCTTTGCCGTCGCCGATGCCTATGGCGACATACGCGGCGCTGGCGACGGCTTCTTCCGTGACGACACGCGCATGCTCTCCGAATTTCGCCTGACCGTTGGCGGGCGGTCGCTGTCGTTGCTTGGCGCATCGCTTAGCCAGGACAACGTCCTGTTCACCAGCAACCTGACCAATCTGCCGATCGAGAGCGCCGCGGGCCGTCAGATTCCGCAGGGCGCGATCCATATCGAGCGGGTCAGGCTTCTGTGGGAGGAAAGGCTATATGAACGCATCACGCTCTCCAACTATAGCCGGGAGCATTCGACGGTCCTGGTGTCGCTGCGCTTTGGCGTCGATTTTCGCGACATGTTCGAAGTCCGAGGTTCGACCCGTTCCAAGCGCGGCACCGCGCACACGGCCGAGATCGACCAGAGTTCGGTCGTGCTTCGCTACGAAGGTCTGGACCAAGTGGAGCGGACATCGGCGATCTCGTTTTCACAGCCGCCCGATCAACTGACCTCCGAGCGGGCGGATTTCTTCATTGCCGTCACCAAGCGCAGCCGCCAGACGCTGTACGTGGAGGTGGGGAGCAAGACAGACGCCCGCCCGCAAATTGATCGGTTCCGGGCCGCCGCCGCCCGCGCCCGTTTCGGCATGCGCGCCAAGCGCCGGCATGGGGCGACGCTCCACAGTTCGGGCCGCGTCTTCAATGACTGGATGGAGCGGGCCCGCGCCGATGTGGCGCTGCTCACGACGGAACTGGCGACGGGGCCTTACCCCTATGCCGGCATTCCGTGGTTCTCCACCGCCTTCGGCCGGGACGGCGTGATTTCCGCTCTGCAGATGCTTTGGCTAAATCCCGGCCTCGCCCGTGGCGTTCTTGCGTTTCTCGCCCAGCACCAGGCGACCGAAACCTCACCCTTCAGCGATTCCGAGCCCGGCAAGATCATGCACGAGACCCGCAAGGGCGAGATGGCGGCGCTGAGTGAGTTGCCGTTCGGCCGCTATTATGGCGGCGTCGACACGACGCCGCTCTACATTCATCTCGCCTGCGCCTATGCGGACCGCACGGGAGACACGGAATTCATCGATAGCCTGTGGCCATCGCTGTGCGCCGCCGCCGAGTGGATCGAGACGGCGAGCCGTTCGACCGGGTTCCTTACCTACCAGCGCGCCGCGGAATCCGGTCTTGCCAACCAGGGATGGAAGGACAGTTTTGATTCCGTCTTCCATGCCGATGGCCGCATTCCGAAAGGACCGATCGCGCTGGTCGAGGTCCAGGGTTACGTCTTTGCGGCGTTCCACGGATTGGCAAAGCTTGCACGGCTGCGCGGCGAAGAGGAGCGGTCGGAAAATTGGGAACTGCGCGCCGATGCGATTCGCCAACATGTCGAACGCCATTTCTGGATCGAAGACCTTGGCTACTATGCGCTGGCGATCGATGGCGATGGCCAACCCTGCAAGGTGCGCACGTCCAATGCGGGCCACCTGCTCTATGTCGGCCTTCCCAATCCGGATCGCGCACGCATTGTCGCCGATCAACTGCTATCGGCTTCGTTCCATTCCGGCTGGGGGCTGAGAACGCTGGCGGACGACGCTATCTTCTTCAACCCGATGTCCTATCACAACGGCTCCATCTGGCCGCACGACACCGCGATCTGCGCCGCCGGACTGGCGCGCTACGGCATCCGCGACAACGTGGTGCGGTTGATGAGTGGGACCTTCGAATCCGCGGTTCATTTCAACATGCGGCTGCCCGAACTGTTCTGCGGATTCACGCGCGCGGCCGGCGAAGCGCCGATTGCCTATCCGGTGGCTTGCCTGCCGCAGGCCTGGTCCGCAGGCTCCGCCTTCATGCTCATGCAGGCTTGCCTGGGCCTTCAGATTGACGGTCGGACAAACGAAATTCACGTGACCCAGCCGCGCTTGCCGATCGGTATCGACAACCTCGTCATTCGCCATCTCTCGGTAGGACATGTGGCGGTGGATCTGACGTTCCAGCGCGTGGGAGATCGTGTCGGCGCCTTCCTTGCGGATGCGCACGAGGGACTGGTGCCTCTGGTGGTCAGGAGTTGAAAAAACGGAACCATCATGAGTGCGGAACGTTGGATCACCACGTCATGGATGCCGGAGATCCTGTCGGTGGACTTGCCGCGTCCCATTGAAAGGTAGTCAATTCGAAATGCCCGACAACAGTTGGTATCTGGTCGTCCCTTCGGCCGCAATGTGGCTCTTCATTCTCGCAATTGTCGGTATCGCATGTGTCGCGCTTGCGGTGGTAATGTCGCGGGGACAGGCCAGGAGCGCGAAGCTCGCCAGGTATGAAGCAGAACCCATTCGCGGTCCGTTGCCGGAATTCGAGAAGAACGGGCAATCCACGACCGCCGCGCTCGTCCAATGGTCGCCGGAAACCTTGCGTCACATTTTGGCGAAGGAACTTCCCGATGCGCAGGTGATCGTGGTTTCAAACCGCGAACCCTATATCCACAACCGCAACGGCGACGAAATCCAACTGGTCGTGCCCGCCAGCGGGCTGGTCTCCGCGCTGGAGCCGATTACGCGCGCCTGCGCCGGCACATGGATCGCCTATGGTGGCGGTTCGGCCGATCCGCTTGTCGTCGACGAAAATGACCGCGTCGAGGTGCCGCCTGAAAATCCTTCCTATACGTTGCGCCGCGTCTGGCTGAGCGAGGGAGAACTGCAAGGCTATTACCTGGGCTTTGCCAATGAAGGGCTCTGGCCGCTGTGCCACATAGCCTTCACCCGGCCGATATTCCGCGCCTCCGACTGGGAGGCCTATGAGGCGGTCAACCGTAAATTCGCCGATACCGTCGTCGCGGAGGCACGTAACGAGCGGCCCATCGTGCTGGTCCAGGACTACCATTTCGCGCTGTTGCCGCGGATGATCCGGGAGCGCCTGCCGGAAGCGATCATCATCACCTTCTGGCACATTCCGTGGCCGAATTCAGAGGTGTTCAGCATCTGCCCATGGCGCGAGAAGATTCTCGAAGGATTGCTGGGCAGTTCAATCGTCGGCTTTCACACCCAGTTCCATTGCAACAACTTCATCGATAGCGTCGACCGCTTCCTGGAGAGCAGGATCGAGCGTGAGGATTCCGCCATCTCCTATGGCGGTCAGATCAGCCTGGTTCACGCCTATCCGATTTCAATCGAATGGGAGCCGCCGCGTCTGAGCAAACTGCCTGCCGTTGCAGAATGTCGCCGGCTTATCCGCGATAAATTCGGCTTTGCCGAAAACGTCAGGCTGTGCGTGGGCGTCGAACGCCTCGACTATACCAAGGGCATCCTGGACCGCCTCAACGCGCTCGATGAGTTGCTCACACTGCATCCGGAATGGATCGGCAAGGTGGCGTTCCTGCAGGTCGCCGCGCCAAGCCGCGGCACCTTGCCTGCCTATCAACAATTGTACGAGGAATGTCTGCGCCATGCCGAGGATATCAACCAGCGCCATGGTCGTGAAGGCTATACCCCGGTGGTGCTGGTGACCGAACATCACTCGCAAACACAGGTCTACGAGATTTACCGGGCCGCCGACGTCTGCATGGTCACCAGCCTTCACGACGGCATGAACCTAGTTGCAAAGGAGTTTGTCGCGGCGCGCGAGGATGAACAGGGCGTGCTGCTGCTCAGCATGTTTGCCGGCGCGTCGAAGGAGCTGCTGGAGGCGTTGATCGTCAATCCCTATGACGCGGCGATGATGGGCGACGCCCTGCTGCAAGCCTTGACCATGTCACCGGAAGAGCAAAGTCAGCGCATGCGACGCATGCGCGAGGTCGTACGCGAAAACAATGTCTATCGATGGGCGGGCAGCATGCTGTTCGATGCGGCGCGCCTGCGCAAACGCGATGCGGTCGATCGTGCCGTCAATGGCGCCCCCGGTTCTCCTGGCCCCGGTTCTTCTGGCCCCGGTTCTTCTGGCAATGTGATATCGCTGCTCGACCGCAAGCGCGTGGCAGCGCTGTGATGTCGACATTGTCAAACTTGACCGAACCCAATGTCCCGCAGAATGCGTGGTGTCTTTTCCTCGATATCGATGGCACGCTTCTCGAACATGCCGCGCATCCAGATGCGGTGGTTGTCGGCGATGAATTGCGGACGCTGTTGGCGGGGCTCGAATTGCAATTGGACGGAGCTCTGGCGTTCATCACGGGACGGTCGATCGCCGCGGTCGATCATCTTTTCCAGCCCCTCAGATTGCGCGCCGCCGGGCTTTACGGCCTTGAGCACAGGCTCACGCGTGATGGTCCGGTCGAGGCGGCGGGAGAGCCGGCCGACATTGCGGCGCTTGCCGAGGAAATCGAAGCGGAGCTGGGTAGTGCGGACGTCTATATCGAGCGCAAGGGTCCGATCCTCGCAATCCACACACGCGCGGCACCGCAATTGTTGCAGCGCGCGACGCAACTGGTCGAGCAGGCGCTGGACAGGTTGCCCGCGGGGTATCGGGTGCTGGCTGGCAATGCCGGCGTTGAATTGATGCCGTTGGAGGCGGCGAAGGGAGCGGCAATCAGGCGCTTTTTGGATCTGCCGGCTTTCGAGGGGAGGCGGCCGGTGTTTCTTGGCGACGACACATCCGACGAGAATGGTTTTGAGGCCGTGAATGAGATGGACGGCATCTCGATCCGCATCAAACCGAGCGGACCGACAGCGGCGCGCCACGTGCTTGCCGGGGTTGGCGAGGCCTTGGCTTGGCTGGCTGCGGTGAGCCAGACTCAGTCCGTCACCGCCGGCTCGTTCGGCAAGACGGTTCGGGCAAAGGCCGGGCGGGACTGAAGGAATAATGCTTGTCGAAGAATTCAAGAGTTGATGACAGTCCAGTTCAGCAGAAGCCTTTAAGCATCAATTGCTGTACCACCGGCTGCACATTCTCTCGGTAGGTGATGCATCTATCGTAGAGCTTCCTCGCGACGCGCTCTTTGCCGATCCGCTCCCATTCAGGGGTCCAGGACTTGTTCCAGTCGAAATTCTGCGAGATGAGAAGTTCCCTATCGAAACACTGCGGGTCTCGATCCAAAATTTGTCGAGCCTCATCTGCAAGCGGCGTATAAGCTTTGACCGCTGCTATCTTTCTGGCGCGGGCTGCCGAATCCAGCTGAACTTCCACCTCGACAAGTCCCGGCACGTTGGGAACCGCCGCCGAACAAAGGTGCTTGTGGCCCGGTCTGGCGCCGTGCAGCCTGCCATTAAGAGCATTACCAAACGCGCATGCGAGATCGTGAATAGGATTGTAGCCATCGACCGCATCGGAAACGACTTGAACGTCTTGAAATTCCATCAAATCGAGACGAATTTGCCTCAGCACGTCGGCAAAGAAACCACCGTCCGTGGTCAACAGCGCTTTGTACCAGGCGGAATCCGGAATTTCGCCAAAGATTGCTCCGGCAGTCGCACCGGCGGCGTCCACCGCCTCGCGCGAGAATTTGGTTCGAGCCTGGTTACGTCCGCCCGAGCCATCCGTGAGCAGATACACTCGCGGCCTGCTAAGCTCCAGCCAATGATGGATTCTGAGCTCATGTCCTGGATGTGCGAGGATCAGCACATGTTGCAACTTTTCAGGCATGTGGTCGCTCTCTAGTCATACTCCGGCATTGCCCAGCCGGAGGCCGAAATCAGGTTGCGTCGAAATGCTGTGCAACGGTCCCGCAAGTTTGGACGGCATCTGGAATCCTTGTCTGGTCAATGGCTTCGAACTAAGAAACGCTGCCTAGCACCCATTGTCTTTGTCGCCAATGCGGAACAGGCAAGGAGGCCGCCTTTGCGGATACTGATAACCAACCTGTTTGTGTCGCAAAATAGCGGCTCGGAATCCGTCGTGGAATTGCTTGCCGACGGACTTCGCGGCGCGGGGCATCAAACTATGTTGTTAGCGCCGATGCTTGGCGACATGGCTGACAGGCTCCGCAGCCGCGGGCACCAAGTGGTTGATCGGATCGCGGAGATTATCGAAAGGCCCGATGTGATCCACGGGCAGCATCTGACTCCCTGTCTGACCGCGGTCGCCAGATTTCCTGATGTGCCGGCCGTATTCTCCTGTCATAGCGCCTTCTTCGAGGTCGAGGCCCCGATGCTCCATCCACAGATTCGCCATTGGATCGCGGTGGACGAGGCGTGCAAAGCAAGATGCCTCTCACGGGGTGTGCCGGCAGACAGGTTGGATATTGTTTTCAATGCGGTTGATCTCGAACGTTTCAAGCAGCGACCGCGGCTGCCCTCGAGGCCGCAGAGGGGGCTGCTGCTAACCAAGAATTTCGAGCACCAGCAAGCAGTGCGAGAAGCCTGCCTCAAAAGCGGAATTCACCTCGATGAGCTGGGGTCCGCAACAGGCCGGTACTCATATCAACTCGAAAAAGATCTGCTCGAGTACGACATCGTGTTTGCGACTGCCCGAATGGCTATCGAGGCGGCAGCAGTGGGGTGCTCGGTTGTGGTTTGCGACGGACGTGGCTTCGCCGGCTTGCTGACTGCAGGAAACATGGAAATGTGGCGGCGCATGAACCTCGGCGTCGGACTTCTGACCAGACCGACCACAATCCACGATCTGTTGGAGGCGATCTCGAGGTTTGATGCCGACGATGCCGCCGAGGTGACAGCCTATTTTCGTGGAACGGTAGGTGCAGGCGACTTCATCAAGGAACATCTTCGAATTTATGATCAGGCCATACAGGCCAATTCTGCTACCACGGCAGACGAACGGTCGCTCGCCACCGCTTGCTGGATCGAAGAGATTGGTGTTTCAGCCTCACCTCGCAAATGGCTCCAGATTGCCAAGGAACTGCACGGGTTGGTCGGCCCTGAAACCTCGCTGTTGCAGTTGCTGCAGTCAAACACAGAAACCCTAGAGGGCAGTGCAGTGGCGTTGGCCGACCTTGGTGGACAGGTCAATTCCATCAAGCTCGATACGGCCCAACTTGATTCGCTCTCCCACGCGTCAGCTTCGATCGTTAACGTGACCGAAATCACCCGAGACACATTGTCTCGAATAGATCAGAATCTGGCAGTTCTTTCGGATTTGGCAAGCAAACTCAAACGATTATATAACAGTTCGACCCCTCTATTTTTGCGAAAGATTCTTCTCAGGATGCGAGAGCGAATTTGAAGGTAGCTGACGGAATTCGTGGCTATTCAATTTGTACATCGCCAAGATCTGGCAGCAACTTCCTGTGTCAGCATCTTAGCAGTACCGGCGTGCTCGGACATCCGCTTGAATATTTCAACTGGAGGGGTCGTCGATTTTTTAATGATCCAACCTTCCCTGAATGCATCGTCGGCCAAGTCGAGAAAATTCTCACCATGGGCGCGACGCCCAATCGTATCTACGGCCTGAAAATCTTTGCGCACCAGCATGATTGGATTTCGAGAGAAATCGATTGGATCAATGCGCTTCCAAATCTTCATTTTGTGTATCTTTCCAGGCGAGACCTTCTCGGTCAGGCGGTATCTTGGGCAAGGGCGATCCAAACGGGTCAGTACCGATCGAGCCAGCCCGCAAACCAGCCGGCGGTTTTCGATGCCGAACTGATTCGGAGGCAGCTCGATGTGCTGGTTCGGGAAAGGGCGCGTTGGGAGATGTTCTATGCACGAACGGGGATCGAACCTCTAAGACTCGAATATGAGCTAGTTGTCGCGAACCCACAGGATGCCGTCCGCAAAGTCGCCGATATGATGGGCCTGCAACTGCAGCCCAATCAGGATTTCAGCAAAGTCGTCATCCAGAAACAGCGAGACTCGATCAACCTCGAATGGGCCCATCGTTTCAAGTTAGAGCAGGGCAATCCAAATGTGTTGGATATCGTATGAGGTTGTCACATGCCGTCGCGATGGAATACTGCGGGAATTGCAGGCGGCGCTGTCGTCAGCCTTCCCCGAAAACCAGCGAAACATTGCCACCCGCGTGGCGCTCGAGGCGACTGGCGAGGTCGAGTTCCAGCAGCACCATGAAGACCTGGGCCGGGTGTAGGCCGGTGTGGCGGATGATTTCGTCGACCGGCACCGGTGTCGGCCCCAGCGCCTCGATTACCTTGGCGCGGTCCCTCTCGCCCGGTGGCGGCGTTGCCGAAAAATCGGGCGGGTCTTCAAACGGCAGCACCTCAGGCGCTCGCATGCCGGTCAGTGGAAGGATCGCCCTGGATATGTCCGAAGCTTCGGTGACCAGCGTGGCGCCGTCCTTGAGCAGGCCGTTGGTACCGGCTGCGCGCGGATCGAGTGGGGAGCCGGGGACCGCAAAGACGAGTCGGCCCATCTCGCCGGCAAGCCTGGCGCTGATCAGCGAGCCTGAGCGCTGCGCTGCCTCGACCACCACCAGTCCAAGGGCAGCACCAGCAACAAGACGGTTACGGCGCGGGAAATCCTGGGCACGCGGCTGCCAGCCGAACGGCATTTCCGAGATGATGGCGCCGCGCTCGGCAATATCATCGCACAGGCCGGTATTTTCGGGCGGGTAGGGCAGGTCGAGGCCGCCGGCGAGCACTCCGACCGTACCGGTCAAGAGACTGCCCTGATGCGCCGCTGTGTCGATGCCGCGCGCCAGGCCGGAGATGATGCCGTAGCCCTCTCTTGCGAGATCGGCTGCCAGCATGCGCGCCATCTTGATGCCGGCAAGCGACGCGTTGCGGGCGCCGACAATCGCGACCCCCGGCAGTCGGAACACCGCGGCATTACCCTTGACCGCCAGCAGCGGCGGCGGATTGTCCATGCTGCGCAGCAGCGGCGGATAGTCTGCCTCGCCGATGCCGACAAAGCGTGCACCGATCCGCCTCGCGGCCTCCATCTCGGCCTCGGTTTCGGCAACGGAAGGGATGCGCACGATCCGGTTGGCGCCACCGGAAATCATCAGTTCCGGCAGCATTTCCAACGCGACCTCGGCCGAACCGAAGCGGTTGATCAGGTCGCGAAAAGAGGCCGGGCCGACATTCTGGGTGCGGATCAGCCGCAGCCAGCTTAGCCGCTGGCGATCGGTGAGACGCGGCCCGGCGGCCGGTTCGCTCACCCCTTGGCTCCGATCTTGCCTTCGGTGCCGGCAATCAGCCGCGAAATGTTTTCCCGATGTTTGATGAAGACAATGATGCTCATCACCACGAACAGCACTGCAATCCGCGGTGTGCTCATGAAATACAGGGCGATCGGGACGACGACGGCCGCAGCCAGCGCTGCCAGCGAGGAGAAGCGGAACAGAAAAGCCATCACCAGCCAGACAATGGCGAAGATCAACGCCACCTGCCAGGCAAGGCCGACCAGCACACCGAGATAGGTCGCGACGCCCTTGCCCCCTTTAAACCTCAGCCATGCCGGAAACAGGTGGCCCAGAAAGGCGCCAAAGCCAGCCCAGACCGCCGTCTCAGGCGCGAAATGGCCTGCTATCAGCACGGCGGCCGTGCCTTTCAGCGCATCGAGCAGCAAGGTCGCGGCGGCGAGGCCCTTGTTGCCGGTGCGCAGCACATTGGTGGCGCCGATATTGCCGGAGCCGATCTTGCGTACGTCACCAAGGCCGGCCGCGCGGGTGAGCAGCAGGCCAAACGGAATTGAGCCCAGCAGATAACCGAACACCAACGCCAGGATCAGGCCGTAAGTCATTGTTTCCCCCGCATTGTCCACAACCATGCTCGATGTGGCATGGTTACCGCCGGCTCAGGCAGAAAATACTGTGCGGCCCGCCACCAGCGTTTGCAAGACCTTGCCTTGCAGTCGTGCGCCTTCGAAGCATGTGTTTTTCGAGCGCGAGCGGATGCCGCTTTCACTGACAATCCAGGGTTCATCGAGATCGACGAGGGCGAGATCGGCTACCGCGCCCGGCTTCAGTGTGCCGCCGGGCAATCCAAACAGCCTCGCCGGCGCGGTGGACAAGGTTTCGATCAGCCTGAGCAAAGGCACGTCGCCATTGTGGTAGAGCCGCAAGGCCGCCCCAAGCAGGGTTTCGAGGCCGATGGCGCCAGCAGCGGCGTCAGCGAAGGGCAGCCGCTTGGTGTCGACATCCTGCGGATCATGCGAAGAGACGATGACATCGATCGTTCCGTCCTTCACCGCCTCGATCACAGCCAGCCGGTCTTCCTCGGCGCGCAGCGGCGGCGTCAGGCGGAAGAAGGTGCGGTACTCGCCGACGTCGTTTTCATTGAGCGACAGATTGTGGATCGATACGCCCGATGTCACTGCCGCGCCGTCAGCCTTCGCCCGCGCCATGGCGCTTGCCGCCATTGCCGTCGAGATCTTCGCGGCGTGGTACGAACCGCGCGTCAGCCGCGCCAGCGCGAGGTCCCGCTCGAGCGGGATGGATTCGGCTTCACGCGGAATGCCGGAAAGACCGAGCCAACTGGCATACAGGCCTTCATTCATGACGCCCGAGGACCCAAGGTCGGCATCCTGCGTTTCATGGACGATGGTGGCGCCGAAATCGCGCGCGTAGGTCAGCGCGCGGCGCATCACCAGCGCGCTCGATATCGTATGCCGCCCATCGGTGAAGGCGACCGCACCCGCCTCGCGTAGCAGGCCGAACTCCGTCATTTCGCGCCCGTGGAGGCCCTTGGTGATGGCGGCGGCCGGAAAGATGTTGACGACGGCCGTATCCTTGGCGGTGCGCAGCACGAATTCGACCAGCGCCACATTGTCGATCACCGGGTCGGTATCGGGCATCATGACGATCGACGTCACCCCGCCCGCGGCCGCGGCGACACTCGCCGAAGCGATGGTTTCGCGATGCTCGCCGCCCGGCTCTCCGATGAAGACGCGGCCATCGATCAAACCTGGCATGATCGCCTTGCCGGCGCAGTCGATTGCCGTGGCGCCGTCGGGGACGCCCTGGTTCAGCGTTGCCTTGCCAGCGGCAACGATTTTCTTGCCATCGATCATGACCGAGCCGACTTCGTCGATGCCGCGCGAAGGGTCGAGGATGCGGGCACGTTCAAAGACCGTGATGCTCATGCGGCGCGGCCCCCTTGATTGCGGCCCTCTTGATTACGACGGGGATCGAGCAGCGCTTCCATCACCGCCATGCGCACGGCGACACCCATTTCCACCTGCTCCTGGATGACGCTTTGCGGGCCGTCGGCGATTTCGGAGGCGATCTCGACACCTCGGTTCATCGGGCCGGGATGCATGACCAGCGCGTCGTCCTTGGCCGCCTTCAGCTTCTCGGCATCCAGGCCGAAATAACGGAAATATTCGCGCACCGACGGCACGAAGGCGCCCGCCATGCGCTCGCGCTGCAAGCGCAACATCATCACCACATCCGCGTCCTTGAGGCCTTCCGCCATCGAGCGGCAGATGATGACGCCCATCCTTTCGATGCCCGAGGGCAACAGCGTCGAGGGCGCCACCACGCGGACCTGTGCGCCGAGTGCGTTGAGCAGCATGATGTTGGAGCGCGCCACGCGCGAATGCAGGATGTCGCCGCAGATCGCCACGATCAGCTTCGACAGCGGACCCTTGGCGCGGCGGATGGTGAGCGCGTCGAGCAGCGCCTGTGTCGGGTGTTCATGCGCGCCATCACCGGCATTGACCACCGAGCAGCCGACCTTCTGCGCCAGAAGGGCCGCCGCGCCTGCCGACTGATGGCGGATGATCAATATATCGGGCCGCATGGCGTTCAGTGTCATCGCGGTGTCGATGAGCGTTTCGCCCTTTTTCACGGAAGAGCTCGCCACCGACATGTTCATGACGTCGGCGCCGAGCCGTTTTCCGGCCAGTTCGAAGGACGACTGCGTGCGGGTCGAGGCTTCGTAGAAGAGGTTGATCTGGGTGCGGCCGCGCAGCGTCGAGGTCTTTTTCTCGGACTGCCGCGAGATCGCGACCGCCCGATCCGCCCTGTCGAGCAACAACTCGATGTCGGCGGGCGAAAGATCGCTGATGCCCAGAAGATGGCGGTGAGGATAGAATGGCAGGGACGAAGCGTCGGTCATCTCAAGGGGCTGCTATAGGGTGCGGATTTCGCGCCCGCAAGCACCCGCTTTGGATTGACGCCGTTCTCCCCGGTATTTTCGTCGCGCGCGCGGCAACGCTTGGGCTATATCTAGCCGATGGCCTCGGATTCGAGGCTTTCCGACGATAGGGCCTTTCTAGAAGGATTGGGCGTGACCGACGACGTGACGAACCAGCCGCCGCCGTTGACGGGCGGCAACGCCTGGCGAGGCGATCCGTTGCTGATCCAGCTTGCCGAGCGCTTTTCGGATCCGGTGCGCAAGGATCTCGATGGGCTTGGCCGTTTCGTGCTCACGCAAGAAGCCCAGGAACTGGCGCGCCTCGCCAATGTCGAGACCCCGAAACTCAGGACCCACGATCGCCAGGGACGGCGCATCGACCTGGTCGAATTCCATCCCGCCTACCACGCCTTGATGCGCCGTTCGGTGGCCAACGGCCTGCACTCTTCAGTCTGGGAAAATGGCGACGCCGAGATTGGCCGCCGCCATCAGGTGCGGGCCGCCCGTTTCTACCTGACCGCCGAGCTCGAGACCGGACACCTCTGCCCCATCACCATGACCAGCGCCTCGCTGGCGGCGCTGATGGCCAGTCCAAAACTGTTTCGCGAATGGGCGCCGCGCGTAACGACGCGCAAATATGACCAGAGCCAAAAGCCGCCGGTCGAGAAGACCGGGCTGACGCTCGGCATGGGCATGACCGAGAAACAGGGCGGCACGGATGTGCGGGCCAATGTGACCAGGGCGGAACGCGTCGGAAGTGGGTTCTACCGCCTGACGGGACACAAATGGTTCATGTCGGCGCCGATGTCGGATGCCTTCCTAGTGCTGGCGCAAGCGCCGGAGGGGCTGTCATGCTTCCTGGTGCCGCGCGTGCTCGGCGACGGGTCGGGCAATGGCTTTCGCTTCCAGCGGCTGAAGGACAAGCTCGGCAACCGCTCCAACGCGTCTTCCGAGGTCGAGTTCGTCAACGCCATCGGCGAGATGGTCGGCGAGCCCGGCGCCGGCGTCAAGACGATCATGGACATGGTGACGCTGACCCGGCTCGACTGCGCGGTGGCGTCTTCGGCGATCATGCGAGCGGGGCTGGCCGAAGCGATCCATCATGCTCGTCATCGCCAGGTGTTCGGGACCACCCTGATCGAGCAACCGCTTATGCAGCGGGTGCTGGCCGACATGGCGCTCGATGTCGCCGCGGCGACCGCGCTCTCGTTCCGGCTGGCGCGTTCCTTCGACGAGGCGGCGAGCGATCGCGGCGAGGCGGCGTTCGCCCGCGCCATGACGCCGGTCGTCAAATACTGGGTCTGCAAGATCGCGCCGCCGCTGCTTTATGAGGCGATGGAGTGCCTTGGCGGCAATGGCTATGTCGAGGAAGCTCCGCTCGCGCGCTATTACCGCGAAGCACCTGTCAACGCGATCTGGGAAGGATCGGGCAATGTCATGGCGCTCGATGTGCTGCGCGTGCTTGGCCGCGCCCCGGGCCTTTTCGAAGAGGTGCTGGGCGGCATTGACCGCGACCTGGGTGCCGGCGGACGCGGCACGGTCGGTGTTCTGAAGGCGGCCATGCAGGTCGCTTCGACCGACGAGGGCTCGGCCCGGCTGCTGACGGAACAGCTTGCGCTGTCGGCGGCGGCGGCCGAGTTGCGCCGGCTGGGGGCAGGGCGGATCGCCGACGCTTTCGTCGAGACGCGGCTCGCGGGCCAGTGGCGCAATACCTACGGTATGCTCGATTCTCGTCACGATGCGCGCATGATCATCGATACGCTCTATCCGACGGTGAATTGACAGCGATGCCATTCATCATCCGAGGGCGTTGCCGGAATCTTCACCGGCCCAGCCGCCGTTAACCTTAACAAATGGTTTCCATTGCGGCAGCGCACCGCAAAGCCCACTGTCATTCCTGTCGAAGCAGGAATCACGATGCGACACGTATTGACCTCCTTTCTGTCCGTGCACTGGGCGATCGTTTTCGGCCTGCTCGCGCTGATTTGTATCGATGGAAATCGAGGTGTGGCGGCGGCTCTTGGCGTACTCGGGGTGGCCGTCGAGAGCGCCCGATTGATCAATCTGGAGAATATCGTCGTGGTCGCTCCGCTGGCGACCGCGTTGCTGGTCGTGGCGGTACTGTTCTTCTGGGCCTTTGTCGATACGCTGATCAACGACGCGTCCAGCCCGGGCGCCGACAGCGTCATTCGCATCGCCTTTATTTCAGCTTCCGGCGTGATGTCGATGATTCTGATCGGCGGCGCGGCCCAAGGCATCAACGGTCTGTTCATGGTGGTGGCCGTGCAACTGGCCGCACTTCTGGCTTCCTATGTCGCGATGCTCGCCGAACGGCGTTCCGTAGCTGCGTTGGATGAGGACGAATTCCACGCCACGGCGCACAGCATGGCGAAGGCCGCGGCGCATAATTCGCTGCTCTCCCTGATATCGGGCCGGACCGGCTCGAACGGCAAGGGAGGTCGCTGATGCGCTACATCTTCGCGTTGTGGGCGGGCCCGATGGCGCTGTTCTGGGGCTGGTTCTATCTGTCGGCCAACGACATGAATTTCGGCTACGTCATGCTCAGCCGGCAGATGCACGACTTCTTCTTCCAACTCTACGGTCAGATACTCGGTATCGATCCAGCCATCATCCCCGGTATGGTGGCCAAGACCTGCATCTTCGACGGTTTTCTGCTTATGGCGCTGTGGGCGTTTCGCCGCCGCAGTGAGATCACCGGCTGGATCAGGCAGAGGTCGGTGGTTCAGGTTCCCTTCGATCGGCAGCATCGAGCGACTGAAGCCGGTCCAAAACTCCCTGCAGAATAAAGGCAGCTGCCGCCGAATCGATCTTGCCGGCACGTTTGGCGCGCGAGAAGTCCATTTCGATCAGCGTCCGTTCGGCCGCGACCGTCGATAGCCGCTCATCCCAGAACACGAAGGGCAGGTCACTCAGCTGCGCCATGTTGCGCACGAAGGCGCGCGATTTCTGTGCGCGTGGGCCTTCCGACCCGTCCATGTTGATCGGCAGTCCGATCGCCACCGCACCGACATTCTCCTTCTCCAGCAATGCCAAAAGGACGGCGGCATCGAGTGAGAATTTCTTTCTGAGGATGACCGGGCGGGGATGAGCGAAGGAGAAACCCCGGTCGGAAACAGCGACGCCGATCGTCTTGTCGCCGAGATCGAGCCCCGCCAGGGTCTTGCCATGGGCGAGCCGTGCCGGCAATTGCTCAATCGTGATGACAGCCAACGGTTTTCCTCGTCTTTTCGGCGCCACGCGTCTTTTCGGATGCGCGGCGGACACTATACCCTTTGATATCTGGGCTATCGGCGTTCTATCGTCTGGCTCGGCAAAAATCGAGGAAATGCATTCATGAAACTGACCTGGTACGGCCACTCGGCCTTCCGCATCGAAACGGGTGCCGCGAAAATCCTGATCGACCCTTATCTGATCGGCAACCCGTCCTGGACGGGCGATTGGGAAGGGCCGGCCGAAGGGATCACGCATGTTCTTTTGACACACGGGCATAGCGACCACATCAGCGGCGCGCTGGAAGTGCTCGGCAAGAGCGGCGCGCAACTGGTCGCCAATTTCGAGATCTGCATGTACCTGGTCGGCAAGGGCGTCAGCGACAAGGGGATCAATCCCGGCAATATCGGCGGCACGGTCGATTGCGGCGGCTTCACCACCACCTTCGTCCAGGCGCTGCACTCTTCCTCGTTTGGCGAAGAGGGCGGCAAGAACGTCTATCTCGGCAATCCGGGCGGGCTGGTTCTGCATTTCCCGGAAGACAAGACGCTCTACCACATGGGCGATACCGACATCTTTTCCGACATGGCGCTGATCAACGAATTGCACGAGCCGAAGATCGGTATTGTTCCGATCGGCGACCGCTTCACCATGGGCGGCGCGGTGGCAGCCCTTGCCTGCCGCCGCTTCTTCAAGTTCGACACGGTTATCCCTTGCCATTTCGGCACGTTTCCGATGATCGATCCGACGCCTGAGAAGTTCGAAGCCGGCATGGAAGGTTCCGGCGTCAAGGTCGCATTGCCGAACATCGGGGAAACGATTACCATCTAGAAACAACCAAAGCGGAACAAATCCATGGCGTTGGGGCGATCTCTTTGGATGTCGATGTTTGTCGCGGCGTCGCCCGCGCTCGCCGCGGATGATTTCATCGAAGGCGTCTATCTCCAGTCCGAGGAACTTTGCGTACAGGCTAAAAAGGACACGCTGCAGACGCTTGTCGATGCCGGCAACACCGTGCTTTCGAAGAATGGCCTGCAAGGCGTGGAATACAATTGCGAGTTCGTGCAGGTCAGCAAGGCGACGCGCTCGCCGAGCTGGGCGGTGACGGCCATCTGCCAGGAACCGGGCTATGTCTTTCCCGATGTCCTGTCGGTGACGCGGATCAGCCCGACGCAGCTCGATCTCGTCTCGGTCCGGCCCATCGACGATGAGAGCGAGGCGAGCGGTAACAGCGGCAGCTATTATCTATGCGAAGGCGTTGAGCTGCCATGAAGCTCTTTGCCCGATTGTCGGCCGGCGCATGTTGCGCGCCGCGCGCCGCGCCGCTATAGCGCGGACTGGTTTTTCCCGAGGCGAATACATGTCCGTTGATGTCAAGACAGTGAAGCGCGTTGCGCATCTCGCCCGCATCGCAGTGAGCGAGGAAGATGCCGAGCGCATGACCGGCGAGTTGAACGCCATACTGGGCTTCGTCGAACAACTGAACGAGGTCGATGTTTCCGGCGTCGAACCAATGACCTCGGTGACCCCGATGGAGATGAAGAAGCGCGGGGATGTCGTCACCGACGGCAACAACGCGGCCGACATTGTCGCCAATGCACCGGCGACCGACGAGAATTTCTTCCTCGTGCCGAAGGTCGTGGAGTAAGGCGTCGATGGCAATCGAGATCGCCATCGAGACGCCGCTGCAGAATGACGTGCGCGACCTGGTCAGGCAACTCAACGAAACCTTGCTCGAATTGACGCCGCCGGAGCATTGCTACCATCTGACGGTCGAGCAGATGGCGGGCCATGACACGACCGTGTTCATCGCCCGCGACAACGGCACCGCCATTGGTTGTGGAGCGCTGAAGCGCCATGGCGGCGCCATTGGCGAGGTCAAACGCATGTATATCAGGCCGTCGCATCGCGGTCGGCGGATCGGTGCCAGGATTGTGGAACGCGTTGAAGCCTTGGCGCGCGATGAAGGGCTTAAGCGGCTGGTGCTGGAGACCGGCGATCGCCATCCCGCCGCCTGGACCGTCTATGAACGTGCCGGTTTCTCGCGTTGCGGCCCGGTGCTGGATTATCCCGATTCCGAGTGGTCGGTATTTTACGAAAAGAGCCTTTGATGAGCGACCTGACCCATCTGACGATTTCACAGGCCCGCGCCAAGCTGCGCGCCAAGGAGATCACCGCGACCGAGATCACCGAGGCCTATCTCTTGGCGATCGATCGCGCCAATCCGACGCTCAATGCCTATGTCGCGGTGACCGGCGACAAGGCGCGCGACATGGCCAAGACGTCGGACGCCAGGCTACTCAAGGGCGAGGGCGGTGCGCTGGAGGGCATTCCGCTCGGGATCAAGGACCTGTTCGGCACCGAAGGCGTCCATACCCAGGCTTGCAGCCACGTGCTCGACGGCTTCAAGCCGCGCTATGAATCGACTGTCACATCCAATCTGTGGGCCGACGGCGCGGTCATGCTTGGCAAGCTCAACATGGACGAATTCGCCATGGGCTCGTCCAACGAGACCTCCTACTATGGCCCGGTCATCAACCCGTGGCGGCGTTCGCGCCTCGATACGGTGGTGATGCCGACGACACATCAGGGTGACGGCGGCTTCGTTTCGGCCGGTGGCACGAAAACCCAGCGCAGCCTCGACAATGCACAGCTGGTGCCGGGCGGCTCTTCCGGCGGCTCGGCGACCGCTGTGTCAGCCTTCCTGTGTGCCGGTGCGACGGCGACCGACACTGGCGGTTCGATACGCCAGCCGGCCGCCTTCACCGGCACGGTCGGCATCAAGCCGACCTATGGCCGCTGCTCGCGCTGGGGCATCGTCGCCTTTGCCTCGTCGCTCGACCAGGCCGGGCCGATCGCTCGCGACGTGCGCGATGCCGCGATCCTGCTCAAGTCGATGGCCTCGGCCGATCCGAAGGACACCACGTCCGTCGACCGGCCGGTGCCGGACTATGAGGCTGCGATCGGCAAGCCGATCAAGGGCATGAAGGTCGGCATTCCCAAGGAATACCGCGTCGACGGCATGCCGGAGGAGATCGAGGCGCTGTGGCAGAAGGGTATTGCCTGGCTCAGGGATGCCGGTGCCGAGATCGTCGACATCTCCCTGCCGCACACCAAGTATGCGCTGCCTGCCTATTACATCGTCGCGCCGGCCGAGGCTTCTTCCAACCTCGCCCGCTATGACGGCGTCCGCTACGGCTTGCGCGTGCCGGGCAAGGACATCGTCGAGATGTACGAGAAGACCCGCGCCGCCGGCTTCGGCCGCGAGGTCAAGCGCCGCATCATGATCGGTACCTATGTGCTGTCGGCCGGCTACTACGACGCCTACTATCTGCAGGCTCAGAAGGTGCGCAATCTGATCAAGCGCGACTTCGAAAACGTCTTCGCCGCCGGCGTCGATGTCATCCTGACGCCGGCTACACCGTCCGCCGCCTTTGGCATAGCCGACGAGGACATGGCCGCCGATCCGGTCAAGATGTATCTCAACGACATTTTCACGGTCACCGTGAACATGGCCGGTCTGCCGGGCATTGCCGTGCCTGCCGGCCTGGATCCCAAGGGATTGCCGCTCGGCCTGCAACTGATCGGCAGGCCGTTCGAGGAAGAGACATTGTTCCAGACCGCCGCCGTCATCGAGCAGGCGGCCGGCTCATTCCAGCCGGAGAAGTGGTGGTAAGGGTACCGCTCGCCTGGCGCATGATCCCGAAAATCGCGATCGATTTTCGGAGAGAATCATGCGCAAAACCAAAGCATTACAGAGCCCTTGATGCCGTAAGGGTTGAGCGATGTTCTACTATCTTTCCAAGATCTTCTGGTTCTTCATCCAGCCGCTCAACCTGACGATCTTCCTGCTTTTGGCGGGGCTGATCGCCGGGATGATCGGCCGGCGGCGACTTGCCGTCACCGGCAGCGTGCTGGCGTTCCTGATCCTTGCGCTGTCGGCCTGGACATCATTTGGCGCCATGATGCTCAATCCGTTGGAGGAACGCTTTCCCAAGCCGCCTTTGCCGGCGAAGGTAGACGGCATCGTCGTGCTCGGCGGCGGCTTCGAGGGCGCCATCAACCTCGCGCGTGGCGGCTATGAATTGAACAGCAGCGGCGATCGCATGGTCGAGACCGCAATCCTCGCCCGGCGTTTCCCGCAGGCAAAGGTGGTCGTCTCCGGTGGAAACGGCTCACTGTTCTTCGACGGCGAAGGTGATGCCGACACCGCTCCGCGCCTGCTCGAGGCGCTGGGTGTCCCGGCCGATCGGCTGATCCTCGAAGACAAATCCCGCAACACCTACGAGAATGCGGTCTTCAGCCACGAACTGGTCAAACCCAAACCGGGCGAGACATGGCTACTGGTGACATCAGCCTTTCACATGCCACGCGCCAAGGCGCTGTTCGACAAGGCCGGTTTTTCAACCGTTCCCTGGCCGGTCGACTATCGCACCTCCGGTCGGGAAGGCATCGGGCTGTTTCGCGACAATGCGGCCGATTCAGTGCAGAACACGACCATGGCCGTCCGCGAGTGGATCGGACTTTTCGCCTATTGGCTTTCCGGGCGTATCGATCAGCCGTTTCCGGCGCCGGGCGGCTGACCGATCACGGCGCGCCGCGCCGCCGAGAAGAACTGGCGCCGTATCAGGACGGCCAGCAGCAGAAGCGTCGACAGCACGAACACCACCGGATCCACGAACCAGCCGAGATAGCCGATCGAGAAGAACACGCCGCGCAAGCCCGAATTGAAATGCTTGCCGGCCAGCACATTCATTTGCGTCGCGCGCCACACAGCCGTTTGCGTGACGTGATTGCGCGAGGCTTCGCCATGTGGGATCGGCACGGCGCCAATCAGGATCGAGCAGTAATTGAACAGCCTGTAGGCCCAGCCGAATTTGAAGAAGGCAAAGGCCAGGATCAGCACCAGTCCCAGCACCTTGATCTGAAAGGCCGAGCGCGACGGCGCGCCGCCCAAGGGCAGAGTGCTCAGCACCTCAAGCACCCGGTCGGACGCGCCAAGCAGGGCGAAACAGCCGCCGAGCGCGATCAGTGAACTGGAGGCGAAGAAGGCGGTTCCCTGCTGCAGGCCGCTCATGATGGCGGTGTCGACGATGCGGATCTCACGCTCGGCCATGGTGCGCATCCAGGCCTCGCGTTGGGCATTCATTGCAGTCGTCAGCGAGATGCGGCTAACCAGCTTGCCATCGGACGCAAGCGTGTGCAGCACCCATGCGAGGAGGAAAAAGCCCAGCGCCGCGAGATCGGCCGTCGAAAGATAGGAGGAATCGCCCATAGGGGGAATTTATCACATCTTGATCGCTTTGATCGCCGCATGCAGCGTCGGGCAATCAATGTCGCTGCCGGAGCAAACAAGGTCGGCAGGTGCTGCGCCGCGATTGTCAAAAGAGCGGAAACATCTCGGGAATTCCTATATGTAGTCCTCGACATGATCCAGGAGACAGCGTGTTCCTTTCGGTTTTCGACCTGTTCAAGATCGGCATCGGCCCCTCGAGCTCGCACACCATGGGGCCTATGACGGCTGCGCGCCGGTTTCTCGACGAGGTCGCGGGCGACGACTGGCCGCGCCCCGCCGGCGCCAAGGTCGACCGCATCGGCGCCAGCCTGCATGGCTCGCTCGCCTATACCGGCATCGGCCATGGCAGCGACCGTGCCGTCATTCTCGGCCTTGCCGGCCAGACGCCGCAAACGGTCGACCCCGACCAGGCTGACGGCATCATCAGCCGCATCACCGCCGACAAGCTGATTTCACCGCCCGGCCACCCATCCTACCATTTCGACCCGACCACCGATCTGGTGCTCGACCGCAAGACACCGCTCACCGGTCATGCCAACGGCATGGCGTTCTACGCCTACGACGCCGGCGGCCGGGTGCTGCTCAAGCGCATCTACTATTCGATCGGCGGTGGCTTCGTGGTTTCGGAAGAAGAGCTGCAGCGGATGAAGGCAAAAGGCTCGGTCACGACCGAGGGCAAGAAGGTGCCGTATCCCTTCAAGAACGCGGTCGAGATGCTGAAGATGGCGGCCAAGAGCGGCCTTTCCATTGCCGACATGAAGCGCACCAACGAGGAAACGCAGATGTCGCGCGAGGCGCTCGACACCGGTCTCGACGCTATCTGGGATGCGATGAAGGGCTGCATCGACCGCGGCCTGTCGCAGGACGGCATCATGCCGGGTGGGCTGAAGGTGCGGCGGCGCGCCAGACAGCTGCATGACAAGCTGCAGGAGCAGTGGCAGCAGAACCGGCCGAACCCGCTGCTCGCCAATGACTGGCTTTCGATCTATGCGATGGCCGTCAACGAGGAGAATGCCGCCGGCGGGCGTGTCGTCACCGCGCCGACCAACGGCGCGGCCGGCACGCTGCCGGCGGTGCTGCGCTACTGGCTGCATTTCCATCCCGAGGCCGACCAGCCGAGCATCCGCGACTTCCTGCTGACGGCAGCGGCTGTCGGCGGCATCATCAAGTCCAATGCGTCGATCTCCGGCGCCGAAGTCGGCTGCCAGGGCGAGGTGGGCTCAGCCTCGGCGATGGCGGCCGCCGGGCTGTGCGCCGTCATGGGCGGCACGCCCGAACAGGTCGAGAATGCCGCCGAGATCGCGCTCGAACATCATCTCGGCATGACCTGCGACCCGGTCGGCGGGCTGGTCCAGGTGCCATGTATAGAGCGCAACGCTCTGGGTGCCGTCAAGGCGGTGACGGCCGCGTCACTGGCCATCAAAGGCGACGGCGTGCATTTCGTGCCGCTCGATGCCGCGATCGAGACCATGCGCCAGACCGGCCTCGATATGAACGAAAAGTACAAGGAAACCAGCCTTGGCGGGCTTGCGGTCAACGTCGTGGAGTGTTGAGGGCTGGCCCAAACCGGCACTGTGGAGAAGTCCGTCAGGCCGTTGACGTCTCGGCGCCCCGAATTAACCTTAGCGAATGGCTCTCAATCTCCTAAAGCTTTGCGTCGGCTGCGACAGTGTCGAGGATCTCGAAGAGTGGATCGCCTTCCGTCTTGACGAGCGCCGCCGTGCCGGTGAACCAGCCGAACACTGGCACACCACCCGCATGATGCCGACACGTGGCGCCGAGGTCACCGATGGCGGCTCGCTCTACTGGGTGATCAAGGGCAGCGTGCAATGCCGCCAATTGATCACGGAGATACGGCCGTTCATCGATGACGACGGCATCGGCCGCTGCCATTTGATGCTCGATCCCGAGGTGGTGCGTACCGACTGGCAGCCGCGCCGCGCCTTCCAGGGCTGGCGTTACCTGAAGCCAGCGGACGCTCCGGCCGATCTCGGCAAGGGCAAGGCGGGATTGGTCGAGATGCCGCCGAAACTCAGGCGCGAGCTGGCCGAACTCGGCTTGCTCTAACGCATGTCGCCCAAAAGTGACCTCGGTTTTGGGAGAACGACATGCATAAAGACAAAGCCTCTGAAGCGCGTCGCATAGGTCCGTTTCGACGCGACGTGCTTTAGACTTTTTCTGGCCCTCAATCTTGCCTCGTGCTGGACTTGCAAGCGACGGGACAACGCCACATCTTCAAATCCATGCGCGATGAAGAACCGTCGAAGTCGACACAGGCCGCGGCGTTGCGGAACCAGTTCGCACGATGGTCCTCTTCCAGCCCGGGTAAAGGCCATGATTCTGGCGCAGAAAAAGTGTTGAAGGACATCACGCGGCTGTCCAGGCGGACAGGATACCTGCGGGGCGATGGGAAATGTTAGGCGCAATTATCGTTGTGGTCGCGTTGTTGCTGGTGCTCCTGGGGGTAGCCACGGCCTTTCTCCGCGCGGATCCGGCGCAACTCGCAAACGGGATGAGAACCTTGGGGCCGATCCTGCTGGCGCTGGTCGGCGGCGCCGTGCTCCTGGTAGGGCATCAAGCCATCGGCGGCATCATCCTGTTCGTGGCAATCGCCTGGTACGGCGCCACGCGTACAGGCCGGCCAAATGCCAGGCCGGTTGCTGGAAAACGCTCAACCGTGCGGACAGCGGCACTCGAGATGGAACTCGATCACAACACGGGCGGCCTTGAAGGGCTGGTTCTGGCCGGCCGCCACGATGGCAAGATGCTCGGCTCGATGACCCTTGCGGAATTGCAGCATCTCTACCGCGAGCTCTCCGGCGATCCGGAGAGCCGGCAGTTGCTAGAGACGTATCTTGACGGCAGATTTCCCATCTGGCGCAAACACGCTGAGACGAACGGTGGCGAAGGGCTGGGTGTTGCGCCAAGTCCGGGCGCCATGACTAAGGAGGAGGCCTACAAGGTCCTTGGTCTTGAAGCGGGGGCCGCCGCGGCGGATGTCCGCAAGGCGCACCGCCGCCTGATGCAGCGCCTGCACCCCGATATCGGCGGCACGTCTTTCCTGGCGGCGCGGATTAACGAAGCCAAGGACGTCTTGCTCTCCAATCACAACTAGTCTCCTTCGACGCAAAATTTTCCGGGAGATACCTTCCACGCGGTCCTATTGCTGGACGGCGTAGCACTCGATTTTCTTCTTCTTCAAAGCGGTGCAAGCCTTCCACGCGGCATCCTTCGACCCAAAGCCGCCGAAACGCGCGCGGTAGTAGGTGACGCCGTCCTTGTCGAAAGCGACGGTGAAGCCGGAAGCGTCGGCCAGCACCTTGGGAGCCTGCTTGGTTGTGTTGTCGAGGAAAGCCTGGGCTTCGGACTGCTTCGGCGAGGAAGCGACCTGGATGGCCCAGCCTGACGGGACCGACGCGGTGTTGACCGGATCAACGGCCGGGGCGGGCTCTGCATAGGCAGCCACGACCTGTGCGGTGGCGATCTTGGGAGCGGAGACGATGACCGTCTTCACCTTCTTTGCCGGGACAACCAGCTTGGGTGTCTCTGCCTCGGCTGTATCCTCGTCCTCGCTGTCGCCCTGGGCAACGGTCGCGTCGTTCGCGACGGCCGTATCGGCTTCCGCCACGGCCACCGGCTTTTCGTCCGGAGTCGGCGCGTCATGCTTGGGCAGGAGAACCTTCGCAAGTGCGCTGATGGGATTGCTGTCCGCCTTGGCGACCAGATCGCCGCCACCGCGGGTCGATGCCCTCGGCAAATAGGCGTTAATCAGACCAGCCATCTGGTTGTCGCGGCTGCCGCCCGAGGTGCCGCCCATGACGACGGCGACAAGGCGGCGGTTGCCATCAGATACTGATGAGACGAGATTGAAGCCGGAGGCGCGGGTGTAGCCGGTCTTGATGCCGTCGACGCCCTTGATGCGTCCGAGCAGGCGGTTGTGCCCGTTGATGCGCTGGCGACCGTAGAGAAAGGAGCGCTGCGCGAAATAGCCATAGTACTGGGGAAAATGTTCCCTGAGTGCGATGCCGAGCGTGGCCATGTCGCGCGCGGTGGTGAACTGCCCCGGGTCGGGCAGGCCGTTGGCGTTGCGGAAGACGGTGCCGTTCATGCCGAGCTGCCGCGCCTTGGCCGTCATCATGCGGGCGAAATTGGTTTCATTGCCGCCGAGCATCTCGCCGAGCGCGGTCGCCGAGTCGTTGGCCGACTTCGTGACTATCGACAGGATCGCGGTCTCGACCGCGACCGATCCGCCCGGCTTCACGCCGAGTTTGGTCGGCGCCTCGGCGGATGCATGGGCTGAAAACACGACTGGCGTGTCTCTGCTGATCTTGCCCTTCGCCATCGCTTCGAAGGTCAGATAGAGCGTCATCATCTTGGTCAGCGAGGCAGGATAGCGCCGGCCATCGGCATTGGCCGAGTAGAGCACTTTGCCGGTCTTGGCGTCGACGACGATGGCTGCCGATTTTGCCGCGAACGACGAGGCGGCACCCGCGACGACGAATGTCATCGCCATGGCGAGGATCATGATCGTTTTGAGAGGGGACGCGGATTTGGAAACGATGCCCGACAACGCCTGACGCACTGGTAGTTCCTTTGAATTTCTCGTTGCGTTGGAGGCGGCAAAGGGATCCTGCCTCACTTCCAGCCAAGCTAGCGGGGCAGCGTTACCAATCCGTTTATGGTAACCGCCGCGTTCACCATTTTCTGGCGGTTTGAGCCTTCCTTTATTTGAATTTTAGCCATTGCCGCCGCCAGCGCGGCCGCGAGCCTCCGAATTCTTGACTTTTGTGCGCCGCACAATATATATATGCATTGCACAACGGCGCTCGGGGCAGGGCGCGTCAACCGTCCAGGGAGAGTACGAAAATGACCCAGACCTATGAGGACTTCAGCAAATACGGCAAGGAGTTCACTGACACCGGATTGAAGAGCTTCGCCTCTTTGTCCAAGGGCGCGCAGGCGATCGCCACCGAGGCCGGCGAATACACCAAGAAGAGCCTCGAAGCCGGCAGCGCCGCGGTCGAGAAGTTGTTCTCGGCCAAGTCGCTGGACAAGGCGATCGAGATTCAATCCGACTATGCCAAGCAGTCCTACGAGGCGTTCGTTGCCGAGGCCACCAAGATTGGCGACCTCTATGCCGAACTCGCCAAGGAAGCCTACAAGCCTTTCGAATCGATCGTTGCCAAGGCGAAATAATTTTCGCCCGAGAATTCCAGATCCGGCCCTTTGGGCGCGGGACAAAACCCGGTCGTGGAAACGCGGCCGGGTTTTTTCATGTCAACGCTTCACGATCGCGAAATTCCGCCAAGTTGGTCACCTAGCCATATTGTCAGCTAACCAGAAGGGCTTAAAATCGTCCATCGAACACCTACATGTGAAACTCGCATGAGGATTCGAA
Organism: Mesorhizobium sp. B2-5-13; assembly: GCF_006440535.1. Lineage (NCBI taxonomy): Bacteria > Pseudomonadati > Pseudomonadota > Alphaproteobacteria > Hyphomicrobiales > Phyllobacteriaceae > Mesorhizobium > Mesorhizobium sp. B2-5-13. The sequence goes on along the minus strand of NZ_VFUI01000001.1, from coordinate 167,172 downwards.
GAGGCAGGAATACGTGACGATCGGTTTGACTGCCACGAGACGAGTGGCGCGGATGCAAAACGGCGGCGGCGACGGCAATGAGGCCGGCCGCGGGACGGCCGTCATCACGCGCACCAAAACCAAGACCAAGAAGCCCAGCCTTTACCGGGTCCTCATCCTCAACGACGACTACACTCCGATGGAGTTCGTGGTTCACGTGCTGGAGCGTTTTTTCCAGAAGGACCGCGAAGCTGCCACACGCATCATGCTTCATGTTCACAATCATGGAGTGGGCGAGTGCGGGGTCTATACATTCGAGGTGGCCGAGACCAAAGTGTCTCAGGTCATGGATTTCGCCCGACAGAATCAGCATCCGCTGCAATGCGTGATGGAGAAGAAGTGAGGTAACATGCCGGCTTTCTCCCAAGGCCTGGAAAAGGCGCTTCATCAAGCGCTGACGCTCGCCAACGAGCGGCACCATGAATATGCAACCCTTGAACACCTGCTGCTCGCGCTCATCGACGACACGGAGGCGGCCGCCGTCATGCGCGCCTGCAACGTCGATCTTGACGAACTGAAGCATACCGTTCTGACCTACATCGACACCGAGCTCGACAATCTGGTCACCGGCTACGATGAGGATTCCAAACCGACCGCCGGTTTCCAGCGCGTCATCCAGCGCGCGGTGATCCATGTGCAGTCATCTGGCCGCGAGGAAGTGTCGGGTGCCAACGTGCTCGTCGCCATCTTCGCCGAGCGCGAAAGCCATGCCGCTTATTTCCTGCAGGAACAGCAGATGACCCGCTACGACGCGGTCAACTACATCTCGCATGGCATCGCCAAGCGTCCGGGCGCGTCCGAGAGCCGCACCCCGCGCGGCGCCGATGACGAGCAGGGCGGCCAGAACGGTGCCGAGCCCCAGGAGGAAGGCGGCAAGAAGAAGCAGCAGCAGGACGCGCTGACCGCCTATTGCGTCAACCTCAACAACAAGGCCAAGGCCGGCAAGATCGATCCGCTGATCGGCCGCGAGAGCGAGATCAACCGCACCATCCAGGTGCTGTGCCGTCGCTCCAAGAACAACCCGCTCTATGTCGGTGATCCCGGCGTCGGCAAGACGGCGATCGCCGAAGGCCTGGCCAAGCGCATCGTCGAGGGCGACGTGCCGGAAGTCCTGCACAATGCGACCATCTTCGCGCTCGACATGGGCACGCTTTTGGCCGGCACGCGCTATCGCGGTGACTTCGAGGAACGGCTGAAGCAGGTCGTCAAGGAGCTCGAGGACTATCCGGGCGCCGTGCTGTTCATCGACGAGATCCACACGGTGATCGGTGCGGGTGCTACGTCAGGCGGCGCCATGGATGCGTCGAACCTGTTGAAGCCGGCTCTGTCATCGGGTGCGATCCGCTGCATCGGTTCGACCACCTACAAGGAGTTCCGCCAGTTCTTCGAGAAGGACCGCGCGCTGGTGCGGCGCTTCCAGAAGATCGACGTCAACGAGCCGACCGTCGAGGACGCCATCGAGATCATGAAGGGCCTGAAGCCCTATTATGAGGAATTCCACAAGGTGAAGTTCACCAACGAGGCGATCAAGGCCTCGGTGGAGCTGTCGGCGCGCTACATCAACGACCGCAAGCTGCCGGACAAGGCGATCGACGTGATCGACGAGACCGGCGCCTCGCAGATGCTGGTGCCGGAGGCCAAGCGCAAGAAGACGATCGGTATCAAGGAGATCGAAGCGACGATCGCCACCATGGCACGCATCCCGCCGAAAACGGTTTCGGCCGATGACGAGAAGGTGCTGCAGGGCCTGGACATCGAGCTCAAGCGCGTCGTCTACGGCCAGGACACTGCCATCACCGCGCTGACCTCGGCGATCAAGCTGGCGCGTGCCGGCCTGCGCGAACCGGAGAAGCCGATCGGCTCCTACCTGTTCTCAGGTCCGACCGGCGTCGGTAAGACCGAAGTCGCCAAGCAGTTGGCCGCCTCGCTCGGTGTCGAACTGATCCGTTTCGACATGTCGGAATATATGGAACGCCACACCGTCTCGCGGCTGATCGGCGCGCCTCCCGGCTATGTCGGCTTCGACCAGGGCGGCCTTTTGACCGACGGTGTCGACCAGCATCCGCACTGCGTGCTGCTGCTCGACGAGGTCGAAAAGGCGCATCCGGACCTGTTCAACATCCTGTTGCAGGTGATGGACCACGGCAAGCTGACCGACCACAACGGCAAGCAGATCGACTTCCGCAATGTCATCCTGATCATGACCACCAATGCGGGCGCATCCGATGCGCAGCGCGCGGCGATCGGTTTCGGTTCGACCAAGCGCGAAGGCGACGATGTCGAAGCGATCAACCGGCTGTTCACGCCGGAATTCCGCAATCGTCTCGATGCGATCATTCCGTTCGGCTCGCTGCCGGTGCCGGTCATCCATCAGGTGGTGCAGAAGTTCGTCATGCAGCTGGAAGCCCAGCTTTCCGAGCGTGGCGTCACCTTCGACCTGTCGCCGGACGCGATCGCCTGGCTCGCCGACAAGGGCTATGACGAACGCATGGGCGCGCGTCCGCTCGGCCGCGTCATCCAGGAGCACATCAAGAAGCCGCTGGCCGACGAGGTGCTGTTCGGCAAACTCAAGAAGGGCGGCACGGTGCGCGTCACCGTCGAGAAGAAGGAAACCGGCGAGACCGGCCTCAAGCTCGAATCGCTCGCCGACGAGGCGCCGGTGAAGCCGAAGAAGGAAGAGCCGGAAGACGCGCCGAAGCCATCCAAGGCCGTGGCCAGGAAGCCTGCGGCAAAGAAGGTCGTGGCGCAGAAGCCCGAGCCCAAGGGCAAGGACGGCGGCAAGCGCAGCCTCGTGCCGCAACTGCCCAGAAAGAACTGAGCCTGACAAAAGTTGAAGAGAGCCCCGGAAACGGGGCTTTTTTCATTGGGACGACGCGGCGCGTTCAGGAAGTCGAGCATCGCCCGGGCCCTCGGGGAGGCTTCTGCCTAAGGACTGATGCAACGCCCCCGCCCGAGCGCGATCGAACGGCTCACGCGAGCGGCCGGTTCTCTCCGCGAAATGATGCGCGGAATCAGCTTCCCAGCGCGGCGCGGATCTTGTCTGCGTTCCGCGCCAGCACTTCCGGATTCTCCATCGCGCCCGTATGCGGCTTCAGCGGGATGCTGTCGAAGCGCGGGATGACATGCACGTGAAGATGATAGACGGTCTGCCCCGAAGCAGGTTCATTGAACTGCATGACGGTGACGCCGTCGGCGTCAAATGCTTTGCGGACGGCCCGCGCCACTTTCTGGACCACCGTGAAAAGCGGGCCGAACGTTGACGGATCGGCGTCGAGCAGGTTACGCGACGGCACCTTCGGCATCACCAGTGTATGCCCCGGCCCCTGCGGCATCACATCCATGAAGGCCACGACCGCTTCGTCCTCATAGATGCGGTGCGAGGGTATTTCGCCGCGCAGGATCTTTGCGAAGATGTTGTCGGTGTCGTAGGCGGTCTCAGTCATGGCGAACGCTCCGGAGTTTGCCTTGACGTCCGGTGTAGCGAAGCCACCTCCGAGCGGCAAGACGAAGCTGCGGGGCGATCAGCCGAGATCGACCATGGTGGCTTCTACGAGCGCGCGATGGAAGCGTCTTTTGCGCGACGACGCGCTGTCGAAATAAGGTGCGGCGCAGTCGTTCAACAAGGCGGCCCGTGTCGCGGACACCCTGTCGAGCGGAAGCCCGCCGGCCAGCAGCGTCGACAGGAAGGCGCAATCGAGGACCCGCAGGGCAGCAACATCGTGCGACAATCTGCAGTTTAGGGCTTTAATGGCGTAGACTTGCGCGCCCATGCCCGAGGCATGGCCTAGCGGGGTCCTGCCGCGGGGTAAACAGCGTCGGCAGGCGTGTCGAAAAAGCCTGCTATTCCTCGAGATCTTTGCGGAACGGGGTATGTTCTTCCAGATATTCGCCCATCCGCGCCACCTCGCGCCGCTCGCGCCCGAGATAATCGGCGACCGCTTTGCGCAGGCCGGGGTGGGCAATGTAATGCGCCGAATGCATGGTCACCGGCCGGTAGCCGCGCGCCAGCTTGTGCTCGCCTTGCGCGCCTGCTTCGACCACCTTCAACTTGCGTTCGATGGCGAAGTCGATGGCCTGGTGATAGCAGACCTCGAAATGCAGGTAGGGATGATCCTCGATGCAGCCCCAATTGCGGCCGTAGAGCGCGTCGGAGCCGATGAAGTTGATGGCGCCGGCAATGTAGCGCCCGTTGCGCCTGGCCATCACCAGCAGGATGTCGTCCGCCATGCGTTCGCCGATCAGCGAGAAGAACTGACGGTTCAGGTAGGGGCGGCCCCATTTGCGGCTGCCGGTGTCCATGTAGAAGGCGAAGAAGTCGTCCCAGGCCTTTTCGGTCAGGTCCTTGCCGGTCAGCCAGTCGATCGTGATGCCATCGGCGAGCGCTTCGCGCCGTTCTTTCTTCATCGCCTTGCGCTTGCGCGAGGCAAGCGTGGCGAGGAAGTCGTCATAGGTGGAAAAGCCTTCGTTGAAGAAATGGAATTGCTGATCGGTGCGATGCAGGAAGCCCGCGGCCTCCAGCGTCGCGACGTCGCTCTCTTGCGCGAAGGTGACATGCGCCGAGGATATGCCGAGCTTGTCGGTCACCATTTTGAGCCCGGCGGCAAGCCCGGCCTTAACCGCGTCCTGATCCTCGCCCTTGCCGACCAGCAGGCGAGGGCCGGTGACCGGCGTGAACGGCACGGCACTTTGCAATTTTGGATAGTAACGGCCGCCGGCGCGCTCGAAGGCATCCGACCAGCCGTGATCGAACACATATTCGCCCTGGCTGTGCGACTTGAGATAGCAGGGAATAGCGCCGAGCAGCCTGCCTTGTGCGGTTTCCAGCCGCAGGTGATGGCCTTGCCAGCCAGTGCGCCGCACGGCGCAGCCCGAATCCTCCAGAGCGCTCAAAAAAGCGAATGAAACAAGCGGGTTATATCCGGCCGCGTCGCCGCGCGTGGTTCCGGCAAAGCCGTTCCATTCATCGCAGGTAAAGGCGCCTATGCCTGCGGCGATCCGGATCGAATAGCCCGCATTCGCCGATTGTCCGTCGCAGTCGTCGCCCTGATCCATGAGGCTTATTTAAGCTCCATTCGGGCCGCTACAAGTCACGTTTCGGGCACCCTGCTCAGGCGACTTTGACCAGGTCGGGTTCGAAACCTTCGAACGTCATCTGGTCGGCATATCTAAAGGTCAGGTCGACCGCCGGCTGGTCATGCACCGTCCAGGTGATGACAGGCATTTTGAGCTTTTCGCGCACGAAGCTGACAAACGGGTTCGGCAGATCGCCGGCGGCATAGGAGGTAAAGGAGAGTTCGTGCGCCAGCATGGAAAAATGTGCTTCGATCAGCTTGGCGTCCTTGCCATAGGCGGTCAATCCAGCCGGAATGCCGGGCGCGTGCCTAGGGAAATCGCGGATCAGCCAGTGATCAAACGACATGATCGCCGCCTTGCCCTTGTAGCGCTTCAGCATCTTGCCGACGCGCGCCACTAGGCCCCCATCGCGACCGGGAGTTCCTTTCAGCTCGACGACCATGGGCACGCGGCCGTCGACGAGGTCGAGCGTTTCCTGCAGCGTCGGCACGTGATCCGCCGTGCCGCCGACCTTGAGCGCGGTAAGTTCGGCCGCGCTGCGTTGCCAGACGAAACCGTCCTGACCTGTCAGCCGTTGCAGATCGTCATCATGGATGACGATGGGAACGCCATCCGACGACAGATGCACGTCGCATTCGATCGCGTAGCCGCGTTCGGCCGCGGCGGCGAAGGCGGAAAGCGTGTTTTCCCAGCGCGACTTGTTCATGTCGTGAAAGCCGCGATGGGCAACCGGCCGGGCAGTCAGCCAGGAGAGGTCGGTCATGTCCGCACCTTCACTCATTCGACTTCAAAGATCGCTTCGATTTCCACCGCGGCATTAAGCGGCAGGGAGGCGGTGCCGACGGCGGAGCGTGCGTGCTTGCCGCTTTCGCCAAGCGCGGCAACCAGGAAATCGGAGGCGCCGTTGGCGACCAGATGCTGTTCGACGAAGTCGGTGGCCGACGCCACGAAGACGGTGATCTTCACCAGACGGCGGATCTTCTCGAGGTCGCCAAGTGCCGCCTTGGCTTGCGCCAGGATGTTGATGGCGCAGTATTTCGCGGCGTCCTTGCCGCTTGCCGTGTCGACGTCGCGGCCGAGCAGACCGCTCGCCTGCAGCTTGCCGTCCTTGAGCGGCAATTGTCCCGCCGTGAACAGCAGATTGCCGGTCCTGCAATAGGGCACGTAGTTGGCGGCAGGCGCGGCGGCAACAGGAAGCGTCACGCCGAGATCATTTAGCCGCTTTTCGATTGTTTCACTCATTGCTTTTCCCTATTGCTGGAAGGTGCCGCGCTAGCCGGGCCGAAATTGCTATTTTTGCCTCGCTTCCGCCACGACTTTTTTTAAGCTGGACCATCTTTCCCTGCGGCCCTGCCATCAGCCGCGACGATTGGAGTACCTCATGCGCGCAGCGCGCCTTGCATTCCACGCCGTTCTGTTGTCGGCGCTGTTCCCTGTGGGCTCCGCTTTCGCCGTACCGGCGCTGCAGGCGCATCGCGCCGTCTACGATCTCACCCTCAAAAAGGCGGATGATCGATCCGGCATTACCGGTATCACCGGCCGTATGGTCTACGAGTTCAACGGCTCGGCCTGCGAAGGCTACACGGTGAAATTCCGTTTCGTCACGCAGATCGCGACCAGCGACAACACGAAGCTGACCGACCAGCAGACCACCACCTTCGAGGACGCGGAAGGCAAGGTGTTTTCTTTCGTAACGAAGTCCTTCGTCGACCAGAACCTCGACAAGGAGGTCAAGGGCGTCGCGACAAAGAATGCCAAGGGGCTGAAGGTCGATATCGACAAGCCGGAGAAGAACAGTCTTGAACTCGCGGCCACCCAGTTTCCGACCCAGCATCTGGTCGAGTTGATCGGCAAGGCCGAAAAAGGCGAAAATTTCTATCAAACCAACCTGTTCGACGGGTCGGAGGACGCCAACAAGGTGATGACGACCACGGTTGTCGTCGGCAAGAAGACCGAAGCCGACAAGGCCGATCCGGAAGCGCCGGCACTGGCGAAGCTTGCCACCGACAAATATTGGCCGGTCGACATCGCCTATTTCGACGACAGTGCCCAGAAGGGCGAGGAAGTGCCGGAATACCGGATCAGCTTCAAGCTGCATGAAAACGGCATCACCCGTGATCTCGTCATGGACTATGGCGACTTCTCCATGACCGGCAAGCTGGTCAACCTGTCGCTGTTCGACCAGACAAAGCCTTGTCCCGTATCGAAGTAGCAGCGATGCGCAAGTGAGCTGGCCGGGCTTGATGGCGGTCTATGTCGATGCGGCGATCTGGAAGTGGGCAGGCCATCGCTGGTGCCATTTGATGGCCGACGACACCGAAGAGCTGCATCGGTTCGCATCCCGGCTTGGCGTGAAGCGCTCGTCCTACCAGGGGCCGCCCAGGACATCGGCGCCACACTATGACATAACCGGTTTCGAGCGCGACCGCGCGGTGCGGCTCGGCGCCATCGAATGCAGCCGCGAGGAGATCGTCGCGATCTTCAGGCGCGTGCGGGTACCCAACGGAAAGGCCCGGTCATGACACCAACGGCATTTTTCGCGTATTGCGCAGCCGTCACACTCGCCGCCGCCACACCGGGGCCAGCGATGTTCACGGTCATCACCAATGGCGTGTCGCGTGGTTTTCTTCGCGCCTTCATGGCCGGCGTGGGGGTCGCCGCCGGCGATGCCGTGCTGGTCACTCTGGCACTGCTCGGGCTGGTAGCCCTGGCCCAGACATTCGAATGGATATTCCTTCTGCTTAAATATGCAGGCGCCGCCTACCTGATTTTTCTCGGCATCAGGATGTGGCGGGCCTCGGCCACGCAACCGAACGGGCCGCAGACGGCACAGGCGAGATTGTCGCGGTTCTTCTTCGTTGGCGCGTCCATTGCGCTGGGGAATCCGAAGGCGATCCTGTTCCATGCCTCGATCATGCCGCTGGTCCTCGATCTCGACACGCTGACGTTTGTCGATGGCCTGCTGGTGGTGGCCGTCGTCATCAGCGTCAATATCCTCACCATGGGTGTCTATGCGGTACTTGCGGGCCGGGCCTCGGGCTGGTTCAGGACGCCCGGGCGCATGCGACTGATGAACAGGTTCGCCGGCAGTGCCATGATAGGCACCGGAGCGCTGATTGCCGCACGCTGAGCGGAAAGCGTCACACGGCTTGCGTTTATCGCGCTTCCCCTCTATATGCCCGCTCATTCCACACACGGACTTTGGTGTCTGCCCGGGAGAAATCCGGCTGAAACCTCCGGTGGCGTTCGAGGACTTCGTCCAAAAAATGCCTGTGTCCGTGGAGGCTAACCGGAAAGGAAATGAGAATGGCACTGCCTGATTTCAGCATGCGCCAGCTTTTGGAAGCTGGCATTCACTTCGGCCACCAGACCCACCGCTGGAACCCGAAGATGGCGCCCTACATCTACGGCGCCCGCAACAACATCCACATCATCGACCTCTCGCAGACGGTGCCTTTGCTGCACCAGGCGCTAAAGCAGGTTTCCGACACCGTTGCCAAGGGCGGCCGCGTGCTGTTCGTCGGCACCAAGCGCCAGGCGTCCGACATCGTCGCCGATGCCGCGCAGCGTTCGGCCCAGTACTACGTCAATTCGCGTTGGCTCGGCGGCATGCTGACCAACTGGAAGACGATCTCGAACTCGATCCAGCGCCTGCGCAAGCTCGACGAGATGCTGGCCGGCGAGGCGCAAGGCCTGACCAAGAAGGAACGCCTGAACCTCGACCGCGAGCGCGAGAAGCTCGACAAGGCGCTCGGCGGTATCAAGGACATGGGCTCGACGCCCGACCTGATGTTCGTAATCGACACCAACAAGGAAGCGATCGCCATCCTCGAGGCCAAGCGCCTGGGCATCCCGGTCGTTGCCATCATCGATTCGAACTGCGATCCGGACAAGATCGATTTCCCGATCCCCGGCAATGACGACGCGGCCCGCGCCATCCAGCTTTATTGCGATCTGATCGCCAAGGCCGCGATTGACGGCATCGCCCGTCAGCAGGGCGCGCTCGGCATGGATATCGGCGCTTCGGTCGAAGCTCCGGTCGAGCCGGCGCTCGATCCGGCTCCGGCGTCGGAAGCCCCAGAGGCTTGATAGTCGAAGGCCGGTTTGCGGCCTTCATCTTTCTCATATTTTGGCACGCTAAACAGACGCACCATCAAATAACGATGGTGCGTCGGTGCATTTAAACAAAGAGGCGACAATGAGCATTTCGGCTGCACAGGTCAAAGAACTCCGCGACTTGACCGGCGCGGGCATGATGGACTGCAAGGCGGCGTTGAACGAGACCAATGGCAACATGGAAGAAGCCGTTGACTGGCTGCGCAAGAAGGGCATCTCCAAGGCCGACAAGAAGGCCGGTCGCACCGCCGCCGAAGGCCTGATCGGCGTCGACAACGGCGTGCGCGAAGCCGCCGTCGTCGAGGTGAATTCCGAGACTGATTTCGTCGCCCGCAATGCCGCCTTCCAGGAAATCGTCGCCAACGTCGCCAAGGTGGCGCTTGCCTATGGCACGACAGAGGCTGTGGCCGCCGCGAAGTATCCGGGTTCGGACAAGTCGGTCACCGACACCATCAAGGACGCTGTCGGCACCATTGGCGAGAACCTGGGCTTCCGTCGCTCGGCCAAGCTGACCGTGCCGCATGGCGCGGTTGCGACCTACGTCCACAATTCGGTTGCCGATGGCCTTGGCAAGCTCGGCGTGCTGGTCGCGATCGAGACTACCGGCAACGAGCATGCCGCCAATGCCTTTGGCCGCCAGGTCGCAATGCATGTCGCCGCCACCAACCCGATGGCGCTGACCGCCGAGCAGATCGACCCGGCGGCGGTCGAGCGTGAGAAGGCAATCTTCTCCGACCAGGCGCGCCAGTCCGGGAAGCCGGAAGCCATCATCGAAAAGATGGTCGAGGGTCGCCTGCGCAAGTTCTATGAGGAAGTCGTGCTCTTGAAGCAGGCCTTCGTGCTCAACCCCGACATCACTGTCGAGAAGGCGCTGAAGGATGCCGAAAAGGAAATCGGCGCGCCGGCCAAGATCACGGCCTATCTGCGCTTCGCGCTCGGCGAGGGCATCGAGAAGGAAGAGTCCGATTTCGCCGCGGAAGTCGCGGCGGCGGTCAAGAAGTAAGCGTCTTACCGCTTTATTCCGACTGTGTTTTTCGGCCGGGCGTCCGCAGGGGTGCCCGGCCGATTTCGTTTGCGGTATCGATAAACGCCCTGAGCTTCGGCGCCATCGCCGCGCGGCGCGGGAAGTAGAGGAAAAGGCCGGGTTCCTCGATCGCTGATTGCGGCAGAACCTGCACCAGGCGCCCGGCTGCCAGATCCGCGCGGGCCAGCGGCTCGAACATATAGGCGAGGCCGACCCCAGCGAGCGCCAGATCAATGGCGGCGAGCGAATCCGTCACGATGGCCGTACCGCTGGTTTCCATGACCACATCCTTGCCATCCTCGGTCAAATCCCAGCGATAGAGAGCCCCCGAGCGGACAAGCCGGTACCCGATGCAATTGTGGTTCGCGAGATCGGCTACTCGGCGCGGACGGCCACGTCGCCCGATATAGGCGGGAGAGGCGACGATGACGACTTTGAAGGGTTGCGTCAGGCGGATGGCAACCATGTCCTGCGCGATCATCTCGCCGAGCCGGATGCCGGCGTCGAAACCTTCGCCGACGATGTCGACCAATCCCTGATCGGCAAAAATCTCGACCGTAATGTCGGGATAGCGCTCGGCCATCGCGGCGACGACCGGCGTCACCGCCAATGGAATCGCGATGTTGGAGGCGTTGATCCTGAGCAGGCCAGACGGCCTGCCCTTGTCGCTGCGGATGCGGTCCATCCGCTCGGCAATATCCTGGAGGGCAGGGGCCGCCGTTTCCACCAGCGCCTTGCCGGCCTCGGTGAGCGAAACGCTGCGCGTCGTGCGCGCAAACAGCGGCTGGCCGATACGCTCCTCGACGAGCCGCACCGCATGGCTGACCGCCGACGGGCTCATCCCGAGTTCCGCCGCGGCAAGTGCGAAGCCGCCGCGCCGCGCAACGGCTACAATGACAGGCAGGTGGGTGAGCAGGTCCCGGTCCATTCATGAACCATATCGCACGGTCCATGCAGATCATGCAATCTTATCGAGGAGGCAAAAGCGGATCATTTAAGACGGCATCGAACGGCAAGCATCAGACAGCAAGGAGCCTCCGATGTCCGACCTTCATTCCAGACAAGCCCGCAACCTCCAGACGGTACACAACTTCTTTGACCTGATGCACCGCAAGGATATCGACAGTTGGAGTGAACTCTGGGCCGAGGATGGCCGCATCATAGTCTTCTATCCGCTGGCGGGATTTGGCGACAGCATCGACGGCAAGGCAGCGATCGTGGCCGCCTTCAGGGGACTGTTCGGCAATTTCGAAACCTTCGAATCGCAACTGACGGCCATCTATCCCGCTGCGGACTCCGAAGCCGTGGTGGTCGAATACCGGAACCGCGCCGTGCTCGTCGGCGGCACTGAATACACCAACAGCAACATTGCCGTCTTCCATTTCGAGAATGGCCTGATCAGTGCCTATCACGACTATTTCGACCCGCGCCGCTTCCAGGTCGTTGTCGACGCGCTGTCAAAAGGCTGAAGGCGGACCTCCCCGACTGATCATCCGTCCGTTGCAAACCTATCCACCAAAGGAGAAGCGAAATGAATGCCTTGAAACACGTTACCTTCGCAGCAGGCCTTGCCTTGGCACCCGTCGATGCCGGTGGTGCCGAACCGACCGGCTGGCAGGCACTTGCCGATGAACGCGCCGTGATCCGTATCGCCGATGCCATCGACCGCGCCGTCGACGCGCAGGACTGGAAACGCGCGCGCAGCTATTTCGCGGATCGGGTCACCGCCGACTTCAGCAGCCTGTCCGGGCAGCCCGCGGCCAACATTGCCTCCGACGATCTGATCGGCGCCTGGGCCGGCAATCTCAAGGGCAGCAAGACCAGCCTGCACCTGCGCACCAATCACCAGGTCGTCCTCGAGGCGGACACGGCGACTGTTCTGTCGAACGGCTATGCCTGGAACCTGATGGAGGGCAATGGCGATCCACTCTGGGAAGTCTGGGGCACCTATGAGCACCACCTGACTCGTTCTGGCACCGCCTGGAAGGTCGATGGCTTCACCTTCCGCATGACGCATGAACGCGGCAATCCCTGGGTCAAGACGACCCCGGGCCAATGACGCCCGCATCAACCGGATCAGGATCGGAAAAGACAATGACGATGAGCTACTACACACTCGGCAACAGCGGCCTGCGCGTCAGCCGGCTGGCGCTGGGCACGATGACCTTCGGCACGGAATGGGGCTGGGGCGCGGACCGGGATACGGCGCGCGCGATGTTTGACGCCTATGTCGAGGCCGGCGGCAATTTCTTCGACACCGCCGACCTTTATACCGGGGGCACCGCCGAGACCTGGCTCGGTGAATTCGTGGCCGAGCGAGGCTTGCGCGACAAGGCGGTGATCGCCACCAAATTCACCATGAACTCGAACCCCGGCAATCCCAACGCCGGCGGCAATGGCCGCAAGAACATCATGCGTGCCGTCGACGCCTCGCTGAAGCGGCTGGGCACCGACTACATCGATCTCTATCTTATGCATATCTGGGACAGGCTGACGCCGGCCGAGGAAGTGCTGCGCACGCTCGACGATCTGGTTCGGGCAGGCAAGATACGTCACATCGGCCTGTCCGACGTGCCGGCCTGGTATGCCGGGCGGGCTCAGGCGATCGCCGAACTGCGCGGCTATGAGCCGATCTCGGCGTTGCAGCTCGAATACTCCCTGGCGGAGCGTGCCATCGAGCATGAATTCGTGCCGTTCGGGACACGTCATGGCGCCGGCATCATGGTCTGGAGCCCGCTGGCCAGCGGCCTGTTGAGCGGCAAATACCGGCCGATGCAAGCGGGCAATGCCGGCCGGCTCGACGGCTTCCGCAACACCACCCATCCCGGCTTCCAGAAATTCACGGATCACAACTGGGCTGTTGTGGCGGAGTTGGAAAAAGTCGCCGCCGAACTCGGCCGCGGCATGGCTCAGGTGGCGCTCAACTGGGTGGCGACACAGCCAGGAATCGCCACCGTCATCCTTGGGGCAACGAGACTTTCGCAGTTGCAGGACAATGTTGCCGCGCTCGATTTCTCGATACCGCCCGCGCTTCGCCAGCGGCTGGACAAGGTGAGCGGCACGCCTGCGCCGTTCCCGCATTCCTATTTCGGTCCCGAGATCCAGGTCCGTGTCGCCGGTGGTGTCGTGACCGGCGACAAGCCGTCCGGTTATGCATTGCCGGTCGTGGTCGAAGGCGAGGCTGTTGCCATCAGCAGCAACTGATCCAAAAAGCCTGGAATTTTGCACAAGGGCGCGGCGTGACATCGCCGCGCCCTTCGTGTATCCGGTCAACCCGTCATGACAGCACCGCCGGGCGAAGCAGGAGGCCTTTTTCGCCTTCAGAGCTTGCCGCGCCGGGATTTTCGAGGAACCAGATGACGGTGAAGCCCCTCTACCGACGTGTTCTGCTGAAAGCTTCGGGCGAAGCGTTGATGGGCGAACAGCATTTCGGCATCGATGTCTCGGTCGTCGACCGCATCGCCGGCGACATCGCCGAGGCGCGCGCGCTGGGCATAGAGGTGGGTGTCGTCATTGGCGGCGGCAATATCTTTCGCGGCGTGGCCGTTGCCTCCAAGGGTGGGGACCGCGTTACTGGCGACCATATGGGCATGCTTGCCACTGTCATCAATTCGCTGGCGCTGCGCACATCGCTGAACAAGATCGGCGTCGACGCCGTTGTGCTGTCCGCGATTGCCATGCCTGAGCTTTGCGAGAGCTTTTCGCAGCGCCAGGCGACCGCCTACATGAACCAGGGCAAGGTGGTGATCTTCGCCGGCGGCACCGGCAATCCGTTCTTCACCACCGATTCGGCCGCAGCGCTCCGTGCCGCCGAAATTGGCGCCGACGCGTTGTTCAAGGGCACGCAGGTCGACGGCGTCTATTCGGCCGACCCGAAAAAGGATCCAAGCGCGACACGTTTCGAGCGCATCAGCCATGCCGAAGTCATAAATCGCGGCCTTTCGATCATGGATACGGCTGCGATTGCACTTGCGCGCGAAAACAACATTCCGATAATCGTCTATTCGATCCACGAAAAAGGTGGTTTCGGCGATATTCTGAGGGGCGGCGGCCGCTGTACGGTCGTCGCGGACGAGTGATCCGGGCCCGATCCCGGGAAACCGGGTTTCGAAATCAGGCTCCAACACGGGGCCTTTGCCCGAAGCAGTGAACCCGCGGCAGACGGGTCGAGGAGACTAGAATGAGTGGTGAGTACGACGATCTCAAGCGGCGCATGGATGGGGCAATCGCGGCGTTCAAGCATGATCTGGCCTCGCTGCGGACCGGTCGCGCCTCCAGCAACCTGCTCGACGCGATCCAGGTGCAAGCCTATGGCACCACCATGCCGATCAATCAGGTGGCCAACGTCACCGTGCCTGAGCCGCGCATGATCTCGGTCTCGGTCTGGGACAAGTCGATGGTCGGCGCGGTCGACCGCGCGATCCGGGAATCCAATCTGGGCTTCAACCCGATCGTCGACGGCACCAATCTGAGGATTCCGCTGCCGGAGCTCAACGAACAGCGCCGCAAGGAACTGGTCAAGATTTCGCACGGCTATGCCGAGAACGCGCGCGTCGCCGCGCGCCATGTGCGCCGCGATGGCATGGATTTCCTGAAGAAGGCGGAGAAGGACGGCGACATCAGCGAGGACGATCAGCGCAAGCGTTCCGACCAGGTCCAGAAGCTTACCGACGAGACCATCAGCACCATCGATCATCTGCTTTCCGACAAGGAAGCTGAAATCATGCAGGTTTAGGGTTGGCCCTTGGCTGATCCGAAAGCGAGATCATGACAACGCCCGCGCATGTCGCGATCATCATGGATGGAAATGGACGCTGGGCCAAGGCGCGCGGTATGCCGAGGCTCGCGGGTCATCGCGCCGGCGTCGAGGCGCTGCGCAAGGCTGTGCGTGCCGCCCCCGGTCTCGGTATCTCCTTCCTGACCGTCTATGCTTTCTCGTCGGAGAACTGGTCACGGCCGAAGTCCGAGGTCAGCGATCTTATGGGATTGTTGAAGCTGTTCATCCGTCGCGACCTTGCCGAGCTGCACCAGAGCGGCGTGCGGGTCAGGATCATCGGCGACCGGGCAGGGCTGCAGGCGGACATCAGGGGGCTGCTCGAGGAAGCCGAATCGCTGACGATCCGCAACACCTCGCTGACGCTGGTGATCGCCTTCAATTATGGCGGGCGCGACGAGATCGTGCGCACGGCGCGCAAGCTCGCCGAGGCGGTGGCGCGCGGTGAAATCGACAGCGAGGCGATCACCGCCGAAAGCTTTGCCGGCTCTCTCGACACGCAAGGCATTCCCGATCCGGAGCTGGTCATCCGCACCAGCGGCGAGCTTCGCCTGTCCAACTTCCTCTTGTGGCAGGCCGCCTACAGCGAGCTCGTCTTCCTGCCGTGCTACTGGCCGGACTTCAATCGCGAGCACCTCGCCGAGGCTCTACGCGAATATGCCGGCCGCGAGCGCCGCTTCGGCGGACTGGACCCGCAAGACGTCGCGTCGCGACCGGCCGCGGGATGAGCAACCTTCAGCTACGTGTGATTTCGGCGGTCGTGCTCGCTATTGCCGCCCTTGGCCTGACCTGGCTTGGCGGCCTGCCTTTCCGGCTGCTGTGCACCGTCATGGCGGCAATGATCTTTTATGAATGGACACGCATGTCGCGGCCCGCCGCGGCCGACGGGCTTGGCTTCCTGCCGGAAGCGCTGATGGTCATTTTCGTCGGTGCCTTGATTGCCGGCCTGTCCGCATTGTGGCTGCTGCCGCTCGTGGTGATTCTGGTTGCGATAACGGCGACCACCGCGGGAATTCGCAGGATCGACCAGTGGGACGCTGGCGGCCTTGCCTATGCCTCCGTGTCGGGTCTGTCGCTTGCCCTGCTGCGCGACGGCGACCATTCGGGCTTCGTCGCCATCCTGTTTCTGTTCGCGGTCGTCTGGGCGACCGACATCTTCGCGTATTTCGTCGGGCGCGCCGTCGGCGGGCCCAAACTGGCGCCGTCGATTTCGCCAGGCAAGACGCGCAGCGGCGCGTTCGGCGGGGCGGTCGGTGGCGTCGTCGCGGGACTTTTGCTGGCAGCCATTGCCGGCGCCGACAACCTGGCGTTGCTCGGCATCGTGGCGCTGGTGCTGTCCGTCGTCGCCCAGGCTGGCGACCTGTTCGAATCCTGGGTCAAACGGCGGCACGGCCGCAAGGATTCGGGCGTGCTCATTCCTGGCCATGGCGGCATCATGGATCGTGTCGACGGGCTTGTCGCGGCCGCTCTTGCCCTATACGTCATCGGTTGGATTTCGGCGGGCGCCGACCATCCGGCGCAGGGGCTGTTTGCCATTTGAATGGTGTCATTCCACGATCTGGCGCGGACGTGCCTTGGATTCGCCTGTATTGATGTCACAGTCACGCAGCGACCGCGGAAGAACTTGAGGGCTTGAGTTGAACGAGATTCTTCACGCGATTTTCAGCACGGAAGGCCTCTTTCTCGGCACGCTCGTGCCGTTTCTCTTCGTACTGACCGTGGTGGTGTTCGTTCACGAGATGGGCCACTACCTCGTCGGCCGCTGGTGCGGCATCGGGGTCAGGGCCTTCTCGATCGGCTTCGGTCCGGAGCTCATAGGCTTCAACGACAGGCACGGCACGCGCTGGAAGCTTTGCGCCATACCGCTTGGCGGTTATGTCAAGTTTGTCGGCGACATGAGCGCCACCTCCAGCAAGCCGACATCGGACGAGCTCGAAACGCTGACCGACCAGGAACGCAAGGTTGCCTTCCACACCCAGGCGATCTGGAAGCGCGCGGCAACGGTAGTGGCCGGGCCGCTGTTCAACTTCCTGCTGACGATCGTCGTCTTTTCCGTGCTGTTTGCCTCCTATGGGCGTTATGTCGCGGAGCCCATGGTCGCGGAGATTACCGCCGACAGTCCCGCGGCCAAAGCTGGCATTTTGCCTGGCGACCGATTCGTCAGTGTCGACGGCAGCAAGGTCGAAACCTTCGGAGACGTGCAGCGGCTGGTCTCGGGCCGGGCCGGCGACACCATCACCTTCGTCATGCTGCGCGGCGGCAAGGAGGTCACGGTGACCGCGACGCCGCACCTGATGGAACAAGAGGACGCGCTCGGCAACAAGATCAAGGTTGCGGTGATCGGCGTCGTCAACAACAAGGAACTCGGCCAGCCTCGTCTTATCACATACACCCCGGGGGGAGCCGTTGCGGCGGCCGTTGAGGAAACGGGCCATGTCATCGAGCGCACGGGCCAGTTTCTGCAGCGCTTCGTCGTTGGGCGCGAGGACAAGTGCCAGCTGGGTGGTCCGGTCAAGATCGCAGGCATGGCCGGCAAGGCTGCCAAACTCGGTTTCGAGTGGCTGGTGCAGCTTGTCGCGCTGCTCTCCGTCGGGATAGGCATTCTAAACCTTTTGCCGATTCCCCCCCTCGACGGCGGCCATCTGTTGTTCTACGGGGTGGAGGCCGTCATCCGCCGGCCGGTGTCGGAACGGATGATGGAAATGGCCTATCGGGCCGGTCTGCTTCTGGTGCTGTGCTTCATGGCGTTCGTGTTCTGGAACGATCTCTTTGGGTGCTGAAATCATGAAGGAATTCGGCCTGGGCATGGTCGATGTTGAGACGCCGTTTACCATGCACGGGGATATGAGTGACGCGAAAGCCACGCAACAGGGTTAAGTAAATACAAATTAACCAGAAGCCTTGCGTGTAGGGAAAATCCGGTTAATACGGTAGGGGAAATGACCGCACGTCCGGTTTTCTCGCCGTGGGGACTACGAGAAAAGGTTATTAAGCCCGATGAAGGCAGCATCCAAGTTTCTAAACGCCGCGTCAGCGGCGGCACTGTCCGCCGCTCTGGTCGTACCCGGTGCGCTCGCAGTGCAGTTCGTTGCCACATCGGCGGCCGAAGCCGCTGTCGTAAGCAGGGTGGAGGTGAGCGGCAACCAGCGTGTCGACGCCGATACCATCCGCAACTACATCACCATCAAGCCCGGCAAGGCCTTCTCCAGCTCCGATGTCGATAGCGCGGTCAAGGCGCTGTTCGGCACCGGCCTGTTCTCGGATGTCCAGATCAACCAGGTCGGCTCGACCCTGGTCGTCAAGGTTTCGGAATACAAGGTCGTCAACCAGGTGCTGTTCCAGGGCAACAAGAAGCTCAAGGACAACGCGCTTCAGGCAGCGGTTCAGCTGAAGCCGCGCGGCACGTTCTCCCAGGCTACGCTCGATTCGGACGTCGAGGCGGTCAAGGCCGCTTACAGGCGCATCGGCCGTGACGATGCCGGCGTGACCGCGCAGATCATGGAGCTCGGCGACAACCGCGTGAATGTGGTGTTCCACGTCACCGAAGGCGATCGCACTCAGATCGCGGCAATCAATTTCGTCGGCAACAGCGCCTATTCCAGCCGCCGCCTGTCGGACGTGATCAATACCAAGCGCTCATCCTGGGTCTCGTTCATCCTGCGCGACGACGTCTATGATGAAGACAAGCTGCGCGCCGACCAGGAACTGCTGCGCCGCTTCTACTATAATCACGGCTATGCTGATTTCCAGGTCGTGTCCGCTGTCGGCGAGCTCGACAATGCGACCAACAAATACACGGTCACCATCACCGTCCAGGAAGGTGAGCGCTATACTTTCGGCGACATCAGCGTCGAAAGCACGATCCCGGAAGTGGACTCCAAGTCGCTGGAATCGGTAGTGGAAACACACAAGGGCGATGTCTACAGCGCCAAGAATGTCGAAGACTCGATCATTGCCTTGACCGAGAAGGTGGCCGGTTCCGGCTATGCATTCGCGCAGGTGACGCCGCGTGGCGATCGCAACTTCGAGAACCATACGATTTCGGTGGTCTACACGGTCGACCAGGGCACCAAGGCCTATGTCGAGCGCATCGAGATCCGCGGCAACGATCGGACGCGTGACTATGTCATTCGCCGCGAATTCGACGTCAGCGAAGGCGACGCGTTCAACCAGGTGCTCATCCAGCGCGCGAAGAAGCGTCTGGAAGACCTCAATTACTTTGACAAAGTCGACATTTCGACTGTGCCTGGCTCGGCCCCTGATCAGGTCGTGCTGGTGGTCGATGTGGTCGAGAAGTCGACGGGTGAATTCTCGGTTGGTGCCGGCTATTCGACCGGTGGCGACTCGGCCGGACCGTCCGTCGAAGGATCGATCACCGAGCGCAACTTCCTCGGTCGTGGCCAGTTCATCAAGGTGTCGGCCGGTGGCGGCAAGAACTCGCGCGATTACAGCCTGTCCTTCACCGAGCCCTATTTCCTCGGGCGGCGCATCGCCGCCGGCTTCGACATCTACAAGTCGACGCGGGAATACAACAACAACTACGACAGCGACACCACCGGCGCGACGATCCGCTTCGGGCTGCCAATCACCAACAGCATTACAACCCAGCTGGCGTACAACATCTCGCAAGAGAAGTATAAGGTCGACGATAGTTGCGGTCCAACCAGCCCAGGAGATCCGGACGGCACCTGTAACATCTCACAGGCTGTCCTGGATGGTATCGAGCAGAGCCCGTGGATCAAGTCTTCGGTCAGCCTTGGGCTGGTCTACAACACCATCGACGACATGAAGAACCCGCACGAGGGTATCTACGCCAACACGACCGTGGAGGTCGCCGGTCTCGGTGGCGATGCCAAGTTCGTGAAGATCACGGGGCGCGGCAGCATCTATCAGACGTTGTCGGAGCAGCTTGACCTTGTCGGCCTCCTTTCGGGTGGTGCAGGCCATGTCGAGGGTTACGGCAGCGGCGATCTGCGCATCTTCGACCACTTCCAGAGCACCGATCGCATGATCCGCGGCTTTGCCTATGGTGGCATCGGCCCGGTTGCTAACGACACCAGCGGTGACCATCTGGGCGGCACGACCTATTTCAATGCGTCAGCCGAGGCGCAATTCCCACTGCCGGTTGTTCCCGAGAGCTTCGGCTTGCGTGGCGCGGTGTTCGCCGATGCGGCGACGCTCTATGGCAGCAAGATCGCCACTGGCTTGGTCGATCCAGATTCTACCGGCATGAAAGTGCGCGCCTCGGTCGGTGTCGGCCTGATGTGGGCCTCGCCGTTCGGGCCGATCCGTATCGACTATGCGATCCCGGTCAAGAAGGAAGCCAAAGACGACGTGCAGGAATTCAACTTCGGCATATCGACCCGCTTTTGATCGGCGGCCAACGATGCTCCCGGGTTTTGGATCCGGGAGAAATGTTCCGACCTAGCTGGATATAGCTTCTGGAATGACCGATCCGGTGTTCTTCGCGCCATCACGCCGGTATACGGCGGCCGAAGTCGCGAATCTGACTGGCTCGGTGCTCGTCGATTCCGGCCAATCCGACGTTTCGATCGAAGCGTTGGCGCCAGCCAATGAAGGCGGGGCCAACGCGCTCGTTTTCGTGGACGGCAGGCGCAATTCGGCGCTGATGCCGTCGCTGCGGGCGGCAGCGGTCCTGTGTCCGGCGGAATTCGCAAACAAGGCGCCGGCTACCGTCGCCGTCCTGATCCATCCGCGGCCGCAACAGGCATTCGCCCTGGTCGGTCGGCTGCTGTTCCCCACGGCCGCTACGCCGGGGCCGATGACCGGTGAAACCGGTGTTTCGCCCCATGCCCACGTCGATCCGACAGCGCATGTCGAAGCCGGCGCTGTCATCGAAGCCGGCGTGGTCATCGGGCCAGGCGTCTCGATCGGCGGCGGCACCGTCATTGCGCCAAACGCCGTCATCGGACAGTCCTGCCAGATTGGCCGTGACGGCTATGTCGGCCCGGGCGCCAGTATCCAGTACGCATTGATCGGCAATCGGGTCATCATCCATGGTGGCGCCAGGATTGGACAGGACGGTTTTGGCTTTGTCGGCGGCGCCAAGGGTCCCGAACGTGTTCCACAGATCGGACGGGTCATCATCCAGGACGATGTCGAGATCGGCTCCAATTCCACCGTCGATCGCGGCGCCATGTCCGATACGATCATCGGGCAAGGCACCAAGATCGACAATCTCGTGCAGATCGCCCATAACGTCCGCATCGGTCGCAATTGCATAGTAGCCGGGCTTTCGGGTATTTCCGGTTCCGTGGTGGTGGGGGACAATGTCACCATGGGCGGCGGCGTCGGGCTTGCGGATCATCTGACGATTGGTACAGGTGCCAAGCTTGCCGCCAGAAGTGGATTTATGAGCAATGTTCCCGCCGGCGAGATATGGGGTGGCTATCCGGCGCAGCCGATGGCGGAAGCCATGCGAGAGATAGCCATGTTGCGCACGATGGCCAGGGCACGCAAGCAGGGCAAGGACAATGGCTGACATGGTGGCGGCGACAACGCTGGAAGCGGTCGACATATTGGGGCTTATGAAGCTCCTGCCGCACCGTTACCCCTTCCTCATGATCGACCGCATCGTCGACATCGATGGCGACGACTCCGCCATCGGCATCAAGAACGTGACCATAAACGAGCCGCATTTTCAGGGTCATTTCCCGGAGCAGCCGGTGATGCCGGGTGTGCTGATCGTCGAGGCCATGGCGCAGACGGCGGGCGCCATTTGTATCCGCAGCCTCGGGGCGTCGAAGCCGTCATTGGTCTATTTCCTGACCATCGACAACGCCAAATTCCGCAAACCGGTCGTTCCCGGCGACCAGTTGAAGATCCACGTCAAGAAAATCAAGAAGCGCGGCAATCTGCTCAAATTCGCCTGCGAAGCCCTGGTCGAAGGTACCAAGGCGGCCGAGGCCGAGATTTCAGCCATGATGGTCACCGGCGACTGACGATCGAGTGCCTATGAAAATCAACACGTCAATCCATCCTTCCTCCGTCGTGGAAGAAGGCGCCCAAATCGGCCACGGTGTGCGCATTGGGCCATTCTGCCATATCAGCGCCGATGCTGTGATCGGTGACGGTGTCGAACTGGTTAGCCATGTCTCGGTCATGGGCGCGACCACTGTCGGAGCGTCGACCAAGGTCTATCCGATGGCGATCCTGGGCGGACCGCCGCAGAACACCAAGCACAAGGGCGGCCGCACCACACTCGTCATCGGCGCCAACTGCACCATCCGCGAAGGCGTGACCATGCATGTCGGCACCGACACCAGCCGCGGCGAAACGACGGTGGGCGACAATGGCAATTTCCTCGCCTACGCCCATATCGCCCATGATTGCGCCGTCGGCAACAACGCCACCTTCGCCAATGGGGCGACATTGGGCGGCCACTGCGAGATCGGCAACAATGTCTATATCGGCGGCCTTAGCGCCGTTCATCAATTCGTGCGTGTAGGCGACAACGCCTTTCTTGGCGGATGCTCGGCTTTTGTTGGTGATGTCATTCCCTACGCCATCGCGGTCGGTAACCGCGCCAGCTTGCGCGGCTTGAACATCATCGGTCTCAAGCGCGCCGGTCTGCCGCGTTCCGAAATCTATTTGCTGCGCAAGGCCTACAAGACGATCTTCGACCGCTCCCGCACTGTCGGCGAGAACATCGAGTTCGCCAAGGCGGAGTTCGCCTCGTCGCCGACCGCAATGAAGATCATCGACTTCATCATCAGTCGCGGCAAGCGGCACTATGCGGTGCCATCGCTCAAGGGCGGCGATGGCGACGATTCCGATGACGAAGGCTGAGACAGCCGCGGCTGGTGTTGATCTCCCGCCTGGTGCCAGGGTCGGCATCATCGCCGGCGGCGGCAGCCTTCCGGTCGAAGTCGCTGCCGGTTTGGCCGAACAGAGTCATGCGCCCTTCATCGTGCTCATGGACGGTGAGGCTGACCGCTTGGCGGAGTTGTGCCGGTACGAGCATGATACCCTTGCCCTGGAGGCGATAGGATCGCTCGTTCCGCTGCTCAAGCGCAACCGGATTACCCATCTGGTACTTGCCGGCGAGATAAAGCGCAGGCCAAGGCTGGCACATCTGCGACCAAGCCTTAGCCTGCTCGCCGTGGTGCCCCTTGTTGTCATGGCGTTGGCGCGTGGCGATGACGGGCTGCTCAAGGTGGTGGCGCGCGGGCTCGAGGCCAGGGGGATTAAGGTCGTGGGTGCCCACGAGATCGTGCCGAACCTTGTCGCCGCCGAAGGGGTGTTGACCAGGGCTAAGCCTCTGAAATCGGACTGGCGCGACATTGAGGCGGGTTTTGCGGCGGCAAAGGCCATTGGGGCGCTGGATATCGGCCAGGCGGCGATCGCGGTCGGCGGCCGGACCATTGCGCTTGAAGGCATCGAGGGCACGGCCGGATTGCTGGACCGCGCCAGGCTGCTGCGCGGCCACGGCCGTATCGCCGGCAAGACGCGCGGCGTTCTGGTCAAATGCGCCAAGCCTGGCCAGGAGTTGCGGGCGGATCTTCCTTCCATGGGACCACAGACGGTAGAAGCAGCGCATGGGGCCGGCCTTGCCGGCATTGCCGTCGAAGCGGGACGCTCCCTGATCCTCGAAGGCCCCGCAACTCTCTCGCGTGCCAATGAGCTTGGGCTGTTCATCGTCGGCCTTGCCGCAGCGGAGTCCGGACATGGCTGACAGGGCGCTGAAGATCGCGATCGTCGCGGGCGAGGAGTCAGGCGACCTCCTTGGCGCCGACATCGTCCGGTCGCTCCGCCAGATGACAGGGCGCGAGGTGCAGCTCGTTGGACTCGGCGGCCGCCACCTGCAGGCGCTTGGGCTGGTTTCGCCGTTCGACGCCGGCGAGGTCGCGCTGATGGGGTTCAGCGCCGTCTTGCGTGACCTGCCGCGCCTGATCCGGCGGATCGGCCAGCTGGCGGGTATGGTTGCGGACGCCAAGCCCGATTGCCTCGTCACCATCGACAGTCCCGATTTTTCGCTGCGCGTCGCCAAAAAAGTGCGCGCGGCCAACCCGTCGATCCCGATCGTCCACTATGTCTGCCCGAGCGTCTGGGCATGGCGGCCGGGCAGGGCGGTGGCAATGAAGCCCTATGTCGACCACATTCTGTGCATCCTGCCGTTTGAGGTGAAGGAGCTCGATCGGCTGGGTGGTCCGCCCGGCACCTATGTCGGGCACCGTCTGACCCACGACGCGGGTGTGCTCTCGGCGGCAAAGGCTCAAGGCCAGCCGCGTGATCTATCACCAGACCGCGTGAAGACGCTGCTCGTCCTGCCCGGCTCGCGGCGCGGCGAGGTGCGGCGGCTGCTCGAGCCGTTCGGCGAGACCGTGTCGATGTTGCGGGCCCGCGGGCATCGGCTCCGGCTGATGCTGCCGACGGTGCCACATGTCGCGGATACCGTGCGGTCCGCGGTCACGCGCTGGGACGAGAAACCCGAGATTATCCTTGAGCCCGAGCGCAAATGGCAGGCCTTCGGCAAGGCCGACGCCGCGTTGATCGCGTCCGGCACGGTGTCCCTGGAACTGGCGTTGTCCGGGGTGCCGATGATCTCTTGCTATCGGCTCGACCCGGTTGCACGCGTCGTCGCGCCGTATCTCGTTTCCGTCTGGTCGGCGCTGCTTCCCAACCTGATCTCGGATCGCGCGTTGATCCCGGAATTCTATAACGAGTACGTCAAACCGAACAATCTTGCGCGCCAGCTTGAAGCGCTGTTGGCCGACAGTGGTATGCGCGCCTGGCAGAAAGACGGGTTTGCCGAGATTTCAGGGCGCATGGCAACGGACAAGCCGTCCGGTGAGATCGCCGCGGGCGTGGTCCTGCGTCATATGAAAAAGGCGCCCTGACGGACGCCTTTTTCGGTCATCAGCCCGGCACCGCTCAGCGCTTGGCGATCGGCACGTAGTCGCGCTCCGGCGCGCCGGTGTAGAGCTGGCGCGGGCGGCCGATCTTCTGGCGCGGATCCTCGATCATTTCCTTCCACTGCGCGATCCAGCCGACCGTGCGGGCGACCGCGAACAGCACGGTGAACATGGTGGTGGGGAAGCCCAGCGCCTTCAGCGTAATGCCGGAGTAGAAGTCGACGTTCGGGTAGAGCTTCTTCTCGATGAAATAGGGATCGGTCAGCGCGATCTTTTCCAGTTCCATCGCGATGTCGAGCAGCGGATCGTCCTTGATGCCGAGTTCGCCCAAAACCTCATGCGCCGTCTTCTGCATGATCTTGGCACGCGGATCGTAGTTCTTGTAGACGCGATGGCCAAAGCCCATCAGCCGGAACGGATCGTTCTTGTCCTTGGCGCGGGCGATGAATTCCGGGATGTGATCGACATGGCCGATCTCGCCCAGCATGTTGAGCGCCGCTTCATTGGCGCCGCCATGGGCCGGGCCCCATAGGCAAGCGATGCCGGCGGCAATGCAGGCGAAGGGGTTGGCGCCCGAAGAGCCGGCGAGACGAACGGTCGAGGTTGAAGCGTTCTGCTCATGATCGGCGTGCAGGATGAAGATGCGCTCCATGGCGCGCGCCAGCACCGGATTGATCTTGTATTCCTCGCACGGCACGGCAAAGCACATGTGCAGGAAGTTGGCGGCGAAATTCAGCTCGTTCTTCGGATAAATAAAGGGCTGGCCGATGTGGTACTTGTAGGCCATGGCTGCGATCGTCGGCATTTTGGCGATCAGGCGCATGGACGCAACCATGCGCTGGTATGGGTCGGAGATGTCGGTCGAGTCGTGATAGAAGGCCGACAGCGCGCCAACCACGCCGCACATCACCGCCATCGGGTGCGCGTCGCGGCGGAAGCCGGTGAAGAAGCGCGACATCTGCTCGTGCACCATGGTGTGGCGCGTCACGCGATAATCGAAATCGTCCTTCTGCGCCTTGGTCGGCAGTTCGCCGTAGAGCAGGAGGTAACAGACCTCGAGGAAGTCGCCGTGTTCGGCCAACTGGTCGATCGGGTAGCCCCGATGCAGGAGAATGCCGGCATCACCATCGATGAAGGTGATCTCCGACTCGCAGCTTGCCGTAGAGGTGAAGCCGGGGTCATAGGTGAAGGCGCCGGTGGTGCTGTAGAGCGAGGCGATGTCGATGACGTCAGGTCCGACCGAGCCGCTTCGCACCTTGAATTCGTGAGTCTTGCCGGCGAATTGCAGCGTTGCAGTGGCCTCCTGGCCGCCCACATCCAGTTTTGTCGCAGCTTCGGTCATTGCAAACTCCTTCTTGTTTCCTCATGCCGGCAAAGGCAAATTCCGCAGAGCGACACGTCGAAATCACCGCAATGCGCGTATTCGCCACCGCATTCTAGGAGTTGCGTGCCAGATTGGGCCAAGCCTAATGTTGCACTGCGAAACGCGCCTTTCAATGCCAATCTTCTTAGGCCAGTTTGCTGCTAATCGATTTGATCCGCTATGCGCGCCAGGCTTTCCTCACGCCCCAGCACGGCCAGCACATCGAAAACGCCTGGTGACGTGCTCTTGCCGGTCAAGGCAGCCCGCAGCGGCTGGGCCACGGCGCCGAGCTTATGGCCGCCAGCCAGCGCATAGTCACGGATCGCGGCCTCGGCCGTGGCGGCTGTCCAGTCGCCGGACAGCGCGTTCAAAGCTTCGTGAGCGCCGCGCAGGATCTTGCGGGCATCGTCATTGAGTACGAGTGCCGCCTTGTCGTCGATCGGCAGCGGTCGCGCGGCAAACAGGAAGCCGGCGCCGTCGACGAGCTCGACCAGCGTCTTGGCGCGCTCCTTCAGGCCCGGAAGTGCTGCCAGCAACTGCGCCTTGTTCTTCTCGTCGAGGCGCGCCGCCATCGCCGGGCCACCCTCCAGATAGGGCAAGGTGGCGATGAAAATGTCGAACAATTCGGTGTCGGCCATGCGGCGCATATGGACGCCGTTCAGCGCCTCGAGCTTGGCGAAGTCGAAGCGCGCCGCGCCCTTGTTGACGTCGCCGATATCGAACCAGGAGATCATGTCCTTGATCGACATGATCTCGTCGTCGCCATGGCTCCAGCCCAGGCGCGCCAAGTAGTTCAGCAGCGCCTCGGGCAGATAGCCCATGGCGCGGTAGGCCTCGACGCCCAGCGCGCCATGGCGTTTCGACAGCTTGGCGCCGTCGGCGCCATGGATCAGCGGGATGTGCGACATCGACGGCACGTCCCAGCCCATGGCGTTGTAGATCACGGTCTGGCGTGCGGCATTGGTCAGGTGATCGTCGCCACGGATGATATGGGTGATGCCCATGTCGTGGTCATCGACGACGACGGCATGCATATAGGTCGGGTTGCCGTCCGAACGCAGGATGATGAAATCGTCGAGATCCTTGTTGGGGAAGCGCACCTCGCCCTGGACCCGGTCCTGCACCACCGTCTCGCCCTCGGTCGGTGCCTTGATGCGGATGGCACCCTTGACGCCGGCGGGTGCCTCCGACGGGGCGCGGTCACGCCAGTGGCCGTTGTAGCGTGGTGGCAGGCCCTTGGCGCGTGCTGCCTCGCGCATTGCCTCGAGCTCGGCTGAAGTCTCGTAGCTGTAATAGGCCTTGCCCAGGCGCACCAGCTCCTCGGCCACCTCCCGGTGGCGCGGCACGCGCTCGAATTGGGAGACCGCGTCACCGTCCCATGACAGGCCGAGCCAGGTCAGGCCGTCCAGAATGGCCGATGTGGCTGCATCGGTCGAACGCTCGCGATCGGTGTCCTCGATGCGCAGCAGCATCGTGCCGCCGGTGTGCTTGGCATAGAGCCAGTTGAACAGCGCCGTGCGCGCGCCGCCGATATGCAGATAGCCGGTCGGCGAGGGAGCAAAACGGGTGATGACCTTGTCGGGCATGGAACTCTCGGAAAACGTCTGAAGCTGAGTGCGGAGTGCGCGGACTTTCGCGCGTCGCGCGTTCATGTAGCATAGGGTGTCGAGGGCGCAAGGGGCAGACCCGATGACTGGACGAGGCCGGGGCTCGGATCGGGGCGAGGGCGCCATTGTCGGCGTCAGCGAGCGATCCCTGTTTGCGACGCCTCCTGCGATCCCGCTGCCATCGCCGCTCGTGGCTGCGCCCGCAACCCAGCTGCTGCAGGCGGATAGCCCAGCGCCAACTCCATCTCCTGCCGCACGCAGAATTGTGCGCGTGCGCCGGCAAATCGGCCCGATATCCTTTCCTCGCCTGCGTCACGGCGTGGCCAAGGCGGCGGAGCTGGAACTCGACCGGGGCATCGCCTTCCTGCTGGTGCCGGTCTGCCTGGCCGTTGGGGCGATCTGCTACTTTTCGCTGGCGTCCGAGCCCGATTTTGCAAAGCCTGTCGCGGTCGTGGTTCTGGCGGCGGTATGTGCGTTCGTCTCGCGCTCCTGGCCGAAAACCCATCTGTGTTTCATGGCACTGCTTTTGTGTGTGCTTGGCCTGCTTGCGGCGAAGGTCGAAACATGGCGAGCCGGAACCCGGATGCTGGGCTCGGAAATCTCGACGCAACTGACCGGCCGCGTGATCTCGCTCGAGGAGATGGAGAGCGGCCGCATCCGGCTGACCATGGACGTGATTTCGACCGCCCGGCCGAAACTGCGCTACGCGCCTGAAAGGGTCCGGCTTTCGGCACGCAAGATACCGCCCGAAATGACCGCCGGCTCGCTTGTCACAGGCTATGCCAAACTGCTGCCGCCGACCGGCCCGGTGCGGCCGGACAGCTACGACTTCTCCTTCGACAGCTATTTCGCCGGCATCGGCGGCAGCGGCTTCTTTCTCGGCAATCCAACGGTCATCTCCGCCGAAGCCGGTGAGATGCCGCTGCCGGCACGCGTGTTTTCAGGCATCGAAAATGCCCGCGAAGCCATCGCCGACCACATCAGGGGCAGCATTGGCGGCGCCGAAGGCGAGATCGCGGCGGCGCTGATCGTCGGCGTGCGGGCCGGCATTCCCGATGAAATCAACGAAGCGATGCGGCGCACCGGCATCTATCACATCATCTCGATTTCAGGTCTGCATATGGCGCTGGTGGCCGGCACCATCATGGGTCTGCTGCGCGGCGCCTTCGCACTGTTTCCAGGGTTTTCCGCGCGCCGGCCGGTGAAGAAATACGCCGCCGCCGCCGCACTGTTTTCGATCGCCGCCTATCTCGTCATTTCGGGCGTCGTCGTCGCGGCCGAACGCAGCTTCATCATGCTGGCGGTGATGCTGATCGCCGTCTTGTTCGATCGCGCGGCGCTGACCATGCGCAATCTGGCGATCTCGGCGATCGCCGTTATCCTGGTTTCGCCGCACGAGGTCGTCGGCCCGAGTTTCCAGATGTCGTTCGCGGCAACCGCAGCCTTGGTTGGCGCCTATGCCGGCTGGGCCGACCACCATGCGGGAAAGACGAGGCCTCCGCCGCCAAAGCGATCCCTACCCGGGTTTCTGACGCGAAAATTCCTCTTGGCGACAGGTGGATTGGCCATGACGTCCATCATCGCCGGCAGCGCGACGGCACTGTTTGCCATCTGGCATTTCCAGCGGGTGTCGCCGCTCAGCCTGTTCGCCAATCTGGCCGTCATGCCGATCGTGTCGATCGTGATGTTCCTGGCCGTCGCCAGCGCGTTGCTGATGCCGTTCGGGTTGGATTGGCCGGCTCTCTACCTCATGGGCAAGGGCCTGACAGCGATGATCGCCATATCGGCGTGGATATCGGAGCGCTCTCCGGTCGATGGAGTCGGGCTGATTTCGCAGCAATCCGTGCTGCTGGTCACCGTCGCGTTGGTCATCGCGACGATGGCGACGACGTGGCTCCGGCTCACGGCGGTGCCATTCGCGCTTGCCGGTCTGTTGACTGTGTCGCACACGCGCGCGCCCGATGTGCTGATCTCGGAAGATGCGCGGCTGGTGGCTCTGTCGATCGGCAATGGCGAACTGGCCGTCAACCGGGAACGTCCGAACGAATTCGCAGCCGACAATTGGAAACGCGCTCTGATCTCCGAAACAATCGTCCTACCGGAAATGTTCGAGGAGACGGACGGGCAATTCGATCTTGCCACTCCCACCGACCTGCCGCTGGGATCGCCGTTCTATTGCCGCGAAGGCCTGTGCCTTGCCAGGCACCCTTCCGGCGCGATCATCGCCTATGTCGAGGATCGCAAGAACACCTGGAAGGCCTGCGCCTTCGCCGACCTGATCGTCGTCAATGACGCGACCGCCTATGACGCCTGTCATAATCCGCTGGTTCTCGTCGTCACCAAACGCCAGCTCGCCCGCAAGGGGAGTGCCGCCGTTTTCTTCGATCCCCAATCGGCCACGACGCCGGCTGAGATCGAATTCGCCGTCGTCGGACCATACCGGCCCTGGCACGAGCAGCGAAAATTCTCACGCGAGGCGAGGGGGCTGGCCCCCTATAAAAAGGCCGACAAGCCCGATGGCAAGCCAGTTCAGTAGCGCCTGATCAGCCCGACGAGCTTGCCCTGCACCTTGACCCGATCCGGTCCGAAGATGCGTGTTTCGTAGGCTGGATTGGCGGCTTCGAGCGCGATCGAGGCGCCCTTGCGGCGGAACCGCTTCAGCGTTGCTTCCTCCTCGTCGACCAGCGCCACGATGATTTCGCCCGGACTTGCTGTATCGGCATTGCGGATGATGACCGTGTCGCCGTCGAAGATACCGGCCTCGATCATCGAGTCGCCCTTGACTTCCAGCGCATAGTGCTCGCCGCCCATGATCATGTCCGGCGGCACCGAAATCGAATGCGTCTGATGCTGGATGGCATCGATCGGCACACCGGCGGCGATACGACCCATGACCGGGATGGACACGGCTGAAACTGCATCATCGTCGTTGCCGGCCGCGGCCAGGCGGGAAGGCGCCGTCGCCGGCCTGATCTGGCGGCCGAGACTGCCTTGGCCAAGGCTGCCCTGGATGACGCTTGGCGAGAACTTCTTTGCCGCATTGAGGCCCGGCGCGATCGAGTCCGGCAGCCGCAGCACTTCCAGCGCGCGCGCCCGATTGGGTAGCCGGCGAATAAAGCCGCGTTCCTCCAGCGCCGTGATCAGGCGATGGATGCCCGATTTGGAGGCAAGATCGAGCGCTTCCTTCATTTCGTCGAAGGAGGGCGGTATCCCGCTTTCCTTGAGCCGTTCGTGGATGAACATCAGCAGTTCATGTTGCTTGCGTGTCAGCATGGCGGCCCCCAAGGCATTGAACGAAAGGTCTGACCAGAATCGAAAAAACAAACCCAGAACAAACACTATCCGTTCCAGTTGTGTTCCGCAACCGTTTAAAGTTTAATGAATTTGTTAACGCGTCTGAAGTTTTTTGCCGCGACAGCGGACTGAGGCCGATCCTTTCCACGATCGGCCGGCATTGAAATCGTTTTGGTTAATGGCCTGTGGCCTATCCACTGATGGGCCTTGGCATCAGTCTTTCGGAGGGCTCTTCGCGGGTGGATTGTACAATTTATGGATCCATTATTCGCGGAACGAAACGAAACCAAAACGCCAACGATTGGTAGCTTAGGGGCGGCGATGGACCCAGGCGTTTGGCCCACTCCGGCCAGCGCATGCCAATAGGCGTCGCGCAAGCATTGAAGTCACCCGGAACCCGCTTGCAAGCTGCCGGCGCGGGCGGCGTATTTGGTCGCGCCGCTGTCTTCGCTATGGACATAGACGTGCAGGGTATAGCCGATATGCGCCGTCATCAGCGCCTTGGCCCGCTCGACGTCACGATCGAGTGCAGCTTCCATGATCGCTGTATGGTGTTCGATCGCAATCGCTTCGCACAATGCCTCCATTGCCTCTTCATAACCGTCCTTCAGGCCAGCCGCGGCCCGCAATGTCGGCGCCAGGCCGAGAAAACGATGATGCCGTCGCAGCTGATCGGCGATGGTCGAGCGGAATCGCATGAGCCAATTGGAAGTCGCCGCGCTCAGCAGCGCCGCATGGAAAGCTTCGTGGTTCTCGTCCCATTTATCGACGGCCGCATCCGAAGGATCGTCGACCGCGGTCTTGCAACGGGAGAGCCGGTAGTGGGCGGTGACAACGGCATCCTCCCACTCCTTGCCGCCTTTTTCCATCGATTCGAGGAACAGGGGTATCTCGACCACCATCCTGGCGCGTGCCAGGTCCTCCAGTTCGGCCCGCGATACCGGAGCGACCGTAAAACCACGATTGCTGATGGCGGTGACAAGGCGTTCGGCCTCTAGCCGCGACAAGGCTTCGCGCAACGGCGTCCAGCCGACGCCATAGGTGCCGCGCAGGGCACTCAGTTTGAGCGGGGCGCCCGGCATGAGGCGCGTGGTCAGGATGTCGCGCCGCAACAGCTGATAGGCGGCTTCCGTTTTTGTAGAACTCGTTTCATCGCGCATCGTGATCAATCCGTCGTCTGGCGAAAGTATATATGATATTGGGTCATAGCAACAATTATATATAATGTTTGACACCGACCGGCGGACCGACCATGATCGCCGTGGTAGCCGCGTTTCCAAGCGGCCCTGATCAAATCTGGGAGGAAATGATGTTGAAATCGAAATCCGCTTGGTTGTCGGGCTTGGCCCTGGCAGGCGCATTGATGATTAGCGCCGGCAGTGCCGCGGCCGATCAGATCCGTATCGGCATTGCCAATTTCGGCGAGCATCCGCAATTGAACGCCGCCATAGCCGGCTTCAAGAAGGCGTTGACGGATAATGGCTTCGTCGAGGGCAAGGACGTCGTCTACACGGAGAGCCACACCAATTTCGATGCATCGCTGGTGCCGCAGATGATCGCCAAGCTGCAGGCCGAGCAGCCCAAGCTGATCTACACCATCACCACGCCGGTCTCGCAGATCGCCAAGAAAGCGCTTGCCGGTTCCGGCATTCCGATCGTTTTTGCCGCGGTCACCGATCCGGTGGCGGCCAAGCTGGTGCCGTCATGGGACGCCGGAGACGAAGGCATGACCGGCGCCAGCGATCTGCAGGACGTCGCTGCCGTGATGGCCTTCACCAAGAAGCTGCTGCCGAACGCCAAGCGCTTCGGCGTGCCTTACAATCCCGGTGAGGCCAATGACGTTGCCTTGGTCGAAAAGATCAAGGCGGCGGCACCGGCCGCCGGCTTCGAGGTGGTGGAGGTCGGCATCGACAACGTCAATGACATCCAGCAACGCATCGCTTCGCTCGCCGGCAAGGCCGACGTGATCTACGGCCCGGCGTCGAACCTGATCCAGCCGGCGATCGCCGCGGTCTCCGCGGCCGCCCGCCAGGCCGGTATCCCGGTCGTCAACTCCGATGACAGTGCGGTCCGCAACGGCACCGTGCCTGCAAGCTTCGCGGTCAATTACACGCAGGTCGGCGTCAACGCCGGCAACATCGCCGCCGAGATCCTCAAGGGCAAGGACCCCAAGACGATCGCGCCGTCGCGCCCGGCCTACAAGGACCACATGGCAACGATCTCGCGCAAGGCGATGGCCGCGTTCGGCATCGAGATACCGGCTTCAATGGCCGATTGCGGCTGCATCGTCGACTAACATCGGAACTGCTGGGATGACGGCGTCGGCGCCGTCATCCCGAGGTCAGGGAGGAACGATGCTCGAGATTCGATCCGCACGCAAAGTGTTCTACAAGGGCCAGGCCGACGAGAAGGTCGCGCTGGACGGTCTCAGCCTGTCCTTGGCCACGGGAGAGTTCGGCATCGTCATCGGCTCCAACGGGGCCGGCAAGAGCAGCATGCTCAACGCCATTTCCGGCGCCCTGATCCTCGATTCCGGCCAGATCCTGATCAACGGCGCCGACGTGACTGCAATGCCGGTGCACAAGCGCGCCGCGAAGCTGGCGCGCGTGTTCCAGGACCCGATGCGCGGCACCGCCGCCAGCATGACGGTTGCGGAAAACATGCTGCTGGCCGATTTGCGCAGCCAAAAGCGCACCTTGCGCCCGGGGCTGAACACCACCCGCCTTGCGTCCTACAGGGAACGCCTGTCGATACTGGGCCTCGGCCTTGAAAACCGCCTCGACACACGCGTCGACCTGCTCTCGGGCGGGCAGCGGCAATCCTTGTCGCTGATCATGGCGGTCGGCGGATCGCCTGACTTGCTGCTGCTCGACGAGCATACCGCGGCACTTGATCCGCGCACGGCCGAAATTGTCATGCAGGCGACGGTGCGCGCCGTCAGCGCGCTGAAGCTGACGACTATGATGGTGACCCACAACATGCAGCACGCCGTCGACTATGGCAGCCGCGTGATCATGCTCGACGCGGGCCGCGTCCTTCTGGAAGTTAGCGGCGAGGAGAAGGCGAGGGTCACGGTTATCGATCTGATCGGCCATTTCTCCGTCAAAACCGACCGCATGTTGCTGGCGAGCTGATCACCATGGGTTTTGTTCAGGACATTCTCGCCAGCTTCGTCGCAATCATGCCGGTCACCCTGGCGCAGAGCCTGATCCTGGCCTTGGTCGTGCTCGGGATCATGATCCCGTTTCGCATGCTGAATTTTCCCGATCTCACCAGCGAAGGCGCTTTTCCGCTGGGCGGCTGCGTCTGCGGCGTTCTCCTTGCCGCCGGCGCATCGCCGCTGATGGGTATCGCCGCCGCTCTTGTCGCCGGCTTCGCTGCGGGCTGCTGCACCGCCTTCATCCATCTGCGCTTCCGCATCCACACGCTGCTTGCGGGCATCCTGATGATGACGATGCTCTACAGCATCAACCTTCGCATCATGGGCAAGTCCAACCTGTCCGTCTTCGGTTCGCCCTCGGTGTTCGACTGGGTGCCGTTCGCGCGGCCAGGTTTCCCCGCTAGCAAGATCGTCGTCGCGGGTCTCCTCGCGCTTGTCGCCTTCATGCTGCTCTACATGTTCTTCAGGACCGAGAAGGGCACGGCCGTGCGCGCCGTGGGCGCCAATCCTGACATGGCCGAGGCGCAAGGCATCAATGTCTGGGCCGCGACCATAGGCGGTGTCGGGCTGGCGAGCGCGTTTTCGGCGTCAAGCGGCGCGCTGATGGTGCAGTCGCAGGGATTCGCCGACGTCAATATGGGGCTGGGCATCCTCATCAACGGCCTTGCCGCGCTGATGATCGGCGAGGCCGTCGTCGGCAAGCAGACGGTCTGGCGGCAGCTGCTGGCGCCTTTCGCCGGCGCGATCATCTACTACCAGCTGGTGTCGTTCTGCCTTGCCGCCGGCATGCCGCCGCCCGACCTGAAGCTTGCCACGGGCCTGTTCGTGCTGGCCATGCTGGCCTTGCCTAGTCTCAAGCGCAGCCGCGGGCCGGCGCCAGCACGCGAAGCTATCCGTGAATAACCAGGGCGTGAATAATCAGGGAATGTCACAAATGATGCGTGCAACGCTCGATCTCGCAGCCGTCGAAGCCATGGACGCGGCGGACCCGCTGCGCGCCATGCGCGACCGCTTCATCTTGCCGGAAGGCGTCATCTACCTCGACGGCAATTCGCTCGGGGCCGCGGCGCCGGCCGTCTTTGACGAATTGCAGAAGGCAGCGACGCAGGAGTGGGCGCAGGACCTGATCCGTGCCTGGAACACAGCCGGCTGGTTCGACATGCCGGTCGCGCTTGGCGACCAGCTGGGACGCCTGATCGGTGCGGCGGCCGGCCAGACGGTGGTCTGCGATACGACGTCGATCAACATCTACAAAGTGCTGCATGCCGCACTCGGCATGCGGCCGGACCGCTCGGTCATCGTCGCCGAGGGCGACAGCTTTCCGACCGATCTCTACATGGCCGAAGGCGTGGCCTCGACGCGGCCCGGCACCGTGTTGCGGCTCGAGGGCGTCGACGCGCCGACCATTGAGGAACTGATCGACGAGCGTGTCGCGGTCATCCTGGTCAACCATGTCAATTACAAATCCGGCCAGCTGCGCGACATGGCGGCACTGACATGCAAGGCCCATCAGGTCGGTGCGCTGATCGTCTGGGACCTCTGCCATACGGCCGGCGCTTTACCGGTCGAGCTCGACAGCGCCAACGCCGATTTCGCCATCGGCTGCACGTATAAATACCTTAATGGCGGCCCGGGGTCGCCAGCCTTCATCTACGCCGCCGAGCGTCATCACGACAAAGTCCGGCAGCCGCTCAGCGGTTGGTGGGGCCATGCGCGACCCTTTGCCTTCGAACAGGGTTACGCGGCCGGCAGCGGCATCCGCCGGTTCCTGTGCGGCACGCAGCCTGTCTTGTCGATGCGGGCGCTGAAGGGGGCACTGGACCTTTGGGACGATGTCGACATGGCGGTGGTGCGCAAGAAGAGCATCGCGCTCACCGATCTGTTCATCCAGCTCGTCGAGACCAGATGCGGCGTCTACGGCCTGGAGCTGGAAAGCCCGCGCGACGGCAATGCGCGTGGAAGCCAGGTTTCATTCCTCCACCCCAATGGCTATCAGGTGATGCGGGCACTGATCGAGCGCGGCGTGATCGGCGATTTCCGTGCGCCGTCGACGATCCGCTTCGGCTTCACGCCGCTCTATGCCGGTTACACCGATGTATGGCAGGCGGTCGACGTACTGGAAGATATCCTGCGCACCGGCGCCTGGAAGGATGCGCGCTTCGCGGTCAAGACGGCGGTGACCTGAACAATCGTCAAACAAGGGTTCAGAGCCGGGTACGGACGTTCCAGAGTTCGGGAAACAGGACGACCTCGAGCATCTTCTTGAGATAGGAGGCGCCCGATGTGCCGCCGGTGCCACGCTTCAGGCCGATGATGCGTTCCACTGTGGTGACGTGGTTGAAGCGCCAGCGGCGGAAGTAGTCCTCGAAATCGACCAGCTTCTCGGCCAGTTCGTAGAAGATCCAGTAGCGCTGCGGATCGCGGTACACCGTCTGCCAGGCGACCAGGACTTCTTCGTTTTCCGTCCGCGTCTCGCGCCACTCCGTGCGCTTTGCGTCCGCCCCAATGTCGAAGCCGTTGCGCGCCAGAAGCAGCAGCGCTTCATCGTAGAGCGACGGCTCGGCCAGGATCGCCTCCAGCTTGGCGTTGAGGTCCGGCCGGTGCTTGTGCGGCCCGAGCATGGCGAGGTTACGGTTGCCGGCCATGAACTCGATGGCGCGATACTGCCAGGATTGGAAACCCGAGGACTGGCCGAGCGAATCGCGGAACTCGGTGTATTCGCTGGGCGTCATCGTGCGCAGCACGTCCCAGGCATTGTTCAACTGCTCGAAAATACGGGCGACGCGCGACAGCATCTTGAAGCTCGGCTCGAGCCGATCGGCACGGATCGAACGGATCGCTGCACCGATCTCATGCAAGGCGAGCTTCATCCATAATTCCGATGTCTGGTGCTGGATGATGAACAGCATTTCGTCATGCGCCGATGACAGCGGCGCCTGCGCGTCGAGCACTTTCTGCAGTTGCAGATAGTCGCTGTAGGACATGCGTTCCTTGAACGACATCTCAGCGCCTTCGGACGCCGGATCGTAGGGCTCGCTCAATTGATTTTCTCCGTGCGCAGCCGGAAGCGCTGGATCTTGCCGGTCTGGGT
The DNA here is from genome assembly GCF_006440535.1 of Mesorhizobium sp. B2-5-13. Classification (NCBI taxonomy): domain Bacteria; kingdom Pseudomonadati; phylum Pseudomonadota; class Alphaproteobacteria; order Hyphomicrobiales; family Phyllobacteriaceae; genus Mesorhizobium; species Mesorhizobium sp. B2-5-13. The sequence goes on along the minus strand of NZ_VFUI01000001.1, from coordinate 129,756 downwards.
CTTGGGCAGGGCGGCGATGAATTTGACCGATCGCGGGTATTTATAGGGCGCGATGGTTGCCTTGACGTGGTCCTGCAGGCGCTTGACGGTCATCGCGTCTGGCGAGACACCTTGCACCAGAACGACATGCGCCTCGACGATCTGGCCGCGCTCGCCATCGTCGGCGCCGATGACAGCGCATTCGGCGACATCGGGATGCGACAGCAGCGCCGCCTCGACCTCGGGTCCGGCGATATTGTAGCCGGCGCTGACGATCATGTCGTCGGAACGCGCGGCGAAGTGGAAGAAGCCGTCCTCATCCTGCGTGAAGGTGTCGCCGGTGAGGTTCCAGCCGTCGCGCACATAGTCCTTCTGCCTGTCATCGGCCATGTAGCGGCAGCCGGTTGGCCCGCGCACCGCCAGCCGTCCGGTCTCGCCACGCGGCACCTCGTGCATGTCGCCGTCGACGATGCGGGCCTCATAGCCGCCGACCGGCTTGCCGGTCGAAGCCGGTTTCCTGTCGTCAAAGCGGTTGGAGATGAAGATGTGCAGCATTTCGGTGGCGCCGATGCCGTCGAGGATCGGCTTGCCGGTCTTTCGTGTCCACTCTTCGAAGACCGGCGCCGGCAAGGTCTCGCCGGCGGAAACGGCAACACGCAGCGATGACAGATCGGCGCCTTCGTCCATGGCCTTCAGCATGGCCCGGTAGGCGGTCGGCGCGGTGAAGGAAATGGTCGCTTTGTAGGTCTCGATGATGTGGACCATGTTGGGCGGCGTCGCCTGTTCCAGCAGTGTCGCCGCCGCGCCGAAGCGCAGGGGGAATATGGCGAGCCCGCCAAGGCCAAAGGTGAAGGCGAGCGGCGGCGAGCCGACGAAGATGTCGTCCGGCGTCACCTGCAGGACTTCACGGGCGTAGGCATCCGCGATGATCAGGAGATCGCGGTGGAAATGCATCGTCGCCTTCGGCACGCCTGTCGTGCCCGAAGTGAAGCCGAGCAGGGCGACGTCATCGCGGCCGGTGCTGACGGCGGTGAAGGTGACCGGCTTGTCGAGGGCGGCGCGGTCGAGCTCGGCGTCATGGTTGGCGGTGCCGTCGAAGCCGATCACCTGCTTCAGGAACGCACTGTCCTTGGCGCAGGCGGTCATCTCGTCCATCAGCCTGGTGTCGCAGAGCGCAGTCGTTATTTCCGCCTTGTCGACGATCTTGGTGAGTTCACCGGCGCGCAGCATCGGCATGGTGTTTACGACGACGGCGCCGACCTTGGTGGCGGCCAGCCAGCAGGCGACCATTGCCGGGTTATTGGCGGAGCGTATCAGCACCCGGTTGCCCGGCTTGACGCCATAATTCTCGACCAGCGCATGGGCGAGCCGGTTCGTCCAGTCGGACAGTTCCTTGTAGGTGCGGCGGCGGCCGTTGCCGATCAGCGCGGTGTGGTCGCCGAGACCCTTCTCGACCAGCCTGTCGGTCAGTTCGACACCGGCGTTGAGGTGTTCTGGATAGTCAAAGCCGCCGAGCAGGAAGTCAGGCCATTGGTCGGGCGGCGGCAAATGATCGCGCGTGAACGTGTCGGTATGCGCTGAAGGCCCAAGCATCTTGCGGCTGCCCCTGTCTGCCTCACGTCCATGGTGGAACAGAGCGCAGGATTGCACCAGTCGAAATTTGTTTCAAGCCTAAAATGTTTTTCGCTCGAGCATTGACGCATGACGTGGCGGCGGCCATTGCTATTGTTGAAACGATGCCGCTTCGGGGAGGGTGCCGATGCTCGACCATCGCATTGCCGACTGGGACAATGCCTACGCCAACGGCGCCAATATCGCCGGCAGCGACCGTTGGCCGGCCGCCTGGGCGGAACCCGCGCAAGCATTCCGAGACGTGATGTCGGCGCAGGGCCGGGTACGGCTCGACATCGCCTATGGCGACGGGCCGCGCAATCGGTTCGACCTTTTCCTTCCCGATGTCGCGCCCAGGGGACTCGTGGTGTTTATCCATGGCGGCTATTGGATGGAGACCGACAAGAGCTTGTGGTCGCACCTCGCCGGTGGCGGGGTCGGCAGCGGCTTTGCCGTGGCGATGCCGTCCTATACGCAATGCCCCGATATACGCATCGCCGGCATTGTCAGCGAAATCGGGGCGGCGATCGGCAAGGCGGCGGCCATGGTCGGGGGACCACTGATGCTGACCGGACATTCGGCCGGCGGACATCTTGCCAGCCGCATGGTGACGACATCGACGCCTTTGGCGGCCGATGTCTCGCGGCGTATACGCCATGTCGTTTCGATTTCAGGCTTGCATGATTTGCGTCCGCTGATGCGCACGGACATGAACACGCTGCTGAAAATCGACGAGAATGAGGCGCTGACGGAAAGCCCGGCACTGCTGCGGCCCATGGATGGTGTCCGCATCACCTGCTGGGCTGGCGGTGGGGAGCGTTCCGAGTTCCTGCGCCAGAATGCATTGCTGGCCAATATCTGGACCGGGCTTGGCGCCATCACCAGTGCCGTGGTCGAGCCCGATCGGCATCATTACGACGTCGTCGATGGCCTTGCCGATCCGGCCCATGCGTTGACGCGGACCTTGATCTCGGAATAGCCGAGATCATTTTTTCTTGTTATCCAGCTTATTTATGGGAATTCTTTAGCGCAACATCAGAACGCTGCAAACGTCTCCGGCAGCGGATGCAGGGGCAAAAGGCGCGCGCACGACCAGCCCGTTGGCGTCGGCAAGCATCCTCAGCATCGAGGAATCCTGGATACCGAACGGCGTTGCCACCAGTTTGGCGTGGTATTCCCTGACCACCGCCCGCACATAATCCTGGCGCAGATCATTGGCGGGCATTGCGGTGCCCAGCCGCGCCTGACGGATGTCCTGACGGTAGGCGCGACCGCCCAGCCTTGCCAGAAGCGGCTTCAGGAACAATTGCGAGCAGACCAGGCTTGCCACCGGGTTGCCGGGCAGGCCGATGCATCTGATATCGCCGAGGCGTCCGAACATCAGCGGCTTGCCGGGACGCATGGCGATCTTCCAGAAGCCGAGCGTCATGCCTTCGCCGGTCAGCACGTCATGGATCAGGTCGTGGTCGCCGACCGAGGCGCCGCCCAGCGTAACGACGACATCGGCGCTCGCCGCGACAGCTTTCCTGACCATGCCGGCTATGGCGTCCTTGCGGTCGGCGGCGATCCCGAGATCGAGCGCGCGGGCACCGACCGAGTGTGCTGCAGCGGCGACGCCATAAGCGTTGGACGAAATAATCTGGTCAGGCCCGAGTTCGCTTCCGGGCGGCAACAGCTCGTCACCGGTAGCGATGATGGCGACCAGCGGCCGTTTCACCACGCTCACTCGGGGATGATTGGCCGATGCCACCAGCGACAGTGCCGCCGGGTCGAGCACACGCCCCTTTTCCAGCAGCACGTCGCCCTTGGAAAAATCGAGACCGATGCGGCGGATGTTACGCCACTCTGCGGTGGGCTCGATCACCTCGATATTGCCACCGCCGATATCCCGGACATTTTCCTGGATGACGATGGTGTCGGCGCCATCAGGCAGCGGTGCGCCGGTGAAGATGCGCACGGCCTGTGCCTGGCCGACCGTACCGTCAAAGCCACGCCCGGCCGGCGCCATGCCGATCACCGCGAGTTTCGAGGGCACCGACGCCACGTCGGCGGCACGCACTGCATAACCGTCCATGGCCGAAGCGTTGAAAGGTGGCTGGGTGCGAAGCGCCACGACGGGTTCCGCCAGCACACGATCGACAGCCTCGATGAGAGGAACGCTTTCGCCCTCCAGCGGCACGGCGCCATCAAGCAGGCGTTCGAGCGCCTCGGCGACCGGAACCAGCGCCATCAGGCACCTGCCTTGTAGTCGCCAGACTTGCCGCCGGTTTTTTCGACCAGCCGGATACCTGAGATGACCATGGCGCGGTCCACCGCCTTTGCCATGTCGTAGATGGTCAGGCAGGCCACGGACGCAGCGGTCAGCGCCTCCATTTCGACCCCGGTCTTGCCGGTGACGCGCGCCAGGGCAGTGACCTTCAGGCCTGGCAGCGCATGATCAGGCTCAATGTCGACGGAAACCTTGGTCAGCAGCAGGGGGTGGCAGAGCGGGATCAATTCATGCGTCTTCTTCGCCGCCATGATGCCGGCGATGCGCGCGGTGCCGAGCACATCGCCTTTCTTGGCATTGCCGGCAAGGATGGTCTTCAACGTCTCTGGCTGCATCGAGACGAAACCCTCGGCAATCGCGGTGCGCGTCGTCTCGTCCTTGTCGCCGACATCGACCATGTTGGCCTCGCCGTGCGCGCCGAGATGAGTGAGGCCGGCCGCCATCGTCAAATCGCCATAGAACGACGTGCGTCCATTCGGACGCACAAAGTGCGTTCTATCACTTTGACTCTATGCATCGTGCTCTCCGAAAATCGATTCCGATTTTCGGGCCGACCCATCGGACGCCTTGCCCGTGAGCAGCGAGCGTGTTGCAGCGGTCACATCCCGTTGGCGCATCAAGCTCTCGCCCACTAGGAAGGCGTCGATGTCCGTCCTTTGCAGTCTAAGACAATCGTCATGCGAGAAGATGCCGCTTTCGCTGACCAGCAAATGACCACCCGGCACCATCGCCCGCAGCCGCTCCGACGTATCGAGGCTGGTCTCGAATGTCCGCAGGTTGCGGTTGTTGATGCCGATCAATTGCGATGACAGTTTCAGCGCGCGCTCCGTCTCGGCTTCGTCGTGCACCTCGATCAGGGCATCCATGCCGAGCTCGAATGCGGTCGATTCGAGTTCGCTTGCCATGGCGTCATCGACGCTGGCCATGATGATCAAAATGGCGTCCGCGCCCCAGGCCCGAGCCTCGTGAACCTGGTAGGGGTCGAACAGGAAATCCTTGCGCAGGGCGGGCAGCGTCACGGCGGCTCGCGCCTTGGTCAGAAACTCCGGTGCGCCCTGAAAGGAGGGCGCATCGGTCAGCACGGAAAGACAGGCCGCGCCTCCTTTTTCATAGGCCTTGGCCAGACTCGGCGGATCGAAATCGGCACGGATCAACCCTTCGGACGGACTTGCCTTCTTGATCTCGGCGATCAGTGCAAAACCGCCCGATCTGCGCTTCGCTTCGAGTGCGGCGAGGAACCCGCGCGGTGCGTCGGCGTCTTTTGCGCGCGCCTTGATCTCGGCCAGCGGCAGGCGTGCCTTGGCGGCGGCTATCTCGTCGCGCTTGTAGGCTTCGATCTTGCGCAAAATGTCAGACACGGTTCACCCGTTCGAAATTTCGACCAGCCGGTCGAGCACCTGCAGCGCCCGGCCGCTGTCGATCGCCTGCGCGGCGATGTCGATGCCGTCGCCGAGTGTCGTCGCCTTGCCCGCAATCACCAGTCCGGCGCCGGCATTCATCAACACCGTGTCGCGGTAGGCGCCGGCGGCGCCGCCCAGCATGTCGCGCAAGGCCTTGGCATTATAGGCGGCATCACCGCCGCGCAGCTCACCCTTGGTATGGCGCTTTAGTCCAACCTCTTCCGGGGTCAGCGTAAAGCTGCGGATTTCGCCGCCAACCAGTTCGGCGACCTGCGTCTCGCCTGTGGTGGTGATCTCGTCATAGCCATCGCCATGGGCGACCCAGGCATGCTCGGTGCCGAGCGCCTTCAGCGTTTCGGCCACCGGCATGATCCATTCCGGCATGAACACGCCGACCATCTGCCGCTTGACGCTGGCCGGGTTGGAAAGCGGGCCGAGCAGGTTGAAGATGGTGCGCGTGCCAAGCTCGCCCCGAACCGGACCGACATGCTTCATCGCCGGATGGTGCGCCGGCGCGAACATGAAGCCGACACCGGCTTCATGGATGCATTTGCCGATAATCTCCGGTGCAATGTCGATCTTGACGCCGAGGGCAATCAGCACGTCGGCCGCGCCGGTCAGCGAGGACAGGCCACGATTGCCGTGCTTGGCGACAGGCACGCCGCTGCCGGCAATGACAAAGGCGGAGGCCGTCGAGATGTTGACCGAGTGCGAATTGTCGCCGCCGGTGCCGACGATGTCGATGGCGCCGTCAGGGGCATCGACGCGAAGCATCTTGGCGCGCATCGTGGCGACAGCGCCCGAAATCTCGTTCACCGTCTCGCCGCGCACACGCAGCGCCATCAGGAAGCCGCCGATCTGCCCTGGGGTCGCATCGCCCGACATGATGATGTCAAAGGCCTCGCAGGCCTCCTCGAAGGACAGGGCAGTGCCGGTCGCGACCTTGGCGATATGGGTTTTCAGCGCGCTCATCTCGTCGAGGCTTGGGCAACGGCGGCCTGGTCGATGCGGACGTCGTACTGCGTCTGCAACTGCGCCACCAATTGGTCGAGCAGGTCGTCGGACATGCCGGAGGTGAATGATTTCTGCGCGTCGTCCGGCACCGAGCTGGCGTCGGCGCCGGCCGGTTCGAACACTTCGGCGACCTTGAACAGGATCTGGCCGTCGCCGGTGGGCGAGGGGATCAAGCCGGTGCCGCCTTCGCCGACCCCGAACATCACGGCGGCGCCCTCCTTGCCGAAATCGGCATCATCGGCTTCGCGCTTCAAGCCGCGCTTGGTCTGCTTTTCCAGCTTGAGGTCACCGGCGATGACGTCGAGCGTGGCGCCGGCCTTGAGGCGCTTCTCGAGTTCGTCCGCCTTGGCGGCGAGCCGCTTGGTGGTTTCGGCCGCCGTCCAGTCGGCGACAACTTTCTGGCGCACCTCGTCAAGAGTGCGGTCGCGGGCCGGTGTGATCGAACCGACCTCATAGAAGACGAAGCCGTTGTCCGCGGTGGTCAGCGCCTCGTTTTCGGTGTTGGGTTCCGCATCAAAGACGGCCTTGATCAGCGACGGTGATTCCGGCAGGTCCTTGACGATGGAGCCATCGGGCCTCAGGCCATTGCGATCGATGGCGTCGACGGTGATGTCCTTAAGCTTCAATTTGGCGGCCGCGTCGGCCAGAGAACTGCCCGATGCACGGGTGTCCTCATAATTGTCGTGCACATCCAAAAGGATGCGGCTTGCCTCGCCCAGCGCCAGGTCCTTGCGGATCTGGTCGGACACTTCGGCGAGCGGCTTTACCACCTCGGGCTTGATCTCGGTCACGCGCAACAGCACCGGGCCGAAGGTGCCCTGAACGACCTGGCTGACTTCATTGACGTTGAGCGCGAAGGCGGCATCGGCAACCGCCTTGTCGGCGATCTTGTCCTTGGCGAGCGTGCCAAGCAGCGTGTCGGCCGGGGTCTTGCCTTCGGCGATCACCAGTTTGTCGAAGGTGGCGCCGGCCTTGAGCGAATCGAGCGCTGCCTTGGCCGCATCCGGCGTCTTGAACACAAGCTGCTCGATGGTGCGCATTTCGGGCGTGGTGTAGCGTGCCTTGTTCTTGTTGTAGTCGTCACTGACCTGCTGGTCGGTGACCGCGGTCGTGTCCATGATGTCCACCGGTTCCAGGCGGACATAGGAAAATTTGCGGTATTCAGGTGCGGCGTAGGTTTTCTTGTTGGCCTCGAAATAGGCCTTGAGCACGCTGTCGCTCGGCGCTTCGATCGGCTCGACCAGCGTCTTTGGCAATGTCAAATAGTCGACGGTGCGGTCTTCACCGCGGTAGAGCGCGACCGCCTTGAAGAACGTGTCCGGCGCCTTGAGGCCGTCCGAGACCGCTTCGACGATCTGCTGGCGCACCGCCACCTGGGCGCGGTTCTTCAGGTAATCCTCGGGCCGCATGCCGACTTCGTGCAGCATGTAGTCGAATGTCCTTCTGTCGAACTGACCGCCAGGACCCTTGAAAGCCGGATCTTCGCGGGTGAGTTCGGCCAGCCGGTCCTTGGAGAGGCCAAGGCCCAGCTTGCGTGCCTGTTCGTCGAGAACGGCACCGGAAACGAGTTGCGCCAGCACCTGGTTGTCGATGCCGAGCGCCTTTGCCTGTTCGTGAGTGAGGCGCTGACCGAACTGCTGCGACATGACGGCGAGCTGGCGGTCATATGCAAGGCGGTATTCGTTGATCGATACCTTGGTGCCGCCGGCCGTTATCACCGAATCGTGGCCCGCAAGGCCGCCCATCAGCCGTCCGGAGATGCCCCACGCGGCGAAACTGACCACCAGCAGCGAAAGCAATGTCTTCGCGACCCAGGTACTTGCCGCGCTTCTCAACATACCAAGCATGGTTACTTCCGATTTATGCGCATTTTCGCATGCGCCGAGTTTGAAACAAGCGCAATAGCGCCCTTCCGGTCCACTGTCGATTGCTTTGTGGCCTGATTTTGGTAGTGAGGGCCAGAGCCTGATATCGCCCGGAGAAGCACACCATGACGCCAGGAATTCGCCCGCTTGTCGCCGGCAACTGGAAAATGAACGGCACCAGCGCCTCGCTGAACGAGCTCAGGATGATCGGTAACGGTTTCATGAGCGGGCTCGACGCCGAGACCGAAGCACTGGTCTGTGTTCCCGCGACGCTGCTTTCCCATGCCGCCGAGATCCTGTCACGCACGCCGGTCCATGCCGGCGGTGAGGACTGCCATAGCAAGGAGAGCGGCGCCTATACCGGCTGCATTTCCGCGGAGATGCTGAAGGACGCGGGCGCGAGCCATGTCATTGTCGGTCATTCCGAATGCCGCGAACAAAGCGGCGAGGACGACGCCACGGTCCAGGCCAAGGCCACCGCGGCCTGGCGTGCCGGGCTGGTGGCCATTGTTTGCATCGGCGAGACGCGGCAGGAGCGTGAGGCTGGAGCCACGCTGGAGGTGCTGTCGCGCCAGGTGGCTGGCTCGGTGCCGCCAAGTGCCACGCCATCCAACACCGTCATTGCCTATGAGCCGGTTTGGGCGATCGGCACCGGCTTGACGCCAACCGCGGCCGATGTGGCCGAAGCGCATGCGCATATCCGCGAAAAGCTGTCGGAAAAACTCGGCGCCGCCGCCGCCAGGATGCGCATTCTCTATGGCGGCTCGGTCAAGCCGTCCAACGCGGTGGAGCTGCTGGGCGTCCGGAATGTCGATGGCGCGCTGGTCGGCGGCGCCAGCCTGAAAGCGGCTGATTTCCTGGGTATCGCCGAAGCCTATCGCAGCATTGCAGGCTGAGAGTCACGAGGGTGGGCGGGTCTCGTCCCGTCCAAATTCGTTGCAAAGGGCGCGTTGCTTCCCATATTCCGGCCACGGGCTTGGAAATGCCGTGAAAGCATTGTATTGAGCCGCCTCCAATTCACCGGTCGTGTCCGCGGCCGGGCAAGGCCTTGCCAGGATAAACTATGCAAACCGTACTGATCGTCATCCATCTCATGGTCGTACTCGCCCTTGTCGGCGTGGTGCTGCTGCAGCGCTCCGAAGGCGGCGGCCTCGGCATTGGTGGCGGATCGGGCTTCATGACTGCACGCGGCGCCGCCAACGCTTTGACCCGGGCGACGGCGATCCTGGCGGCTGCGTTCTTTGTGACGTCGCTGACCTTGTCGATCATCGCCCGCTACGGCGAGAAACCGATCGACATTCTCGATCGGGTTCCCACGACCTCGGACGGCAAGGGCGTGCTCAACCAACTGCCGGGGAAGACCACGCCGGCACCGGCCGGCAACGCTACGCCGACGCCGCCGTCCGGAAACGACGCCGCGGCAAAGCCTCCGGCCACGGCACCCGCCGCCGGCTCGACGCCGCCGGCGACCAATGGGACCACCAACACCGCACCGGCGGCGCCTCAGGTTCCGAACCAGTAACTTCCACTTTTCCAAACCGCGATCTGTGATCGTTTGAACACAGTCGCGGCAAATGCTGCGCGATCACGAAGATTCGACGGGCAGCGGTGCGGTCTCGCGCTTGAGGCATCCGCGCTTATTCGACTATAGATTGCACGCGGCATTTTCGGCGTCCTTGGGGGACGCCGGGCGACGCCGTGGGCAACAAGCATTGAACGATCGGATCTTCGCCATGCAGCTTCGCAGCTTCATTTTCCTGGGACTTTGCGCCGCAATCGGCATGAGTTCCCCGGCTTTCGCCGGCATGCCGGCAAATATGGCCGCACAACAGTCGGTGTCGCTTGAAAAAACCGACGCCATCCCCGTCGCGGCCAAGAGCGATGCGGCGCAGTTGAAGCTTCTCAAAAAGAAGAAAACCCCGACACCGGACGACCTCGCCCAGATCAAGAAGATCGAGGCCAAGATCGCCGCTGGCAAGGAAGACGCCAAAGCCAAGGCGCTCGAAGCCCGGAAGCTGGCGATGCGCGAGGCAGCCAAAGCCAGGGCTGACGCGGACCGGAAGGCATTCCTGGCCAGCAAGGGTCAGAAAGCACCGGCAACCGAAGTGGCCGATGCCAAGCCGGCCAAGAAGACCATCAAGATTATCGAGCCGATTGAACCGGTCACGCCTATCCAGTCGGCCGAGCCTGTCCCGGCCGAGGTGATGAATGTCGCTTTGACCGGTAACAATGGCGAATTGCGCAGCGAGGTGGTCGGCGGCCAGAAGCAGTCAAGCGGCGGCCTGTTCGCCGGTCTGTTCGGTGGAACCTCATCCGGCTCATCGATCAGCTATCTGCCCGAGACACGCGCGCTCGACTCGGCACTTGCCCAGAAAAATGCCAAGAAGCCGTTCAAGGTGAAGCCGGAATTCGTGCCTCAGGACGTGGAATTCACGGGCTACGATGCCGGCACGATCGTCATCGACACCAGTGCTCGCCGGCTCTATCTCGTCGAATCATCGACCACCGCACGCCGCTACGCCATCGCGGTCGGCCGCGAAGGCCTGCAGTTCAAGGGCACGGTCGCGGTCGGCGACAAGCAGGAATGGCCGCGCTGGATCCCGACGCTCGACATGCAGAAGCGCGAGCCCAAGCACTACGGCCAGTACAAGGACGGCATGGCCGGCGGCGGCCAGAACCCGCTCGGCGCACGCGCCATCTATCTCTATGACGGCAAGAAGGACACGCATCTGCGTATCCACGGCACCATCGCGCCGCAGTCGATCGGCACCAGTGCCTCCAATGGCTGCTTCCGCATGATGAACGAGCACGTCATGGATCTCTACAGCCGCGTCCGGGTCGGCACAAAAGTCGTCATCATCTGACGTTTCCCTCATCATGCCGAAAGGGCCGGCTCAGCCGGCCCTTTTGTTTTGCTTAAGGTCCCGCTCAAACCTGTTTGGTCGTGATCATGTCCAAGAACCGAATTCCACTTTTCGGGATCATGGTCCGAGCGCCTTTTTGGGAAAAAGCCTTCGCGGCGGTTTTTTCTCTGGCGGAATCAATCCGGCCGCGTTAAGCGATGACTCCCATGGCGCGATATGTATTCATCACAGGCGGCGTGGTTTCCTCACTTGGAAAAGGCATTGCCGCAGCGGCCCTTGGGGCTCTCCTGCAGGCGCGAGGCTATCGCGCACGCATCAAAAAACTCGACCCCTACCTCAATGTCGATCCCGGCACGATGTCGCCGTACCAGCATGGCGAAGTGTTCGTCACCGATGACGGGGCCGAAACCGACCTCGACCTTGGCCATTACGAGCGCTTCACCGGCCGTTCCGCCAACCAGCAGGACAACATCACGACCGGGCGTATCTACAAGAATATCATCGAGCGCGAGCGGCGTGGCGACTATCTCGGCGCGACCGTGCAGGTCATCCCGCACGTTACCGATGAAATCAAGAACTTCGTCCTCGACGGCAATGACGACTATGATTTCGTGCTGTGCGAAATCGGCGGCACGGTCGGCGACATCGAGGCGATGCCGTTCCTCGAAGCCATCCGCCAGCTCGGCAACGATCTGCCGCGCAACAACGCCGTCTATGTCCACCTGACCTTGATGCCCTATATCCCGACGGCGGGTGAGCTGAAGACCAAGCCGACGCAGCATTCGGTCAAGGAATTGCGCGGCATCGGCATTGCGCCGGATATTCTTCTGGTGCGCGCCGACCGCGCCATTCCCAAGGAAGAGCGCCGCAAACTGTCGCTGTTCTGTAATGTCAGGGAAAGCGCCGTCATCCAGGCGCTCGACGTGCCGCATATCTACGACGTGCCTATGGCCTACCACAAGGAAGGTCTCGATTCGGAGGTGCTGGCCGCCTTCGGCATCGACCCGGCGCCCAAGCCGCGCATGGAGCCATGGCAGGCTGTCTCCAACCGCATCCATAATCCGGAGGGCGAGGTCACCATCGCCATCGTCGGCAAGTATACCGGCCTCAAGGATGCCTACAAATCGCTGATCGAGGCGCTTTCGCATGGCGGGCTGGCCAACCACGTCAAGGTGAAGCTCGACTGGATCGAATCGGAAATCTTCGAAAAGGAAGACCCGACGCCTTGGCTGGAGAAGGTGCACGGCATCCTCGTGCCCGGCGGTTTCGGCGAGCGTGGCTCCGAAGGCAAGATCCTGGCGGCGAAGTTCGCACGCGAGCGCAAGGTGCCGTATTTCGGCATCTGCTTCGGCATGCAGATGGCCTGTATCGAGGCGGCACGCTCGCTGGCCGGTGTCGAACATGCCTCATCGACCGAGTTCGGCCCCACCAAGGAACCAGTCGTCGGTTTGATGACCGAATGGCTGAAGGGCAACATGCTGGAAAAGCGCAGGGCGAGCGGCGATCTCGGCGGCACCATGCGGCTCGGCGCCTATCAGGCCGAGCTCGCCAAAGGCTCGAAGATCGCCGATATCTACGGCGACACCCAAATTTCCGAACGTCACCGGCACCGCTACGAGGTCAATATCGACTACAAGAAGCGCCTGGAGGATTGCGGGCTGGTCTTTGCCGGCATGTCGCCCGACGGTGTGCTGCCGGAGACGGTCGAGTATCCCGACCATCCCTGGTTCATCGGCGTGCAATATCACCCCGAGCTGAAGAGCCGGCCACTCGATCCGCATCCGCTGTTCGCCAGCTTCATCGAGGCGGCGGTGGAGCAGAGCCGGCTGGTCTGATCGCTACAATGCGGACCTATGTGGCGCTTCTCTACAGCATCACCCTGGGAGAGGGGCGGCGGGTCGTCATGTCCGATCTCAAGACGATGGCGGAAGGCCTCGGCCTGAAGAATGCCCGCACCTTGGTGGCGACCGGCAACCTGGTTTTCGAGAGCGAAAAGATCTCGATCGCCGGACTTGAGAAGCGGCTGGAATCCGCCTTCGAACAGACCTTTGGCCGCCATGTCGACATCATCATCCGCGCCGCCGGAGACTGGCGCAAACTCGCAAGCGGCAATCCATTCCCGACCGAGTCGGTGGAAGCCGGCGACCAGGTCGCGGTGCGCGTGATGCGCAAACCCGTGGCCGAGGATGCCATATCGGGCCTTCAGGCCTATGCCGCAGCGGACGAGAAGGTGCTTCTGGTCGGCGGCGACATCTGGGTCGTCTTTTCACGGGAGAGGTCTAGCTCGCGGCTGCTCGCGGCCGCAAATCACAAACGCATGGGCATCGGAACCTCGCGCAACTGGAACACGGTGCGCAAGCTGGCCGAGATGATAAGAGCATAAATCTGGGGCGGCGTTGCGCCGCCCCAGAGAAGTTCGTCAGGCTTTTGCTATCTTGGCGCCTGCACCCAGGGCGGCGGTGCGCAGCACGTAGTAGATGACGCCGGCGATCGCCACGCCGAAGAACCAGCCATAGACGCCCCACCAGGACGGTAGCCAGTTGGTGAAGTTCGGCAGGATCGACGAGAAGACGGCGCCGATGCCGGCGGCTATGAAGGCATTGACATGCCAGCCACCCTGGAAGCGGAACTCGCCGTCCTCGCGATACAGCGCCTCGACGTCGACCTCGCCCTTCCGGATCAGATAGTAATCGACCATCATCACGCCGAAGATCGGTCCCATCGTCGCGCCGATGACGTTGACGAAAGAGGCGGCACTGCCTTCCCACGGTGCGAACGGATAGAGCACAAGCGCGATGACAGCGGCGATGTAGCCGCCCTTCTTGAAGTCGATCTGCCGCGGGAAGACGTTGGAGAAGTCGAAGGCCGGCGACACGAAGTTGGCCACGACGTTAATGCCAAGCGTCGCCACCGCGAAGGTCAGGGCGGCAAGGGCAGCCAGGAACCAGCTGTCGAACTTGGCCGAGATCTGGTCGGGGTGCAGCAGCACCTCATGGTAAACGTCGTAGGCGGCAATGGTGGTGACGCCGGCGACCAGCGAGAACAGGATCAGGTTGATCGGCAGACCCCAGATATTGCCCTTGCGCAGCGCCGCCTGATCGGGCGCATAGCGGGCGAAATCGCAGAAATTGAGATAGAGCGCCGAAAAATACGTCACCCAGATCGCGGCGACCGCGAACAGCGACGTCCACGAGCCCGGCGTTCCAGGCACGCCGGCATCCTTGGTCTTTTCCAGAAGCACGTCCATCGGGATGTCGCTGGTGAAGGCGAAGGTTCCGGATTTGACGCAGAGATAGATGGCCAGGAGCAGCATCATCACCCAGACGGCTGGTCCCGCCCAATCCTGGAACCGGCGCACCGTTTCCATGCCTTTCTGGATGATGAGCAGTTGCAGGGCCCATATGACCACGAAGCAGATCACCTCCAGGCCGGAATGGCCGAGGAAATGGGTGTTGGCGTTGAAGTCGGCGAACCATTGCGAGCGGATCAGCAATGCAACGATGGCGCCGGAGGCGGCGGCGGTCTGCGCGCCATACCAGAAGCAGGCGACGATGGCGCGCACCAGTGCCGGAATGTTGGCGCCCCAGATGCCGAAGGAGGCGCGGGCGAGCACGGGGTAGGGCACACCGGTCTTCACACCGGCATAGCCGACCATGTTCATCAGCGCGTAAATGATCAGCGAGCCGATGCCGATGGCGATGATGAAATTGACGAAGCCGCCACAGAACAGAAACAGGCTGGCGGCGAGGTAGTAGCCCCACAGGCTATGGACGTCCGACGTCCAGACGTTGAAGATCGAGAACGGTCCCCAGTTTCGAACCTTGGCAGGAGCGAGGTCTTCATTATACAGGTCAGGCGATGCGCCTTGTATCGTCATTGCAATGTCCCCTTCTTGCAGCACGCGCCCTCACGCGTTGACCGGGGAGGTTACGCCTGACGCAGGGGAACCGGCAAGCAATCGATTTGCCGGCTTTGACCTTAAAGATATTCAATGCGAACCGCGATTATCGACGGGGCGATGATGGTGAGCCGCTTTTGAAAAGGCCTGCCTGTTGATTCGAGTTCTCGATCCACGGCCTGAATCTGGACGAACCCGTGTTCACAACATCTGTCTGCAAGCGGGGCTGCCTAGGCGATGGCCATCACCCGCTTATGGTCCTCGACTTCGGAAAGCAGCCAGTCCTGAAAGAGGCCGGTACCCGGCTTGTTGCCGATGCTGCGGCGCTGATGCAGGTAGATGCCCGCCGGATAGGTGTGGCGGGCGCTGAACGGGGCGACCAGCTTGCCCTGCTGCAGCAGATCCTGGGCCATCATCGTGTCGGCAAGCGCTATTCCAGCGCCGTTGATCGCCTCGCGCATGATCAGCGTGCAATCATCCAGCGTCGTGCTGGATTTCGGCGTCGTGTCCAAAACGCCTTCCTGTTCCAGCCAGCGCTTCCATCGCATGGTCTCGCATTCGTGGATCAGATGGTGGTTGACCAGATCGGCGGGCGATCGCAGCGGCATCGGGCCTTCGAGCAGCGAGGGCGCACAGACCGGCGTCAGAACCAGCGGGATCAGCAGCGTCAGAGCCGGGCCGGCCTTGTAGACGAACTCGTCGACGATGGCCAAATCGAAATTGGCCCGCTTGCCTGACGTCGAAATCTCCAGATCCACGGCCGGATGCTGTCGGCGGAAGTTCGGCAA
The DNA here is from genome assembly GCF_006440535.1 of Mesorhizobium sp. B2-5-13. NCBI lineage: Bacteria > Pseudomonadati > Pseudomonadota > Alphaproteobacteria > Hyphomicrobiales > Phyllobacteriaceae > Mesorhizobium > Mesorhizobium sp. B2-5-13. The sequence goes on along the minus strand of NZ_VFUI01000001.1, from coordinate 114,068 downwards.
CCGGTCCGCCAGCCAAAGGTTCAGAACAACCGGCACGCACAGGACCCGGACACGTTGGGTCCTGCCGTGGCTCGGGCCGTTGGCGAGATTGACATCGTCGGTGGCGCGCCAGATGGCCTCGAACGCTTCGGAGAGGCTGCGTGCGTAGTAAGAGCCCCTGGTAGTGGGCGTTATCTGGCGAAAGCCGCGCTCGAACAAATCCTGACCGAGATTCCTTTCAAGCGCGCGGATGTGACGGCTGACGGCGGAGGGCGTCAAATGCAGTTCTTCCGCTGCATCCTTGACGCTGCCGAGACGTGCTGCGGCTTCGAAAGCGCGCATGCCATTGAGTGAGGGTAAGGCCATTGAACGATCATGAATCGTCAGTTGAGTTTTTGTCAATCAACATGGACAAAATTGGCGTTTGATCGCTTGGCCCGTTCAGGGATACCCAAGAGGCAAGAGCAACTAAGTCGTCTTACGAAAACGACTATTTGGGGACTTCGGCACCATTCCACCAACGGCGGCGACCGGTCTGACCGGCTTCCGCCGGTGGCAGGCGAAGCGTTACGCAAATTGCGAGCAGCGCCTCTGCCAAAGCCCTGCAATGAGGAGAACGCCCGCTTATGCCTCAATCGCCAGTGCCGGTCTTCGAAACGGCGGACGAGATTTCCGCGGAAACCTCAGTCGTCGTGATCCTGCAGACTGCCCGGACAGGCTTTGGCCCGCGGGCAATGGCATTGGACACCGAAATGGGCGGGATACTCTCCCGGGCCTGTTCCGATGCGACCGCCTTGGCTGAATCGGGCGCCTGTATCGATGTCATCGCCCCCCAGGCGATATCGACCCGGCGCGTGATTGTCCTGGCCTTGGGCAAGGCCGAGGCCGTCACCGCATTCTCCTTGGCACGCGCCGGCGGCCTGCTTGCCGCGCATCTGGAAGGCAAAGGGGAATGCGCGGCTACCCTGGTCCTTGACCCCATCGCAGGCGTAGGCCTGCCGCGAGCGCAGGTCCTGGCAAGAATCGTGCTTGGAATGCGGCTGCGGCGCTATCGCTTCGACCTGCGCAACCGGCGCCAAGGGGCGGGGGCCGATCGGACCCTGCGGGTGCAATTGGTCGGGGCCGGCGGCCCAGAGCTGAATTCGGCGCTGGCACGGATCAACGCCATCGCGGATGGCGTCGAATATGCGCGCACACTGGTCAACCTGCCGCCAAACCATCTCCATCCCGACAATTTCCACGATCATCTGGAGCCGTTGCGCGAAGCTGGCATCGACGTCGAGATACTCGATACGGCGAGGCTGAAGGAACTTGGCATGAACGCGATCCTGGCTGTGGGGTCAGGCTCCGTGCGGCCGCCGCGCGTCGCGGTCCTGCGCTATCGCGGCAAGGGTGCCCCCGCACAGCCGCTGGCCTTTGTCGGCAAGGGCGTGTGTTTTGATTCCGGCGGCCTTTGCATAAAACGCGGCGAGCAGATGTTCGATATGAAGGCCGATATGGGCGGCGCGGCCGCGGTGGTCGGCCTGCTGATCGCGCTGGCTCGGCAAGGCAGCCCGGTGCACGTGGTCGGCGTCCTCGGCATTGCCGAGAACATGCCGTCGGGCACCGCGCTCAAGCCGCGCGACATCATCACGACAGCGTCCGGCCAAACCGTGGAAGTGTTCGACACGGATGCGGAAGGGCGCCTGATCCTGGCCGACTGCCTCTATTATGCCGCCTCGCGCTTCAACCCGTCGGTGATCGTCGACCTCGCCACTTTGACCTATTCGGTGATGCGGGGTCTCGGATCGGTGTTCGCCGGCCTCTTCAGCACCGACGATGCCATCGCCTCGCAGATGATCGCGGCCGGAGAAATGGTCGGCGAGCGGTTCTGGCAGCTGCCGCTCGACCGGGCTTACGACGAGGGGCTGCAATCGCCGTTCGCGGATCTGCGACATCACGCCAAGGACATGGAAGACGGTGACGCTCCCTACGCCGCGGCGTTCCTGCGTCACTTCACCGAGGATCGGCCCTGGGTGCATCTCGACATTGCCGGCAAGGAACTGGCCGAGGCGGATCGGCCCCTCGGCAGGCAAGGCGCCACGGCATTCGGTGTGCAGATGCTGGAAGAATGGGTTCGGTCCGGCCGGCTGACGAACTAGGGGCAAAACAAGATGTCTTCAGCCACACAAGGAATCGGGATGTCATCGGAAATCGTCACCAGGGAAGGCAGGGCCGGCTTCGGCGGCTACGAAACCTGGTATCGGGTCAGCGGCGAACTCGACGCCGACAAGGCTCCGGTCGTCATCCTGCATGGCGGACCAGGTGCCGCCCATAATTACGTCGATGCCTACAAGCTTCTTGCCCGAGGAGGCCGTGCCGTCATCCACTATGACCAGCTGGGTTGCGGCAATTCCACCTTGCTGCCTGACAAGGGCGCCGATTTCTGGACGCCTGGGCTGTTTATCGACGAACTTGAAAATCTCGTCGATCATCTCGGGATCCGAGGCGGCTTCCACGTGCTCGGACAGAGCTGGGGCGGCATGTTGGGCGCTGAATATGGGGTGACGCGGCCGAAGGGCTTGAAGTCGCTGACAATCGCCAACTCGCCGGCGTCCATGACGCTATGGGTACAGGAGGCCAACCGGCTGCGCGCCGACCTGCCCAAGGACGTGCAGGAGACGCTCACTCGGCACGAGCAGGCCGACACGACGGACGATCCGGCCTATCAAGAAGCGACGATGCGGTTCTACGAACGCCATGTCTGCCGCGTCGTTCCGTTCCCGCCGGAAGTGACGGAGACCTTCGCTCAGATCGTGCGCAATCCGACCGTCTATCATGTGATGAACGGTCCAAACGAATTCCACGTCATCGGAACACTGAAGAGCTGGAGCATCACCGATCGGCTGCCGGCGATCGATGTTCCCACGCTGATCATCTCCGGCCGTTACGACGAGGCCACGCCAGCGACCGTGCAGCCCTTCAAGGACGGCATCAAGGGATCGCGCTGGCAGATATTCGAGCATTCCAGCCATATGCCGCATGTCGAAGAGCAGGATCTATGCATGCGGGTGGTGGGAGACTTCCTGGACGACAACGACAACTGAGAAAAGGGGAACTACGACATGAAGAAATTGCTCTTGGCGACCTCGGCCGCGGCATTGCTGGCCGGCTCGTGGCTGGCTCCGGCACAGGCCGAATACCTCAGGGAACATCGAGGCGGCACCATTCGCCTGCTGGCCCGCTCGGCGGCCGGAACGCTCGATCCGCACATCAACTACACCGACCAGGGCTGGCAAATGTACCAGCCGATCTATGACGGGCTGGTCGCCTTCCGCAAGGCCGAGGGCATGGACGGCTTCACCATCGTCCCCGACCTGGCAGAGGCGCTGCCGCAGGTCGGCAATGACGGCAAGACCTTCACCTTCAAACTGCGCAAGGGCATCAAGTTCTCCGATGGCAAGGATCTCGGCGTGAAGGACGTCGTTGCTTCCTTGCAGCGCATCTTCAAGGTCTCCGGACCGACCTCGGGCACCTTCTATGCAGGCATCGTCGGCGCCGACAAGTGCCTTGCCGATACCAAGAGCTGCACGCTGGAAGGCGGCGTTGTCGGCGACGAAGCGGCCGGCACCATCACGTTGAACCTCATCAAGCCGGACGCCGAGATCCTCTACAAGCTTGCCTTGCCGCATGCCGTGGTCCTGCCGGCCGACACGCCCGCGGAAGATATGGGCTCCAAGCCCATCCCCAGCACCGGCGCCTACATGATCTCCGCCTTCGATCCCAACAAGGGAATGACGGTGACCCGCAACCCCAACTTCAAACAATGGAGCGAGGACGCCCAGCCGGACGGCTATCCTGATGCCGTCCAATATGATTTCGGCCTCTCCGAGGAAGCTGCCGTCACCGCGATCCAGAACGGGGAAGCCGACTGGATGTTCGACGCGCTGCCCAGCGATCGCCTCGGCGAACTCGGCAGCAAGGCCATGGACCAGTTGCACATCTCGCCGCTTTCGGCCTGGTGGTATGCGCCGCTCAACAACCGGCTGGCGCCGTTCGACAATGAAAAGGCCCGTCAGGCCGTTGCCTACGCGATCGACCGCAATACGCTGGTCAAGCTGTTTGGCGGCAAGGTGCTGGCCTCGCCGGTCTGCCAGGTCCTGCCTCCGGATTTCCCCGGCCACGAGGACTATTGCCCCTTCACCAAGAACCCCGGCGCCAAATGGTCGGCGCCTGACCTCGACAAGGCGAAGCAGCTCGTCGAGGAATCGGGCACCAAGGGCCAGAAGGTGACCATCATCGTCGAGGACACGGCCATTTCACGGTCCATCGGCGTCTATCTGCAGAGCGTGCTGACCACCATCGGCTATGTCGCCGACGTCAAGCCGATCTCGTCCAACATACAGTTCACCTACATTCAGAACACCAACAACAAAGTGCAGATGTCCGTCACCCAATGGTACAAGGACTATCCCGCGGCTTCGGACTTCCTGAACATCCTGTTCAGCTGCGCCTCCTTCCGCGAAGGTTCGGACGCTTCGATCAACATCGCCGGCTTCTGCGACAAGGATATCGACGCCAAGATGCAGAAGGCATTGGACCTCGGCGTGACCGACCAGAAAGCCGCCGACAAATTGTGGGCCGAGATCGACAGGCAAGTCACGGACAAGGCGCCGGCTGTCGGCCTCTTCACGCCGAAGCGGCTTGACTTCGTCAGCAAGCGCGTGGGCAATTTCAAGTTCAACCGGCAGTTCAACTGGATGATCACCCAGTCCTGGGTGCAGTAACGAACCGCGGAGGGGCACGTCCGTGTCGAACGAAGCTGTCGCCATGCCGCGCAAGACGCGAGGGCCCTGGGCCGTCGCGTTTGCGAGGCTGGCAACGGACAGGGCCGCCATGGCATCCCTGGCCGTGTTCCTCCTCATCGTCTTCGCCTGCCTTAGTGCGCCTTTCTACGCGAAATGGGCTGCCGTGGACCCATTCGCCTCGACGCTCGACGCCGTCATCCAGATCGACGGCGTCGACGTTCCGGTGATGGAACAATCGACAGAGGGGCTCGGGCTTGGCTACACGCCGCTCGGGCCGACCTGGCGGCTCGGCATTTATTTCCTTGGCGCCGACAGCCAGGGGCGCGATGTCATGGCCCGGATGCTCTATGGCGGGCTGATCTCGCTGCTGATCTCCGGGGCAGCCACCATCTTCACCCTGATTCTGGGCACGGCGGCGGGATTGATCGCGGGATATTTCGGCGGCGTCACCGACACGGTGCTGTCGCGCTTGCTGGATGTCCTGTGGGCGTTTCCAATCTATCTCTTGGCGATTTCGCTTTCGATCGTCACCATCGCGCAAGGCATTTCGATCGGGCCGATCGAGATCGAGTCCGGCAGTCTGTGGCTGCCGGTCATCATCATCGGCATCGTCTACATACCCTATGTGGCGCGTCCGATACGCGGGCAGGTTCTGTCGCTGCGCCATAGCGAGTTCGTGCTCGCCGCGATCAATCTGGGGTGCCGGGGCCGCGGATCCTGTGGCGCGACATCCTGCCCAACATCACCACAACGCTGATCGTCTTCGTGCCGCTGATGATGGCGCTGAACATGCTGACGGAATCGGCACTCTCCTTCCTGTCGATCGGCGTGCAGCCGCCCGCCGCGAGTTGGGGCACCATCATCCAGGACGGCCAGGCGCTGCTTTACACCAGGCCATTGGTGGCGCTGGTGCCGGGCCTGGCGATCGCGGTTTCCGTGATGGCGCTTAATGTCTTCGGCGACGGCCTGCGCGATGCGCTCGACCCGCGCTCCAAGATTCGACTGGGGCGCGACTGATGATTTACGCGATCCTGCGCCGTTTCGGTCAGATGCTGTTCGTGATGTTCGGCATCTCGGTTATCGTGTTTTTGATCTTCTTTGCCACGCCAGGGGCCGACCCGGCGGCGCGCATCGCCGGCCGCAATGCATCGCCCGAGGTGCTGGAGGCGGTACGCCACAGCTTCGGCTTCGACCGGCCGCTCTATGTGCAATATGTGAAGATGATGGAGAAGATCTTCGTCACGGGCGATCTGACCTCGTTCGTCAATCGTGGTTGGAAGGTGGTGCCGGCGGTCATGGATTCGATCCCCGTCACACTCTCGCTGGTGTTCGGAGCGGCGATCCTGTGGGTCGTTGTCTCGATCGTGATCGGCATCGTGGCCGCCGCTACCCGCGACAGCTGGCTGGACAAGCTGCTGATGGCGTTGGGGCTGCTCGGCATTTCCATGCCGGTCTACTGGCTGGGCGAGGTGATGAACCTGATCACCCAGAGCCGCTATCACGAGAGCTGGGCATTCTCCTGGGTGCCGCCGCTCGGCTACAAAAATTTTTCCGACGATCCGAAAGGCTGGTTCCTGACGCTGGTCATACCGTGGATCACGCTGGCCATTCTCTACATCGGCATTTACGGGCGGGTCTTGCGCGCCGCCATCATCGAATCCCTGCAGGAAGACTATATCCGCACGGCCCGGGCCAAGGGCCTGTCGGAGACGCGCATCCTGCTGCGCCACGCCTTGCGCACGTCGCTCATCGCCTTCGTCACTCTGTTCGGCCTCGATTTCGGCGCGCTGGTGGGCGGCTCGGCCCTGCTGACCGAAGTCGTATTCGGCCTGCACGGCATCGGCAAGCTAACCTATGACGCGCTGCAGAATCTCGATCTGCCGATGATCATGGCGACGGTGATGTATGCGTCCATGTTCGTGGTGGTCGCCAACGCGGTTGTCGATTTCGTCTATATCCTTCTCGATCCGCGGCTGAGGACATCATGATACTGTCGGTGCGTGATCTCCGGGTATCCTTCCGGACCGATGACGGCCCCGTGAGGGCCATCGATGGCGTTTCCTTCGATCTCGCGGAAAGCGAAATTCTCGGTGTCGTCGGCGAGTCCGGCTCCGGCAAGACCGTGTCGCTGCTGGCGGTGATGGGGCTCATCACCGACCCCAACGCCATCATCGAAGGCTCGATCCGCTACAAGGGCCGCGAGTTGGTCGGACTGCCGCCGCGCGAACTCAGGCGCCTGCGGGGCAACGAGATCGCAATGATCTTCCAGGATCCGATGACGGCGCTGACGCCGGTCTACACCATCGGCTGGCAGATCGCCGAACAGATCCGCGCCCATCGCAACATCAGCAAATCCAAGGCCATGGAGCGAGTGGAAGAACTTCTGGCCGAGGTGAACTTCCCCAACCCGCACGAGGCGATGTCGCGCTACCCGCACCAGCTCTCCGGCGGCATGCGCCAACGGGCGGTGATCGCGATGGCGTTGTCCTGCAACCCGGCGCTGCTGGTGGCGGACGAGCCGACCACGGCGCTCGACGTCACCGTGCAGGCCGGAATTCTCGATCTCGTGCGCAAGCTGCGCGCCACGCACAAATCGGCGGTCGTCTTCATCACGCATGACATGGGCGTGGTCTCCGAACTCGCCGATCGGGTCATGGTCATGTATGCGGGCCGCATCGTGGAACGCGGCAGTCGCACGGAGCTGTTTTCTGACCCGCGACACCCCTATACGCGTGCATTGCTTGGTTCGATCCCACCGCTGACCGGTGCGAAACCGCGCCGCCTGCCTGCCATTCCCGGGTCACCGCCATCGCTGCTGCGATTGCCGCAAGGCTGTGCCTTCGGTCCGCGTTGCCGGGTCCGCTACGAGCCGTGTCTAACCGGCAAGCCCGAGCTTGGCGCCGCCACGCACGCGGCGGCCTGCTTTCGAGTGGCGCAGACATGAGCGGACCGATGATCGACAACGACCGTCCAATCCTCGAAACGCGCTCGCTCGGCAAGCGTTTCTCGATCGGCACCCGTTTTTCCGCCGAAGGCAGGCGAACCGTCCACGCGGTCGACAATGTCTCCCTGACCGTGCGGCGCGGCGAAACCGTAGGGTTGGTCGGCGAGTCCGGATGTGGCAAGTCCACGCTGGCGCGCTGTCTGGTCAGGCTCTACGACATTTCAGACGGTGAGCTGCTGTTCGAAGGCGACGACATCACGTCGAAGTCGCTGTCTGAACTGAGGCCGCTGCGGCGGCGCCTGCAAATGGTGTTCCAGGACCCGTCGGCCTCGCTCAATCCGCGCCGGCGTGTCGGCGACCTCGTGGCGGAACCGCTGCGCATCCATGGCAAGCTTTCATCGCGCGAGATCACCAACCGCGTCGCGGAGCTCTTCGAGCTCGTCGGACTGTTACCGGACCATGTCATGCGCTTCCCCCATGAATTCTCGGGCGGGCAGCGCCAGCGTGTCGGCATAGCACGCGCCATAGCCCTCAATCCCGATCTCGTCGTTCTCGACGAACCGGTCTCAGCGCTCGACGTGTCCGTACAGGCGCAGATCGTCAACCTGCTTGCCGACCTTCAGGAGAAGCTGGACCTCACCTATGTCTTCATCGCCCACGACCTGTCCGTGGTGCGTCAGGTCTCGACCCGCATCGCGGTCATGTATCTCGGCTCGATCGTCGAGGAAGGACCAGCGGAAGAGGTGTTTTCAGCCCCGGCTCATCCTTACAGCCAGGCGCTGATCTCGGCCGTTCCCGTCGTGGAGACGACACCCAGCGGGACGCGAAGGCGCATTATCCTTACGGGCGATGTGCCGAGCCCGCTCAATCCGCCATCCGGGTGTCGGTTCCACCCCCGATGCCCGATAGCGGTTGGGCGCTGCCGTTCGGAGCGGCCGGAACTGAGGGAGTACCGACCCAGCCGCAAAGCGGCCTGCCACTTCCCGACGACATAGCCGATATCGCTCATCATCCGACCGCCAGATTTTTCAAAATTCTGTGTTCCGCGTGGAACCAACCACCGGACGGCGCGTTTCATGGGGTTCGATCGAGCGCATCTCGATCGACCGGAGGAAACAATGGACTACCTGCATTTCTTTTCGCCCGTGCGGATATCGCGCGGGCAGGGACACCCTGTAGAAGAAGTGGATAGTGTCGCCGAGGCGATGGTTTTCTTGCGTAAATGGCCGAAGGGACGGCGTGGGCCTGTGTATCAGTGTGCACTGAATTGCTGCTCGGCCGCCCTGTCGGGACAGATGTCGGCGGAGGAAGCAAGAAAGGCGTTCACCGGCTTTGCCCGGATCACGCGGCTTCTGGACGATGACATGGCTCTGCCGATAGGCAACGACAGCAAGGCGAGCATACACGCGCTGCGGCGGTAGCGTCCACGGCCTTTACTGCTGGCGGATCGCGCCCGTTGCGGGCGCGATGTCGCTGTTTGCGCTTCGGGGCAAACCGTCCCACCATCCGGTCACCAATCGACACCGCATCGATCGATCACCCAGAGCCATGATCCATCCGTTTGCCGGCGGGCGACCTAGCTTGTCACATCACCGTCCGGAAAGCGGGTCGACGTCAGCGCCGGATCACCGCTGACCAGCGCCGCACGCTGCTCGCCGACGGCAAACTTACGACCGAAGGCGGTGACGTCGGCATAGTAGCTGCGAATGGCTTCGTAGCCGCGCGGAAACCGTCCACCGCCACAGTCGATCACCGCATCCGGTTCGAACAGCGAGGCCCGATCTCGCTGAATCTGCAGGAATTGGAGTCGCTGATTGCACGGCAACATGCGGGCGACGCGTCGACCGGAGTCCCGTCTCCCTAAGCAGGTATCAGGATGGCGATGCGATGTATGCCGACCACCTTGCTTGTGCTTTCCTCCCATATGTTGGTCGCACAACAATGTGAGCGACAGCTAATATTACCCTTTCCCGTATGATTTAAATGACCGTGATGGCGCCATGGCATTTCTGCCGCCTCATGATCGACCAATGCAGCTTGTGCGGGCAGGGGGCGTGTGCACTATCTGTGCACAGAAAAGACTGATGCCTCACGTCACAGTGAGCACAGTCGCAGAAGATGGTTTTTGGAACGGCTGCGGGACCAAGTTCCGCAGTTCTTCTCCTTGGGTATTGGACGGACTGAGATCGAAAAAGCTAATGAAATGAATAGTATATATCACAAAACTTGCCATTGCGCCCATGATGGACCGAACAAAATCAGATGGTTATGAGAGCACGTGTGCAAAAATCGCACACGAAACTTCTGCTTCTCTTCTTTTTTCGTTCCCACGACGGAGCCGCCGACGTTCCTTTTTTGACGCTCTTCTGCCGAGGATATTGACCGCTTCATGCGGATGTTCGCTGCGATATCCGTGGGCCTCGTTGTCCTCTGCGGCGTCCAGTTTGCCTGGGGACTTTCGGACCCGAGTGCGCTGAGAAACGCGGAAATTGTGGTCGTCATGATTTTCTCCAAGGCAAGCAGCGACGAGGGCTGCAACATTGCCGCGATAACCTTTGCGGCGTTGTGGTTTCTGGGTCTTGGGAAAGATTGCTGTGTTGCCGCTATCGATGCCGATCATCGTCCCACACCGCGTCCTTGATGCAGCGGATTCATTCCCTAGTTAATTCCGTGGGCACCGTATTCGCGAGTTTCTGCCTTGGGGCAGCGGCGGTTTAGACGTTCTGACCGCATGCCGCGCAAGGACGGCTGGGCTGAGGCACATTTGGAGACTGCCGTGCGTCGATCCCTTGGATTCAGCTTGGCTTATTTTGCATTCGCGTGCTCGATCGCGGCAGCTTGCGCTGGAACTGCAGCCGCCGGCCCGCACGGCGGAGGGCATGACGGTGGCGGCCATCAGGGTGATAACGGGGGTCATGGCAGCCATGACAACGGCGGCAACGGCAAAGGCAAGGGCAAAGGACCTGCCGGCGATCCCGGCGATCCTGTGGGCAACAGCGGCAGTCCGCCGTCGACCAATGACGGGATCAGCACCACTCCAACGGCCTCAATACCGTCAACTCCAGCTGACATTGTCGACCGGTCCACAGACGGCGGACATTCGCTCGACCTCCCGCCCGCCCTGCAGCCTCTCGAAGACAACACTGTTCTATCAGCGGTCCACCCGATCGAAGCGCTGCCCGGTGTCCCGGATAAGGTCGTTCGCGCCTGTCAGGACGCAATCGAGCAGGCCGCCGCCAAGTTTGGCGCGGCCAGTGTGCGCGTCAGCAGCGCAGGTTCCATACGTCGGCTGAGCCAACGTAAGATCTCGGCCCCTGTTCAGGTCAGCATCGACTATATGCATCAGGGACGGGTGGAGACGCGTCAGGCGCCGGTCGGGTGCGAATTGAACGCGAAAGGCAGCGTGATCGGTCTGACATAGCGCAGAGCGCGGAACTCCTTGCGAATTCATTCCGCTTTTCCCGGCCTCCGTGTGTTGCGAATGGTGCAGGCCAATGAATGGACCCTTCATCGTCGTCGCAATCGTTTGGAATTCAATCCGACGTCGGGTGTATTGGCCGGAGGGCAAAGGGAAGCGCGACAGTACGCACGCGGATCACCCGCGAGGAGTTGCGAAGCTTGCTGCGCGTAGTCGTCTTCTGGCTGACAGCTTTCACCTGACCGGTGCCGTCCGATGCGCGGCCAGAGCGCGGCTGCAGCGGCGGCTCAATTTGCGCGCTGCGGCGCTCAGCCCTGAGCTTGTCATTGTCCGCGCGTTTGGCAGCCAGGTCGCGGGCCAGAGAAACAGTGGCTTCGCGTTGGTTGTCCAGAGCTTCGTTCAGCCTGGTGACCTGTCCTGAAAGTGTTGGAGACGTGCCGCGCTCCAGGCGGGCTTTATTAAGGTCCTCACGGGTCGATACTGCGGCAGCGCGTTCTCGTGTCAGAGCCTGCGCGGTCTCGGCTGCGGTCTGCTCGGCACGCTCTCTTGCTGACACAGCCTTGGCTCGTTCCTGCTCAGCCGCATCGCGCTCGAGGCGGGCTTTATCGAGATCCTCATGGGCCGATGCTGCGGAAGCGCGTTCTCGTGTCAGAGCCTGCGTCGCTTCGGCTGCAGTCTGCTCCGCACGCTCTCTTGCTGAGACAGCCCTGGCTCGTTCCTGTTCAGCCGCGTCGCGCTCGAGGCGGGCTTTATCGAGGTCTTCCTTGGTCGATGCTACGGAAGCGCGCGCCAGGGCGAGAGCTTGCGCCGTCACGGCTGCGGTCTGCTCCGCACGCTCTTTTGCTGAGACAGCCTTGACTCGTTCCTGTTCAGCCGCGTCGCGCTCGAGGCGGGCTTTATCGAGGTCCTCACGGATCGATGCTGCGGAAGCGCGTTCTCGTGTCAGAGCCTGCGCCGTCTGGGCTGCGGTCTGCTCCGCACGCTCTTTTGCTGAGACAGCCTTGGCTCGTTCCTGTTCAGCCGCGTCGCGCTCGAGGCGGGCTTTGTCGAGATCCTCACGAGTCGATGCTGCGGAAGCGCGTTCCCGGGCGAGGGCCTGCGCAGTCTGGGTTGCGGTCTGCTCCACCCGTCCTCTCGCTGTGGCTGCACCGGTTCGTTCCCGCTCAGCCGTATCCGCGATCGCGGCCTTGGACAGTTCCATTGCCGCGAGGTCGCCACGAAGGTCCTTCGACTTCCGGCGCTCGTCGTCAAGCACTCCGTTCACTTGCGCAAGCGAGGCCTTGGCACTGGCGCGGTCCTCGGCGGCCGTGGCCTCAAGCTGGGAAATTTGCGCCCGCGCTTGGGATAGGTCGCGCGCCATCAGTTCGGTTCGCTGACGCTCCAGATGAGCAGCCGGCATCTGCGTAACGACATAGTTGATGCTCTCGCCCAGCAGCCTGCGAGCGTCTCCCGCAATGCGCTGCAATGCGCCATACGTGCGGGCTGCCGCGAGTTCGTTGCGCAGACGCTCCCCGTATGCGTTGTCGGCTGCTGCCATGCTTGTCCTCAGGACGTCGACCTGCTTGCGCGATTCCAAGAGCTCACTCTGCAGAGAGGCGCTTCTGGCGCGCTCTTCTTCCACAGCTCGGTGCTCCTGGCCGGCCTGATCCCTCGCAGCGGATGCCTGAGCACGAGCAGCCTCGACTTCAGCGTTGGCAGCCGCGAGATCCGGGCCAGGCGCTTCAGTATTCGTACGCCCGCCGCCCTGGGCTGGTCCCTCCATATCCAATGCAGCACTCGCCGGAACCGCGAAGGATCGCGAAAGATCGGGCGGGGAGGGATTCTGGGCTTGCGAAATGGCGGGGGCGCTTTCGACCCAATTTGGTCTCGTCATCGTATAGCCAAGCGGCACGGCCAGGCAGACTGTGGCGATGCCCAGGCGTGATACAAGACCGATAGGCCAGCGAACACGAGGAGGAGGGGGCGTAGCGATGTTGGTCGGGGAAGCGAAAGCATCGGGCAGGTCGCCTGGCGAACTCTCATAAGCTTCGGAGATCATCTCGAAATGCTCGATTCGCACCCCCAACTGACGGTAGTTTGCATCCTGAGGCCGGGCATCCGCATCTGAGGGCACGACAGCCTGAGAAGAACCAGATCCGGTTGCAAGATCAATCGGGCGTTCCCAGACCCAAGAAACCTCATCGAGAGGGACAGGCTTGCATTCTTTCAGGTAGGCATTTGGATTCGGGCGACCCCGCAGCAATGCGATAAGGGCATGCCGGAGCACAAGAAAGGCGCCCGCCAATACGAGCATCGCGATCCCGCCCAGGATGGCGAGATCTGTGTCACTTGTGTAAATTCCACCAAGATGATTTGGCATCGCCGTGCCCGTGTGGTTTTTGGGTGCAATTTTAAGCTCGCGAAGCGGTTTTCGGGTCCTCTCCCTGGTGCTGGCTAAAGCCTCTGCCTGCTCTCGAAGCTGTCACTGCTTCGGGTCCTCCAGTGCCGTGCGAATACAATTGTTGCGTTGCGGAGCGCCGGTCGTGCGCTGGCAGAAGATCCCGGCGCAGAAGATTTGCGCTCGAACCGAAACTCGAAGATGCCATGGCCGCCGGTTGTCGCCCGCCGCCAGCGCCCCGAAAAGCCGACTCGCACCTCTCCATCGTCAATATCCCAAAAGTTCTCCCACGGTGCGTTCCAATCCGCATTTTCGGGGTCCGGACGGTCCATCCTGAACTCTAGCTAGGCCACAGACCTCCACGGTCAACCATCTCGGCCAGTACTTTGGCCATGCAGAACGGCCATTGTGGTGCCTGCTCTTCGCGGGTCTGAGTCTCCAGCAGCGATCATGGACGCCGTAGCGAACCCAATTTCGGTGACGCCGATGGCGAATGGCACTACAAGATTTACCGGAGCCGGCGCAGTCGTGGTCCTTAACCCCCTTGGCCAAGTCGTTACCCTCTGGCCGAAATGACGAACCAATGGCAAACGATGATGAGTATTAAATCAATGGGAGCGGCAATCCGCACAATCCTACTATCGGATTGGGACCCGTTACTGGTCAGAGATGTGTCGGTGGCGCAAGACGGCCTTGGAGCGGCGAGGGGACTTGCCTACATCGCACATGTCGTCGATATGAAGGTCTATCAGTTCGCCGAAGGTCTTCAGGCGCGCTATACGGGACTTTGTCGGCGTCTCGCCACGATCGACTTGCCGTTCGGCATCAGTTGCCCAACGTCGTGCGTCGTCTCGGCGCAGGAAGGTTTCGCTGACGTAGCGTCCTTTGCGACGGACTTGGACACGCCAGGAACCGGACGGGAGCTTTGTGTAGGTGGCCATTTTTTCGTGTGCGCTTCGTGTGCACTGAGAGATCGAAACGTGGCGAAAAGGGTCGTATTCTGGCGTAAATTCGGGTTGGGCCGCTAGGACCTAAGAATTTGATGTTAAAGGAAAAATGCTGAAAAATCAAGATCATAGGCTGGCCATTGCACCCATGATGGATTGGACGGATCGGCATTGCCGGTTCTTCCATCGCCGGCTGACGATACATGCGATGCTGTACACCGAAATGGTTGTCGCCGACGCAGTGATCCATGGCGCACGCGAGCGGCTGCTTGGCTTCGATGAGGTGGAACATCCCGTCGCCCTGCAACTTGGCGGCTCGGATCCCGCAAAACTTGCCGAAGCGGCGCGTATTGGCGAGGCCTTCGGTTATGATGAGATCAATCTCAATGTCGGCTGCCCGTCCGACCGCGTCCAGTCGGGCACCTTCGGCGCTTGCCTGATGAAAGTGCCCGACCTTGTCGCCGACTGCATCGCCGCGATGAAAGCGGCAGTGACGGTGCCGGTCACGGTCAAATGCCGCATCGGCGTCGACGAACAGGATCCGGAGCCGGCGCTCGATGCGCTGGCGAATGGGGTTTTCGATGCCGGCGCCGATACCTTGTGGGTGCATGCTCGCA
This sequence comes from Mesorhizobium sp. B2-5-13, assembly GCF_006440535.1. Lineage (NCBI taxonomy): Bacteria > Pseudomonadati > Pseudomonadota > Alphaproteobacteria > Hyphomicrobiales > Phyllobacteriaceae > Mesorhizobium > Mesorhizobium sp. B2-5-13. The sequence continues at coordinate 98,999 of NZ_VFUI01000001.1, read as the reverse complement.
AGGCGTGGCTGGAAGGGCTGAGCCCCAAGGAAAACCGCGACATCCCGCCGCTTGACTATGACAGGGTCTATCGGCTGAAGGAAAAAAAGACGAACAAATTCATTGGCATCAATGGCGGTATTCAGTCGCTTGAAGAGGCTCGGACGCATCTCGATCATGTCGATGGCGCCATGCTCGGCCGCGCCGCCTACCACACACCAGGCATTCTGGCCGGTGTTGACGCCGCCTTCTACGGAGCGCTGCCGGAAGCGTTCGATTTCGCGGCGCTGGTCGATGCGATGGCGGATTATGCGGCGCGCCATATCGAACAAGGCGGACGGCTCGGCCATGTCACCCGCCATATGGTCGGGCTGTTTCACGGGCTGCCCGGCGCGCGCCGCTACCGCCAGATCCTATCCACCGACGCGACCCGGCCCGGAGCCGGACCGGACGTGCTGAAGACGGCTTTCGCGGCTGTCGAATTTGGTGGAGCGGCCGCCGAAGCGGCCTGAACTTACAGCATGTCGCGGCGAATAGGATTCGCCTGACCGGCTGTAAGCTTCTGATTTTATGCATGTCGTTGTCCCGGAACCGAGGGCACTTCCGGGCGACATGCATTAGTCCCTGAGGATCATACGGTCGCCGCGCACGTCGAAGCCCGAGAGCGAACCGATGAAGTTCATGCCGAGCAGGCTTTGGCTCAGCATGCCGGGAGCGGCGATCATTACCGACATATCCTTGCGTACGATGCCGCCGATCGCCAGCTCGTGGGTCTTGACCGCTGCGGCGCGTGCCATGCCGTTGGCTGTCGAAACCTGTATTGTGTAGTTGAGCGCCGCCGGATTGAAGCCGGCGGCTTGCGCGTCTTCCGAAGTCAGGACCGTGCTGGTCGCGCCGGTGTCGACGACCGTGCGAACCGGGTTGCCGTTGACCAGGATGCGCGCTTCGAAATGACCATTGTCGGCCTTGTCCAGGGTCACGGTGGCGTGGCCGTCTTCGACGCCGAGCGCCAGCGGACTGCCGGGAACGAGGCCCGCGGTCACGCGGCTGGCGACGTCCTGCAGCTCGTAACGATATTGGTAGCCGGCGATCAGCGCGAGCACGATAGCGGCCCAGGCGCCGAGATTGCGGGCCATCACTCCGAGCGGAGCCGACCGCAGCAAGCCGGCACCGATAAGGGCGCCGAAAGCTCCAAGCCAGATCAGCCGTCCAAAATCGTAATTCTCGACGCCGAGCGTGCTGCCGGCGGAATCGTTGAGCATGAGAAGCGCTGCCCCCACGCCGATCACCGCCATCACAGTCCAGAACAGCCGGCTGCTCATCCGTCCCTCGCTAGAGTGCGTCGCGTTCGCGCGCCATGCGGGTGCGGCGTGTTTCCCGGCGCGGCCGGCGCTCGACGGTTGCCAGCCGGGCCGGCAGTTCGGCCATCACGCTGCGGCGCGCCTCGGGCGTCATCGCCATCCAGGCGCCGATCTCGTCGCGCGTGCGGCCGCAACCGAAGCAGAAGCCGGTTTTCATATCGATCGAACAGACCAGGATGCAGGGAGTTTCGATGGCCGTCATGACTTTCTCTCGAGGGACCGGGTCCGGAATCCGCTCTTCCATCTCCACATGGTGCAACGGCAAAGCCAATGCAAGCCCTCGCGATAGCGCCTTCCGTGACCGCCTTTGCGGCAAACCAGCAAGGACGATCGAGGAGGTTGTGCCGATCACGCAAGGCAGCTATGCCGCTCCCTGGATCCAGGAACGATTGTTCGCGACATGACCAGTGCACTGCCTTTCGATGATTTCCGCAACCTGCTCGACAATTTGCCGGCAGCCGACCTCAAAGCCGAAGCGCGCGTGCGCACGCTGTTTGCCAAGGCCGACAAGCCGGTGAATTCGCTTGGCCGCGTCGAGGACATCGCCGCGTGGCTCGCGGCCTGGAGCGGTCGCGCTCCGCCCGCCGTGACCAGGCCCTTGATGGCTGTCTTTGCCGGTAATCACGGCGTTGTCAGGCATGGCATTTCGACGAGGCCCGTGGCGGCGACCGCCAACGCGGTCGAGCTTTGCGCGGCCGGCGGTGCGGCGATCAACCAGATCTGCATTGCCAACGACCTCGGTCTGAAGGTGTTCGATCTTGCCCTGCACATCCCGACCGGCGACATCGCCGAGGATGCCGCGCTCGATGAACGCGGTTGCGCGGCCACCATGGCCTTCGGAATGGAGGCGATTGCCGGCGGCACCGACCTGCTTTGCCTGGGCGATCTCGGCGTCGGTAACTCCACCGTCGCCGCCGCCCTGTTGGCCGCGTTGCTGGGGGGCAGGGGTGCCGACTGGATTGGTCCGGGATCCGGCGCCGATGCGGCGATGCAGGCCCGCAAGGCGGAGGTGATCAATGCGGCGCTGGCCTTTCACGGGAACCATCTGGAAGACCCGCTGGAGGCGCTGCGCCGGGTCGGCGGCCGCGAGTTCGCGGCGATAGCGGGCGCAATCCTTGCCGCACGGATGCAGCAGATACCGGTACTGCTCGATGGCTTCGCGGCAACGGCAGCCGCGGCGGTGTTGCATGCGGCGAACCCCGCAGCGCTTGATCATTGTCTTCTCGCCAGCCTGTCGCCGGAGCCCGCGCATGCAAGGGCCGCCGAGCACCTCGGGCTGCGTCCGCTGCTCGATCTGGGCATCGGTCATGGCGAAGGGGCAGGAGCAGCCCTGGCGGCCGGGCTGGTCAAGGCAGCGGCATTGACAAGTTCAGGCATGGCGGCGGCTGTGCGGGGCTAACGTCCCCGGTCCTCGCGCGTCAACGCCGGCTATTGGGAATGCGATAGACGACCGAGGTATATTTGGAATTCGAGCGTGTCTCGACTATTGAACCGCCAAGGCCTTCCGCGATCCTTCTGCTCGCCACGTTCTCTTCTGCGGCTGGATACTCGAAGCAATCCGGATTGAATGCGTCGGACGCCCAAGCCGCCACGGCGGCAACGGCCTCACGGCCGATGCCGTTTCCATGTACGTCCTCCCTTAGCCAAATTCCGATCTCGGGACAGGCAGTCCTGCCGCATGAAGGCCGACAAGCCCCAGGCAGCGACCGCCCCCCAACGAACGCACGACGAAATGCAAATCCGATCCGTCAAGGATCGGGGCCAGCCAGGATCGCCATACCTCGCCAAAAGCCGCTGGTGATCGAGGTGGTTCCCACTGCATGAAGCGGGTGATCGCGGGAGTGATGACGGCAAAGACTTCTGCGGCATCGTCGGCCGCAAACAGCTTCAGGCGAAGCCGCTGCGATTTGATTTCGATGCTGCTGGCATCCCACTCCGCCGTCATTATGGTCCGTTCCTTTTCTCGGCTGTGTCGACGCAGGCGCCCAAGGCGCTACCGCCGTCGCGCGGCGACCGCGGCGGTCGGCAGCGCCGGCAGTTCTTCCATCACCCTGCTCAGCGGGAAGATGGCGATCGCCTCGGTGCCCTCGCGCAGCTTGGAATGAAGCTCGAACTCGCCGCCATGCATGGCGAGCAGCCCTTGCACGATCGGCAGGCCAAGCCCGGTGCCTTGCTCGGCGCTCTTGATGGCGATCGACCCCTGGCCGAAGGCTGAAAGCACGATCGGGATCTCGTCCTCGGGAATGCCGGGGCCGTTGTCCTTGATCGAAATGTACTGTCCTCCACCCGCCGTCCAGCCGACCCGGACGCGGATTTCGCCGCCGGTGGCGGTGAATTTGATGGCGTTGGACAGAAGGTTGAGCGCGATCTGGCGCACGGCGCGCTCGTCGGCGAACAGCCGCGGCAATGTCTGTTCGAAATCCTGAACGACGCGGATATCCTTATTGCGTGCCTTCAGCTCCATCATGTGGCAGCAATCCTCGACGATGTTGAGCAGCATCACCGGCTCCTCGTTGAGCTGGTATCGGCCGGCCTCGATGCGCGACAGGTCGAGGATCTCGTTGATCAGGTCGAGCAGGTGCTGGCCTGAATCATGCACGTCATGGGCATAGTCGCGATAGGTGGGATTGCTCATCGGCCCCAGCACCTCGTTCGCCATCACCTCGGAAAAGCCGAGAATGGCGTTGAGCGGGGTGCGCAATTCATGACTCATCGAGGCGAGGAAACGCGATTTTGCAAGGTTGGCGTCCTCGGCCCGCCGCCGCGCCTCGTCCGACATCGATTTCGCCGTCTCCACTTCGGCGATCAGCGCATCCTTTTCGGAGCGGAACGACAAGAGCAGCAGGGAGAAGCGATTGAGGTGACTGGCGATATAGACGAAGAAAGGCAGCGACAGGACGAGCAGCCCGGCCATGATCGCCTCGACCGGCATCCACGACCTGGTCGCGGCATAGGCGTAGAGCGCCACTGGAAACGCGAAGGTCGCCAGCAGGGCGCCGCTCAGGGACGAGGCCATGAGCGCGGTCCCTGCCATGGCGAACAGGAGCACCACCGCCTTGATCACCTGGAACTGGTCGATCTCGCAGGCGCCGCAGCCCAGCCAGACGAACCAGGCCCAGCCTAGGCCGCAAAGGAAATGCCCGACCAGGAATTCCCTTCGCGTTTGCAATGAGTTGAGTTCAGAAGCTTCCGTGCGCTCGATGCGCCGCGCCATGAAGACGACTGTTGTATAGCAGGTGAGCGTAAACAAAGCCCAGAGCCCGATCTCATTGCCGACACCGGCCAAACGGCCGGCCGCGGCGATCACCAGGACGAGCAGCGGGATGACGACGGCACCGCTTGTCATGGTCCGGGCGTGGAGCTTCAGCAGTTCGCGATCGAAATCGGGATTGCCGGCCTGCTGCGAAAGACGGTCGCGCGTCTTGCGCACCGCGCGCGCGACATCGCTGTTGCGATGCCGTTTCCTGCGGTCCACAATGAACTTGTCCGCTGTGTTCGAGCGTTGCAAGGGCATCAAAAGCTTCAATTTATGCGCGCAGCGATTTCAAGGTGTTAAGCTACGTTCGAATGATTAACCAACCGTTTGCCATATGAGCCGTTCCTGGTCGCCAAGGTCGCGCCCGCGGTACGCGGCACCTCGCCGCAGAAGCCTGTGGCGCAAGCTGCTGGACTACGGGCTGACCGTCATCATTCTGGGGCTGTTGATCCTGCTTGCGGTGCGTCTTGACCGCGTGGAGACACGCAAGACGCAAGGTACGGCCATCATCAATGACGGCGATTCGATCACGCTCGGCGCCGAGCGCATCCGTATGCGCGGCATCGACGCTCCGGAGTATACCCAGACCTGCCGCAAGAGCGGCGCCGACTATGCCTGTGGTACTCAGGCGCGCCAATCGCTGGTGCGGCTGATCGCCGGCAGGCCGGTCACTTGCAGCGGCTGGCAGCGCGATCGCTATGGCCGGTTGCTTGGCGACTGCAAGGCCGGCGGCACCGACCTCAACCGCGCCCAGGTCGAGGCGGGCTGGGCCGTCGCCTATGGCGACTTCGAAGGCGAGGAAGCCACCGCGCGCGCCGCAAGGATTGGCATCTGGGCGGGCACGTTCGACCAGCCGCAGGATTGGCGCGCCAGCCACCACGGCGATGTCGTGGAGCGAAAACATGGCATGCTGGCGTCGATCGGCGATGCCGTGCGCGAGATATTTCGGTTCAGGTGAAGCATGTCTGGCGAAAGGAAAAGGAGGATCGAAATGAAGCTGTTCGACGGCGGTCGTGCGCCCAACCCACGGCGGGTTCGCGTTTTCCTCGCTGAAAAGGCGATCACGGTTCCGTTGGTGCCCATCGACATGGGCGCACTGGAACACAAGCAGCAGCCGGTCAGCTCGCGCAATCCGCTGCGGCGCCTGCCGGTTCTGGAGCTCGATGACGGCACCATCCTCACCGAATCCGTCGCTATCTGCCGCTATTTCGAGGAGCTTTATCCCGAGCCGGCATTGTTCGGGCGCGGCGCACTTGGCAAGGCGCAGGTCGAGATGTGGCAGAGGCGGATGGAGTTCAACCTGCTCAGCAGCGTCACGCAAGCTTTCCGCCACATCCATCCGGCCATGAAGGAATGGGAAATCCCGCAGAATCCCGAATGGGGCGAGGCCAACAAGCCGAAGGCGGTGGATTTTCTCAGGCTGCTGGACGCTGAACTGGGCAGCCGCGAATTCGCCGCCGGCGACAACTATTCGGTTGCCGACATCACCGGCCTGATCGCGATCGACTTCATGAAGCCGGCACGCATCAAGGTGCCGGAGGAATGCACCAATGTGCTACGTTGGCATCAGGCCGTCTCCAGCCGCCCGAGTGCCGCCGCTTGAGCGTCCAACTGGACAGGCTCGCCGCGACGGTCCGCGCCTGCCGCATCTGCGTCGACACCCCCGTCGGCAAGCCGCTGCCCCACAAGCCGCGTCCGGTGCTGCGACCTTCGTCCAGCGCCCGCATCCTGATCGCCAGCCAGGCCCCGGGAACCAAGGTGCATCTGTCGGGCATGCCATTCACCGACGCTTCCGGCGACCGCCTGCGCAACTGGCTCGGTGTGACCAGCGACGAATTCTATGACATCGAGAAATTCGCCATTGTGCCGATGGGCTTCTGCTTTCCCGGACAGGACGCCAAGGGCGGCGACCTGCCGCCGAGGCGTGAGTGCGCCCCGGCCTGGCGCGCGCCCTTGATGGCGTCGATGCCGCGGATCGACCTGGTGCTGGCGATCGGCATCTATGCGCAGACCTGGCACATGGGCGCGGCGCGCCGCCCCTCGCTGACGGAAACGGTGATGAACTGGCGCGCCATCTGGGACAGTTCCGTCGGCCCCAAAGTGCTGCCACTGCCACATCCATCCTGGCGCAACACTGGCTGGTTGAAGCAGAATCCTTGGTTTGAAATGGATTTGCTGCCTTTCCTGCGGTCGGAAATCCGCTATCGCCTCGGTTAGGCATTCAGCAAGAAATCACTCGCTTTCGGCGCAGGCAGCAGAATTTCTTTCTTGTGAACGGCCCAAATAAAAGGGAATATAGCGAAACTATTCCACCAGGAGCCTCCGATGGATCGCCTTGACCGAAAAATTCTCCGCCTCCTGCAGGAGGACGCGACGCTCGCGGTCGCCGACGTTGCCAAGAAAGTCGGCCTGTCGACCACGCCGTGCTGGCGGCGCATCCAGAAGCTCGAAGAGGAGGGCGTCATCAAGCGGCGCGTCGCCATTCTCGACCACGAAAAGGTCAATGTGCGGGTCACCGTCTTCGTGTCGATCCGCACCAATTCGCACAGCCATGAATGGCTGCGCCGGTTCTCCGAGGTCATCCAGGAATTTCCCGAGGTGGTCGAATTCTATCGCATGAGCGGCGACGTCGATTACCTGTTGCGTGTCGTGGTGCCCGATATCGCCGCCTATGACGCCTTCTACAAGCGGCTGATCGCCAAGATCGAGATCCGGGACGTGTCGTCGTCCTTCGCCATGGAGCAGATCAAGTACACGACCGAAATCCCGCTCGACTACATGGTGCTGGACAAGGAGTCGGGCGCCAACGCGGCCTGATCCCGCAACTCAATTCTTCTTCTTGTTGAGGAAACTCCAGGGCGAGTTCACCGGCAATACGATGGAATCCGGCACCGTGTCGACGGCCATGACATCTGCCTTGCGCACGGCGTAACCGGATTGGATGACGCTGACGCCGTCGAGAATGAACAATTGGCTTTTCTCCATCTCCGGCTTCAGGGCACCAGTAACGGCGACCGGCTGGTAGGCTTTCGACATCTTGTAGGGACGGGCAGGCGTGACCAGCATGATCTGATTGGGCGGCGGCGTCGGCATGTGGCTGCACGCGCCGGTCCAAGGCACCAGCAGGAACTGATAGACGAGATCGCCGTCGCGATCGACCGGCAATGCATAGCCGGCTAATTGTATCGTTTTGCCCTGCAGGGCAACCGACAGCGTCTCGCCGTGATCCGGCAGTTTCGCCGCGATCATCGGCAGGCCGGCGTCTTCGGCAACCGCCTGGGTTACCGGGCGCAAATCCTTCCAAAAGATGTGCGTGGTTTCGGCCGAAGCGCCGGCGGTGGAGAGAGCAAGCGCGGCAGCAAGCGCCAGGATTGATTTGAAATGGGTCATGGCCGCATCCTTTGCGGGCGAGTAAAGACGCCGCCGTCGGTGGCGTCAATGCTCGAGCCGCATCATATGTCGGGCGAGAACCGGCCGCAGCACTCCTCAACCTGTCAGGTCTTTCTGGCGGCGAGGCGCTCGATTGTCCTGGCATCCGATAGTTCCTTCACAGCATCCTTGCCGATCCAGCGCGCGGTCTTGTCGGTCGATTGCGCGAGCCTTTCGGCGACAGCAAGGGCAGCACCGTGCATAACCATGGACCGTTTGCCGAGCGAACGAAGGGCCCAATTCACACCCTTCTTCACGAAATTGCGGGCGTCGGTGGCCTGCACTTCGATGATGGGCAAGAAGGCGAGAAAGGTCGCCTCCGGCTCTTTCTTCCGGTGGACGACAGACCAGGCCATCATGGCAAAAGCCGTGCGTCGAACAAATTCCCGTTCATCGGCCGCAAATTCTCTGATCAGTTCTATCCAGGCATCCGTGTCGACGAACAGATCAGAGACGCCATCGACGATATCCCAGGAGTCGAAGCTCGACGCCCATTGCCTTGCATCCGCGGCGGAAAACCGCTTTGGGTCGGCCGTGACGGAAGCGATGAATTGCGCCTCCACGATACCTGTCTGCCACAGCGCGAACGCGCGCTCGTGGTTGCGCTTGATTTTCTTGGCAATCTGCCGCTGCACACCGTGCGAGATGCCGAGCGCACGTTCGATCTTGATGCCGTAGCGCAGCATGCCAAGACGATTTTCCGCCGAGGCGATCGAGCGCAGATACGCGACGATTTCTTCTGCACTGGATTGGGGCGAAAGCTCGGCCATCGCGATCCTATTTTTCCAGCCGGGCCAGCAACGAGGATGTATCCCAGCGTTTGCCGCCCATCGCCTGCACGTCCTTGTAGAACTGATCGACAAGCGCGGTCACCGGCAGCCGGGCGCCGTTGCGGTCGGCTTCCGCCAGGCAGATGCCGAGGTCCTTGCGCATCCAGTCGACGGCGAAACCGAAATCATATTTGCCGGCGTTCATGGTCTTATGTCGGTTTTCCATCTGCCACGAACCGGCCGCACCCTTGGAAATCACCTCAATGACTTTTTCGATGTCGAGGCCGGCCTTCTTGCCGAAGTGGATGCCTTCCGACAGTCCCTGCACCAATCCGGCGATGCAGATCTGGTTGATCATCTTGGTGAGCTGGCCGGCGCCCGCCGACCCCATCAGTCCAACCATGCGGGCAAAGGCGTCGATGACGGGCCTGGCCCTGTCGAACGCCGCCTCCTCGCCACCGACCATGACGGTCAGCACGCCGTTCTCGGCGCCGGCCTGACCGCCGGAGACCGGTGCGTCGAGAAATGAGAATCCGCCCGATTGCGCGGATTGCGCCAGTTCGCGCGCGACTTCAGCCGACGCCGTGGTGTTGTCGATGAAGACCGAGCCTTTCTCCATCGCCTTGAAGGCGCCTTCCGACCCCGTGGTCACCGAGCGCAAATCATCGTCGTTGCCGACGCAGGAAAAGACGAAATCCTTGCCCTCGGCGGCCTGGGCCGGCGTCGCGGCAAGGCTGCCGCCATGTTGGGCGATCCATTGTTCGGCTTTGGCTTGGGTGCGGTTGTAGACGGTGACGTCGTGGCCGCCCTTGTTCTTCAGGTGTCCGGCCATGGGATAGCCCATGACGCCAAGACCGAGAAATGCCACCGATGCCATGCCTTGTCCTTCCGGCGAAACAGAGATTTCAGCTGCGGAAGCTCTAGGCCATGCGACGAATTCGTCAAGGCGCGCACCGCCGCATCGACTGGCACAGGCCGATCAGGAACGGTTCAGCGCTTTAGGTGGATCGTGATCCGGCGCTCGATCCATTCGACGCCGTGGCGCAGGATTTCGACCATCACAAGATAGACGATGGCGACCCAGACATAGGCCTGGAAATCGAAGGATTTGGCGTAGGCGAGCTTCGCGTTGCCCATCAGGTCGTAGACGGTGATGATGGCGACGATCGCCGAAGCCTTGATCATCAGAACCAGCTCGTTGCCGTAGGGCCGCAATGCCACGATAAACGCCTGCGGCAGGACAACCTTGCGCAGCGTCTGCAGCTTGTGAAGGCCGAGCGAGGCGGCTCCTTCCCATTGGCCCCTGGGCACGCTTTCGATGGCGCCGCGCAGGATCTCGGCCTGATAAGCCGCGGTGTTGAGCGCAAAGGCGAAGACGCCGCAGTTGAAGGCCTCGCGGAAGAACCACCACAGCCCGATGGATTCGAGCTGCAGCCGGAAAGAACCCAAGCCATAGTAGACGAGGTAGACCTGGACCAGCAGTGGCGTGCCGCGGAAGAAATAGACATAGCAATAGGCAAGGCCGGACAGGAAACGGCTCTTCGACATGCGGCCATAGGTGACGGGCAGCGAAAAGATCGCGCCGACCACCATCGAGATCGCAACGAGCGACAGCGTGGTCCACAGCCCCTGCAGATACGCAGGCGCATATCTGGCAAAGAACTCGCCATTCCAGGCATAGATGAGATAGGCGAGGATACCGAGGCCGAAGAGAATCCAGAGGCCGACGAGCGCGTACCCGACGATACGGGTGCGTGGCCAGCCGCGTGCCTGCGGCGGCGGCCGGTCAACGGAGATAGCTTGGCTGACGCTCATCGTGCCTCCCTCCGTCCCAGCGAACGCAAGATGAACCCGGTCGCGATCGATGACAGGATCGTCAGGACGAGGAAAACCAGGGCCGCGACGCTGTAGAACAGGAACGCGTGTTTCGTGACACGCGCCGCCACCCCCGCGTTGCGCAGGGTTTCGGCGAGGTTGACGACCGAGACCAGGGCGGTGTCCTTGAGCAGGCTGAGCCAGCAATTCTCGAGGCCGGGGAAGGCGATGCGCAGCAGCTGAGGCAGGATCACCTTGCGCATGGTCAGCCATGTCGACAGGCCGATCGCGTAGCCGCCCTCATACTGGCCCTTGGGAATGGCGCGAAAGGCGGAGAGGAATACCTCGCTGGCGTAGGAGGAAAAGATCAGCGACAGCACAATCATGCCGGCGATGAAGCTGTCGACGTCGACCGTCGCCTCGGGCTTGAACAGGCGGATGACATATTGGAGCAGGATGGGCATGCCGAAGAAGAACAGGAACAGCGTCACCAGTTCCGGCAGGCCGCGAAATACGGTGGTGTAGATGTTGGCGGCCACCCGCAGCGACGGTTCTTCGGACTGCTTGGCCCAGGCGACGAAAAAGCCGATCGTCAGGCCGATCGGCAGCGTTGCAAGGGCAAGCGCGATGGTGACCAGCGCGCCATACGCAATATCGTCACTCCAGCCCTCGGGTCCCCAACTCAGCAGTGTCCATATGCTTTGGGCTGGCATTGACTGGTCTTATCCCCACGGCGCTCCTGAGATGAAAGGCGGCAGGGGTTCCCTGCCGCCTTGGCAATGATGATCAGGACTCGGCGCCGTAGACGTCGAACTTGAAGTACTTGTCGTTGATTTCCTTATATTTTCCGTTGGCACGGATGGCGTCGATGGCGGAATTCAGCTTGTTGACCAGGTCGGTCTCGCCTTTGCGAACGGCTATGCCGGCGCCAGGACCGAAAATTTCGACAGGTTGCGGCGAGGGCTGGCCGAGGATCTTGCAGCAGGCGCCGTCAGGCGAATCAAGCCACTGCTGCAGCACGACGATATCGTCCTCGATAGCGTCGAGACGGCCATTGGCAAGATCTGCCTGCTCCTCGGGACTGCTCGGATAACCTTTGACGGTGCTGTCGGTGTAGGTCTTCGAGGCATAGTTGAAATGGGTGGTCGTGGTGGCGACACCGATGCTCTTGCCGGCGAGGTCTTCCTTGGTCACGCCCTTCAGCGGCGAATCCTTCGGCACGGCGAGCGCCGACGGCGTGTTGTAGTATTTGTGCGAGAAGTCGACCTTCTCCTTCCTCTCCGGCGTGATCGACATCGAGGCGACGATGGCATCGAACTTGCCGGCCTGAAGTGCGGGAATGATGCCGTCCCAATCCTGGGCGACGAAGGTGCACTTGACCTTCATCTCATCGCAAAGCGCCTTGGCGATGTCGATGTCGAAGCCGACAAGCTGGCCATCGGCGGTGAGGTTGTTGAATGGGGGGTAGGCGCCTTCGGTGCCGATCCGCAGGGTCTTTTCCTGGGCCTGGGCTACGCCGAGCGTCAGCAGCGCAGCCGATGCGGCGAGCGCGATACGCAATGCAATACGCATGATAGTCCTCTCTTTATGGTCCCGGCCGTCGTTCCGAAACGGCTCTGTGGGGCGGTGCTTTTTGACCGCCCGCTGGGCCGATACTCCCACTCTTTCCAAGAAAAAAGCAACTGCAAAACCGCCAAAATCGGTAAAGGGAATCTGCCCTTACGTTACATCTCAAGCAACGAGGCCGGTCGTGCGCTCGATGAAGTCGGCTATGGATTCTACGTCGTCGAGGTCGAACACTGGCAGGCTCTTGTCGGTGATGGCGAAATCCGCGGCGACGGCGACAATATTGGGATCACCCGCCGCAAGCGGCGTCCGGTCCCTCGCTTCCAGCCGCCTCGTTTCGATCTTGCGGTGGGATTCGCGCTTGTAGCCTTCGACCAGCACGATGTCGCACGGGGCGAGCCGCGAGAGGATCGCGTCCAACGGCGGCTCTTGCTCGCCACGCAACTCGTGCATCAGCGCCCAGCGATTGCCCGACACGATCGCAACCTCGGTTGCGCCGGCCTGCCGATGGCGGAAGCTGTCCGCGCCTGGCTTGTCGATGTCGAAATCATGATGGGCGTGTTTGACCGTCGAGACCTTCCAGCCGCGCCGCACAAGCTCGGCGACCAGCTTCTCGGTGAGTGTGGTCTTGCCGGAGTTTTTCCAGCCGGTAATGCCGAAGATGCGTCTGTTCATGGCGTCATGCTCTGCAACAGGTGTTCGGCCAGGGCAAGATCGTCCGGCACGTTGATGTTGAAGAAAGGATCGATTGGTTGTCCGGCGGATTGCAGGAATGGGAATTCCACTTCGACATAGTCGTGCCGCTCGATGAAGGCCGAAACCCGCTTGTTGTCCTCGTCGACCAGGAAATGCCGCAAGGCTTCGCGGCATCCGGTCGGCCATAGCGCGAAGGTTGGATGCCGCCTGCCTGACGAGAAAGCGACGGCGATCGAACCGGGACGCTCATCGACTGCCGCCGCCAGACGATCGACGAGATCCAGCGGCAGGAAAGGCGCGTCGCCGGCAGCAGTGACGACCGCCTTGCAAGGCCTGCCGGCAGCGGCCCATTCCAGGCCGGTGAGGATACCGGCAAGGGGCCCGGCAAAGCCTTCGATGGTATCGGCCAGCACCGGCAGCCCGAAACGGGCAAACCGTGCCGGGTCGCCGTTGGCACTAAGCGCCAGGGTCTCGAACTGCGGGCCAAACCGCGACAGGACCTGGTCAAGCAAGCAGCCGCCGCCCAGCGGCAACAACGCCTTGTCACCACCGCCCATTCGTCTCGACTGGCCACCGGCCAGAATGATCCCCGCGACATCGCGCTTCATGCCATCCAGCCTGTACGCCAGCCGCGGGAAAGCGCAAGCGGCTTCAAGGGAGTACTAGAGTCCTTCCGGCGCCATGGCCGGGCCGGTGCTTTCGGCGACGATCCTTCGGCGGCCGACGATGCGCTCGCGATAAAGCGCATAGAGGCCCGAGCCGACGACTATTGCCGCGCCGGCGATCATCGGCATGTCCGGTATGTCACCGAAGATGATCAGGCCAAGTAGTATCGACCAGAGGAGCGCGGTATAGCGGAACGGCGCGATGAAGGAGATCTCGCCCGAACGCATCGCCATGATGATGAATTGATAGCCGATCAGCACCAGCACTGCCGCCAGCGCCAGCAGCGCCGTGCTTTTGCCTGTCATCGGTGTCCAACCGCCCAGCGGCGTTAACAGAAACGCGCCGACGACGGTCATGGCAAGCGCGGTGGCGGTTGATACCAGCATCGTCGGGATGGCCTGGGGGATGCGCTTGGTGGCGAGGTCCCGCACCGTGCAGCACGCGACGCTGGCCAGCGCCACCAGCGAATAGACGCTGAAGCCCTCGAAACCCGGCCGCACGATGATCATTACCCCGGCAAAACCGATAGCGATCGCCAACCAGCGCCGCCAGCCGACCGCTTCGGCGAAAAACAGCGCCGCGCCCATCGTCACCGCCAGCGGCAGTGCTTGCAAGACGGCCGAAACGCTGCCGATCGGCAAATGGGCGAGGGCGACCAGGAAGGACACAGTGGCGCCCGCTTCACTCAGCACACGGATCGCCACCAGCGGCTGCAGCATCAGGCGAGGCTGGACAAGCGCTCCGCGTTGCCAGGCCAGCAGGCCGACGAAGAGCGAGGCGAACGCCCCTCTGATCAGCATGACCTGCGCCATGTTCATCGACTGGGAAGAGTATTTTGTAATGGCGTCGTTGAGCGTGAAGCCAACCATCGCCACCACCATGAACAACGCGCCGCGAAGATTTGGGGAAAGGGGCAAGACATCTACCGGTTGCTTTGGCATGCAAGCCTGTAACAGCCCGCAACGAAACAGCAACAGCAAAGGGCTGGGCCAGGACCGGATACCCATCGTCGCCGGCGTGAAATCATCCTGGATCAGGCACGAATTCTGTCGGAAGGCGGCTTTGCCTCCCGACACTTGTACAGCCGAGGCGATCCCTATTTCTTCGGCGTCAGCACCTCGGTGCCATTCCCCTCCTTGCCGGCGATGGTCCACAGGCCATGCAGCGACCCGTCATCCTCAACCTTGTAGACGACAAGGCCGATATCCTTGCCCATTGCGTAGCCGGCGGAGAATGCGTTGTCGTTGCGCATGCAGATGCCATCGGAGGATGAGCCGCCCGTCTCCCAATGGATCGCGCAGGTGGTCCCGCTGGTCAGCGTGATGGTGGCCTCGCCGTCATAGGACGAACCGTCGAAATTGGTGCCGGCGACGGTGTAAGTGCCGCCGATCGACTGGGCAGCCGCGGGCAGGGTGGCCAAGCCGAGCAAGGCGAAAGAAAGAAGAAGTTGGCGCATGATGTTATCCCCCGAGAAAGCGATGAGCCGCTAGGGAACGGAGGCTAGGCGGGAAACCGTCACCAGTAAATCGGACCGGCATTTGCGGACAAAGATTTGCTTGCGGTGTGGCTAAAATGCTCGTGACCAGCTATGGCTCATGGACCCTTTAGGCTGCCGGCGATGACGCCGACCATCGGGTCATATTTCGATTCCAGCGCCGGTGGGTAATCGATCCAGACCGTGCGGACGACGCCATCCCTGCCAAACAGCCGCCGCTCGTAAAAGATCTTTCCATCCTTCACGCCCGACAGCACCGCCCAGTCCTTGCCGGCCTTGCTATAGGTGACCTCGTAGCCCGGCTCGTTGCTCGCTCTTTCGCCGGCAATGAATCCCTTCGGCGTGTCGTCATCGACATTGAATATGCCGGAGCATGTCAGGCTGGCGCTGTCCGCACTCAGCCACACCTGCCCGTCGCCATTCTCAGGCTCGGGCTGGCGATCGGTAAAGACATCGTCGGGAAAAGTGCAGACGGTGCCGAAGCGCTCGTTCACGTAGGTGGATTGCGCGGCAAACGCAGTGCTCGCCGAGCCCGCGGCGAGAGATGTCACGATCGAAAAGAGCCACCGCATGTCTGCCCCGAAGCCGAAATTGCAGGGCAATTCTCGCACAAAAAGACGAGAAGGTCAGCCGCCCGTGACACTCATATGCCGTGACACCGACGGACGGCTGGTGCGGCGGTCGATGATGAAGTCATGGCCTTTCGGCTTGCGGCCGATTGCTTCGTCTATAGCGTCGGCGACAAGTTCGTTGCCTTCGGACGCGCGCAGCGGCGCGCGCAAATCGGCCGCATCCTCCTGGCCAAGGCACATGTAAAGCGTGCCCGTGCAGGTCAGCCTGACCCGATTGCAGCTTTCGCAGAAATTATGCGTCATCGGCGTGATGAAGCCGAGTTTCCCGCCGGTCTCGCTGACATGGACATAGCGTGCCGGGCCACCGGTCTTGAACGGGATGTCGGTCAGCGTGAACTGGCGCTCGAGCGAAGCGCGCAGCAGCGACAGTGGCAAATACTGGTCGGTGCGGTCGGCATCGATCTCACCCATAGGCATGGTTTCGATGACGGTCAGGTCCATTCCCCGGCCATGCGCCCAGCGCATCATCTCGGGCAGCTCGGCGTCGTTGAAATCCTTCAACGCCACCGCGTTGAGCTTGACTCTGAGTCCCGCCGCCTGAGCCGCGTCGATGCCAGCCATGACCTTGTCGAGATGACCCCAGCGTGTGATGGCGTGGAATTTGTCGGCATCGAGCGTATCGAGCGAAACGTTGATGCGCTTGACACCACAATCGGCGAGTTCGGCGGCGAAGCGCGAAAGCTGCGAGCCGTTGGTGGTCAACGTCAGTTCTTCCAGTGCGCCGCTTTCGAGGTGCCGCGAAAGCTGGCGCACCAGATGCATGATGTTCTTGCGCACCAGCGGCTCACCGCCGGTGAGGCGTAACCGTCTGACACCCTTTTCGATGAAGACGGAGCAGAGCCGGTCAAGTTCTTCCAGCGACAGCAGGTCCTTCTTGGGCAAGAAGGCCATGTCCTCCGCCATGCAATAGGTGCAGCGGAAATCGCAACGGTCGGTGACCGACACTCTGAGATAGCTGATCGTGCGACCGAAGGGGTCGATCATGTTCATGTTCGAACGTTTCCGTGGCCGTTATCGGCATCGTTATATATAGCTATGTGATACGATCCAGCCCGCCATTCAAGATAGCGTGCCTCGATCCTTGGTAACATTCCGCGACCGACATTGCGTGTCGGACACCGTTGACGCCTTTGCGTACGGGGCGAAGCAGCGTAGGGAAGGGCATTCAGGCAGGATCGACCATGACAGCGCCAAAAGAACTGAGGGTCTCCAGGGACCGCAAGCTGCTCACCGTGACGTTTCCCAGCCATCAGCCGTTCGAGTTGCCTGCGGAATTGCTGCGCGTGGCATCGCCTTCCGCGGAAGTGCAGGGCCATTCGCCGGAACAGAGAGTGACGGTTCCCGGCAAACGCGATGTGGCCATCCTAAAGATCGAACCGGTGGGCAATTACGCCGTGCGTATCACCTTCGACGATTTCCATGACACCGGCATCTTCACCTGGAATTACCTGCACACGCTCGGCCACGAGAAGGACGCACGATGGAACGCCTATCTCGCGGAGCTTGCCGAGAAGGGCTTGAGCCGCGATCGTTAGCCGCCGTTGCGTCGTCAAAACGTCATGTGCCGGGAGTAGGGGCGGCAGATCGGGAGACGGAAAAATGTCGGTGATTATCACAGTCGAACAACTCGAAGCGCTCTACGGATTGCCCGGCGAAGCCTCCGTGGTCAAGGAACTCGACCATGTCATTCCCGAATACGCCGCCTTTATCGAAGCCTCGCCCTTCGTCGCGCTCGCGACCAGCGGTCCGGAGGGGCTGGACTGTTCGCCGCGCGGCGATCTCGCGGGCTTCGTCCGCATCGTCGATGCGAAAACGCTGATGATGCCGGACCGGCGCGGCAACAACCGTGCCGATTCGCTAAAGAACATCATCCGCGACCCGCGCGTCGGCCTGCTGTTCCTGGTGCCGGGCTCCGGCACGACGCTGCGCATCAACGGCCGGGCGCATATCACCACGGATGCAGCGCTGTGCGCGTCGTTCATGGTCGACGGCAAGCCGGCGCGTTCGGTCACCGTGATCGATGTCGATTCGGTTTATTTCCAGTGCGCCCGGGCGATCGTGCGGTCGGAGCTGTGGAATCCGGAGAGACATGTCGACCCGAAGTCGCTGCCGACACCCGGAAAGATCCTGGAAATCACCAGCCGCAAGAATATCGACGGCGAAACCTACGACAGGGAATGGCCGGAACGAGCGAAAAAGTCGATGTGGTGATCTACTGAAAGGGCGGTCACGCCTCGTTCAGCACGTCATAGATCTTGCGCATCTGGTCGCCGATCATGTCGCATTGCTCCGGCGTCGACTGGCTCATCGCCTTCTCGATCAGCGCCATGTGCACTTTCAGCGCCTGCATCAGCAGCGCCTCGCCGGCTTCGGTCAGCGTAAGCCGCAAAACGCGCTTGTCCTTCTCGTCGCCTTCGCGCCGCAGCAGGCCACGTGTCTCGAGCTGCGGCAACAACATGGTGATGTTGGAGCGGCCCACGAGCAGCTTGCGGGCAAGGTCGTGCTGCGACATGCCGGGATGGCGGTAGAGATTCATCAGCACGTCGAGCTGCGCCGGCTTCAGATCGAGCGGCGCGAGTTTCACCGCCAGTGTGCGCTCCAGCACATGGCAGGCGCGCGCCACCGCGACCCAGTTGCGAAAACGCGGGTTGTCCCAGGGTAGCTCTTGTTTATTGTTCATCTTTGAACTATTATGTTCATGCTTGAACGTATGGATGGATTCCGACTATGGCATCATTCGGGCTGAAGGTCATCCGAGGTGTGTTTGGTGCGGCCGAACATGTCGCGCCGCGCATCACCGGACGCGCGGCTTTCGAATTGTTCTGCCGTACGCCAAGCACCAGGACGCTGACCGACGGCGAGCGCCGCGCTATCGACCGCGCCGCGGAGTTCATGGCCGAGGCGCGGCATCACCGGCTGAAGACCGCGACCGGCTGCGTCATGGTGCATGAATTCCGCCCCGAGCAGGGCCGCGAGCCTGCCGGCACCGTTCTCGTCATCCATGGCTGGCGCTCGCGTACCGAGTATATGCGCGTGCTGATCGAAGGGTTTCGCGCTGCCGGCCATAAGGTCGTCTCGCTCGATCTTCCCGGTCATGGCCATTCGCAGGGCAGGCACCTCAACATGGTCAACGCCGTCGAAGCCGCAAGAGTGGCCGGCGAATGGTTCGGGCCATTCGTGGCCGCCGTCGGCCATTCCTTCGGAGGCGCTGTTGCTGCCAATGCCATCGCCGGCTCCGTCAAGGACATCCTACCACTGGCGGCCGCACGTCTTGTGCTGATCGCGGCGCCAAGCTCACTGCCGGCAATTTTCGACGACTTCAGCCGCATGCTCAATGTCGGTCCGCGCTCGCAAGTCGCGATGGCTGACCGCGTCGAATATCTCTCCGGCCGGCCGCTGCATGAATTCACCGGTGACCGCCAGCTTGCCCAGGCGCTCGTGCCGACGCTGGTCATCCACGCGCCTGACGACCGGGAGGTACCGGCTGAACACGCACGACGCTATGCCGCCGCCGGTGACCATGTGCGGCTGCACTGGGCCGACGGGCTTGGCCATCGCCGCATTCTGGCCGACAATGGTGTGGTTGAACGCGCCGTCGGCTTCGTGACCACGCAGCGCGGGTCGTCTCTGCTCCACTGAGCGGCATTCAGGCTATTTCTTCTTTTCCCCAGGCTCTACGGGCAACCCGGCCGCTTTCCAGGCCGTGTAGCCGCCGAGAATGTGCTTGACCGGCGAAAGCCCCATGTCCTGTGCGGTCTTGGTGGCCAGCGCCGAACGCCAGCCGCCGGCGCAGAAGAAGACGAAGCTTTTTCCGGAAGCAAAGAACGGCTTGTGGTAGGGACTTTCGGGATCGATCCAGAATTCAAGCATGCCACGGGTGACATGCTTGGCGCCGGGAATTCTGCCGTCACGCTCGATCTCTCGAGGATCGCGCAGATCGACGAAAATGGTGTCTTCGTCTTCAAGCAGTCCTGCCGCTTCCTCGGGCGAGACCACTTCGATCTCGGCGTTGGCCTCATCCAGCAGTTCGCGATACCCTTTTTTCACTGTCGTCCCTCCCGGCCGCAGGTTTGCTGGCAAGGCGGATTTCGAGCACAATGAACGATGTTTGTCACGCCTCGACGGTGCCGGCCATGGTCTTCCAGGCAGCCATTGCCCAGGCCACCGTCGCCAGCAGGGCGGCCCGGGAGGCGCCGTCGCGCGCCTGGATGGACATGCCGTGCTGGACCGTTGCGAAAAAGGTCGCCGCGGCACGGCAATCGAAGCCGGCGGGCAGTTCACCCTCGGCCACGCCGCGCTCGAGACGCTTCTTCAAGGCGGCAAGATTCTCGGCGCGGCGGCGCCGCAAATCCGTGCAGATCGCGCCTTGGCTCGAGTCTTCATGCAGCGCACCCAGGGCAATCAGGCAGCCCCGCGGGCGACCCGTCTGCGAATAGGCATTTGCAGTGCGGCGCAGAAACCGCTTAATCGCAAGGCGCGCCGTTGGCGCCTCTTCCAGCGCGAGCCAGATGTCGGCGCCCTCCACGCGGGAATAGAGATCGGTCGCCTCGAGGAACAGGGCCTCCTTGCTACCGTAGGCGGCATAGAGGCTCGGCGAATTGATGCCCATCGCGGCGGCGAGATCGCTGATCGACGCGCCTTCATAGCCCTTGGCCCAAAACACATCCATCGCGCGCCGCAGGGCCGCGGTTCGGTCGAACGTGCGGGGACGGCCTCTTTCCGACATGACGCCCTTTTCTGTGTTGATCGATACATAAATGAGTTGACGCGACTGGGCAAGGTTGGCAGATATTTATGTATCAATCGCTACATAAATGGAGAAATCGATGTCATCAGGAAGTTTGAACGGCAAGGCGGCACTCGTCACCGGAGGCAGCCGCGGTATCGGCGCGGCAATCGCGCGAAGGCTCGCGGCAGACGGGGCCGATGTCGCGCTGACCTACGTGCATGGAGAGGAACTGGCTCGGTCCGTCGTCGCCGAGATAGAGACCAAGGGCGGTCGCGCCATCGCGATCAAGGCCGACAACCGTGATGCCGACGCCATAGACCAAGCGGTTGCCGATGCGGTGACCGCCTTCGGCCGGCTCGACATCCTGGTCAACAGTGCCGGCATCTGGCGCGCAGCGCCGATCGATACGCTGTCGCTTGCCGAATTCGACGAAACCATGTCGGTCAATCTGAGGGCGCCGTTCATCGCCTCGAAAGCGGCGGCAAGACACATGGGCGAGGGCGGCAGGATCATCTCGATCGGCAGCAATCTGGCCGAGCGGGTCACCGACACCAGCCTCGGAGCCTACTCGGCCAGCAAGGCGGCGCTGGTCGGCCTGACCAAGGCATTGGCCCGCGACCTCGGGGCACGCGGCATCACCGCCAATGTCGTCCATCCCGGCTCGACGGATACCGACATGAACCCGGCCGACGGCCCGCATGCCGACCATCAGCGCCAGAAGATGGCGACCCCGCGATTCGGCAAGGCGGAGGATATCGCCGGCATGGTTGCCTGGCTCGCCGGACCGGAGGGCCGTTTCGTCACCGGAGCCGCGCTGACCATCGACGGCGGCGCAAACGCTTGAGGCGCGAGGCTTCCCGTGGCCGGGGCGACGGTTCGGTCGCGCCGGCCGTCACGACGTTGTGAAACCGTTCTGCAACAGCCCTGCCGAAATTTATGAAAGCTTAACGAAATCGGTATGAATCGGTATAGTCGCGCCTTACATCCGCCATGCGGTGAGCGGGACGGTTTATCGTGCGGAACGGGAACCGGTTGCGACCGGAGCGGGTGATCCATGAAATTCCTCGGTAAAAAAGCAACCGTGATGCCGCTGGTGGCGATTACGGCGACGCTGGCCTTCGGCATGCCACAGGCAGGGGCCCAAGGGCTTTTCGACATGCTGTTCGGCGGCGGGATCAGGCATGAGCCGAAGGGCGAATTTCCGCCTCCTCCGCCAAAGCACAAGCCGAAGGCGCCGGCCGGCAGCGGCGACGGTAGCGTGAGGATCAGCGGTCCGTCATACTATACTTACAAGGCCGACAGGCTGGTGCGTGTCGACTTCTCGAAGCTAGCGACCGCGCCGCAGCCGGCGACACCGCAGGATGCCGCTTTCGTTCCTTCGGCCACCGGTGCTGCCTTCCACGATGCCATTGCCGGCCTCAGCGACTATGAACTCTACGCAGAGCCCGACATCGCCAAGGCGCTGATCGCCTATTACTCGGCCAACCCGGATTTCATCTGGGTGAGCGGAACCAGCCCCAACAGCCGTGCGCAAGATGCCGTGCGGGTGCTCGGCGAGGCTGCCAGCTACGGCCTCGCGCCTGCCGACTACACCGTCGACGTGCCGGCCACCAGTTCGACCTCGACAGACGACGCAGCCAAGCTAAAGGAACTCGTCCGTTTCGAGATGGCGCTGTCGGCACGCGTCCTGCGTTACGCCCATGACGCCCAGAGCGGCCGTGTCGAGCCCAATCGTATGACCGGCTACTACGATTTCCCGGCCAAGCCGCTCGATATGACAGGCGTGCTGAAGACACTGGCGCATACACAGGAAGTTCGCACATATCTGGAATCGCGCCATCCGCAGAATGCGGAGTATCAGGCGCTGCGCGTCGAACTGGAATCGCTACAGGCGAGTGCCGAGAACGAGATCGTCGTCGATCCCAAGCTGCTGCTGAAGCCAGGCGAAACCAGCCCCGAACTGCCAAAGCTCCTGTCGCTGATCGCGCGTAATCTCGACGACGAGATGGGCGGCAGCTATGGCGAGGTCCTGTCGCGTTTGGCGACCAGCGAAGTCTATGTTCCCGAACTGGTCCCGCTCATCAAGGCGGTGCAGCAGAAGGAAGGCATGAAGGGTGACGGCGTCATCGGACCGCGTACCGTCGCCACACTGGCTGGGACGTCGAAGGCCGACAGGCTGCTGAAGGTCGAGGTGGCGCTGGAAGAACTGCGCTGGCTGCCTTCCGATCTCGGCAGTCCGCGCGTTTTCATCAACCAGCCCGCCTTCACCGCAAGTTACATTGACGACGGCCAGGAAAAGCTGAAGACGCGTGCCGTCGTCGGTCGGGTTACCAACCAGACGGCCTTCTTCTACGATCAGATCAAGCAGGTCGATTTCCACCCCTACTGGGGCGTGCCGCAGTCGATAATCGTCAACGAAATGCTGCCGAGGTTGCGCGGCGATCCCGGCTATCTCGACCGTGCCGGCTACGAGGTGACGGATTCACGCGGCAAGCGCATTCCTTCGTCGGCAGTGGACTGGGGCGCTTATGGCGCCAACATTCCCTACAATGTGCGCCAGCAGCCGAGCGAGGCCAATGCGTTGGGCGAACTGAAGATCCTGTTCCCCAATAAGCATGCGATCTACATGCATGACACGCCGCAGAAATCGTTCTTCAAGCAGGATATGCGCGCGCTCAGCCATGGCTGTGTACGCCTGCAAGATCCGCGCGGCATGGCGGCGGCGGTGCTCGGCACCTCGGTCGATTATATCGCGGAGAAGCTGAAGCACGGACACTCGACCGAGGATGTAACGCGCAAAATCCCGGTCTATGTCGCCTATTTCACCGCCTGGCCAGACATGTCCGGCAAGGTCGAGTATTTCAGCGACGTCTATGACCGCGATTCCCGGCTAAAGCAGGCCCTGGATGCGACCGAGGTGGCGCGCTCACCCTCGAGCTAATCGCTAACTCTCTGACAGCGGGCGCCGGAAGCCGGCGTCGCGCCCGGCGATCAGCCAATAGACCAGCCCGGCCACAAGACCGGCGACGGCGATGATGCCTATATCGACCCAGCGCTCCGGATCAACGTCCTCCGCCGCGCTCGGCCAGATCAGGAAGAAGCCGCCGGCCGCTGCGGCGGCGCCGAAGAGCATGTGCAGCAGCGCGCTGCGCAGGGAGAAAAACTCGGCGATCAGCGCGAAAATCAGCGTCTGTGGCGCGGTCAGCACAACCGTCAGGAAATAGATGAACATGCCGAGCGGCGGCACCACCAAGGCAGCGATCGGTGAGACGCCCATGAGGTCGAAATAGGCGGGCGCGTTGGGCAGGGAACTCAGCGCCGCATAAATCGCCACTACGGCGATCAGCCCAACCAGTATGGCGACAAGATAACCGGCCAGCATCATCAGGACGCGCTTCATCAAGTGCTTCGCAGTCGACATGCCCACCCCCGTGAAGCCCGTTCATCCTACAGTCAGCCATCAATGGCGAATTGACGCAAGGGGAGACGGAAGACCTGGCCAGCGTCGAGGCCCGACGCAGGCGGACCAGCCACTCAGGCGCCGCCGCACATATGCTGCGAATCCGGCAGAGCCCAGGAGCCTTTCGCGACGAGGTCGACGGAATAATAGACCCGGCCACGGTCGTCGTCCTTGGGGCAGTCCCTGGGAATCGCGATCAAGCACATGATGACCGGTTCTCCAACTTTCGAGGCGGCCAATCCAGGCTCGCGATCATAGGAGACAGCCCCGCCACCATTGGTGAACGTGGCCGCGCTGCCCGCGTCGGGACTGGCCGTTTCCAGCGGATCGTCGCCGAGGCGCGTGGTAAGCGTCTTGATGTGCGTCGATGCGCATTGGCCGATTGCTAAGGGCAAGGGCTGATCGTTACGCCCGGGGTTTCGCCCGGCGGCTTCGAGCGCCTTCTTGCCAATCAGCGCGACGTTGTAGTCCTGCACCCAGGATGGCGCATTCCCATAGGTCTGCAAGGCGTTGTTGAGCGCGCTGACGACACAGGCCGTATCGCTCTTGCAGGCATTGCGGTCGGCGATCAGCCCGCGGGCAATCTTGCGCTTGTCGCCGCCGAACGCCGGCTCGAAACCCTTGTACGCCTTCGAAACCAGTAGATCGATCGCCGACAGTTGCGGGTCGGCGCAGATCGCCTTTTCCGCCGGCAGGCTTGCCTTGGCGCAGTCGAAGGACGGCCCATCGGCCCGCGCCGGAGAAACGGCAAGGAAACTGCCGGCTGGGACGATGGCGAGCACAGACAGCAAATAAGTTCTAACGAAACATCGCATCACGGTCCCCAAGCCAACAGGTTTGCCCAAGGCGCGGCCCGCGCCGGCGCATAACATACCCCAAGGATGGACAATTTGGGCTCCCGTTTCGTCGTTGAGAATGCTCGTAGGCAGCGCATTCGCGACGAGGATATCCCTACGAATCCTATTTTGGTTCGGCCGTCACAGGATCGAAGTCGATTTCGACCTTTGCCTTGTCCGAGGTGTAGTAGGTGACGGTGTAGCCGTCCTTGTCCCAGTCGACCTCTTTCACGTAGCGAAACCCGTCACGCTGCTCGACCTTGGCGATGATCTCCGACAGCTTCTTGGCATTGGGTGGCGGCAGCGGAGTTTCATCCGCGGCAAAGGCAGGCCCGGCGGCGAGAAGAACGGCGACGGAGGTCGCAAGCAGAAATCTGGACATGGTTTTCCCTCAAGTTCGACGGAGGGAAACTCGCTGCCATGCAGGTTTGTTCCGCATGTGGGCATGCCGGGTCATCCGATCCAAGGATTTGCAGTTGCGGCAAGACAAGCGTCCTATGCCAAAAACCACGATGGCCGCTTCAATACTCATGGCCATACAACGTTGGCGTCACGTCGTCGTGCCTGCATCCCGACGTTTCAATGCCTGCGCAAAAAGGCAGAACGCTGAAGGGGCGGACTGTAGCTGCCGATGTGATGCCAGCAAATAGATGGTGGGCGATGCAGGGATTGAACCTGCGACCCCACCCGTGTGAAGGGTGTGCTCTCCCGCTGAGCTAATCGCCCGCTCGTTCCCGAAGGCCAAGCGAGCCGCGATATAAGGGAGGCCGGCCCGTTAAGTCAAGGCAGTGTCTGGTATTCTCACACAGATCGGATTTGCGGTCCCGCCAGGGGCCGTTCCGGAGACATTTTCATCGCCGGCGCTCAGTGTGCGGCGGCGCCGATCAGCCCTTGCGCCAGATCGAGCGTCAATGCATCAAAATGCGATATCACCGCCGAGGGCTCGAACTCGCGCACATGACGGTCGGTGTAGCCGAAGTCGACGGCGACGACAGGAATGCCGGCGGCCTTGGCGGTGTCGATATCTGTTTGCGAATCGCCCACCATCAAGGCGCAGTGCGGATCGCCGCCGGCCCGTTTGATGGTTTCGATCAGGTGACGCGGATCGGGCTTGCGGAACGCGAACGTGTCCTGCCCGGCAATTGCCGCGAAATGCCTGGTAAAGCCAAGCGCTTCGATCAGCGCCAGCGAGTTGGCTTCGTATTTGTTCGTGCAGATGGCCAGCAGATAGCCGGCCTTCTCAAAGCGGGCAATCGCCTCGATCACGCCGGGGTAGGGGCGGGATTTGCCAGGAATATTGTCAGTGTAGTGATCGAGGAATAGTTTCAGCAGCCGGTCGTGCTCCTCAACCTTGAGAGATCGTTGCTGCGCGGCATGCGCCCGTTCGATCATCACCCGGCCGCCATGGCCGACGAAGCGTCTGAAGCCGGCTTCTTCGACGGCCGCCAGTTGGCTGGCCGCCAGGCTGTGGTTGAGGCTGTCGAGCAGGTCCGGCGCCGTGTCAATCAGCGTTCCATCGAGGTCGAACACGATGATCGGGCGACTCATGATCCATCCTGCGCAGGTTTGTGCATCGGCACGCGATAGCGGCTGCGACGCTTTAAGGCAAGCAGACTGGTGAGGCCGCCGCCAAAGGCTTTGACCCGGCCGGCAAAAGTGCTAGGAGCCCGAAACGCTAAAGCGCGCTGCGTCGAAACGGACTCCCTGCGGCGCGCTTTGGGTCTTTGTTTCATGCATGTCGTTTCCCAAAACCAAGGTCACTTTTGGGCGCCATGCATTAGGTTTCGGGGCAGCAAACGGCATGGATGCGAGGCAATTGAAGGTCGAGGCCGCGCGGGCCGCCCTTGCCCATGTCACCGACGGCATGCGGCTCGGCATCGGTACCGGCACCACTGCCGACGAGTTCGTGCGGCTGCTCGCCGACAAAGTTGCCTCCGGCATGATCATAACAGGGGTGCCAACCTCGGAACGCACCGCTGCGCTGTGCCGCGAACTCGGCGTGCCGCTGTCGACGCTGGAGGAAACGCCCGAACTCGATCTCACCGTTGACGGCGCCGACGAAGTCGACCCAGAGCTGACATTGATCAAGGGCGGCGGCGGTGCGCTGCTGCGTGAGAAGATCGTGGCCGCGGCCTCGCAGCGCATGATCGTCATCGCCGACCGTTCGAAGATGGTCGAGACGCTCGGCCGGTTTCCTCTTCCCGTCGAAGTCAACCGGTTCGGCCTGCGCGCGACCGAGATCGCCGTGGCCGTGGCGGCTGAAAATCTCGGCCTTTCCGGTCCGGTGACATTGAGGATGACGGGAGGCCAGCCTTTTGTTACAGACGGCGGCCATTTTATCCTCGATGCATCTTTTGGCCGCATTCCGGATACAAGAGCGCTTTCGAATGCTCTCCACGCCATTCCTGGCGTGGTCGAGCACGGTCTTTTCATCGGGCTGGCGTCAGCGGCCATAATCGCCGGCGGCGACGGTATCCAAACTGTCCATGCCGCCCGAAAACCAGGGAGTTCTACCGATCATGATGTTGCATAACCGGGTTCGCCGTCTTTCCGTCCTTGTGGCGGCTTCGGCCGTCTTCGCGTTCTCCTCGCCTGTCTTCGCGCAGGATGTCACGGAATCGCATCTGAAGGCCGCACGCGCCGCGGTTGCCGCGATCCACGCGACCGACCCGTTCGACAACATCCTGCCGCAGGCCGCCGCGGCGCTCGAATCGCAGCTCATCCAGAAGAACCCTGACATGCAGGAGCTGATCGGCAAGACGATCAACGAGAAGGCACTAGCGATGGCCTCGCGCCGCGCGGATCTCGAGAAGGAAGCGGCTCTTGCCTATGCGAAAGTGTTTTCCGAAAAGGAACTCACCGACATCGCGGCCTTCTACAGCTCCGAGTCCGGCAAGAAGCTGCTCGACAGCGGCCCGACCGTGACACGCGACCTCGTCAAGGCCGCCGACATCTGGCAGAACGGCGTAGCTCGCGATCTTGCCCAGCAGGTCGGCGAAACGCTGGCGGCGGCGGCAAAAGCGAAGGCGCCGGCTGCGCCTGCGCCCGCCGATGGCGCCGCTCCGGCCGACAATGCGGCCCCGGCGGATGGCGCCGCACCCGCCGACGGTTCGGCTCCTGCCGACGACACGCAGAACTGATCCGCATTTCAAACGCGGCCTTTGCGGCCATCTGTAAAGCCCGGCCTGTCCGGGCTTTTCTTTTGGTGGTTTGCGGCCTACCTGTCACTCACATTTTGGCGTTCAAGGAGCCGCTTCATGGCCGGTTATGATTACGACCTCTTCGTCATCGGCGGAGGCTCCGGCGGGGTGAGGGCGGCACGGGTCACGGCAGCGCTCGGCAAGCGCGTCGGCATCGCCGAAGAATACCGTTTTGGCGGCACCTGCGTCATCAGGGGCTGCGTGCCGAAAAAGCTCTATGTCTATGCCTCGCAATTTCCCGAGCATTTCGCCGACGCCGCCGGTTACGGCTGGACGGTCCCGGAAGCCAGTTTCGACTGGCAGACGCTGGTCGCCAACAAGGACCGCGAGATCAGCCGCCTGGAGTCGATCTACAAGAAAAACGTCGAGGGTCCGGGCGGCGAGACCTTTCATTCGCGGGCGATGATCGTCGACCCGCACGTGATCCATCTCCTGAGCGAGGACCGCACCGTCACCGCCGATCAGATCCTGATCGCCACCGGCGGCCGTCCGGCGGCGCATCCGGCACTGCCCGGCCACGAACACTGCATCTTTTCCAATGAGGCTTTCGACCTCAAGGAACTGCCGAAGGCGATCATGATCGAGGGCGGCGGCTATATCGCGGTCGAGTTCGCCAACATCTTTCACGGGCTCGGCGTCGACACCACGCTGGTCTATCGCGGCAAGGAAATTCTTGGCCGCTTCGACATGGACCTGCGGCGCACGCTGCATGAGACGATGGAAAAGAAGGGGATCAAAATCCTTTGCCATTCCGTCTCCGAATCGGTCAGCAAGCGGCCGGACGGGCGGCTCGACGCGCAGCTCATCAGCGGGCAGGTGCTGACGGTCGACCAGGTGATGCTGGCCATCGGCCGCATCCCCAACAGCGAGAATATGGGCCTGGAAGGTATAGGCATCGAGATGGCCACCGCGACCGGTGCGATCAAAGTCGATGATTATTCCCGCACCAACATCGACAATATCTGGGCAATCGGCGATGTCACCAACCGCGTGCAGCTGACGCCGGTGGCGATCCACGAAGCGATGTGCTTCGTCGAGACGGCGTTCAAGGATAATCCGACGGCGCCCGACCACGATACAATCGCGACCGCCGTCTTCTCGCAACCGGAAATCGGCACGGTCGGCCTATCGGAGGACGAAGCCGTCAAACGCTTCGCCGACATCGAGATCTACCGCACCAGCTTCCGGCCGATGCGGCACACGTTGTCGGGCCGTGAGGAAAAGATGCTGATCAAGCTGGTCGTCGACGGCGCTTCGCGCAAGGTTCTCGGCGCCCACATACTAGGGCCGGACGCCGGCGAAATGGCACAGCTGCTCGGCATCCCCCTGAAGGCGGGGCTGACCAAGGATGATTTCGACCGCACAATGGCCGTTCATCCGACCGCGGCAGAAGAGCTCGTCACCATGTACAAGCCGACCTACCGCGTGAAGGACGGCGAGCGCATCTGACGCCTCGGCTATCGCGCCGCCGTCAGCCTTGGCCGGCGGCGGCGGTCAAACCGCTACAGCAACGTGCCGCGCAGGATGACCAGCGCCACCGAGAAATAGATTACCAGTCCGGTGACATCGACCAGCGTGGCGACAAACGGCGCGGATGCGCTGGCGGGGTCGAAACCGACCCGTTTCAGGGCGAAAGGCAGCATCGACCCCGACAGCGAACCGAAGGTGACGATGCCGACCAGTGCGGCGCCGACAGTCGTGGCGATCAGCGGCCAGTGCGGGCCATAGTCGTAAAAGCCCATATATTGCCAGAGCGCGATGCGGCAGACGCCGACCACGCCGAGCATGGCGCCAAGCACGAGACCGGTGGGCAATTCGCGCAATGCCACCCGCCACCAGTCGCGAAGGCCGATCTCGCGCAGCGCCAGCGCACGGATGACCAGCGATGTCGCCTGCGAGCCGGAATTGCCGCCCGAGCTCATGATCAGCGGAATGAACAGCGTCAGCACGATCGCTTTCTCCAGCTCGCCCTCATAGCTTTGCATCGCATTGGCCGTCAGCATCTCGCTGATGAACAGCGCGCAGAGCCAGCCGCCACGCTTCTTGATCATGGCGAGGAAGCTCATCTTCATATACGGCTCGTCCAGAGCCTCCATGCCGCCGAAGCGATGTACGTCCTCCGTGGTCTCCTCGATCATCGTGTCGATGATGTCGTCGATGGTGACGATGCCGAGGATCTTGCCGTGGTCCACCACCGGAACGGCGAGCAGATCGTATTTGGAGATCGTCTGCGCCAGGTTTTCGCGATCGGTCAGCGGGCTGACCGTCACCGGCATGCGATCGGGCGCCACCGACAGGATCGAGTCGTCCGGCTCACCGGTGATGAGCCGACGCAAGCCGGTCGACCGCACCAGGAGGTGTGTTTGCGGATCGACGATGTAGATTGCATAGACGGTCTCGCGCGTCCGCTCGACCTTGCGGATGTAATCGAGCGTGCGCCCGACGGTCCAGTCGGAGGGAACGCTGACGAACTCCGTCGTCATGATCGAGGCGGCACTGCCTTCGGGATAGCCCAGAATGGAAAGCAGGGTCGCGCGCAGCGGCGGCGCCAATGCGCCGAGCAGTTCGGAGCGTGCCGGCTCTTCGAGCTCGCGCAGAATGTCGGCCGCGCGGTCGACGGACATGGCGGTGAGCAGCTTGCTCGCCTTGGGACGGGGCAGGGCCTCCGCCAGTTCGGGCGCGCCCTCAAGCTCCGGCTGATCGAAAATCTCGACCAGCCGTTCGAAGGGTACGGCGCAAAGCAGCTCCGTCGCGGTTTCGCGCGATTCATGATTGAGCGCCTCGACGACGTCGGCGACGTGGTCATTGGCAAGGATGCGGGCGATGGCGACGGCCTCGTCGTCCGCTACGGGGGAAAAATCGTTCATGGTTCACTCCTTGCCGTCCGGCAGGACATGAACCATTCAGGTCACGTCGAGGCGGACGGCGGTTGCGTTCGACTGTGACTGTCGCCAGGCATGGCGCGGTGACCTTTCCGCTTGCGGGTTCGCTTTTGACTGTCTGCAAGCCGGCGCAACATAGGAGCGCGCCTTGCCGAGTCAATCGCAGTGAGGAAGTAAAACAGTGCCGAGCGGCGCCGATCGCGAGACTGTGATCACCGTCCGCCGTTTGACGCGGCAAGTCCCGGTGACGTCATCGTTATTTCTGCTTCAGCCGGCGCGAGAACCGCGTCCATTTGTCCTCGACCGGCCTTGGCTGGGCCAGGATCGTGGTGAGTTCGAGGGGCAGGCTCGGGGCGAGCGGTTTCTTCGTGGCGACACCGTCGGCAATCAGGACCATCGAGTGGTAGAACTCGGTGCCGGCAGCCGATCTCGGCGCCACGGCTTCGTGCATGACACTGATCACCGTCACATCGGGGCAGTTGTCCTTGATGGCCTGGTGGAAGGCGATCTTGCCGTCAGGGTCGAGAGCACCGGTCGCTTCGTCGAGGAACAACAGTCCCGGCTGCTGCAGTATGATACGAGCCACCACCAGCTTCTGTTTCTGGCCGCCCGACAGGACCTGATCCCAGCTTTTGCCCTCGCGACTTTCATTGGCCATGTGTTCGATGAAATCGCCAAGGCCAGCCTTGTGCAGCGCCGACGCGACCTGGGCATCGCCATGATCGCGTTCGGAGCCGGGCAGGCAGACAAGCTGCTTCAGCGACACCTGCGGCAGCTTGACCTCCTGGGCGGCATAAAAACTCTTCACGCCCTCGGGGAAGACGATGGTGCCGCGGCCGTAGGGCCACAAGCCGTTGATCGCCTTGATCAGCGAGGTCTTACCGCAACCGGATTCGCCTTTCAGGAAGGTCCATTCACCGCGCCGGAAGCGCAGGTTGGCGGAACTGAGGAATGGCGTCGCGTCCTCGCCCTGGTGCGCCAGCTCCAGCTTCTGGATGGTCAGGCCGAAAACCGGATTTTGGCTGGCGTAGTGGAAGTCGGAACGGCCGCTCTGGCTGTAGAATTCCTGTGGGTGCTGGACATTCTCGATCGCGTTGGCGAGCTCCGTCACACGCTGGCTATTGGCGCGAAGCGTGGCGATGGCGGGCATGACATGGATGAACCACGAACACTGGCTGATGAGTTGGCCCACCATTTCGGAGCCGGTGATGTAGCCTTTATAGTCCAGGCGGCTGTGGATGAACGGCACCAGGCCAGGAGCATAGGCCACAATACGGGCGCCGATGAAATTGTAGATCAACTCGAACGACATATAGCTCGTGTTGACGACATTCAGCCGTCCCCAGGTGCGATCGATGTCGACATAGAGCCGGTCGTGCATCATTTTCTGCACGCCCTCGCCATGTGAGGCGGCGACATGGAAGCTGCGGCGCAGGAATGTCGTCAGTTCGCTACGATAGCTTCCCTCGGCCTTCTGCATGCGAATATTGAGACGTTCGAGCAGGCTGCCGAGCTTGACCGCGATCCAGGTGTTGAGGGGCACGTAAGTGGCGACCGCGAGAAGGGCAAGAACGGCGCTGCCATAGCTGCCAAGGAACTCCAGACCTTTGACCTCCACTGACGACTGCAGCAGGTTCTGGCCGATAAAGTAGAGCGAAGTCGCCAGCCCCAGCACGCCCATGGCGAGGCCGATCGCACCGCCGGTCATGTCCTTGATCGATTCCTGGATGCGCTGGTCGACATTGTCGGGCGCAACGATGCCGCCGTCCGCGGAACCATGTTGAGCATGGAAATGGGTATGGTTGCCGTCGAGCAAGGCCTGGTTGAATTTGTCATTCAGCCAGCCACGCCATTTGCGGTGCAAGGTTGCCGAGACGAGATTGCGAATACCAGTGAAGCCGGCATCCTTGAGCAGGACGAGCAGCACCAGCACGCCGCCGTTGGTCAGGATTGTCTCCAGCGGACGGGTGTTGGCGGCGTCGTGCAGGAAGGCAATTGAGTTCACCAATTCGCCCGAAGCCATGGCGAACCATACGCTGGCCTTGCTGGACAGCGCGGTGAGCAGCGCGATCACCAGAGTCAGCGTCCAGGCTTCCTTCCAGCGGTCCGAGACCCAGTAGGCTCGCATGAGCCCCCAGAAATTGCGCATCGAGGATACCGGCGTCAAATGCGACTGCCCTGCGGCGCCGCGGTGTAGTCCATCCGGTACTGACTCTTGCGATCGTCTGCCGATCCGAATCACGATCCCGCCCAAACCTTTTTTGTTTTGTTACGGATGGTAACACCAATTGATCATTTTCCATTAATTTTAAACCGGGCCGACCAGAAAACCGCCGCGGCCGTTGCCCTGAGGCAACAGATTGAAGATCGAATTGCCATAAAAACGGTGGATGATGACCAGAAAATTTCCGCGGATTTCAGGCATTTAGGCGCCACGGCCGTGGCCGTGGCCGATCTTCCCTTAGGGAAGCTTCGTACACGGCTTTGTGACTCAAAAGCCGTGTGGGGCGGGGGATTTTCTTACTGGGCCTGGCCAGAATTCCCGAAGTACGCCGCCCTCAATGTCTGATTCCTTGCCGCAGCGACGTCGCCAAACTCGCCTGTCCCGTCATCAACCAAGGGGTTGATCCGTACCAGCGCGCCAACGATGGCTGATTCTCTCATCAGCAAGGCCAAAATGGCGGCGAAGTGACGTCTGCTGGCCTCAGTCGGCCTTTTCCAATTCACCACGCGCCTTGGCCGCCGCGACCTGACGGATCGCATCAGCCAACGTGTCCGCGTCCTGCGCGCCCATCACGGCATATTTACCCTCGAGCAGGAAGCACGGGACGCCTGTGATGCCCATGCGCGACGCGGTCGCGATTTCCGTGCGGACTGCTTCGACATCGGCGTCGCTCGGCAAGAGCGTTTCAACAACCGAGGCGTCCATGCCGGCCTCGCGGGCAGCTTCGACCAGTACCATATGGTCGCCGACGTTGACGCCCTCCTCGAAATTCAGCTGGAACAGGCGGCGCACCAGCCTGTTTTGAACGTCCTCGCCGGCGGCACCGGCCCAGCGGATCAACCGATGCGCGTCGAGCGTGTTCGGTGTCACCTTTATGGCATCGAAGGCAAAGGAGATGCCCTCGGCCTCGCCAAGCGGCTCGATGCGGGCATGAATTTCGCGAATGCGCTCCTCGCTGCCGAACTTGGCCAGCATGTAGTCGCGGCGATCCTTGCCTTGCGGCGGGATGGTGGGATCGAGCTGGAACGGCCGCCAGCGTATATGAACTTCGACATCTCCGGCCGCGGCGATCGCCTTGTCCAGCCGCTTCTGACCGATGAAGCACCACGGGCAGACGACGTCCGACACCACATCGACGGTTATGGTGTTCGCTTCGTTCATCTCTATCTCCGGATTTTCAGTTCGGTTTGCGCCACCAGGTCGGCAACTGGTAACCGAATATGGGCGTCTTTCGCGGATGTTCCAGATAATTCCAGTAAGCAAGCCACTGCTGCGTGTTGTATTGCATCGGCACCATGTAATTGCCGGAGATCAGCAGCCGGTCGAGAACGCGAACCGCCGCGACATAATCCTCCTTCGAACGGGCTCGCAGCATTGCGTCGATGGCCGCATCGATCGCCGGATCGGCGACGCCGGCGAGATTGAACGATCCTTCCGTCCTGGCCGCGGCGGACGACCAGCGCCCGATCTGTTCGATGCCAGGGGACAACGAATTGTTGAAGCCGCTGGAGCCGATCAGGACTTCGAAATCGAAACGCTGCTTGCGCGACTGGATCTGGTCGCCGTCGAGGCTGCGGATGCTGACGTTGATGCCAATCTTCTCCAATGTGCGCTGGTAGATGCCGGCCAGACGCTCTTCGTCCTGCGAGGCGGTCAGGATCTCGAAGCCAAAAGGTTTGCCATCGGGATCGATCATCGTGCCGTTGTTCACTTGGTAGCCGATGCTTTTCAGAAGGTCGAAAGCGGTCTTCAGCACCTTGCGGTCCTGGCCCGAACCGTCCGTCACCGGCGGTTTCCAGGTGCCGTCCATTACGTCGGCCGGCACGCGGCCGGGGTAGGGCGCCAGAAGCGCCTTTTCCCTGTCGTCAGCCGGATGGCCGAGCGCGGAAAGTTCCGAATTTTGCCAATAGCTCATCGTGCGGGTGTACTTGCCGCCGAACAGATTTTTGTTGGCCCATTCGAAATCATAAAGCATGCCGAGCGCACGCCGAACCACCGGGTTGGAAAACTTCGGTAGCCTCGTGTTGAACAGAAAACCGGTCACGACGGGCGGAATGCCGGTGTCGAAGGTTTCAGAAACCACGTCACCCCTATGAAAGGCGGGAAAGTCGAGATCGCGCTCGCGTTTCACCGGATCGCCGTCGTCATCGATGGCGCAAAGTCCCTTCTTGAAGGCTTCGAGCTTGGCGTTGGCGTTGAGAAAATACTCGATGGTGATCTGGTCGTAATTGTCGAAACCGCGCTTGGCGGGAATGTCCTTGCCCCAGTAGTCGGGGTTGCGCTTGAAGATGATGCGTTGGCCGGGCGTCACCTGCGCGATCCCGTAGGGACCGCTTCCGATCAACGGCTTCAGCGTCGTTCTGTCGAAAGTATCGATGTCGAACGCGTGCTTGGGGATGATCGGCGTCAGCGCGATGATCAGGGGAAACTCACGATCGGCCTTGTCGTTGAAGGTGAAGCGCACGCTATGGTCGCCGGTCTTTTCGAGCTTGGCGATCCTGGCCATGCGGTCGCTATAGGGCGGGCGGCCTTTCTGCGTATAGGCATCGTAAGTGAACAGCACGTCTTCCGGCGTCACCGGCTGACCATCCGACCATTTGGCGTTCGGGTTGAGATGGAACTCGATGCTCTTGCGCTCGGGGTCCATGTCAGCTGTGTCGGCCAAAAGCCCATAGAGGGTAAAAGCCTCGTCTGCACTGCGCTGCATCAGCGGCTCGAACACCAGATTGCCGAAAATCGTGTCCATCATGCCGCGCGCCGTCGTGCGCAGGCTTTTCAGGATGAAAGGGTTTAGATTGTCGAAGCTGCCGACGACGCAATAAGTGATGCTGCCACCCTTCGGCGCGTCGGGATTGACGTAGCTGAAATGGGTGTAGTCCGGCGGCAGGGCCGGTTCGCCCTGCATCGCAATCGCGTATTTCGGTTCCGACAGCGCCGGTGGCGACGACAGGGTGAAAAACGACAGTGCGGTGACCAGCCAAACAAGAACGCGGCCCATGACCGTCTCCTTAACAGGTCGGCTTGATGATTCGGTCCGCACCCTAGCATGGGGCAACTGCGTGGCGGCCAATGGCGTCGTCAAGAATTACAAGTGGGCGGGCTGGATTCGACGCCGCTTGCAGTGTAACACGCCGTCCGAAGTCATTCTGTTGCCTCATTTTGGCAACAGGTAGCTGGACCACACGGCACGAAGAAGCCGGTCCCGGGATCATTGAGAGGAAGTACACGACATGACGAGCCTGAACAGCAACGCGTACCGCCTGTCGGTCATGGCCGCAGGCGTGGTTGGCTTTCTCGGCGCAGGACTTCCCTCTGCTTCCGCGCAGCAGCAGCCGCAGATTCCGCAGGGCTGGTTCAAGGCCTGCACCAAGCAGGAAGATGTCGACATCTGCAATGTCCAGAACATCGTCACCGCTGGCAATGGCCAGCTCGTCACCGGCGTCAGCCTGATCGAGCTCAAGGGCAAGGTGAACCGCAAGGTGTTCCAGGTGACGGTCCCGACCGGTCGCCTCGTGCCTCCCGGCATCGGCCTGCAGATCGACACCGGCAAGGCGCAGAAGCTCGACTATGTCATCTGCTTCCCGGATCGTTGCGTGGCCGAAGTGCCGCTGACCGACCAGCTCGTCGCCTCGTTCAAGAAGGGTCAGGGGATCACGCTGACCTCGATCAATTTCCAGAACCAGGCCAACCCGATCAAGATCGCGTTGCAGGGCTTCAGCGGTGCCTATGACGGCCCCCCGCTGCAGCAGTCGGACATCGAGGACCGGCAGAAGAAGCTCCAGGACTTCGTCGCCAAGAACAACCAGGACTTCGCCAAGAAGCTCAAGGACGAGCAGGATAAGGCGAAGACCGCGAACTGATCCACCATCGGGTCATGATCGAGTCAAAAAAGCGGGGTCATGCCCGCTTTTTCATTTCTGTCCCTCTCAGCATGCCGGAAGTCAGTGCCTGGACTGCCGTTTCGGCGCGTAGCGCCCATCCGGCTTCTTGTCGAACATTTCCTTGATCTGCGGATGGCGGACAGGTTCTCCCGACTGATCCTCGAGCAGATTCTGCTCTGAGACATAGGCGATGTATTCGGTTTCCGAATTCTCGGCGAGCAGGTGGTAGAACGGCTGGTCCTTGCGCGGCCGCACGTCGGCGGGGATGGCTTCGTACCATTCGTCGGTGTTGGCGAATTGCGGATCGACGTCGAAAATAATGCCTCGGAACGGGAACAGCCGGTGGCGAACCACCTGTCCGATCGCGAATTTGGCCGTTTTCATCGTACTCACCATTGAATTCCTTGACTTTATTTGGCGCAGACTCCGCATCAATTCAATCCCGAGCGTCCGAGCGCCTTCAAAATACGCGGAATGCGCAACAAAGGTTTTGGATGAACGTCGCGATGCCGCGGCAAAGCCCGCAAAATCGCTACCGCTGCCGCATCGGCTTCCGCAGGCCGCCCGCAAGGGCCGCAAAGCCGCTGCCGGGACGCAGCCCTTCGCGCATGAAAAAGGCGCGAAGCGGTGCAAAACCACCAAGCACGCCGAGACCGACGCCACGCGCCATTTGCGCCGGCAACATATCGGAAAGAAGCGACACGTTGAGCAGATTGACCGCGCTACTCCGCGCGAGGATGTCAGGCCGACGTTTGAAATCGTAGGCTGCAAGGGCCTCGGCAGCGCCGGGATCTCCGCGATTTTCCGTTGCGATTCCAATTAGATCGTCGATATCCCTGATGCCTAGGTTGAGGCCTTGCGCACCGATCGGCGGGAAGACGTGCGCGGCTTCACCGACAAGCGCCACCCGTCGCGCCGCGAAACGCAGAGGGGTCACCGTCGATAATGGATAAATCTGGCGGCCCGGCTCCACGATTACTCGGCCGAGCATCGACTGCATCTTTCGTTCGATCCGCAGCGAGAGCGTTGCGCCGTCCAACGCGGCAAGCTCCCTGGCGGTCTCGGGCTTGACCACCCAGACAAGGCTGGAGCGATTGCCCGGCAGCGGAACCTGCGTGAACGGGCCAGTCTCGGTATGGAACTCCGTCGAGGTGAAGCCATGTTCGCGGCTGTGGCCAAAATTGAGGACGAGCGCCGCCTGAGGGTAGGCGCGCGCCGCCGTCGAGATGCCGGCGGCCTCGCGGGCCGGCGACAGGCGACCATCGGCAGCGACCGCAAGCGATGCATCGATCTCGCTGCCGTCAGCCAGCGCGGCATGAGCTTTGTCGCCGCCAAGATGCCAGGCCTTCACCATCGATCTGCGCCATTCGATCCCGGAATGCGCGGCCACCTTGCCGGCAAGCGCGGGTCCAAGGACGCTGTTGGGCATATTCAGGCCGAACTGTTCCTCGTCGATCTCGCTGGCGCGGAAAGTGACGACGGGACTGCGGATCAGCCGGCCGGTCGCATCGACAATGCGCATCACCTTCAAGGGTGCGGCCTCGGGCTCGATGTCCTGGAGCACGCCCAGCCGTTCGAGCACTTTCAGCGCAGGCGTCATGAGCGCCGTGGTGCGGCCGTCGGGAGCCGAAACCTCGGGCCCGGCAATCGTCACCGGAAAGCCGGCATCGGCGAAGGCAAGTGCAGCGATCAATCCCGCCGGCCCCGTGCCTGCGATCAGTATCCGCGCTGTTTCCTGATGCTCCAAGATCGGTTTCCGGCTTGCTGTGCGAGGTGGCCTTCAGACCTACCCGTCAAGAGACGCATATAGGGCAGATCATGCGGCTTGATCAACGCGGCGATTCGGCCCATTCGAGTGGAATGACCGGCCAACAGGATGATTTCAGCCACCTCGATCGTGCCGGCCGCGCCACGGCAAACGTCGCGCGCAGCCCGCGCTTGACGGTCAACGTCGTCGTCGGTGTAAGCATCGCACTGGCCTGGCTGCTGCTTGCCGCGATGGCGATTCGCAGCGCCGAAGCCCAGATCAGCGCGCCAGGCGATGCTTTGTTGCGTAATTTGCCGCAACTGCCGTTACCGGCCGTCTTCGAACGGTTCTTCGCGCTCTGCCTTTCACCAGCGCCGCTCGACGCAAGCATCGGCCCGCATACCCTGGCGCTCATCCTCATGTGGTTTCTCATGGCGATCGCCGCGATGCTGCCATCCGCGGCACCAATGATCCGCATTTATTGCGAGATCGCCGATACGGCGCGGATCAAAGGGGAGTCAGTCGTCCATCCGCTGGTGCTGGTTGCCGGCTATCTCTACGTCTGGCTTGCCGCCTCGATGTTGTTTGCGGCACTGACACTTGCCGTCCACGCATTCGCCGCCTCCGGAGAGATATTCGATCCGGTGCTTGGCGTTGCTGGTGGGCTCGCCTTGCTGGTTGCCGGCCTCTACCAGTTCAGCGGCCTCAAGGAGGCCTGCCTGACGAAATGCCGGAACCCGTTCTCGATCCTGTTTTCGAACTGGAGTGCCGAGACGGTCCGCGTGTTTCGGCTCGGCGCCGCGCAAGGCATCTGGTGCCTGGGATGTTGCTGGGCATTGATGCTGGTGATGTTCGCCGTGGGCGTGATGAATGTCTTCTGGATGGCGCTGATCGGTGTGTTCACTCTGATTGAAAAACAGACGACGGGCAGTCTTCCAACCCGGCTGGCCGGTGCGATACTGCTTGTCTGGGCAGCCGCGCTGCTAGTAGTCTCGCTATGACGGGGGGAAATTCGATGGCAGATCAAAGCTGGGCAATGAAAGGAGAGCTCGTACTCTCCTGCAATTGCACGGTTTTTTGTCCTTGCGTGCTGTCGCTTGGCAGTCATCCTCCGACCGAGGGCTATTGCCAGACCTGGGCGGGTTTTCGTATCGACGCCGGCCATTTCGGCGAGGTCGACCTTTCCGGCCTCAATCTTGGGCTGATCATGGAAATCCCCGGTTACATGAGCCGCGGCAACTGGACCGCGGGCCTGTTCATCGACATCAGAGCCTCGGTCTACGTGGTCAAGGCATTGACCAAGATCTTCACCGGCAAGGCCGGCGGGACGACGTCGCTGCTCTCAATCCTTGTCGGCAAATTCCTGGGCGTCGAACAGGTGCCGATTACCTACGAGACGCGGGACAAGACGCGTATTTTCCAGATACCGAAGATCATCGACGGGGCGGTCACGCCAATCGCGGGCAAGGACCGCGAGAAGGATACGGTGATCACGAATTCCGAATACTGGATCGCGCCGGAGATCATCGTGGCGAGGTCCGACAAGAGCAAGATGCGCGCCTTTGGCCGCAACTGGAATTTCGCCGGCCGCTCGGCCGAAATCTGCAAGCTGGATTGGCGGGGCCCGTGAGAAAGAACACAAAGGCCCGGAAAATCGCCGAGAAGATCACCGAGCGGATTCCGCGACCGAAGAAGAAGGTCACCTGGCCGCAGGCGCGCGCGTTTTCGGTGCATCTGCTGACCGCCTCCGGTTCGTTCCTGGCTTTCCTGTCGCTGGTCGCGGCGAGCGAGGAGCGCTGGACGGCAATGTTCTGGTGGCTCGGACTGGCGCTGTTCGTCGATGGCATCGATGGGCCGATCGCCCGAAAGCTGGAGGTCAAGGAAATCCTGCCGACCTGGTCCGGCGAACTCCTCGACAACATTATCGACTATGTGACCTACGTGCTGATCCCGGCCTTCGCGCTCTACCAACGGGGCTTCATGGGCGAAGGCCTCTCGTTCCTTTCGGCCGCCATCATCGTCGTGTCGAGCGCGATCTATTATGCCGACACCGGCATGAAGACGAAGGAGAACTTCTTCAAGGGATTCCCCGTGGTCTGGAACATGGTGGTGTTCACTCTATTCGTCATCGAACCGGGACAATGGGTTTCGTTCGCGGTGGTCGTGGTGGCCGGTATTCTGACTTTTGTCCCGATAAACTTTATCCATCCGGTGCGGGTGGAGCGGCTGCGGCCGATCAATCTCGGCATGACACTGTTGTGGTGCGCCTTTGGCGCGCTTGCGCTTGCGCAGGCGGCGCTCGCCGCTTTCTACGATCAGATCGGCGTGCTGGGCGAGCAGGTCGGCACCTTCACCAAGATCGGCATTACCGTTACCGGGCTCTACCTTGCAACCATTGGTGGCCTCATGCAGTTCTTTCCAAACCTCGGCGCCAAAAAGGCCTGACCAGCCGCTTTTCAAGGAATCCCGTCCATGTCCAAAGCGATCCGCATCCATGCCAATGGCGGCCCGGAAGTCCTGACCTATGAAGACGCCGATCCCGGCCAGCCGGGTTCGGGCCATATCCTGATCAGGCATACCGCGATCGGTCTCAACTTCATCGATGTCTATCATCGCTCGGGCCTCTATCCGCCGCCCGGCGGGTTTCCGCTCATTCCGGGCAGCGAAGCCGCCGGCATGGTGCTGGAAGTCGGCCAGGGCGTCGACTGGCTGAAGCCCGGCGACCGGATTGCCTATGCCGTGACGACGGGCGCTTATGCGCAAGAGCGCGTCATCGATGCCAGCAAGGTCGTCAAGGTGCCGGACGGCATCAGCGACGAACAGGCGGCCGCCATGATGCTGAAGGGCATGACCGCGGAATATCTGCTGCGCCGGACCTTCAAGGTGAAGGCAGGCGACACGATCCTGTTTCATGCAGCGGCCGGCGGCGTCGGGCTCATTCTGGGCCAGTGGGCGAAGCATCTCGGGGCGACGGTCATCGGCACCGCCAGCTCTGCCGACAAGATCGAACTGGCCAAGGCACACGGTTTCGATCACGTCATCAACTACAAGGAGCAGGATTTCGTCGCCGGCGTCGCCGCCATCACCGGCGGCAGGAAATGCGACGTTGTCTATGATTCCGTGGGCAACGACACATTTCCGGCCTCGCTCGACTGCCTCAAGCCGCTCGGTATGTTCGTCAGCTTCGGGCAGTCTTCCGGACCCATCCCGCCGTTTTCGATGTCGCTGCTGGCGCAGAAAGGCTCGCTGTTCGCCACGAGGCCGACTCTGTTCGTCTACAATGCTAAACGCGAGGACCTCGACGCCTCCGCCGCCGCACTGTTCGAGGTTGTGCTCAGTGGTGCTGTCGAGATTAAGATCAATCAGCGCTATGCGCTGAAGGACGCGGGCAAGGCACATCAGGATCTTGAAGGACGTAGAACGACAGGTACGACCGTCCTAGTTCCCTGACGACAGTCTGCCTGGGTTTTCAGCGTCCTGCCGCAGCGGCGGGCATGGTTTGCACGAAAAGCCGGCCAGCCGTATCCTTGTGCGAGAAGGGCTAATCTTTACCCTTGAGTTTCCGCTGAAATTCTTGAAGCTCTTTCAAGTCGGGTGCTGCTTTCGCACGAGAGCCGGCCGCGCATACGATGCTTGCGGGAACACAGAACATGTCCGGTAATCCGGATGGGAGGCACTGTGAGTGCAAATCATGATGGGGCGAACCTGCTTGAAGTTCGTGGCCTGACCAAGATATTCGGCACGTTGACAGCGTGCGACCATATCGACCTCAACATCGCCAAAGGTGAAATCCACGCTTTGCTCGGCGAAAACGGCGCCGGCAAGTCGACGCTG
Organism: Mesorhizobium sp. B2-5-13; assembly: GCF_006440535.1. Taxonomy (NCBI): domain Bacteria; kingdom Pseudomonadati; phylum Pseudomonadota; class Alphaproteobacteria; order Hyphomicrobiales; family Phyllobacteriaceae; genus Mesorhizobium; species Mesorhizobium sp. B2-5-13. The sequence goes on along the minus strand of NZ_VFUI01000001.1, from coordinate 56,541 downwards.
GTCAAGATGCTGTTCGGCTCGCTGGAGCCCAATTCGGGCGAGATTTTCTGGAATGGCCAGGCGGTGCGGATCACCGACCCTGGCGCCGCCAAGAAGCTCGGCATCGGCATGGTGTTCCAGCATTTTTCGCTGTTCGAGGCGCTGACGGCTGCCGAGAACATCGCGCTGTCGCTGGATGACGGCTCGCCGATCAGCAGCATCGCGGCCAAGGCGAGGGCGCTTTCCTACAGTTACGGCTTGCCGCTCGATCCGGAATCGCTGGTCGGCGATCTTTCGGTCGGTGAGCGCCAGCGCATCGAGATCATCCGCTGCCTGCTGCAGACGCCACAACTCATCATCCTGGACGAGCCGACATCGGTACTGACGCCACAGGAGGCCGACAAGCTGTTCGAGACGTTGGAACGGTTGCGCTCGGAAGGCAAATCGATCCTCTACATTTCGCACCGGCTCGAAGAGGTCAAACGCATCTGCGACCGCGCCACGGTGCTGCGGCATGGTAAGGTGGTCGGTCACTGCAATCCGCGCGAGCAGACAGCCTCATCGCTCGCCCGCATGATGGTCGGCAGCGAGGTGCAGGCCGTGGTGCGCGCGCCGGTCGAGGGTATCGAAACCGCGCAGCCGCTGCTCGAAATCCGCGGCCTCAACCGCAAGCCGGCAACGCCGTTTTCCATTCCGCTCAAGAACATCAGCCTCAATGTCCGCGCCGGCGAGGTGATCGGCATTGCTGGCGTCGCCGGTAATGGCCAGGGCGAGCTCTTCGAATCCGTCTCCGGTGAGGTTTTGCAGCAGGATACCGCCTCAGTGCGCATTCGTGGCAAGGACGCCGGCGGCCTCACCATTACCGGGCGGCGCTTGCTGGGGGGTGCCTTCGTGCCGGAGGAGCGTCTCGGCCATGGTGCCGCACCGCGCATGAAACTCTCGGAAAACCTCCTGCTGTCGCGCCACGCCACGGACGGCAAGGCCTTTGTCGGCGCCGGTGGCATGGTCAGGAGCGGCGCCGTCTACGCCGCTTCGCAACGCATCATCGAGGCGATGGATGTGCGCAAAAGCGCGCCGGATCCCGAAGCAGCGGCACTTTCGGGCGGCAATCTGCAGAAATTCATCGTCGGCCGCGAACTCGACCGCCGGCCAAGCGTCATGGTGGTGAACCAGCCGACATGGGGCGTCGACGCCGGTGCCGCCGCCCACATCCGCCAGGCCCTGATCGAGCTCTCTCGCAGCGGATCGGCCGTACTGGTGATCAGCCAGGATCTGGACGAGCTGTTCGAGATATCGGACGCGATCGCGGTCATGCACAATGGCGAATTGTCCAAGCCGATGCCGATCGCCGAGGCGACTTTCGAGAAGGTCGGCCTGTTGATGGGCGGCGCCGAACCCGGCCACGCCGAACACACGCTGGAGACGGCATGATGCGCCTCGAACTCGTCAAACGCCCGCAGCGCTCGGCGCTGTTTTCGATGCTGTCGCCGTTCATCGCCTTCGCGCTGACCATCATCACCGGAGCCATCATGTTCGCGCTGCTCGGCGTCAACCCGCTCAACGCATTCAAGATCTATTTCATCGAGCCGATCAGCCAGGTCTGGCAATTGCATGAGCTGGCAATCAAGGCCGCTCCGCTGATCCTGATCGCTGTAGGCTTGTCGGTCTGCTACAAGGCCAACATCTGGAACATCGGCGCCGAAGGCCAGTTCATCTTCGGCGCAATCTTCGGCTCCATCATTCCCGTGCTGTTTCCGCAATTCGAGGGCCCGCTGGTGCTGCCGCTGATGCTTCTGCTGGGCATGGTCGGCGGTGCGGCCTACGCGGCGATCCCGGCCTTGCTGAAGACCCGGTTCAATACCAACGAGATCCTGACCAGCCTGATGCTGGTCTATGTCGCGCAGCTGTTCCTCGACTGGCTGGTGCGCGGTCCCTGGCGCGATCCGCAGGGACACGGCTTTCCGCAGACGATCCAGTTCGGCGACTCGGCCGTGCTGCCGGAGCTGATGCCCGATGCCGGGCGAGCCAATTGGGGCTTCGTCTTCGCCCTGGTTGCGGCGGTGCTGATCTGGATCCTGATGGGCCGCATGCTCAAGGGTTTCGAGGTCCGCGTGCTGGGCTCCAGTCCGAGGGCAGGGCGGTTCGCCGGTTTCGGCCTGAACCGCATGGTGTTCTTCGCCTTCCTGCTGTCGGGCGCGCTGGCCGGGCTTGCCGGCATCTCGGAAGTCTCCGGTGCCATTGGGCAACTGCAGCCCGTGATTTCGCCCGGCTATGGCTTCACCGCCATCATCGTGGCCTTCCTTGGCCGCCTCAATCCGCTCGGCATCGTCGCCGCGGGCCTGGTTCTGGCGCTGACCTATCTCGGCGGCGAGGCGGTGCAAAGCGCGCTCGGCATTTCCGACAAGGTGGCGAGGGTGTTCCAGGGCATGCTGCTGTTCTTCGTGCTCGGTTGCGACACGCTCATTCATTACCGCATCCGATTGATCGGCCTGGCGCTGACCAAACAGGAAGCCCCCGCGAAGCTCGAGGCCGCGCCAAAGTTGAAGGAAGCCCGCTGATGGACATTACCGTCAACATCCTCCTGACCATCGCAACGGCGGCGACGCCGCTTTTGATCGCGGCGATCGGCGAATTGGTGGTCGAGCGCTCCGGCGTGCTCAATCTCGGTGTCGAAGGCATGATGGTCATGGGCGCCGTCGGCGGCTTCGGAGCCGGCTATCTGACCGGATCGCCCTGGATCGGCCTCCTGGCGGCGATCGCCGTGGGAGCGCTTTTCTCCCTGCTGTTTGCGGTCATGACGCTGTCGCTGGCCACCAACCAGGTGGCGACCGGCCTGTCACTGACACTGCTTGGTCTCGGGCTCTCCGGCATGATGGGAACGCGCTTCGTCGGCCAGCCTGGTGTCAGGCTGCCCAATCTCGACATTCCCGGCCTTAGTTCGATTCCAATCGTGGGCAGGCTGCTCTTTGGCCAGGACCCTGTGTTCTACATTTCGATCGCGCTGACGGCCGCGGTAATGTGGTTTCTGTTCAAGACGCGTACCGGGCTGACGCTGCGTTCGATCGGCGACAGCCACACATCGGCGCATGCGCTCGGCATCAAGGTCATCCGCTTCCGCTACCTGGCGGTCATCTTCGGCGGCGCTTGCGCCGGTCTTGCCGGCGGGCATCTGTCGCTGGTCTATACGCCGCAGTGGGTCGAGAACATGTCCGCTGGTCGCGGCTGGATCGCGCTCGCACTGGTGGTGTTCGCATCCTGGCGGCCATGGCGGGTGCTGGCCGGCGCCTACATCTTCGGCGCGGTCTGGATCGGCCAGCTTCATGCACAGGCTTTTGGCATTCCGGTGCCCTCGCAGATGCTTTCTTCTCTGCCCTATCTGGCAACCGTCGTGGTTCTCGTTCTAATCTCGCGCAACAAGCGTCTGACGATGATGAACACGCCGGCCTCCCTCGGGCAGCCATTCGTTCCGGATCGTTGACAACAACAAAAAGACGGGAAGCTCCAAGGCTTAACACAGAGAGGTAACACAATGAAAAAACTGCTTATTGCCCTGATGACGACGACAGCGGCTTTGTCGCTGGCGGCGTCCGCAGAGGCCGCCGACAAGTTGAAGGCCTGCTGGGTCTATACCGGCCCGATCGGCGATTTCGGCTATTCCTACCAGCACGACCAGGGCCGCCTCGAGGTCGAGAAAGCGCTCGGCGACAAGGTCGAAACCGCCTATCTGGAGAACGTCTCCGAAGGCCCCGACGCCGACCGGGCTTTCGAGCGTCTGGCGCGCGAAGGCTGCAAGATCATCTTCGGCACCTCGTTCGGTTTCATGGACGCCGAAGTGAAGGTCGCCAAGAAGTTTCCCAAGGTGATGTTCGAGCACGCCACCGGATACAAGACCGGGGACAATCTCGGCATCTACAATGCGCGCTTCTATGAAGGCCGCTACGTGCTCGGCCAGATCGCCGCAAAGGAATCGAAGTCCGGCGTCGCCGGGTACATCGTCTCCTTCCCGATCCCCGAAGTGGTGATGGGCATCAACTCCTTCATGCTCGGCGCGCAATCGATCAATCCGAACTTCAAGGCCAAGATCGTCTGGGTGAACTCTTGGTTCGATCCGGGCAAGGAAGCCGACGCCGCCAAGGCACTGTTCGACCAGGGCGCCGACATCATTGTCCAGCACACCGACTCGACCGCTGCCCTGCAGGTGGCCGAAGAGCGCAAGCTGCACGGCTTCGGCCAGTCGTCCGACATGATCAAGTTCGCGCCGAACGCGCAGCTGACCTCGCTGACCGACGAGTGGGGTCCTTATTACATCAGCCGCGTGCAGGCAGCCATCGACGGCTCCTGGAAGCCGGACAATGTCTGGCTCGGCATCAAGGACGGCGCGGTCAAGCTCGCGCCCTACACCAACATGCCCGACGACGTGAAGGCGATGGCCGAAGCGACCGAAAAGAAGATCGCCGGCGGCTGGAACCCCTTCACCGGGCCGATCGCCAAGCAGGACGGCTCGGCTTGGCTGAAGGACGGCGAGGTCGCCGACGACGGCACGCTGCTCGGCATGAATTTCTACGTCAAGGGCGTCGACGACAAGCTGCCGCAATAAGCAGCGGATCACCTCGGATACTGAGAGGGCGCCGCGAGGCGCCCTTTTCATTTGTCGGGAAAGCGAGGAAGGGTCAGACGGCCGAACCGTAGAGATCATAGGCATCGGCGCGCTCGACCTTGACGGTGACGATATCACCGGCGCGCAACGGCCGGCGCGACTGGATGTGGACCGAGCCGTCGATCTCAGGCGCGTCATATTTGGTGCGGCCCTTTGCCGAGTTCCCGTGCGCTTCGTCGATCAGCACCGGCAGCCGTTTGCCGACCTTCCTGGCCAGCTGCGTCGCTGAGATCTTCTGCTGGCGCTGCATGAAGCGATGCCAGCGCGCCTCCTTGATCTCCTGAGGCACCTGCTCGAGCCCAAGGTCGTTGGAACGGGCGCCCCTGACCGGCTCGTATTTGAAGCAGCCGGCGCGATCGATCTTCGCTTCATCCAGCCAATCGAGCAGCATCTCGAAATCGTCGTCAGTTTCGCCGGGGAAGCCGACGATGAAGGTCGAGCGGATGGCGAGATCCGGGCACACGTCGCGCCAGCCGCGAATGCGCTCAAGCGTCTTTTCGCCATGGGCGGGCCGGCGCATGTTCTTCAGCACCTGCGGCGAGGCATGCTGGAAGGGGATATCCAGATAGGGAAGGATTTTTCCCTCGGCCATCAGCGGAATGACGTCGGCGACATGCGGATAAGGGTAGACATAGTGCATGCGCACCCAGATGCCGAGCTTGCCCAACTCCTCCGAGAGATCGAGGAATTTCGCCCGCACTTCGCGGTCGCCGAACATGGACGTCTGGTACTTGATGTCGATGCCGTAGGCGCTGGTATCCTGCGAGATGACGAGGAGTTCCTTGACGCCGGCCTTGGCCAATTTTTCGGCTTCGCGCAGCACATCGGCCGCAGGCCGCGAAACGAGGTCTCCGCGAAGTGCCGGGATGATGCAGAAGGTGCAACGGTTGTTGCAGCCTTCCGAAATCTTCAAATAGGCATAGTGGCGCGGCGTCAGCTTGACGCCCTGCGGCGGCAGGAGGTCGATGTAGGGATCGTGCGAGGGAGGGGCAGCCTCATGGACGGCGGCCATCACGCTCTCATAGGCCTGCGGCCCCGTGATCGCCAGCACGTTGGGGTGCTTCTCGCGGATCACGTCCGGCTCGGCGCCCAGACAGCCGGTGACGATGACCCTGCCGTTTTCCGAAAGCGCGGAGCCGATGGCGTTGAGCGACTCGTCGCGAGCGGAATCAAGGAAACCACAGGTATTGACGACAACGAGATCGGCGCCGTCATGCTTGCGGGCGATCTCGTAGCCCTCGGCCCGCAGACGCGTGATGATGCGCTCGGAATCCACGAGCGCCTTCGGGCATCCAAGGCTGACGAAACTGACGCGAGGGGCGGACATAGGCAAGTTTCCAATGGGGGCACGGGCCGAAGCGGTGCCCCGGCCTCAAGTCGCTGTAAATGTCGGTCTGTGGCGCATGGCCGGAGCCAATACGCGCGGCGCAATAGCACGGGTTCAGCAATCAAGCAAACCTGTCGATGGGCTGGTCCACGCCATCAGGGTGGCTCAGTGGCCTCCTGATCCGAACCAGGGTGCCAAAAAAGCGAAATGATCGGGGAATTGCTGCACGGCCCCATCAAGCAGCATCTTGACCGCGACATAGAGGATGATGACCAGGCCGACATAGGCAATCCAGCGGTATTTGTGCAGCAGACGCGCGACGAACGACGCGGCAAAGCCCATCAACGCGATCGACAGCGCCAGTCCGACAATCAGCACAGTCGGATGGTTCATGGCCGCTCCCGCCACGGCAAGGACATTGTCGAGCGACATCGACACGTCGGCAATGACGATCTGCCAGGCGGCTTGCGAGAAGGTCTTGCTTGGCCCCTTGCCGCCGACGACGCCATCCTTGTCGAAGTCGCCGTTCGACAGCGCTTCGGTGGCGTCGCGCTCGTCGTCGTGGCTGACACGCAATTCGCGCCACATCTTCCAGCAAACCCACAGCAGAAGCAGGCCGCCACCGATAAGCAGCATGGGACCAATGGTCAGCAGCCATTGCGTGATCAAGGCGAAGAAAATGCGAAGAACGGTTGCAGCCGCGATGCCGACAAGAATGGCTCGCTTGCGTTGGCTGACCGGCAGGCCGGCCGCCGCGAGGCCGATGACAATGGCATTGTCTCCCGCGAGGGCAAGATCGATAGCGATGACCTGAAGAAGAGCCGAAAAGCCCGCGGTGGTAAAAATTTCCATCGACCTGGAAGCCCTTCGTCGAGTGTTCGTCGTCGATCGTCGCAACGGGCCTAAAGGCATGGTCCGCTGGCGTCAAGTCGCAGCACCGGACAACGCTGGAAAACCATTTTCGTGGCGGTGAAACCACGCGAGATTCTCAACAGCCGCCGACTGCAGCCAGATGCCGGCGCGAGCCCGCGAGAACCTAATCGTAGAGATTGTACTTCGCCCAGTCGGCTTCCGGGATCTCATCCCCGATCCGATAGCGGAGCTGGAGAACGTCCATATGGTCCGGCCCCGTCTGGCATTTGAATTTCAGCCGGTACCATTGTCCCTTGCTGCGGAACGCCGCACCAGGGCTCCGGATCGCGTCGGCGCTCATCTCTGGCGTCGCGAAGGCGTATGCGACGACGCGGTCGGCCTTGAACTTGCGGTCGTCATGAGAGATGCGGTCGAGGATTTCGGCGTCGCAACGCTGTTCGAGGCGAGTTTGCGGATCGAGTTTCAGGAGGCCGGCGCGCAGGGCGCTGTCCATGGCGCTGGCCGGAAAAGCCAGGGCCAAGGACGCCACGGCCGTCATACATAGTGTCTTCATGGGCGGGACTAGCAGCATGTTTTGTCTGAAAAATCAACCAACAGGCCTGGCAGGTTCCCGTGTTCAGGCGGTCGGCGCGTTCAAAATCCCGTGTCGTGTTTCATCGTCGGACGACCGCGGCCAACGGATCAGCGAGGCGTGCGTAACGCCGTCCCCAAGACTTGGCCGGCGCCAACCTGTTGTCGGAGAAACACCTTGGTGTCCTGATCGAGATTCCGCCAATCGCAGTCGCACAATGCAGCTTCCATGGCATAGAGCGCGAGGATCGTCACATGCCGGCCAAATCGAAACTTCAGGCGACGATAGGCTTCGACCGAGCCGAGATTGCGCAAATCGTCGTCGGAGACAATGTCGATTTCCGCCAACATCCGCGCCGTCGCCGGGCCAAGGTTTCGCATGTCCTGGATGCGCACCATCACCATGCATCCCCTGGTTCGATCGGCAAATCCCGCTCAAAATGACCGACGGCATAGAGGCACGTTCACGATCATCCTGGCGAACTGTCCGGGGCCTGCGGCCAACGGATCAGCGAGGCACGGCCAGCGTCGGTGAGATCGTAGACGCCGCGGTCGACGCGCGCGAACCAGCCATAGACATTATGCAGCAGGATCTTTGGCGCAAGCGGCGTCAGCGCCTTCAGGTCGCGTGGGCGCTTGGGCCCGTCCGCCAACGCCGCGGCGCAGGCGAGGGCGCTCTGCCGGTAGGCGGTCATGATCGGAATGCGCGATCCTCCGCCGGCGACAGGATCGCCGCGGCGGCGCTGGTGCTCGTCGACAAGGCGAGAACGCCGTCGCGCATTCTTGCGCGGCGCCACGGCGATCGGACTGAGAAGCACTTCGACCCGATCATTGGCGGTTACGCCAATCAGGCCGAAGCCGAGCCGACGGCAAAGGTTGCGGAACCTGGCATCGCTTTCGCGCCCCTTGCCACGCGCCGACATGCGCGCCGCCAGCCACACTTCATCGCAAGCAGCCGCGCGGTCGACGCCCTGCAGAACCAACTCGAGATTGAACTGCAGTTTCAACTCGCAGATGACGACGATCGGGGGCTCTCCCTCGCGCAGCGCGACGATATCGCAGCCGGCAATTTCGCCTTTCACGACGAAGTCGAGGTTTTCGAGGAAACGCTTCACCGGCGCATAAAGTGAGGTCTCGTTCATGCCGCAAGGCTTAGCCGATTCGACGTGAAAAGCCTCGCAGGCGAAATGATGTCTCGCGTGCATGGCCCGGAGCTGGGACTCCGGAAGCGGTGCGGCAGGGCTCAAGGATGAATTTTTTTGAGGAAAGCCAGCAGCACGTGGTTGAACTGGTCGGGACGCTGCAAGGGCGCGAAATGACTGACGTCGGACAGCATGACCAATTCCGATCCCGGTATGCTGTGGGCCAGATAGATCGCGTGCTCGTCCTTGATAAACTCGTCGTGCTCGCTTTGGACGATCGCCACGGGCACGCCGATGTCTCCCAGTTCGGCGGCGCCGTAATTGGGTTCGCTCTTCATCATCAGGCCGACAGCTTTGACAAACGCATCGAATTGACCTGGCGTGGTCGACAGCTCGGCATAGTCCTTTTTGTGCCGGCTGAAACACCGCTCGATGACCGGAGTGGCCTCGAACTCCTTCGTGCCGCTGGGATCCATATTGCAGCCGAAGAAGAACACACCCGCGATGCGATCGGCGGCCTTCATCCCAAGGATCAGGGCAACGCAGGCGCCATCGCTCCAACCCACTGCGATAGCCTTGTTCAATTGCAGGCGGTCCATCACCGCCAGGACATCCGAGGCCATCAGTTCGTATTTGTACGGCCGTTCGTCGCGGGTGCTGCGTCCATGGCCGCGGCTGTCGATGGTGACGACCTGATAGCCGTGCTTGACCAATGACGGGACCTGAAATCCCCAATTGCCGCTATGGCCAAGGCCGCCATGCAACAGGATCACGGGATAACCCGTCCCAAACGTCGCGTACCAGATCTTTGCGCCCTCGTGCTCCACCTGACCTTCGTCCGCCGCGGCCGGCAAAGGAGCGGCGCCATGCGCTTCGAATTTCGTGAGGTCGTCGTCGCGATAATCCATGCCGAAACCAGCCTCGTGGCAAATTGCGCAGGACTTACATTAATCGCCGGCACCCGCCGACACCAACCCACGAAGGAATTTCTGCTGCCATCAGGCGACACGACAAGTGGGGTTGTGTTGCCGCCCTGAACGCCGTTCGGCGCGAAGCAGCCAGCATCGGGCGGCAACAGCCGCGGTCAATATCTGCCGTCAGGTGTTGCTCTCCGGCATTGCCCGATTCGATCGTTTCCTGCGGCGCAGCAGTGGATAGCCAATCTGTCCGAAGTAGCTGGAGGGGACCGGATCATCGACGCCATACTTCTCAGGCACTTTGTTGCCAGTCGCATTGTAGGTGCCGAACACCACGTCGAGGAAGGGCAACTGTCCGGCGAAGTTCTTGTCATAGGCTTCGCGTTGGTTGGCATGGTGCCAGCGATGGAACTGCGGGCTGGCGATAAGCCACTTCAAGGGGCCGAACGGAATTCGCAAGTTCGAATGAACGAGCAGCGTGTGCCAGAAGTAGATGACGGAAAAGACCGCGATCGAAGCTTCGGAAAATCCGAGAAAAAAGATCGGAGTCAGCGAAATTGCCTTCGTGATTATGGAGTCGACGGGGTGAGAGTGGAATGCACCGAGCCAGTCCAGTTCCTCGATGCCGTGATGGACCGCATGGAACTTCCAAAGCGCGGGGATTTCGTGAAACGCACGGTGCGCCCAGTAGACACCTGTATCGGTAATCACGATGATTTCGGCGACCTGCAGCCAGATTGGCTGGCCGCCGATCGCGTGCGTTACCGATTGCGGAACCAGTATTGCAGCGGCTTCGAGCGTGTTCGCCGCGATCAGGACTACTACTGCCTTTATTACGAGGCCGTTGAACAGCATATAGATCAGGTCGACACCCAAGCCGTCGCGCAGGATCTTCTGCGGTCGCTCTGCAAACAGATGCTCGAACGGAATGAAGATCAGCGCGCAGATCAACAGCCCCTTGATGCCAAAGATATCCATTCGACCGCTATCGCCTTGCCTTGGCCAGCGCCACCCGCGCTTCAGTTTCCGACAGAACCACATTTCTCCTTTCGAAAGGCTTGATGCCGGCCGCCTGTGTCATGCTCACGGCTTGTCACGCACTCGCCGTGTGTCACATCCGCGTCGCAAGCTGGCGCTACTTGGTCGGCGCGCGCTTGTCGAACGCAGCGCAACGCGCGTCCTCCTAGGACTAACCCCTCCGGTCCCTGCCGGCGGGGTTTTTCATTTTCCAGAACCATATTGTCGGTCGCGAGTTGTCCTTGCTATTGTGGCATTGCGGTCAGCACAGGGACGCCCATCATGGATGCAAGCGAAATGAGTGCGATCGGCGACACCCTCATGAGGATCGTCACGCCCGACATGTCTCCCAAGCAGCTTGTCAAAGCTGCCCGGAAAGCGCACCCCAAGGCCTCCAAGAAGGACATTGCGAGAGCAGCCTTCTTCTCGATCATCGCGAACGCGGACCAGGACATCGGCAAGGCCAGGAACCTGCAGGCATTTGCCATCGCGGAGCGCACACAGCAATCAGACTGAGCAAGTCGGCGCCTTGGCGTTGGACTTACTATCGCTGCGCGATCACACTTCATCGCCGGGGATAAGCCGCCCGGCAAACCGACATGACGGTATCGCGCAGCCAACGATGCGCCGGGTCGGCATCCATGCGAGGATGCCACATCGCCGATATCTTGAACTCCGGAATGGGAAGCGGGAGCTCGAAGCTCTCGAGACCCGCCGTGACGGCATGGTCGCTTGTGCCGGCGTTGCCGAAACACGAGCGCGGCACGGTCGCGACCAGATCCGATTGGCGCACGATCCGCATTGCATCGGGGTAGCCGGGCACGATAACCACGACGGTGCGTCCAAGGCCAAGCTTCACCAAGGTTCCATCGATCGGCTCGACGACATTTCCTTCCCGTGATGCCACCACATGCTTGCAGGCGGCGTAGCGTTCGGGCGTCACACAGGCGCCCGTCAGAAGCGGGTGTCCGGCCCGGGCCACGCCGACATATTTGTCGTGGAACAGGAACTGGGTGCGTATCTCGGGCGCGGACGTTCCAAGCAAACCGATCTCCAGATCGATGAGACCTTCCCGAAGCGGACGCGCGTCCTTGTCGGGCTTGGGTGTGAAGCGCAGGCGAACACGGGGCGCCGCACGGGTGACCGCAATCACGACCGGGCCGGAAAGGAATTCCAGGAATGCTTCGCTGGCGCGAATGGTGAATGTCAATTCGAGCTTGGCCAGGTCCAGGCGCATGTTTTGCGGCCGTAGAACAGCTCGCACATCCCGGCTGAGCTCATGGACGCGATCGCGCAATTCCGTGGCGCGGGGCGTGGGCACAAGCCCGCGTCCGGCCCGGACGAGCAGCGGGTCGCCGGTGGCAGCGCGAAGTCGCGTGAGCGTCCGGCTCATCGCCGAGGTGCTCAAGCCGAGCCGGCGGGCCGCCCCCGTCACGCTGCCTTCGGCAAGCAAGACGTCCAGCGCCACGAGAAGGTTCAAGTCCACATTGTCCATGGCACAGCCTTATCGCAGCTGTTCTGGCAGACATAGCGCCGGATGCAATCATAGTTTGAATTTGGCGCGTCTGGCGCGTGGCTTCCGCTTGCCCATATCTGCGGTCACCCAGCAAACGAAAGAGATTGCCCATGTCCGCAGACGTTCTGAACACCCCATCAGGTACAGCCCTTCTTATCGGCGCATCGCGCGGCCTCGGCCACGCAATGGCGGCCGAGTTCCTCAGGAAAGGCTGGCACGTCGTTGGCACGATCCGGGAAAGCGGCGGCCGGACCAAGCTGCACGATCTCGCGGATGAGTTCGACGGCCGGCTCGAAATCGAGACGGTCGACATCTGCGAGCCCGATCAGGTCGCGGCCTTGCGCGACCGGCTGTCGGGCAGGGCATTCGACATAGTGTTCGTCAATGCCGGCGTGACAAACAACCCGGCTGAAACGATCGCTGATGTGACGACCGACGAGTTCGTTCGCGTGATGGTCACAAATGCACTCAGCCCGATGCGTGTCCTCGAGAGCCTGGAGCCATTTGTCCCGGCGACCGGTCTGATCGGCGTGATGTCGTCCGGGCAGGGCAGCATTTCCAACAACGAAACAGGTCAACGTGAGGTCTACCGCGGCAGCAAGGCGGCGCTGAACATGCTCATGCGAAGCTTCGCGGCCCGCCATGCCGCAACATCGCGTGCCATGGTGCTGATGGCGCCTGGATGGGTCCGTACTGAGTTGGGCGGACCAGATGCACGGCTCAGCATCGAGGAAAGCGTGCCCAGCCTTGTGAACGTCCTGCTTGCCAGGCGGGGAACCTCGGGGTTGACCTATGTCGACTATCTCGGCCGCACCGTCCCCTGGTGATATGGCCCGCCAAGCGGAACGTCGCAAACGTCACCGGCACCGCACGATGGTTCTGGAGAAAGAGGGAGAAAGGATCGAGCGTCGGCGCTCAATCCTTAAGCGTCGGTCCTGTGCGGAAAGTGCAGGCGTCTGAAAGCCTACATGTTGCTGGCGGCGTGATGCTGCGGCGGAGCCGGTCTGTTCTTGGCGGGCCGGGGTTTGATGTGAACCGGCCGATCGGCGAGTGTTTTCACTATCGGCGGCATCACGCGCTGCTTGGCAGCTACGCGCTCGCGTTTCACCATCTTGGCGACAAAGCTCCGCACTTCAAACATAAAGGGCTCCTCCCAGATGCCCTCCCGCGAGTCCATCGTACGCCTGCTGAAGGCCAACCGCATCTAGATTCGGCATGGTTAACCCGCCTCCCTGCCTTTGCTGCTGCTCCTGGGCCTCACCGCAGCGCTGGCCGTCGTCGGCGCCCCGCTGCTGCACTGAAAGGAAACACGATCCCCCCACATCAAAACTGCATATTTGCAAGTTTAGCTCGGCTGCTCAGGTGCCCGGGCTGTGGCGGAAAAGTCACGCAACCCGGATAATGCGGTGCTTCAACTGGTGCGCGCTTATTATGCAACCAGGCGAGGCGTATCGTCATCGAGGGTAAAAGGGGGCCACCCTTGACCGCACGCGTTTCATTTCCTCCCATGAACTAGCGCCCGCTACGCAAAACGTGGCGGGCGTTTTCTTGATTCAGGGCGTCAAGGCGCGGCGGGTTCGGCTTCCACATTGTCAGGCTCGACAGCCGTCAAGAGGCAGTGCTTCAAGCCACCGCCGACAAATTTATAGCGCTCCACAAGGGTGATCCCGTGAAGGCGCTAAAGGAAATGATCGTGCTCAATGGGCATCTGCAACAGCGGCTCGATACGTTGTCCGAATCGCGGAAGCGCCAATGACAAGGCCTAAAGACTTTCCGCCACTTTGGTTTGGTGCATCTGATGTGCACCAAGCAGCGCATAAGCTGATGCACCTCATGTCGGGAGAAATCCTCCGGCTGGATATAACGTCTTCGGCGTATCAGGTTATTTTGGCGACCTATGAAATGCTGATCGAAGGGCTATAACCATTGCAGCCTATTTTTCGCCCCTGAAATCCTGCAATGCCTTTGCCGCCTGGGGGAATTCGGACCCAGAACCGAATCGATCTGGCTGGTAGGTTGGTTAGTTGGTCACTAACCAAAAATCGCCAAACCCTATGGTTTCCGGGCTTTTCAGGGCGTGACTTGGCGGAGGGAGTGGGATTCGAACCCACGGTGAACTTGCGCCCACGCCGGTTTTCAAGACCGGTGCCTTAAACCGCTCGGCCATCCCTCCAAGTAGTTACAAACGCTGCGCTTTTTAGATTCTGCGTCCGGTCGAAAAATGCCGGCTGCTACGCACTTTGCAACTATTTGCGTTTTCGATCGCTGCTTATAGCCGCCTGCAACGCGACGTCAACTTGCTCCGCTACGTCGGCCTGCATTCCCGGCATCACATGGGAATAAACGTCCAGCGTGATTCCGATGTTCGAATACCCCAGGCGCTCACAGCCGCGCCGCCAAACAGAGACCAACATTGGAACCAATCCACTGTGGTCTGTTGTCTCCGCAGCGCGGAGATGTCCCCTCAACTCCTGGCGAAAGTCCGCTGCCCGAGGCAACGGGCTTTCTTGTTTTTGGAACCCGAACCTCCCGTCCTTGTTTCTGGAGAGAACTAAAGGAGGCGCATATGGAACCGAAGTCATCACGCGACGTGCCAGGTCCAAAGCCCCGCAAGGACAAAGACAGAGACACCCGAGAGGCTGTCGTCAAAACGCCCGAGAAGACGAACAATTGGGACCATGACGCCGTGCATGGAGATGGCGATATGATAGACATGCGGCCTGAGCTGGGCGTGGAGTCGAAATAGCCGACCCCGCCGCTCATCGTTGACCTATGCTGGCCTCGAACAGCCCGCTACCGTTCCTCACGCCTTGAAACCACTTCTCACGTGTTAAGATAGCTTGGATTTCCAACGCTCCGGCAATGTCCCTTGATTCATCCCTAGGGACGCCCGGCGGGCTTTTTTGCATCTGGTGGCGGGACGGCGGCCGACGCAGCTCGCTCTATTTGCAACAACTGCAGTAACAGTTGATTCAACCATTGCTGGTATCTTCAGGCTAGTATGGTGGCGGCTCCGACAGTGCGGCGGGGGCTGTGTTGCCGGAGCCGCCTGCGCAGTCCGGATGGGACTAGACCGCGCTGTCTCAGAATAGGACAGCGCGGTCAACGATCCGTTAATTTTTGCGATCTCGCAGGCCAGGCGGGCATCAGCCGTTATCCCTCAGCTTCTCGACCGTGGCGACGATTGATACCGCCAGCGCTTAGGCTTTATCCAGAGGGCTTGGTTGCTAGTTAGGATCGCCTGACCTCGATCCTCCGTGGGATCCGCCGCCGGCGTTGTCAGAGTGGCCTCGCTCGATCAGGAACTGAGTATGGACCTGACCGGGAGGGCCGGCTTGAGGATGACCGGGAGGGCCGGCGTGGGGGTGGTTCTTGTCCCCCCCTCCGTTGCCGGGGCGTGATCCGCCTGATTTGGCAATCGCCTTGGAATTCAAGCTGGTGCCGAGCAGGAGAGTTACAGCCGGCGGCGTAACCGCGGCGAAACGCCCCGCCTTCTTAAGAAAGTCCCGGCGCGCTTGAGATTCCGATACAAGGCCCTGGTCGAGTTTCGAGCCGTTTGTGTTCTGGGTCGACATGTATAAAGCCTCCAATTCAACACTATCGTACCATTCGCGGCATCGGCCGCCAGCAAGCTAATGGGCTTAGATGGGTGTATGAAAGAAGTAGAATTCTTAGAAGAGGATTCCGCCCGCGCCGGTCCCGCCGGTGCCATGCATGAAGAAGGTTGGTTTTTTCTACTTTTTAGCCATAGCTAACGGAACCAAAACGTTCAAAATCTATTGAATTGGCAGTTGCGTAAGCGTTGCGTTGTTGAGTTCTGGATTGAGCCTATCATTCGGTAAGCCGTCGTTGCCCGCCCTCGAGAGAAGCCTCCCGAGGGCGGCGACTGAACAGCCCTTCCTGATGAGAACTACCAAATGCATATGCAGAAACGCGACGCTCCGCGCTCGCGGGCGCGATCACCGTTGTTCCTGGCCTTGAGCGGCTTTCCGACGCCGGCAACTTGCCGACGAAGCGGAGATCAACCGCCTGATCGCTTCCTGCAAGCAGGCTCCGCAAAGGCATACCTCTCCCTAGCCAACGACAGGACGGGCAGTGTCACAATCTTGCCCGGTTCCGGCCACAATCGGTTAATACCGTGATAAACAATTCCTGCGCACAAAGGATCGGGGTCCGAGGCGTCGTTGGCATTGTCGAGTGAGTGCTTGGCTCCTCTGATGGTCGGATACGACGTCTTTGGTTTAGACTTTAGGGGACAATCAAGAATGCAGGCTGTGACGCACCCGCGTCTTCGTCGCGTTGCCACGGTTGCGTTGCTTGCAGCGTCTGCTGCATTGCTTGCCGCTTGCGCATCGCAGCCTGAGCCGAAAGGCATGGTCTACAAGAAGACCCGCTCCAAGGAATATTTCGCCGAGACCGAATATGGCGTGAAGGCCAGTCCGCGCGCTGCCTTCATGCGGCGCGGCGGCGGCCGCGACCAGCTCGGCAAGCCCTATCAGGTGCGCGGCAAGTGGTATTATCCCAAAGAAGACAAGAAGTACGCCAAGGTGGGTCTGGCCTCGTGGTATGGCGACGCCTTCCATGGCCGGCTGACCGCCAACGGCGAAGTCTACGACACGGCGCATCTGACGGCGGCGCATCCGACCATGCCGCTGCCCAGCTATGCCCGCGTCACCAACCTCGAAACCGGCAGTTCGGTGATCGTGCGCGTCAATGACCGCGGCCCATACCATGAGGGCCGCATCATCGACGTCTCTGAGCGAGCCGCGCAGATGCTGGACTACGACAAGATCGGCACCGCGAAGGTGAAGGTCGAATATGTCGGCCGCGCGCCGCTCGACGGCAATGACGACCAGTACCTGATGGCCTCTTACCATCCAGGCAACCGCATACCGGATCCGTCGGATGGCCTGCCGACCGGCGTCATGGTGGCCATGAACGGACCTTCGCCGAGCCTTCCGGTCGGCGCGGCCGCAGTGCCGTTTCCAGGTCAGCTGACCGATGCCGCAACCCCGGTGCAGGGGCAGATGTCCGCGCAGTCAGCGGCCTTCGGCGATCTGGCGCTGCCCGATTTCGGACCGATCGTGCCGGAACGGCCGGAGATCAGCCTGCCGCCGCAATCGCCGTTCGCCATGGCCTCGCTGTCCTATGCGAATGAACGCGTCCATCACGCAGATGTCTTTGCCGCTCTGGATGACAGCGGCATGTCGCCCGCCGATATCCTGCGGTCGTGGAAAAAGAACGGCCGCCAAGCGGCACCGTCCAGCCCAGATTATGTCGCCGCCGGCACGTTCGACGATGCTACCGAAGCCAAACGCGTGGCCTCGGCACTAAAGCCCTTCGGCAGAATAGAAATCCAGCGCTCCGATCTCGACGGCAATGACTGGTATGCGGTTAACCTCTATCCGGACGGCCATGGCGGCCTGGACGAGTTGCTGAAGGCGGCATGGTCCCACGGTGCGCCCGATGCGCTGGTCGTGCGCGACTGATCCAGCAGCCGGCTTTCCGCCCGGCTGTTGATCCCTCAGCGAAAAAGCCCGATAGTTTCGGCACGCCGGAGGGGCCGGCCAACGGGTCGAATTTCATGCAGTTTCGCTTGCTACAGCCTTTTGCCGGGTTCTTTCTCCTCGGCCTCCTGCTCACGCTTTCGCCGGCCCAAGCGCAGCTTTTCGAGACCAAGGCCGCACAAGCCTTCATGATCGATGCCGACACCGGCACGGTGCTGTTTTCGAAAGATGTCGACAAACCCATTCCGCCGGCCTCGATGGCCAAGCTGATGACGATGGAGGTGGTTTTCAACGCCCTCAAGTCCGGGCGCCTCAAACTCGACGATACGTTCGTGGTCAGCGAGAACGCCTGGCGCAAAGGCGGCGCGCCGTCGGGAACCTCTACGATGTTCGCCAAGCTCAAATCGGCGATCCGGATCGAGGACCTGATCCAGGGAGTGACCGTGCAGGCCGCGAATGACGGCTGCATCGTTATCGCCGAAGGCATGGCCGGATCCGAGGACAATTTTGCCGCAGAGATGACCGAACGCGCGCGCCAGATCGGCCTCAAGACATCGACGTTCGTCAATTCGACCGGCCTGCCGGCCGATGGCCAGCAGACAAGCGTGCGCGAGCTGGCGCAGCTCGCCCTGCATCTGTGGCGCGAATACCCGGAGTTCTATCGCTACTATGGCCTGAAGGATTTCACCTGGAACAAGATCTCGCAGAGGAACCGCAACCCGTTGCTGGCGATGGACATCGGCGCTGACGGCCTGGCTGTCGGTGCAAGCGAGACATCCGGCTTCGGCATCGTCGCTTCGGTCAGCCACGGCGGCACGCGGGTGATCGCGGCAATGAGCGGGCTGGCCAGTGACAAGGAGCGTGCCGAAGAAGCGCGCAAACTGCTCGATTGGGGCGTTCGTTCGTTCGCGAAGACCGAGATCTTCGCCAAGGACGAGGTGGTCGGGGAGGCCCAGGTCTTTGGCGGTGCGAAATCCGGCGTGACGCTGAAGGCAAAAGGTCCGATCGACATTTTCCTGCCGATCACCAACCGCGACAAGCTGACGGCCAGGATCATCTACTTCGGCCCGGTCGCCGCACCGGTGGAGGAGGGGCAACCGGTGGGCGCACTGCGGGTCTGGATCGGCGACACGCTGAGCCAGGAGACACCGTTGTTCGCCGCCGAGTCGATCGGCGTCGGCACGTTGCCGCAACGCGCGCTCGACGCCGTCAAGGAACTGGCGGTCGGCTGGCTTCGATAGTACCGACGGCATGGACGTTTTCCCTGTCGCGGACTATCTAGAGCGCAACAACCCACTCGAACACGAACAAGGGCCTTTCGGTTGGCGCGCGGATTTTTCATCACCTTCGAAGGCGGCGAAGGCGCAGGCAAGTCGACACAGATCGAGCGGCTGGCCACAAAGATGCGCGCAAAGAAGTATGATGTCCTGCGCACGCGTGAACCGGGCGGCTCGCCGGGCGCCGAAGCGGTCCGGCATGTGCTGCTTTCGGGTGCCGCCGAACCGTTCGGGCCGAAGATGGAAGCGCTGCTCTTCGCTGCCGCGCGTTCCGACCATGTCGAGCAGGTCATCCGGCCGGCGGTCGAGCGCGGCTCCATCGTGCTTTGTGACCGCTTCCTGGATTCCTCGCGTGTCTATCAGGGCGTTACAGGCGGGATCGATCCGGCATTCATGGCCATGCTGGAACAGGTCGCCATCAACGGCATGATGCCCGACATGACGCTGATCTTCGATATCGACCCGGCCGAGGGCTTGAAGCGGGCGACATTGCGGCGTGGCAGCGATGCCGTCGCCGACCGCTTCGAAAAGGAGACGCTGGCTATCCACCAGGCCCGCCGCGAAGCGTTCCTGGCGATCGCGGCGGCAGAGCCGGAACGCTGCATCGTCGTCGATGCCTCCGCCGATCCGGACACGGTGGAGGATGTCGTCACGGCGACCGTGTTCGCGGCACTGGAGGCAAGGGCGCCCGAGCGCAACAGGCAGGTCGCACCGGTATGATCTTCGAACGCATCGCGCCGGAACAGCATGACACGCTGGACGGTGTGCCGGAACCTTCCGAAACCCCACGTCTGGTCGGGCACGGGCAGGCCGCCACCATGCTTGCCGCCGCCTATCGCGCGGGAAAGCTGCCGCACGCGCTGATCTTCGCTGGACCGGTCGGCATCGGCAAGGCGACGCTCGCCTTCCATCTTGCCCACCACCTTTTGAAGCATCCGGCCTTCGAGCAGGCGCCCGGCAACCTTGCGGTCCCCGATCCGGCCTCACCGCTGTTTCGCCAAATCGCCACCGGTGCGCATCCGGGGGTGCTGCATCTTACCCGCCCCTTGAACGACAAGACCAAGAGCTTCAAAACCGTCGTCACCGTCGACGAAATCCGCAAGATCAGCCGCTTTCTGTCGCTGACTTCGCATGACGGCAGCTACCGGGTGGTGATCGTCGACCCGGCCGACGACATGAATGCCAATGCGGCCAATGCCCTGCTGAAGAATCTCGAGGAGCCACCGGCACGGACCCTGTTCATTCTCATCGTCCATGCGCCGGGCAGTCTGCTGCCGACGATCCGTTCGCGCTGCCAGGTGGTGCGGCTGACACCGCTCGACGCCAACGAACTGATGGAGGTGCTGAAGACAGCGGAGCCGCCACCACCGGACGATCCGGTCGCGAGGGCCGCACTGGTCGAGCGGGCAGGGGGGAGCGCCCGCAGCGCAATCCTGTTGACGCAGTATGGCGGGCTGGAGATCGCGCAGACGCTCGATGGCCTGGTGGCGACGGGAAAGAGCGATATTGCCGGTGCCTACCGCCTGGCCGAGGCCCTCGCGGGCAAAGACCAGGCGATCCAATTCGACATCTTCAACCGCCAGGCGTTGGACCTTCTGTCGGACGCGGCAAGCCAGGCGGCGCGGGCTGGCGATCTCAAGCGGGCCAAAACGCTCTCCGATACTTGGCACGAGGCCTCGGACGCTATATCTGAAACGGACACCTACAATCTCGACAAGAAGCAGCACGTCCTGACCATGATCGACCGCCTGAATTCTGCAATGCGAATGTGACGGCTTTTTTGGTGCATACCGTTGGCCCCCCAAACAGGAGCCACTTTTGGGCGGTATGCATTGGTCTCGGGATGGCAATCGCCATTCCGATGCGATATCCACCGCCGCAGCTTCCATTCAGACATTCATGACGGTTCATTCATGTCACGCGACACATTCTACATCACCACCGCCATTTCCTATCCGAACGGCAAGCCACATATCGGCCATGCCTATGAGCTGATCGCCACCGACGCGCTTGCCCGTTTTCAGCGGCTCGACGGCAAGCAGGTATTCTTCCTCACCGGCACCGACGAGCACGGCATCAAGATGCTGCAGACGGCAAAGAAGGAAGGCATTTCGGCGCGCGACCTGGCCGACCGCAACTCGGCCGAATTCAAGCGCATGGCGACCGCGCTCAACGCCTCGAACGACGATTTCATCCGCACCACCGAGGAGCGGCATTACGCGGCTTCGCAGGCGATCTGGAAGGCGATGGCCGCTAATGGCGACGTCTACAAGGGCGGCTATGCCGGCTGGTATTCGGTGCGCGACGAAGCCTATTATGGCGAGGAAGAGACCGAGGTCCGTCCCGACAATATTCGCTACGGGCCACAGGGAACGCCGGTCGAATGGGTCGAGGAAGAGAGCTATTTCTTTCGGTTGTCGGCCTATCAGGACAAGCTCGTCGCGCTTTATGAAAACCAACCCGACTTCATCGGTCCGGCCGAGCGCCGCAACGAGGTGATGAGCTTCGTCAAGTCGGGACTGAAGGACCTGTCGATCTCGCGCACCACATTCGACTGGGGCGTGCCGGTACCTGGCGATGAAAAGCACGTCATGTATGTCTGGGTCGACGCGCTGACCAACTACATTACCGGCGTCGGGTATCCCGATGAAAAGGCCGACAATTGGCGGTTTTGGCCGGCTGATGCACACATCATCGGCAAGGACATTGTACGCTTCCACGCGGTCTATTGGCCCGCTTTCCTGATGTCGGCCGGCATCCCGCTGCCGAAGCGCGTCTTCGGCCACGGCTTCCTGTTCAACCGCGGCGAGAAGATGTCGAAATCGGTCGGCAACGTCATCGACCCGTTCACCATGATCGAGCATTACGGCCTCGACCAGGTGCGGTACTTCTTCCTGCGCGAGGTGCCGTTCGGGCAGGACGGCAGCTACAGCCATGAAGCGATCGTCAACCGTACCAATGCGGATCTGGCCAATGGTCTCGGCAATCTGGCACAGCGCTCGCTGTCAATGATCGCCAAGAATTGCGGCGGCGTGGTGCCGAAGCGCGGCGATCTGGCGGAATCCGACAAGGTGATCCTGGATCAGGCGGTCGACGCTCTCGCCACCGCGCGCAAGGCAATGGCCGAACAGGGCATCCATCTGGCACTGGCGGCGATCTTCGGCGTGGTTGCGGAAGCCGACCGGTATTTCGCCGGACAGGAACCCTGGGCGCTCAAGAAAACCAATCCCGAGCGCATGGAAACGGTGCTGTGGACGACGGCCGAAGTGGTGCGGCGCGTGGCGGTCATGTGCCAGCCCTTCGTTCCGGGCTCGGCCGCCAAGCTGCTCGACCTCCTGGCTGTGCCCGCGGACAATCGCGATTTCGTGCATGTCCACGCTGACCATGCACTTGTGTCCGGCACGGCGCTGCCAGCGCCAGAGGGCGTGTTTCCGCGTTATGTCGAACAGACGGACGCGAACGCCTGATGCTCGTCGACAGCCATTGTCATCTGGACTTTCCGGACTTCGCCGAGGAGCGGGCGGCCATTGTCGCCCGCGCCAAGGCGGCCGGTATCGGCCGAATGGTGACGATCTCCACGCGCGTGAAGCGGTTTCAGCAAGTCGTTGAGATAGCAGAGACTTTCGACGAAGTCTATTGCTCGGTCGGCACCCATCCGCACAATGCTGCCGAGGAGCTCGACGTCACCACCGCCGACCTTGTCCGCCTCTCCACTCATCCGAAAGTGGTGGCGATCGGTGAAGCGGGGCTCGATTTCTTCTACGACAAGGCGCCACGCGATGCGCAGGCGCAGGGCTTTCGCGCCCATATCGCCGCCGCCCGCGAGACCGGGCTGCCTCTCGTCATTCATTCGCGCGATGCCGACGACGATATGGCCGCCATCCTCGAGGACGAGACAGGGAAGGGCGCCTTCCCGTTCATCCTGCATTGTTTTTCGTCGGGACGGCGGCTCGCAGAGGTCGGCGTGTCGTTAGGCGGCTATGTGTCGTTCTCGGGCATCCTGACTTTCAAGAACTCGGTCGAATTGCGCGCCATCGCCGCCGATGTGCCGCACGACCGGCTGCTGGTCGAAACCGACGCGCCCTATCTGGCCCCGGTGCCGTTTCGCGGCAAGCGCAACGAGCCGGCCTATGTAGCGCAAACCGCCAAGGTGCTGGCCGAGACGATCGGCGTCAGCGAGGCTGAAATCGCAGCGTTGACCACCGACAATTTCTTTCGGCTGTTTGGAAAAATGCCACACCCGGACCAGCGGGCGCCCGAAGTATGAGCGACCGGCTGCGCCTCACCATTCTCGGCTGCGGGTCGTCGCCAGGCACGCCGCGCATCACCGGCGACTGGGGCAATTGCGACCCCGCCAATCCCAGGAACCGGCGCATGCGCACGGCCGCGCTTGTCGAGCGCATCGCCGCCAATGGCAGCCGCACCACGGTCGTCATCGACACCGGTCCGGATTTCCGCGAGCAGATGCTGATGGCTTCAGTCAGGCGCATCCATGGTGTGCTCTACACGCACCCGCATGCCGACCACATCCACGGCATCGACGATTTGCGCGGCTATGTGCAGGAGCAAGGGCATCGCATCGACATCCATGCCGACGAGCCGACCATGCTACGGCTGCGCCAGGCGTTCGGCTATTGCTTCGAGACGCCGCCAGGCAGTTCCTATCCGCCGATCGTCAACGCCCACCTCATCAACCATGCCAAGCCGGTTGTGATCGAAGGAGAGGGGGGTGCCCTCACCTTCGAGCCGCTGCCCCAGATCCATGGCGACATCATTTCGCTGGGTTTCCGTATCGGCGGGCTCGCCTACTGTCCCGATATCAGCGACTTTCCCAAGACCACCATCGAGCGGCTGCGAGACCTCGACATGCTGGTCATCGATGCGCTGCAGTACAACACGCATCCAAGCCATCTTTCGCTTGGCCAGGCGCTGGACTGGATCGAGGCGCTTTCGCCTTGCAACGCCGTGCTGACGCACATGCACGTGCCGCTCGATTACACCGCCGTGATGACTGAGACGCCCGACAATGTCGAACCGGCCTACGATGGCATGGTGATCGAAATCCTTTACGAGTCAGAACGATAGATACAGCAGCTCAGTCGGCTTTCAACCCGCCGTTCGAATGTTCGATCATGAGTTCGAGGTCGTAAAGTGCCGGCGTGGTGCTGTTCACGATGTTGCTCGTCAATGGCCGAAACCGCACCAATTCCCGGGCTGCGCCCCTATGCGCTGGTTCCATAATCTATCTTATGCGACTTTCGTGTATCCGGTTGGCGCGCCCGCACCCAACATATCATTGTAGATGACGCGGCGGTGCCGCGCGACGCTCACTGTGTGTTCCGATATCCGCGGCCGGATGGATCAGCGGAGCCTCCGCCGGTCGAGCAGGATGCGATGAATCTGGATGCGCTCCGGCAGCTCGATCAGGAACTCCGGATCGCGGTCGAGATGATGGACCTTGGTTGGCTCGCCCTTGGTGAAAGCCGTCATCGATTCGTGGTCGGGCCAGTACGAGATGGTGGTGAACCAGCTTTCCCCTTCGCGATCCTCGCGAAACAGCTGGACGCCCAGCGCGGTCTTCTCAAGCGGCGGAATGCCCTCGGCTCTCAAATAGACTTCGTAAGCGTCGCCCACATCAGGCCGGGTGCGGCCGCGCCAAATGCGCGCGACTGTCGGCGTTGTCGCCATCGATCTTTCTCCTTTGCACCTCTTCACAAACCTTGTGCTGAGCGATGGACGCGCGCGAGGAAGTCACGCACCAGCGGAAGCACGTCATCGAAATGGGTTTCCAGAAGCCAGTGGCCGGCGCCCTCCACGAGATGGAGTTCTGCTCCCGGCAGGTCGCGTTTGTAGGCTCGGGCCGATGCGGCCGGCATGTAGCCATCTTCCGGCCCCCAGACGATGAGCGCGTATCCATGAGCGGCCAGTGGAGTTTCCATAGATCCGGTGGCATTCGCTCGGCCACGGCGTCAGCCACCTCACCGATAAACTCGTGCCGGAAACCCTCCTCGCTCACCGCCTCTTCCAGCGGACGATGCTTCTCAGGTGTTTTCTCGGTCCAATAGGCCTTGATAGCCGCATATTTCGGGCCGAGCACGTCTTCGTAGACGTCGCCGTTCTGAATGATCAACGCGGTGATGCGTTGCGGATGTGCGATGGCGTGGCGCAATCCGATCTGCGACCCGTAGTCGTGCAACCAGAGCACATAGCGGGACAGACCGAGCGTATCCGCGAAAGCCGTCAGAAATCCTGCATAGGCATCGAAATCATAGCCGAATGCCGAGAAGTCGGGCGTCGCGCTGTAGCCAAAGCCCGGGAAATCCGGCGCAAAGGTACGCCAGCGATCGGCCAATGCCGGCATTAGCCTCCGAAATTGATAGGACGAGCAGGGATAGCCGTGCGGCAGCAGAAGCACTGGTGCGTCGGTCGGACCATCCTCGCGATAGAAAATGGCATTTCCGTCAACTTTCACTTGGCGGTGTCGCAACTTTGCCTCCTCGATAGAGCGTTCGAAGACGAGCGCATTGGGCTTCCAATACCTCTCGTCGTTTACGATGCTCGCGCTGGAAGGTTCCGTGGCAAACGGCGGTCAAGGAAAGATCGAAAGGGTCACCCGGCGCGGAACGCCGGGAATGAACCCAATGCAGGCCCAGCATGGGATCAAGATTTCGACGATGGAATCCGGCATACAAAGCAACTACCCTGCCCCAATCCGCTCATCATGCGTCGGCGGGACTGAAGGCGATCAGAAATGGCCACTCGCTCTTCCTTTCTGGGCTTGCCCGATCGCCTCGCCGATGGCACGGCGCCCCGCGCAGTGATCTTCGGAGCTGGTCACGGCAGCACCTATCCCGACAAAGACAGTGGCAGCCATGCCTTGGCCGCCGATGCCATCCGTGTTGCAAGCCAGGGTGATGCCGCGCTCATTGAGCATTGGGATTTCGATCTCGGCGGCCCGCTGTTCGACGGCGGGCCGATCTGCTGCGTCGACGCCGGCGACATCCTGACCACCATGCATGACAATGCCGGCAACCGCGCCCGGATCGAGGCGAAGGCGCGCGAGGTCCTGTCAGTGCCGGCCGTCCCCATCCTGCTCGGCGGAGACGATTCCGTGGTCATTCCCTTCCTCGCCGGCTTCGTGGATCACGGGCCTGTCTGGATCCTGCAGATCGATGCCCATATCGACTGGCGCGACGAGGTGCATGGCGAACGCTACGGCTACTCCAGCCCGATGCGCCGGGCGAGCGAGATGGCGCATGTCGCCGGCATGGTGCAGGTCGGACTGCGCAGCGTCGGCAGCGCACGCCTCACGGAGATCGAAGCGGCGCGGCACTATGGCAGCCGTTTCGTCACCGCGCGCGAGGTCCACACCCTGGGTGTCGAAGCGGCGCTCAGGCACATCCCGGAGGGAGCGCGGGTGGTCGTCACCCTGGACCTTGACAGCCTCGATCCCAGCATCATGCCGGGCGTAGCAGCGCGTACTCCCGGCGGCCTCACCTACAGCCAGCTCATCGATCTCATTGCCGGCTTGGGCAAGTGGGCGAGGATCGCCGGATTCGATCTTGTGGAGTTCTATCCGCCAGCCGACATTGACGGCCTGTCGGCGCTGACCGCCGCGCGCCTCCTCGTCAATGTGATCGGCGCCGTGGTCCGGCAGGTTTGAAACTCGACCTGAGATCGAATACGGCCCCTGTCCGGCCTGCAGGTAACTTTACCGAGGCCCCTGCTCCAGCCTGATCCGGTAATTCAGCGAACGCTTCGCGCCCGGCGCGATCAGCATCAGGCCGGGTTTGTCGGTGAACTCTCCGTCGAAATCCAGCGGGCTGGCCATGCCGTGCCAAGGCTCGATGCACAGGAACGGTGCGCCGCCTGGTTTGGACCAGATGCCCAGTTCCTGAAATCCCTGCCATGAGACCTCGATCGCCGGACCAGTCTCGGCGCCGTAGCGAACGCTGTTGCTGGCCGGCCGGTCCAGGATCACTGCGTCTTCGTCGAACAGCCGTTCGGAGAGCTCGACGATATTGCCTCTGACAGGCGTCGGCTGCGGTGTTGCTGTGAGCAGGCCATCCTTCAGCCGGCGGATCGGTGTTGGCTCGTCATCGGAAAAGATCAGCCGATAATCCGTTTTGGCCAGATCCGGCAGCAGCGGCCAATTGAATGCCGGATGCGCCCCGATCGAGGTCGGCATCGGCTCGTCGCCGGAGTTGGTGACCTCCAATCCTATGTCGAGTTGCCCCTCGTCCAGTGTATAGGTCACGGCCAGGCGAAATGCGAACGGGTAATGGGTTCGGGTTTCCGCGTCATCGGTGAGCACCAGCGTACAGGATCGAGGCCCCCTCTCCGCCCACATAAACGGCTTGTCGCGGGCGAAGCCGTGCTGCGTCATCGGATAGGTCTGACCGCGATGGCGCAGTTGATCGCCCTTCAGCCGGCCGACGATCGGAAACAGCACTGGTGAATGGCGCCGCCAGGCCGGTCCGGCCTGCCACAGGAACTCAAATCCTTGCGTATCCCTTAGCGAAACCAGTTCGGCGCCTTGCCCGGCAATGGTCGCCGATATGCCGTCGCCATGAAGCGTCAGGCTGACCTGTTCCATATGTCCTCGCGGTCCGTCTGGTGTGGCCGGCAGGCTAGCAAATGGCCAGGAGTGAACTCAAGGCGGCGGACGCAGCATTTCACACAGTCGCGATGAACTTCGATGGCGCCACGGGCCGGGCGCGGTCTCAGATGAAAAAGTGGCCGGAGGTTTCCCTCCGGCCACGGCAAGATGCCAGCTGTTTCCTGCTACGGTTCGGATTATTCCCGCTCGCCGGTGAAATTCAGCAGCAACTGGAAGATGTTGATGAAGTTCAGATAGAGCGAGAACGCGCCGAAGACGGCGAGCTTCTGCCGCGACTCCGCATCGAAATTCTCCGCATACTGCTCCTTGATCGTCTGCGTGTCCCAGGCGGTCAGGCCGATGAACACGGCGATGCCGATCACCGAGATTGCGAACTGCAGCGCGGTCGAGCCGAGGAAGATGTTGACGATGCTGGCGATCACCACGCCGATCAGGCCCATGATCAGGAAGGACGAGAACTGGGTCAGGTCGCGCTTTGTCGTGTAGCCATAGAGGCTGGTGGCACCGAACATGGTCGCGGCGATGAAGAAGGTGCGCGCGATGCTGGTTCCGGTGAAGACCAGGAACACCGAGGCCAGCGACAGGCCCATGACGGCACAGAAGGCCCAGAACATTGCCTGCGCGCTTGCCGCCGACATGGTCTGCATCTTGAACGAGAACAGGAGCACGAAGGCGAGCGGCGCCAGCATCACCACCCATTTCAGCGGGCTGGAAAAGATCGGCACATAGAGAGCCGGCGTCGACGACACCAGCAAGGCGATAAGGCCCGTAACCACCAGGCCGAGGCCCATATAATTGTAGACGCGCAGCATGTGCTGGCGCAGGCCCTCGTCATAGACGGCTCCGGTCCGGACGCCCGTGCCCACGCGGTATCCAAGATTGGGCGTATTCATTTTGAGGTCTCCTTTGTGGATGGGTCAGTAAAGCGTTCTGGCGAGCGTTTCGGCGGCGCGGTCGAGATCATGAACCCCGCTCTTCGCGACAACCGCATAGGCGACATCGCCGACCTGGAAATAGGCCGAGGAGATATCGCCCGAGGGCGCGAAGGTCGGTTTGACCACATCGAAAGTGCCCGGCCGGATCGCGAACAGCGACACCAGGCCCATCTCCTTCGTTTCAACCGCGATCTCGACGCTCGGGCCGAAGCGCGACGGATAGATCTGCACGTCGCGGACCTTCCAGTCCTTCGGCAGCGACGGCATGACGATGGCGGTGGCGGCGCGGATTTCGCCGGCGTTGTAATTGGGCGCCTCGGCTTGCGAGGGCATGTTTTCGCGCAGCAACGTCGTCCTGTGTGCCTGGACAGCCTCGTCGACATAGGCGGGCGGCTGCGGCGAAGCGACGACCTTTGTCACCGACATCGGCCCGACGATACCGTTGGCGAGCCAGCCGGCGGCAACGAAGGCGGCGACGGCCGCGGCGCGTTGCAGCACGCCGAAGATGCGACCCCGGCCAAGTCCCCTCTCTAGCCGCCGCGCCGCATCGGCCGTCGCCGGCCGCGCCATGCCCTCGGAGCCGGCCAGCGCCACGCGCAGTTCGTCGCGGGTGCGCAGATCAGACATCACGCGCGCGGCCGCCTCCGGACGCGCGGACAGGAAAGCCTCGACCTCGATGCGGCGGGCGACATCAAGCTGGTCGTCGACATAGGCGTCGAGATCGGCGTCCGTAACCGGGTCGACAAGAGCGGTCATGAGTCACCTCCAACGATCCTGAGATGATTTTGGCCCCGCGCTGGCACTTCTTCCATCTGGCGCAAGGCCGCGCGCGCCCGGCCGATACGCGACATCAGCGTGCCCAGCGGCACGCCACTGGCGTTGGCGGCCTGCTGGTAGGAGAGCCCCTCGATGGCGACCAGATGCAGCGCCGAGCGCTGCTCTTCCGGCAGGCTGAAAAAGGCTTCGCGCACCTGCGCCAGGCGCACGGAATGTTCCTGCGGCGCCGGCGTGCTGCCGTCGGCCAGATATCCGGCTTGTTCGAGACGTGCCGCTTCCGAGCGGCGCGAACGCATGCGGTCGATGAAGGTGTTGTGGACGATCGACAGCAGCCATGCCCGCAGGTTTCCGCCGGAGCGGAAGGTGCCGCGCCGCTCATAGGCGCGCACCAGCGCGTCATGCACGAGATCCTCGGCCTCGGCGCCGTCGCGCGTCAGCGAGCGCGCGTAGCGCCGCAGCGACCCGAGCTGTCCTATGATGTCAAAGCGTGGCATCGACGGTTTCATGTCCTGTTTACGGAGCATGTGGGGGTTTTAATCCCGGGGGCCGCTTTTCTTTGCTGGAGGATATCGCCGCGGCTCGCGTCTCAGCTCCCAACCGGTTTTGCCGGTTTGAGAGCTGTTACGCCGCAGGCGCGCAGCATCCACCTGCGGCCATCGCTGCGAAAATCGGTGATGCTCAGCGGCTCGACGTCGATCTTCCAACTGGCGGCAAGCGGCGCGCTGAGAACATGCAGGATCGCGGTGCGGATGACGCTGGCGTGCGTCACAGCGATCGTGTGACCACGTTCGGCGATCAATCGATCCATCAATCCAGCGGCCCGTTGGGCAACGTCGGCCAGCGATTCACCACCGTAGGGGGCCGCATTCGGATCCGTGCGCCAGGCGGCGGTCTCGTCCGGCTGTTGCGCCTGCACCTCGTCGAAGCTCTTGCCTGCCCATCGACCGTAGTTCTGGTCTGCCAGCATCGGATCGACAGACGCATCCAGCGATAGCGCCTCCGCGGTCTGACAGGCGCGAAGCGCCGGCGCTGTCCACACACGGTCGGCCCGACGCAGCGTCCCGCGCACCGCCTTTGCCAATGTCAGCGATCGTGGCTCCAGCGGTTCATCCGAAGGAAACGATCCTTTCCGGGTCGCCGCCGTGGCGCCGGCGCAGATCATGGTCAGACGGACGAGCATGGAGCATGCTTTCTCTGAAGTTTGTGGAAGCTGCAACAGGTGCCGCCTTTCGCGTCGGCGCACCGAAACCTCTGGTGAAACCTGGCCAATTTGCGTATCACTCCGCCGCGCCAATGGAACCATAATGATGTTCGAAGACCTGCAGCCAGCTCCCGCCGACAAAATTCTTGCGCTGATCGGCCTCTATCGCGCCGATCCACGCCCTGGCAAGGTCGACCTCGGCGTCGGCGTCTACAAGGATCGCGACGGCAAGACGCCGGTCATGCGCGCCGTGCGCGAAGCCGAGAAGCGGCTGCTGGAGGGACAGGATAGCAAGACCTATCTCGGCCTTGCCGGCGATACCGCTTTCAACACTGTGATGGCCAAGCTCGCCTTCGGTCCGGGTGCGGACCTGTCGCGCATCCGTGCGGCACAGGCGCCCGGCGGGTCCGGCGCGCTGCGGCTGGTAGCGGAATTGCTCAAGCGCACACGGTCGGACGCGACAGTCTGGGTCTCCGACCCGACCTGGCCGAACCATATGCCGGTGATGCGTGCCGCCGGCTTGCGGATTCGCGAATACCCCTATTTCGATGCGGCCTCGGGTGCGGTTCGTTTCGACGACATGCTGGCGGCATTGCGGACGGCCGACAGCGGCGACGTGGTGCTGCTGCATGGCTGTTGCCACAACCCGACCGGCGCCAATCTGGATGCGGCTCAGTGGGAGGCCGTCACGGATCTGATGGTCGAGCGTGGCTTGCTGCCGTTTGTCGACATCGCCTATCAGGGCTTTGGTGACGGCCTCGAGGCCGACGCCCTCGGCTTGCGGCTACTGGCCGCGAAAGTCCCGGAAATGGTCGTTGCGTCGAGCTGCTCGAAGAATTTCGCCGTCTACCGCGACCGTGTCGGCGCGGCGATGGTCCTGGCCAGGGACGGCGCGCAGGCAGACGTCGCGATGAGCCAGATGCTGTCGGCGGCGCGCGCTATGTATTCGATGCCGCCGGACCATGGCGCGGCCGCGGTGCGCATCGTGCTGGAGGACGCCACGCTGCGTGCCGACTGGGAAGCAGAGCTCGAAGAGATGCGCCTGCGTATGCTGAGGCTTAGGGTCGCGTTCGCCGAGGCGCTGCGCCGGCAATCCAATTCCGACCGCTTCGACTTCGTTGCCAGTCATCGCGGCATGTTCTCCCGGCTTGGCCTCACGGAAGCGCAGGTCGAACGGCTGCGCGCCGAGCACGCTGTCTACATGGTCGGCGACAGCCGCATCAACGTGGCCGGCCTGCCCGAGGACGGCATGGATGACCTCGCCAAGGCGATCATTTCCGTGCTCGACTGACGAAGCGGATGCAGTGCAATTGTGGACAAGGTCCCCTCGCCGGCTGACAGCGTTGGCAGTGCGGTGGTTCGCGCTGTAGCATCCGCTACATGACGCCATCGAAAGACATTTCACGCCTGATCGAGATCATGGCGGCGTTGCGCGCGCCGAAGACCGGCTGCCCGTGGGACATCGAGCAGAATTTCTCCACCATCGCCCCCTATACGATCGAAGAGGCCTATGAAGTGGCGGACGCCATCGCGCGCGGCGATCTCGACGACCTGCGCGACGAGCTTGGCGACCTCCTGCTGCAGGTCGTCTACCATGCCCAGATGGCGCAGGAGGCCGGTGAATTCGCGTTCCCTGACGTGGTCCAGGCCATCACCACCAAGATGATCCGCCGCCATCCGCACGTCTTTGGCGACGAGAAGGCTCGCAGCGCCGGCATGGCCAAGGGCATGTGGGAGAAGATCAAGGCGCAGGAGAAGGCCGAGAAGCGGCAAGCCCGCCTCGCGCGCGGCCTCGACCCGGAGGACAATGGCAAGGGATTCCTGGACAGTGTTCCGGTCGCGCTGCCCGCCTTGACGCGAGCCTTGAAGCTTCAGGAAAAGGCCGCCCGTGTCGGCTTCGACTGGAGCGAGGCTGCTCCTATCCTGGATAAAATCGAAGAAGAGATCGGGGAGCTGCGCGAGGCTCTGGCCAAGGGCGAAACGGCTGAGATCAAGGACGAGTTCGGCGACATGTTGTTTGCCGTCGTCAATCTCGGTCGTCACCTCAAGATCGATTCGGAGGCGGCGCTGAGCGGAACGAACGAAAAATTCCGCTCGCGCTTTCACCATGTCGAGCAGGCCCTGGAAAAATCAGGCGGCTCGCTAGAGGAAGCTACCCTGGAGGAAATGGAAGCGCTCTGGCAGGATGCAAAAACCGCGAAGTAAGCCTATAGCTCGGCAATCCCAGACAAAAGCCGCGATACACTTTCCCTGGAATTGCCGCGCCTTAGCCGTTGTTTTTGCGGCGCAACCGGCTTTCGATCTCTTCACGGGCGCTTTGCGTGGCCTGGAGCGAGATAGTGGCGCTGCCGTCGTCATTGTCGGTTCGCGAAACGACATCACCATTGCGGTAGAGCCAGTCGAGAAGCCCGAACTGGGCCGGCTCGATCGTCACCGTCAGATCTTGCAGCTCGCCGGCCATCCGCGTTTCGATGATCGCTTTCAGCGCATCGATGCCCTCGCCTGATGCCGCCGATATTGCGATTGGCGGCTCCTTGCTGCCGTCGGCGCCGTCGGCGAGCAGCCGCTGCCTGTTGCCTTCGTCCAGCAGGTCGATCTTGTTCCAGACTTCGATCACGCGCTTGGTGTCGCTGGCGTCGACGCCGAGGTCGGCGAGGATGCGCTCGACATCCTCGGCCTGCGCCGCCGTGTCGGGATCGGAAATGTCGCGCAGATGGAGGACGAGATCGGCCTCGACCACCTCTTCCAAGGTCGCCCGGAAAGCCGCGATCAGATGCGTCGGCAGGTCCGAGATGAAGCCCACCGTGTCGGAAAGGATAATCGGCGTTCCATGCGGCAGGCGCACGCGGCGCAGTGTCGGATCAAGCGTGGCAAACAGCATGTCCTGCGCCAGCACCCCTGCTCCGGTCAGCTTGTTGAACAACGTCGACTTCCCGGCGTTGGTGTAGCCGACGATCGCCACCACTGGAAACGGCACCTTCTTGCGCTTGGCGCGATGCAGGTCGCGAGTGCGGCGCACGGTTTCCAGCTCATGCTTCAGCTTTATGATCTTTTCCTGCAACTGACGCCGATCGGATTCGATCTGCGTTTCACCGGGGCCGCCGAGGAAGCCGGCACCACCACGCTGACGCTCCAGGTGGGTCCAACTGCGCACTAGGCGGCCCTTCTGGTAGTTGAGATGGGCAAGCTCGACCTGCAGCGTGCCTTCCTTGGTGCGCGCCCGCTCGCCGAAGATCTCCAGGATCAACCCCGTGCGATCCAGCACCTTGGCGTTGAATTCCTTCTCGAGATTGCGCTGCTGCACCGGGGTCAGGGGATGGTCGACAATGACCACTTCCGCGTGACCCTCGTTCACGATTTGGCCGAACTCCTCGACCTTGCCGCTGCCGAGCAACGTCGCCGGACGTGGATCGTTGACGGTTACGACCGCCGTATGGATCAGATCGAGGTTGATGGCTCGGGCAAGGCCGACTGCTTCGTCATGGCGCGCCTCGGCCGAGCGCGTCAGCCGGGGACGGCTCGTGTCATCGTCATTACGCGGCTGGCGGGTAAGCACAGGCACAATGACAACGGCCCTGGTCGGACCTTTGGCTTCCGTCCCGGGATGATGCGCTGGTTTTCCGCGAACCGTGCCGTCCGCGTCCTTCTCACGTGCCAATCAGGCGCCCTGGCTTTCCTCGCCATCGAACATCTGAACCGGCTGGCTCGGCATGATCGTGGAAATGGCGTGCTTGTAGACGAGCTGGGAGTGGCCGTCGCGGCGCAACAGGACGCAGAAGTTGTCGAAGGAAGTGACCACGCCGGTCAGCTTCACGCCGTTGATAAGGAAGATGGTGAGCGGGTTCTTGCTCTTGCGAACTGAATTCAGGAACAGGTCCTGAAGGTTTTGCGATCGTTCCGCCATTGTTTTTGTCTTTCGCCGATCCCCTTCGGTTTGCAGCCAATGCGCCAAATTAACGGGCACATGTCAAGCGCGCAAACACCCTCTTGCCGTCAGTAACGACAAGCAGAACGAGATATATTGATGTTCATTCCACCTGTGCGGTTATCAGGCTGGACTTTTTTCCGCAATGTCAAAAAAGGCCTGCCGCAACGAAAGTGTTATTGAGCCGGGGTGCCCATTGGCTATGGGATCACCGTCGATGGTCACGATTGGCATGGCAATAGTCGTCGCCGAACTGATGAATGCTTCGCGAGCCGTCTTGGCCTCGGCAACGGAAAATCCACGCTCCTCGATCTTCAGGCCAAGTTTCGCCGCGACTTCGAACATGGTGGTGCGCGTGATTCCGCGCAGAATGCCATGTTCGGCCGGCCTGGTGACCAGAACCCCATCCCTGGTAACGATCCAGGCGTTCGACGAGCCACCTTCCTTGACGTTGCCATCCGTGTCCACGAACCAGGCTTCCTGAGCGCCGGCCT
Organism: Mesorhizobium sp. B2-5-13; assembly: GCF_006440535.1. Lineage (NCBI taxonomy): Bacteria > Pseudomonadati > Pseudomonadota > Alphaproteobacteria > Hyphomicrobiales > Phyllobacteriaceae > Mesorhizobium > Mesorhizobium sp. B2-5-13. The sequence goes on along the minus strand of NZ_VFUI01000001.1, from coordinate 21,807 downwards.
CCTTGGCCTTCTGCTTGGCCAATACATTGGGCAGCAGCCCGGTGCTCTTGATGTCGACACGGTCCCAGCGGTTCTCGGGTACGGTGATGACGGCGATACCAGTCTCAGCCCGTTTCGTGCCGGCGGCAGGATCCGCCTTCCTGGCGGTCACCACCAAGGCCGGCTTCGTGTCCGCCGCCGGAAAGACGAAATCGCGGCTGGCGACACCGCGCGTCACCTGAACATAGACCAGACCGTTGACGACACGATTACGGTTGACCACCTCGCGCAGGATCAGCGGCAACACATTGCGTGTCACCGGCCAGGTGATCGACAGTTCGGTCAGTGAGCGGTTCAGCCGGGCAAGGTGCCGCGGCATGTCGACGATGAAGCCGCGCGCCACCTCGCAGACCTCATAGACGCCATCGGCGAATTGATAGCCGCGATCCTCGATATGCACGGAAGCGTCGGCATGAGCGACGTAGCGCCCGTTGACATAGGCAATGCGCGGCATTGGCGACCCCTGGAAAATTCTCGGGCTTTCTTATGCGATTCCGCCGCCGCCGTAACCGGCAAATGCTTGGCCCAGGCGCGTCTGACGGACGCCGCGCGTCAGACGCCCAGCGACTTCAGCTTGCGATGCAAGGCGGAGCGCTCCATGCCGATGAACTCGGCCGTCTTCGAGATGTTGCCGCCGAACCGGTTGATCTGGGCGATCAAGTAGTCCTTTTCGAACTGCTCTCGTGCCTCGCGCAGGGGAAGCGCCATAATGTGCTGGTCCGACTGGTTGGGCGTGCGCGGCATGACATCGCCGATTTCGGACGGCAGCAGATCCGCGGTGATCGGCGCGTCGACGTCCTCGCCGCGCGCCAGGATCATCAGCCGCTCGACATTGTTGCGCAGCTGACGCACGTTGCCCGGCCAGTTGTGCGCCTGCAGCACGGCCAGCGCGTCGTCGCCGATACGCCGCGGCTTGATGCCGGCCTGGCGGGCGATCTGCTTCATGAAATTGTCGACGAGATAGGGAATGTCCTCGCGCCGCTCGGCCAGCCCCGGCACCATGACCGGAACCACGGCGAGACGGTGGTAAAGATCCTCGCGGAAGCGCCCGTCGGCGATCATCGCCTCCAAGTTCTGCGAGGTCGAGGAAATGATGCGGACATCGACCTTGACCCGCTTTGTGCCGCCCACCCGCTCGAACTGCTGTTCGACCAGAACGCGCAAAATCTTGTTCTGCGTCTCGCGCGGCATGTCGGCCACTTCGTCGATGTAAAGAATGCCGCGATGGGCTTCCTCCAGCGCTCCCACCTTGCGTTCGACCCCGTTCGATTCGGTGCCGAACAGTTCGATCTCCATGCGTTCGGGCGTGATGTTGGCGGCGCTCAGCGTCACGAAGGGCGCGCCCTTGCGGGTCGACAGCGTATGGATGGCGCGGGCCGCCAGTTCCTTGCCCGAGCCGGAGGGACCAATAATCATCACGCGGCTGTTGGTCGGCGCGACGCGCTCGATGGTCTGGCGCAACTGGCTCATCGCCGACGACATGCCGATCAGGTCGAAGGTCTCGCCGCTGCGCAGCTTGAGGTCGGAAACCTCGCGGCGCAATTTCGAGGTCTCGAGCGCACGTTCGGCAATGAGGATCAGCCTGTCGGCCTTGAATGGCTTCTCGATGAAGTCATACGCGCCGCGACGGATGGCGGAAACCGCAGTTTCGATGTTGCCGTGGCCTGAAATCATCACCACGGGTAGGTTCGGGTGCATGGTCTTGATCTCGTCCAGCAACGCCAATCCGTCCAGGCGCGAGCCTTGCAGCCAGATGTCCAGGAAGATCAGCCTCGGCGCTCGATCGGCGATGGCCGCCAGTGCGCTGTCGGCATCGAATGCCGTGCGGGTTTCGTGACCCTCGTCGCTCAGGATGCCTGCGACGAGTTCCCGGATGTCTTCCTCGTCATCGACGATGAGAATATCAGACGCCATTATCGACCTTTTCAGTTTCTCTTTCGTGGTCCGCCCTGCTTTCGCCGCGCGGCAGCGCGGCGGCCGCGGGCGGCAGGATGACGCTGATCATCGCGCCGCGCCCGCCGTGAAAATCCGCAGGTGCATCATGGAGCTCCAGCCTGCCGCCATGGTCCTCCACGATCTTCTTGACGATAGCGAGACCAAGCCCGGTGCCCTTTTCACGTGTGGTCATATAAGGCTCCAGCAACCGTTGGCGATTCTCGCGCGGCAGGCCTTTGCCGTTGTCGATGACGTCGATGCGAATCGCGCCATTCTGACGCCCGGCTTGAATCCGGATTATGCCGTGCGAACCGTCCTTCTGTTCCAGTCCGTCGATCGCTTCAGCCGCATTCTTGATCACATTGCCGAAGGCCTGGGCCATCAACCGGCTGTCGAAAGTGCCCTTGAGCGGCTCATTGCCGAATATCCGCTCGAACGTGATATCGGCGCGGCTGACTTCGACCAGGAAGGAAGCTTCGCGCAGTGATTCGCGCAGGTCGATGGCCTTCATCTCGGGCTTTGGCATGCGCGCGAAAGCCGAGAACTCGTCGACCATGCGGCCGATGTCCTCCACCTGCCGGATGATGGTGTCGGTACACTGGTCGAAAACTTCGCGGTCTTCGGTGATGACCTTGCCATAGCGGCGCTTGATACGCTCTGCGGAAAGCTGGATCGGGGTCAGTGGATTCTTGATCTCGTGGGCAATGCGTCGCGCCACGTCGGCCCAGGCGGATGAACGCTGGGCCTGAACCAGATCAGTGATGTCATCCACCGTCACGACATAGGATTTTTCTTCAGAGCCGTCGTCGCCGGCCTCGATGGTGACTTGCACATTGAAGGTCCGCTCGGCGCCGGCGCGATAGAAAGTCACCTGCTCGCGGTAGACCGGCTTGCCGGACTTGCGTCCGATCTCGAAGACACGGCCGACATGCGGCAGGATCGCGGAAAGGTTTTGCCCAAGTGCCGCGCTGGCGGAAATGGCCAGCATCGATTCGGCAGACCGATTGACGATGGTGATGATGCCGTAAGGGTCGACGCCGATGACGCCGGCGGTGACACCGGCAAGCACGGCTTCCGAAAAACGCCGCCTCTCGTCGATCAGGTCCTTCGCCGACAGGATCTCGTTGCGCTGTGATTTGAGCTCCAGCAGCATCTTGTTGAAGGTATCGCCGAGCGAGGCGACATCGCCATCGGACGGCCGCACCGGCACCGCGACATCGAGATTGCCGGTCGCGACTTCATCGGCGGCGCCGATCAGCTGACGGATTGGCCGCACCAGTCGGTCGGCGACGGCTATGCCGGTCCAGATCGCCGACAGGATAATGATCAGGGTCAACGACAGGTAGGGCAGCGCAAATGCCACTTGCGAGGTGCGCCTGTTGTCCTCGAGATTGCGATACTCGTCGGTGTTGGACCTGACGATCTGCCGCGCCTTGATCACCTCTGGGTCGACCAGACGGATGGTGTAGAGATAGAGGCCCTCGATCTCACGCAACTTGACGATGGCGCCCATGATGTTGCGCGTGCGCGGCTCGATCAGGACCGGCTTGCCGTCGGTGGCAGTGGCAACCGCGCCTTCCGGCGGTTCCGGCATGGCGAAATCGGCATCGGTCTTGGCGCTCATGACGAAGGAGCCGTCGGGCTTGATCAGCGCGGCGTGCGCCAGCGAGCGGCCTACGGCTTCCTTGTTCATGAGATCGAGAAAGCCGGTGCGATCGAGGCCATAAAGCGAGCGGGAGGCATCGAGATCGTAGGCCATCGACAATGTCGTGCCCTGCAGGTTGCGCGCGTTCTCCTGCACATAGGCGTCGGCGATCGAGAGTGAAGAATTGACGATTGTCTTGGTGCGAATCTCAAACCAGCGATCAAGGCCGATATCGAGTGTGATCGAGGCGATGATCGCCACCATGATGGCGGGAATGGCGGCAACCAGCGCGAACATGGCAACGATGCGCACATGCAGGCGCGAAGCCGCCTTGCCATGGCGGCGGGCCATGACGATGCGATGCACCTCGCGCCCGACCAGCGCAATCAGGAAGACCACGAAGGCGGCGTTGAGTGCGATCAGCGCCCATGTTGCCTTGGCGTCCGGCGCAATCGGCGTCGCTCCGACCAGTATGGCGAACGAAATGGCCGCCATGGCCAGGGCGCCGACGACCGCGATCACGCCGGGCAGCGCCAGCAGCCGGCGTCCGTCGCGCGCGCCGGGTTCGCTGAAAAGCGGTTGGTTGAGTACAGGTGTCTGCGGAGCCATGTCGCCGTGTAGAGCCAGTGATTGCATCCGATCTATGCAACGCATTGTGGCGATTATGCAACAAGTGTGACGGCGACGGGACTCTTTCCCCGTTCGGTCCCCTGAAAAGATCGTGTGCCCGGCGCCGGCTCAGGTCTGGCGGGATGACTTGTAGACGTTGACGCCCAATTCGCGAATCTTCTTGCGCAAGGTGTTGCGGTTGAGGCCCAAGAGCTCCGCGGCCTTGATCTGGTTGCCGCGGGTTGCCGTCATCGAAGCCAGCACCAACGGATATTCGACTTCGGACAGAATGCGCTCGTAGAGACCGGCGGGCGGCAATTCGCCCGCGAAGGAGGAGAAATAGCGCTGCAGGAAGTGCTCCACTGCCTGGCCAATGGAAAGATCGTCGGGAATGAGGTTGCCGGCGCCTGGTACCACCGGGCGCTCACCTGTCTTGAGCTCCGCCTCGATGATCTCGGCGGAAATCTCGTCCTGCGAATAAAGCGCGGCAAGCCTGCGAACGAGATTTTCCAGTTCGCGCACATTGCCTGGCCATGGATAGCGCTTCATCAGTTCGATGCCGCCGGAAGAGATACGCTTGGTCTGCAGCCCCTCCATTTCGCCAAGCTTAAAGAAATGGCGCACCAGATCGGGCACATCCTCGGAGCGCTCGCGCAGCGCCGGCAACCTGAGCGGCACGACGTTGAGGCGATAGAAAAGGTCTTCGCGGAAGAGGCCCTGGTTGATCAGCGTGCGCAGGTCCTTGTTGGTGGCAGCGACGATGCGCACATCGGTCTTGATCGGCGTGCGGCCGCCGACCGTCGTGTACTCGCCCTGCTGCAGGACGCGCAGCAGGCGCGTCTGCGCCTCCATCGGCATGTCGCCTATCTCGTCGAGGAACAGCGTGCCGCCCTCTGCCTGCTCGAAGCGGCCGGTCGAGCGGTTCTGCGCTCCGGTGAACGCGCCCTTCTCGTGGCCGAACAATTCCGATTCGATCAGGTCGCGCGGGATCGCCGCCATGTTGATGGCAACGAATGGACCGCCACGGCGGCGTCCATACTCATGCAGCGCGCGCGCCACCAGTTCCTTGCCGGTGCCCGATTCGCCCGAGATCATGACCGTCAGGTCGGTCTGCATCATGCGCGCCAGCATGCGGTAGATGTCCTGCATGGCGGCCGAACGGCCGACCAGCGGCATTGTCTCGGGCTGCTCTTCTTGCCGGGCATCGATCTTCGGCCGCCGGGGCTCGGATAGCGCGCGATTGACGATGTTGAGGAGTTCGGTCAGGTCGAAGGGCTTCGGCAGATATTCGTAGGCGCCCGTCTCGGAAGCGCGGATCGCCGTCATGAAGGTGTTCTGGGCGCTCATGACGATGACGGGCAGTTCCGGCCGCGCCTTCTTGATGCGCGGCAGCATGTCGAAAGCGTTCTCGTCCGGCATCACGACGTCGGTGATGACGAGGTCACCCTCGCCTGCCGCCACCCAACGCCACAGGGTCGAGGCGTTGGAGGTGACGCGCACCTCGTGACCGACACGCGACAGGGCCTGATTGAGTACGGTGCGGATCGCCGCATCGTCGTCGGCGACGAGAATATTGCCGCGAACCGTCATTTGCGGTCTCCTTCGCCGTCTTGATCGGCGCCCAGCGCCGTTTCTTTCCAGGCTGGCATCAGGACCCGGAACGTTGTCGCGCGCGGCGTCGAATCGCATTCGATGATGCCGCCATGTTCGCCGACGATCTTGGCCACCAGCGCCAGCCCCAGCCCCGAGCCGTTCGGCTTGGTGGTGATGAAGGGATCGAACAGGATCGGCAGGATATCTTCCGAGACGCCGGAACCATTGTCGCGCACGCAGAACTCCAGCGGCAGCGATACGCGGTCCTGCGTGCCCGGGACCGAAACCCGAATACCGGGCCGGAAGGCGGTGGACAGCACGATTTCGCCCTGCGGATCGCTGCCGATTGCCTCGGCGGCGTTCTTGATCAGGTTGAGAAACACCTGGATCAGCTGGTCGCGGTTGGCGAATACCGGAGGCAACGAAGGATCATAATCCTCCAATATCTTGATTTTCTTCGCGAAACCATTCTTTGCGATCGCTTTCACGTGATCGAGCACGACGTGGATGTTAACGGGATAGCGATCGATCGGCCGCTCGTCGGAAAACACCTCCATACGGTCGACCAGCGAGACGATGCGGTCCGTCTCGTCGGTGATCAGCCGCGTCAGCGCGCGATCCTCATCGGATGCGGACAGTTCGAGCAGCTGGGCAGCACCCCTGATACCGGAGAGCGGGTTCTTGATCTCATGCGCCAGCATCGCCGCCAGGCCGGTCACCGATCGCGCGGCGCCGCGATGCGTCATCTGCCGGTCGATCTTGTCGGCCATCGACCGCTCCTGGAACATGACGACGACGGAGCCCGGAAATTCCGGCACCGGCGCGACATAGAGATCGACGACCTTTTCGATGCCGAGGCGCGGTGACGAGACGTCGACCCGATACTCGTTGACGGGCGCGCGGCGCTCGCGCACCTGGTCGACCAGCGTCAGCAACGGGCTGCCGAAGGGTATCAGCTTGGACAGGGTGTTGCGCGCCAGCATGGTCGCGCTGGAGCGAAAGAAATCCTCGGCATCGGCGTTGGCGAAGGTGATAAAGCCTTCCTCGCTGAGCATGATCACCGGGCGGCGGATCGTGTTCAGCACGATCTGGGCGGCATCGGCCATTTCGGTGCCCTGGCCAGCGGTGGCGGTCATGCGGCGCTCCGCAGGTTCAAGGTTTGCGGATCGCGCGAAAACACATCGCGCAGCAAGGTAATGACGCGAGCCGGCTCGAGCGCGGTCATTATCGCTTTTCTACTCTCGCCAGCGACACCGCCGGCATGTCGATCGAGATACCAGCCCAGATGCTTGCGCGCCTGCCGCAGGCCGCTCTCGATGCCGTAAAGCGCCAGTATGTCCTCGTAATGGGCGACGACATAGTCGGCGAGCCCTTGCGGGGTCTCGGGAATGCCGGATGAAAATGTCCCGCCGGCAGCCGCAGCGATGCTGCCGGCGACCCACGGCGCGCCATAATGGGCGCGGCCGACCATCACTGCGTCGGCGCCGGACTGTTCGAGAATGACCGAGGCTTCAGCCTGGGAGCAGACATCGCCATTGGCGACGACCGGGATGGAAACGGCCTCCTTGACGCGAGCGATGGCGCGCCAATCCGCCTTGCCCTGGTAGAACTGGCAGCGTGTACGACCGTGAACCGTGACCATCCTGACGCCCGCCTGCTCGGCACGGCGGGCCAGGACGGGAGCGTTAAGTGCGGCGTCGTCCCAACCCAGTCGCATCTTGACCGTCACCGGCACCTTGACGGCGGCGACAACGGCCTCGATCAGCGAGAGCGCGTGGTCGAGGTCCAGCATCAATGCCGAGCCGGCATAGCCACCGGTGACCTTCTTGGCCGGACAGCCCATATTGATGTCGATGATGTCGGCGCCCTCGCCGGCGGCGATCCGTGCGCCTTCAGCCATATGCCTGGCTTCGCGGCCGGCAAGCTGCACCATATGGACGGGCAGGCCGGAATGACGAATGCGCAGGTCGCAGCCGGCCCTGCCCTTGGCGAGTTCGCCGCTGGCCACCATTTCGGACACGACCAGACCGGCGCCATGCGCATGGGCGCGCTGTCTGAACGCCTCGTCCGTAATCCCGGACATCGGCGCGAGGAAGACGCGGTTGCGGATTCTCACGCCGCCGACGTCGAGAGGCGCGGCCAATCTGATCAAGTTAACCATGCACAAAAACCAAGCATGTCCATCCGTTGCACATTCTCTAGCCAGATCGAGAGAAATGTGCAACGCGGAATGACGCCACATTAAGGCGCAATTGGGAAAATGCTGGCCTTCGGCCTTAGCCGCGACTAGGACCAGACTGAATGACTGGCGCAACTGAAAATCAGGCTCCGGATCCGAGTGGCAAAGTCGCGGTGGTTATCGTCGCGGCTGGTCGCGGCGCGCGTGCCGGACAGACTGATGGCCCGAAGCAATATCAACGAATTGGCGGACGTGCCGTCATCGCTCGTGTCATAGATATTTTTCTGGCGCACCCGCTTATCGGCCGGATCGTCGTGGCCATTCATGCCGAGGACCAGGAGCTTTTTCGGCAAGCAGTCGGCACCGATGCCGATCGGGTGACGGCAATCGCCGGAGGCGCAACCAGACAGGATTCGGTTCGGCTCGGGCTGCACGCGCTAAGAAGCTACGCGCCGGACAAGGTCCTCATCCACGACGCCGCGCGCCCCTTTGTCGACATGGATCTGATCGACCGCACCATCGCGGCCATCGGCGAGGGCGAAGGCGCGCTTCCCGCCTTGCCCGTTGCCGACACGCTGAAACGCGAATCGGCCACCGGCATGGTCGGCGAAACAGTCCCCAGGAGCGGGCTGCACGCGGCGCAAACGCCGCAAGGCTTTCCCTTCCTCGCGATCATGACGATGCATGAGGAAGCCTATAACAGAGGCAAAACCGACTTTACCGACGACGCGTCGATCGCTGAATGGATGCAAATGCCGGTGAAGCTCGTTCCCGGCTCGCCGGACAATGTCAAACTCACATGGGCACGGGACATCGCCATGGCGCATCAGCGACTTTCCAGCGAGCGGGCACACTTTCCCGACATCCGCACCGGCAATGGCTATGACGTCCATGCCTTCGAGCCCGGCAACCATGTCACGCTCTGCGGCGTCGCCATTCCGCACGACAGAAAATTGTCGGGCCATTCCGACGCCGATGTCGGCCTGCATGCCCTGACCGACGCGCTGCTGGCGACTTGCGGGGCCGGCGACATCGGCACGCACTTCCCGCCTTCCGATCCGCAGTGGAAAGGTGCTGCGTCGCGGTTATTCGTCGAACATGCGGCAAGGCTGGTGCGCGAGCGCGGCGGGCGCATCGCCAATGCCGACATCACGCTGATCTGCGAGGCACCGCGTGTCGGCCCGCACCGCGAGGCGATGACGGCGGTCCTTTCCCAGATGCTAGGCATTTCCGCCGACCGCATCTCGATCAAGGCGACAACCAACGAGAAGCTCGGCTTCGTCGGCCGCGAGGAAGGCATCGCGGCGATCGCAACCGCCAGCGTGGTGTTTCCCGGCGAGGTTCCGGAATGACCAACAGCGACCTGGCAATCGCCCTGTTTGAGGCCTGCCGGGAGCGCGGCATCATGCTGGCGACCGCGGAAAGCTGCACCGGCGGCATGATCATTGCCGCGCTGACCGAAATTGCCGGCTCTTCGGCCGTGGTCGATCGCGGCTTCATCACCTATTCCAATGAAGCCAAGATGGACATGCTCGGCGTGCGCGCCGCCACGCTTGACGCGCATGGCGCGGTTTCTCGCGAGACAGCGATCGAAATGGCAGCCGGCGCGCTCGCCCGTTCACACGCCGGGCTGACCCTGGCCGTCACCGGCATTGCCGGTCCGGGTGGCGGTTCTAGGGAAAAGCCGGTCGGGCTGGTCTGGTTCGGCGTTGCGGTGAACGGCCAGCCGGTGACGGCTGAATACAAGCTGTTTGCCGACAATGGCCGAAACTTCATCCGCCGGGAAACGGTCAACCATGCACTCGAGCTCGGCTTGCAGGCGCTTGGCGCGAGTCAGGACGCCGGTGTCTTGCCGTAGATGACGTCGGCGCGTTTTTCGAAAGCCTCGGCGAACATGCGGAAGGCACGGTCGAACATCGTGCCCATCAGCGCACCCAGGATGCGGCTCTTGAATTCATAGTCGATGAAGAAGCGCACGGTACAACCGGCACCGTCTGGCTCGAAACGCCAGACATTGCTCAGATATTTGAACGGGCCATCAATGTATTTCACATCGATTGCGTTGTCTTCGGGCTTGAGCAGCACCTGCGTCGTGAAGGTCTCCCGGATCGCCTTGTAGCCGATGCTCATATCGGCCACGAGGATGGTGCGTCCGTCACGCTCCTTGCGCGAGCGGACCGTCAGCGCTTCGCAAAGCGGCAGGAATTGCGGGTACGTCTCGATGTCGGCGACCAGCGCGAACATCTGCTCAGGCGTGTGGGCGACGCGGCGGGTGGCTTCGAATTTCGGCATGAAACCGGCCCTAAAGCACGTCGCGTCGAAACGGAGTCATGCGACGCGCTTCAGAGTCTTTGTCGTTATGCACGTCGTTCTCCCAAAACCGAGGTCACTTTTGGGCGACATGCATTAGAGCGCTTTCATGAGCTGCGCTTCGCGCGCCGCGCGCAGCCGGGCGAAATCGTCGCCGGCGTGATGCGACGAGCGCGTCAGCGGGCTCGATGCCACCAGCAGGAAACCCTTGGTCCTGCCGATCGTCTCGAAGGACTTGAATTCCTCGGGCGTGACGAAGCGGATCACCGGATGGTGCTTTTTCGACGGTTGCAGGTATTGGCCGATAGTCATGAAGTCGACATTGGCCGAGCGCAGATCATCCATCAACTGCAGGATTTCATTCCGCTCCTCGCCCAGACCCACCATGATGCCGGACTTGGTGAAAATCGACGGATCGAGTTCCTTGACCCGCTGCAGCAGCCGGATCGAGTGGAAATAGCGGGCGCCTGGCCGGACCTTCAGATAATTCGACGGCACAGTTTCGAGATTATGGTTGAAGACGTCGGGCCTGGCCGCCACGACGATCTCCAGCGCCCCGTCCTTGCGCAGGAAATCCGGCGTCAGGATTTCGATCGTCGTCAGAGGCGTTGCCGCCCGAATCTCACGGATGACATCGGCGAAGTGCTGCGCACCGCCATCGGCGAGGTCGTCCCGGTCAACCGAGGTGATGACGACATGGGTAAGGCCCATCTGCTTGACGGCATGCGCGACCCGGGCCGGCTCGTCGGGATCGAGCGCGGTCGGGATGCCGGTGGCGACATTGCAGAAGGCGCAGGCGCGCGTACAGATCTCGCCCATGATCATGAAGGTGGCGTGCTTCTTTTCCCAGCACTCACCGATATTCGGGCAACCGGCCTCTTCGCATACGGTCACCAGCTTGTGCGATTTCACGATCTCGCGTGTCTCGGCATAACCTTTCGAAACCGGCGCCTTGACGCGGATCCAGTCCGGCTTGCGCAACACCTCCTGGTCGGGCTTGTGCGCTTTCTCGGGATGCCGCAGCCGCGGCGCGTTGGCGATCGTGTCGAGGACAGTGACCATCTGAACCCTGGCTTTTCTCGCGACCGCTCGTCGGCGATCGTCACTTTCACGTCATCTAGGACTTTTCAACACAAAGAAAAAGGCTGCGGCGGCGCATGCCGCCACAGCCGTTTTCGCATAGCCGGAGCGATATCGATTAACGGCGCACCAGACGACCGACCCAGATCAACAGGCAGGCACCGATAAAGCCGGTGATCAGATAGGCGGTCCAGCCGACGCCGAACACGCCGATGTTGAGCGCCTGCAGGATGGCATTCAGCACCACAGCGCCAACGATGCCCATGATAATATTCATGAATATGCCGGTGTTGCTCTTCATAACCATTTCGGCCAACCAGCCTGCCAGGCCGCCGATGATGATGGCTGCGATCCAGCCCACGCCGTTCAAGTGCATATGCCTTCTCCTTGCGCGAGTAAAAATGCATCCGGAAACGAACTGCCTCGCCGTCGCAATCTCGCGACTTTCGAAGCTGAGTCTCCTGCGGCGAATCTATCATGCGTTCAAGGCGCGGCCATAGGCGTCGAGCACGCTTTCCTTCATCATCTCCGACAGCGTCGGATGAGGGAAGATCGTGTGCATCAGCTCTTCCTCGGTCGTTTCGAGGTTCATCGCCACGACAAAGCCCTGGATCAATTCGGTGACTTCGGCGCCGACCATATGCGCTCCGAGCAGCTGACCGGTCTTCTTGTCGAAGATGGTCTTGATGAAGCCTTGGTCCTCGCCAAGCGCGATCGCCTTGCCGTTGGCGGCGAACTGGAAGCGGCCGACGCGGATGTCCTTGCCTTCGGCCTTGGCCTTGGCTTCCGTCAGGCCAACCGAGGCGACCTGCGGATTGCAGTAGGTGCAACCGGGGATCTTGAGCTTGTCTATGGCGTGAACACCGGGGAAATTCGCGATCTTCTCGACGCACACGACGCCCTCGTGCTCGGCCTTGTGGGCAAGCATCGGCGGGCCGGCGACATCGCCGATGGCGTAAATGCCAGGCACATTAGTCTTGCCGTAACCGTCGATGACGACGCAACCGCGATCGGTTTTCACGCCGAGTGCTTCAAGGCCGAGGCCCTCGATATTGCCCTGGACGCCGACGGCGGAGATCATGCGGTCGGCTGATATCTTCTCGACCTTGCCGTCCTTCATCTCGACATGCGCGGTGACCGAGTTAGCCCCCTTCTCGACCTTGGTCACCTTGGCTTCGAGGATAATCTTCATGCCTTGCTTCTCGAACTGCTTTTGCGCGAACTTCGAGACTTCTGCGTCCTCGACAGGCATCACGGCCGGCAGCAGCTCGACGACTGTCACATCCGCGCCCATGGTGCGGTAGAAGGAGGCGAATTCGATGCCGATGGCGCCCGAACCCATCACCAGCAGCGACTTCGGCATCTCCTTGGGCACCATGGCTTCGAAATAGGTCCAGATCAGCTTGCCATCCGGCTCGATGCCGGGCAGTGCGCGCGGCCGGGCGCCGGTCGCCAGGATGATGTGCTTGGCGGCGTAGGTGCCCTCGCCCTTGACGCCTTTCGGCACCGGCGGCTGCGGTTCCATCGGCTTCTTGGCCGTCTTGGAAACAACGATCTCACCCAATTTATCACCGGAAGGAGGCCTCGATAGCTTGGCCTCACCCCAGATAACGTCGACCTTGTTCTTCTTCATCAGGAAGGCAACGCCGCCATTGAGCCGCAGTGACACTTTCCGCGACCGATCGACCACTGCCGCCGTGTCGGCGCTGACCTTGCCGTCCAGCTTCAGGCCATAGTCCTTCAGGTGATCCGAATAGTGCATGATCTCGGCCGAACGCAGCAGCGCCTTGGTCGGGATGCAACCCCAGTTCAGGCAGATGCCGCCGAGATGCTCGCGCTCGACGATCGCCGTCCTGAAGCCGAGCTGGGCGGAACGCACCGCCGTGACATAGCCGCCGGGACCGGAGCCGATGATGATGACGTCGTAGTTCTCAGCCACGGTTTTTCTCCTTCAATCACAATTCCAGCATGACGCGCACGACCGAAGTCAGCGCCTCGCCGATGTTTCGCGTGTTTTCGGCGTCGAGGTGGACACCGTCGAGAGGTGTGGTTTGCGCCACGGTGGCTGCATCGAAGAAGCCGCAGCCGGCTTCGTCGGCAAGCGTCGAATACTGCCCTGCGAGCTGCGCCGAGGCGTCATCGCCGCCGGCAAACATCTCCTTGAAATCGGCATTCTCGGTGCGGCTTACAACAGGTGGCGAAACGATCAGTATCTGCGGCGCCGGCCAGTCGAACGGATAGTCGTGGCCACGCACGATGTCGATCAGCCGCTGGATGCCTTGCTTGGCCGCAACCGGGTTGCCATGGATCCATGGCTTCATGTCGTTGGCACCGAGCATGATGACAATCAGGTCGATCGGCGCATGCGTCGTCAGCACCGTCGGCAGCAGCCGCGCACCGTTGCGTTCGGCTCCGGCCAGATGATCGTCGAAGGCGGTGGTGCGGCCGTTGAGGCCGTCGGCGATAACCTGAACGCCTTCGCCGAGGCCAGCTTGCAGCACGCTTGGCCAGCGATCCTCGAGCGCATGACGCCCGCCTTCGGCATTGTAACCCCATGTCAGCGAGTCGCCGTAACAAAGAACCGTCTTCATCCGTTCAACCCGCCTCTATGTCGGCCACACCGCGCTTCACGCGCCAGCGCACGAACAACCAATGGATGATGATCGTCACCAGGCCCGGCAGACCGAGACCGGCAACCACCGGCATGTCTTTCCTGACCACCGCGGCGCTGCTGTCGCTGTAGAGGATCAGCGCGACCAAGAGGAGGAGCAGCGCCACAAATACAATCAGCGTCCACTTTCCCGCCGTCGCCACGGCCGCGACCGGATCGTTCGTCAATTGCGCGACGAAGAAGACGAAGGTGACGACAAAAGTCACCAGCACCGAGAACATGAAGACGATGATGTATTCTTCCTCGGCGCCGGTGGCGAGGGCCAACCATTGCGCGATCAGCCCCCCGGCCAACCCGGAAATGAGAAAGGCAAAAAGGCTGGTGAAGAATATTCGCACAGCCTTTTCCTTCCTAGACCAGCATGCCCATCGGATTTTCGATCAGCTTCTTGAAGGCGACCAGCAGTTCGGCCCCCAGGGCTCCGTCGACGGCGCGATGATCGGTCGACAGCGTCACCGACATCACCGTGGCTATTTTGATCTCGCCGTTCTTGACCACCGCCCGCTCCTCGCCGGCGCCGACCGCCAGGATCGTCGCATGCGGCGGGTTGATCACCGCGGCAAAATCCTTGATGCCGAACATGCCGAGATTGGAGACCGCCGTCGTACCACCCTGATACTCCTCGGGCTTCAGCTTGCGGCTGCGGGCGCGGCTGGCCAAATCCTTCATCTCGTTGGAGATGACGGACAGCGTCTTTTCGTCCGCATGCCGGATGATCGGCGTGATCAGGCCACCGGGGATCGACACGGCAACGCCGACATCGGCATGCTTGTGCTTGACCATGGCGCTCTCGGTCCAGGAGGCATTGGCATCCGGCACCGCCTTTAGCGCCATGGCCATCGCCTTGATCACCATGTCGTTGACCGACAGCTTGTAGGCAGGCGCCTCACCCTTGTCGGTCTTCTTCACCGGCGCGGCGGCATTGAGTTGCGTGCGCAGGGCCAGCAGCGCATCGAGTTCGCAGTCGAGCGTCAGGTAGAAATGCGGGATGGTGGTTTTGGCTTCGACCAGGCGCCGCGCGATGGTCTTGCGCATGTTGTCATGCGCAATGAGTTCGTAGGAGCCTTCCTCGAACAGCTTCAGCACCTGGTCGTCCGACATTGGCTTCACCGCCGGCGCGGCGGCTGGTGCGCCAGCCGGAGCCTTGGCGGCGGGCGCTGCCTCGGCACCACCGCCGGCGATCGCGGCATCCACGTCTGCTTTCACCACCCGGCCATGCGGGCCGGTGCCGGATATGGCTGAAAGGGTGAGGCCCGCCTCCTTGGCGATGCGGCGTGCGAGCGGCGATGCAAAGGTGCGGTCGCCAGCCGCCTGACCATCGGCAGTGGCTGGAGCTGCCGAGGCAGGCTCGAGCTTCGACGCCTCGGTCTTTGGTGTCTCGGCCTTTGATGCCTCGGGCTGCGGCGCTTCAGCCTTGGCGGCTTCCTTCGCCGGTGCGGCATCGCCACCGCTTTTGGCGGCAGCCCCCGCATCCTCGCCTTCGGCGGCAAGCACGGCGATCAGCGCGTTGACCTTGACGCCTTCGGTTCCGGCCGGCACGACGAGCTTGGCAACCGTACCCTCATCGACAGCCTCGACCTCCATCGTCGCCTTGTCGGTCTCGATCTCGGCGATGACATCGCCCGGCGAAACCTTGTCGCCTTCCTTGACCAGCCATTTTGACAGATTGCCTTCTTCCATCGTGGGCGACAGGGCCGGCATGGTGATGTTGATAGGCATCGCTCACTCCTGGATGAATTTGAAAAGGCCACGCATGACGGTCAGCGTGGCGACAATGAACACGGGTGGCAAGACACCGAAATGGTAGCTGCCCTTGCCCATCTCGAGGACCATCATGCTGCCGGTCTGGTCGACCTTTGCGGAAGCAGTTGCCACAATAGCAAGAACCAGCGACGCGGCACCGCTGAGCATCAACAAAACCGCATCGAACTTCCCGGTCATCGATCGCACGAAAAATGCGACCACGACAGTGGGAACAATGATGGCTGCCAACGTCCAGAAAGACAGCATCCGCATTGCTCCCTAGCGATATGTGACCGCCTTAACCGCCTCGATGACCTCGCCGACATTCGGCAATGCCAGCTTTTCGAGGTTGGCCGCATAGGGCATCGGCACGTCCTTGCCGGCAATGGTGATGACCGGCGCGTCGAGGAAATCGAAGGCGCGTTGCGAGACCTGGTTGGCGATATGGTCGCCGACCGAATTCTGCGGGTAGCCTTCTTCGACCACGACCAGCCGGTTGGTTTTCTTGACCGAGGCGATGACGGTGTCGAGATCGAGTGGACGGATGGTCCTGAGGTCGATGATCTCGGCATCGATGCCCATGCCGCGCAGCTCGGCTTCAGCCTTGACGGCATAGGTCATGCCGATGCCGAAGGAGACGATGGTGACATCCTTGCCTGCCTTGTGGATGCGCGCCTTGCCGATCGGCAGCACGAAATCATCCAGCTTCGGCACGTCGAAGGATTGGCCGTAGAGGATCTCATTCTCGAGGAAGATAATCGGGTTCGGATCGCGGATCGCCGCCTTGAGCAAGCCCTTGGCGTCGGCCGCCGTATATGGCATCACGACCTTCAAGCCCGGAATGTGGCTGTACCAGGCGGCATAGCACTGCGAGTGCTGCGCGGCGACACGGGCCGCCGCGCCGTTCGGCCCCCGGAACACGATCGGCGCGCCCATCTGGCCGCCCGACATATAGAGCGTCTTGGCAGCCGAATTGATGATCTGGTCGATCGCCTGCATGGCGAAGTTGAAGGTCATGAACTCGACGATCGGCTTCAGCCCAGCCATCGCCGCACCGACGCCAACGCCGGCAAAACCATGTTCGGTAATCGGCGTGTCGACGACGCGACGCGGCCCGAATTCCTGCAGCAGGCCTTGCGTGATCTTGTAGGCGCCCTGGTATTCGGCGACTTCCTCGCCCATCACGAAGACATCGCCGTCGCGGCGCATTTCCTCCGCCATGGCATCGCGCAACGCCTCGCGCACCGTGGTCGAGACCATCTCGGTGCCGGCAGGAATATCGGGATCGGCGGCGATTTCCATTTTCGGTGCGGCCGCGACGGGTGCGGCGGCTGGCTTTGCCACCTCCGCCTTGTCCTCGGCCGGCGCTTCCGCCATTGCCGGTGCTTCCGCCTTGGCGGGAGCCGCGGACTTGCCGACATCGGCCGCGCTCTCGCCGTCCTGCAGCAGAACGGCGATCGGCGTGTTGACCTTGACGCCTTCGGTGCCGGCGGCGATCAGGATCTTGCCCAACGTGCCTTCATCGACGGCTTCGACTTCCATCGTCGCCTTGTCGGTTTCGATTTCGGCGAGCACGTCACCGGCGACGACCTTGTCGCCCTCATTCTTCAACCATTTGGAAAGATTGCCCTCTTCCATGGTCGGCGAGAGCGCGGGCATGAGAATTTCGATCGGCATGTCCTGGCCCTCCCTTACAATACGATATCGGTCCAGAGCTCGGACGGATCCGGCTCGGCGTCGTGCTGGGCAAATTCGGCGGCGTCGGCGACGATGTCGCGAACCTCCTTGTCGACGGTCTTGAGTTCGTCCTCGGTTGCCCACTTTTTCTCGATGAGCCGCGCCTTGACCTGCTCGATCGGATCATGATCGGAGCGCATCTTCTGGACTTCTTCCTTGGAGCGGTATTTCGCCGGGTCGGACATCGAGTGGCCGCGATAGCGGTAGGTCTGCATTTCGAGAATGATGGGTCCGTTGCCGGCACGGCACCACTCGGTAGCCAAATCGCCGGCCGCCTTCACCGCACGCACGTCCATGCCGTCGACCTGGATGCCC
Source organism: Mesorhizobium sp. B2-5-13 (assembly GCF_006440535.1). Lineage (NCBI taxonomy): Bacteria > Pseudomonadati > Pseudomonadota > Alphaproteobacteria > Hyphomicrobiales > Phyllobacteriaceae > Mesorhizobium > Mesorhizobium sp. B2-5-13. Next base: position 3,951 of record NZ_VFUI01000001.1, on the reverse strand, counting down.
GGAATCTTGAACGAGGCGCCGCGATGCGAAAAATTGGTTTCCGCCGACGAGCGCGAAACCGATGTGCCCATGGCGTAGCGGTTGTTCTCGATGATGTAGATCACCGGCAGCTTCCACAGCGAGGCCATGTTGAAGCTCTCATAGACCTGACCTTGGTTGGCGGCGCCGTCGCCGAAATAGGTCAGCGAGACATTGTTGTTGTCGCGGTAGCGGTTGGCGAAGGCCAGGCCGGTGCCGAGCGACACCTGCGCGCCGACAATGCCGTGACCGCCATAGAAATGCTTTTCCTTGGAGAACATGTGCATGGAGCCACCCTTGCCCCTTGAAAGGCCGCCGCGGCGTCCGGTCAGCTCGGCCATCACGCCCCGCGGCGACAGCTCCATCGCCAGCATGTGGCCGTGGTCGCGATAGGCTGTGATCATCTGGTCGCCGTCGATCAGCGCCATCTTCATGCCGGTGACCACGGCTTCCTGGCCGATATAGAGATGGCAGAAGCCGCCAATGAAGCCCATGCCGTAGAGCTGGCCGGCCTTTTCCTCGAAGCGGCGAATGAGCAGCATGTGCCGGTAGGCGGCAAGCTCTTCGTCCTTGGTGAAGTCAGCAGGCTTGGGTGCCGACAGACCGGATTTGCCGTCGGATTTCGATTTGGCAGGCGCTTTTCTGGCTGCGTTGGCCATGCATCACTCCCTGTTGGCGTCTCTTTGCGGACACTGGAGCAAGGTCAACCTGCTCCGGGGAGATCGCCCCTCCCCTTCGATTTATGGGAGGCTAACACGTAGAAAGGCGTTCCGCCATGTCGAAATTGCATAGCTGGCATGCGCCTAAGCGGTTAAAATCATTGAAATATTGGCGATTAACCGAAAATTGGTTACTTCGCCGAAACCGGCAGCATGATGGTGATCTCATCAGGTTGGGATAGATTGAGCGCTTTGCGCGCCTGCTCGTCGAGCATGTCCTTCTCCAGCGTGCCATCATGCATGAGCTTGACGCGCCGTTCGAGCTCCGTCCTGCGCGCCTTGATCGCAACGAGCTGACCCTGCAGCGCGACCGTCTCGGCCTCCAGCTTGTATTTGGAATTGATGCCGAATTCGCCATGATAGGCATGAAAGCCGAAATAGGCCAGGAACGCCACGCAGAGCGAGGGAATGATCAGCCGGCCGGTGTTTCTCTGCTTGTGCTGACGCGTCCACATGACCGATTCCCCGTGGCCGCGAACTCAGACGGCTCGAAGCCTTTTTCGCCTGATTGTGCTTAACGGACGGTTACGGGAGGCCGCCCAGTCGGGCCTGAAATGAAAAAGGGCGGGATGTCCCGCCCTCTCCATATCGACAATGTGCGGCCGGATCAGCTCTTGATCACCGACTTGCCGGCGTAACGCGCCTGCTTGCCGAGTTCTTCCTCGATGCGGATCAACTGGTTGTATTTGGCCATGCGGTCGGAGCGCGACAGCGAGCCGGTCTTGATCTGTCCGCAATTGGTGGCGACGGCAAGATCGGCGATGGTCGAATCCTCGGTCTCGCCCGAACGATGCGACATGACGGCCGTGTAGGCTGCCTTGTGCGCGGTCTCGACCGCGTCGAGTGTCTCGGTCAGCGAGCCAATCTGGTTGACCTTGACCAGTATCGAATTGGCGACACCCATGCGGATGCCATCGCGCAGGCGCGCCGTGTTGGTGACGAAGAGATCGTCGCCGACAAGCTGCGTCTTCTTGCCGGTCAGGTCGGTCAGGTATTTCCAGCCTTCCCAGTCATCCTCGGCGAGGCCGTCCTCGATCGAGATGATCGGATAATCGGCGGCGAGCTTGGCGAGGTACTTGGCCTGCGCCTTGGGGTCGCGCGTCTTCTTCTCGCCCTCATAGACATAGTTGCCGTCCTTGAAGAACTCGGTCGCGGCGCAATCGAGGCCGAGCGCGATCTCTTCGCCCGGCTTGAATCCGGCCTTTTCGATCGATTCCATGATGAAGTCGAGCGCCACCGGCGCGCTCTTCAGGTTCGGCGCGAAGCCGCCCTCGTCACCGACATTGGTGTTGTGGCCGGCATCTTTCAGCTTCTTGCGCAGTGTGTGGAAGATTTCCGAACCCCAGCGTACGCCTTCGCGCAGCGTCGGCGCGCCGACCGGCAGGATCATGAATTCCTGGAAGTCGATCGGATTGTCGGCATGCGCGCCGCCATTGATGATGTTCATCATCGGCACCGGCAGGACATGCGCCTTGGTGCCGCCGACATAGCGATAGAGCGGCAGGCCGGCGGCATCGGCCGCGGCTTTCGCGACCGCCAGCGAAACGCCCAGAATGGCGTTGGCGCCGAGTCGGCTCTTGTTGGGCGTGCCGTCAAGCTCGATCATCGTCTGATCGATATGGATCTGGTTTTCGGCTTCCATGCCGCCGATCGCCTCGAACAGTTCGCCATTGACCGCCTCGACGGCCTTCAGCACACCCTTGCCGAGATAGCGGGCGCCGCCGTCGCGAAGTTCGACGGCTTCGTGGGCGCCGGTCGACGCGCCCGACGGCACAGCGGCGCGGCCCATCGAACCGTCTTCGAGAACGACATCGACCTCGACGGTCGGGTTTCCACGGCTGTCCAGGATTTCACGCCCGACAATATCGATGATGGCGGTCATTACGATGTCCTCGATTGATCTGGAGAAAGGGGTCGCGCCCGTCTTAGCCAAAGCGACGCAAAAGGCAATCGGGCCCTGGCCGAATATTGCCGTTCGCTCGATTCACGAAGCGCAAGTTTCTGTCATCATAAGTCATGCCACCACACGCGCATTCCAGGTTATGGATGTTGTCGCGCGGGGCGAAACAGGAGGAGTTTCGCCATGTCTGAGTTGAGCGGTATCGTCAGTCTGTTCCTGATCGCCGCGGCGTTCCTGACGTCATGCGACAATCAGCAGTCACCGCCAAAAGCCTTTGCGCCTTTGGCGGCTTCGCACATCAGCGAGTAGCGTTGCCTTGAATCGAAAAGGGGGCCGTCGAAACGACCCCCTTTTTCGATCGTGGCGTCAATGCCAATAGGGCCTGACTTTGTAATACCGATAGGACTCGTCGCGCGCGCTCTCGCCATCCGCGCCGGCCAGTTCGTTGATCGAATGGGCAGGCGCTGCCTTCAGCTGTTCCTTGGTGAAGGGTACGACATAGCCGCCTCTTGCCTCATCATAGTCGAGGCTTGCCCAAGGAATGGCGTGGTACTTCTCGCTAATGCCGAGAAAGCCACCGAAACCGATCACCGCGAACATGATGCCATTCGACGTCTTGTCGAGCATGACATCCTCGATGCTGCCGATGCTGTCGCCTTGGGTGTTGTAGACGGTAGTGCCGATGACTCGCGAAGCGGCAATGGCTTCGGTGTGGCCTGTCTGGGTAGTCATTATCGTACTCCTCGTTGTCGTTGATCTCTGCCTGACAATGAGGGGCGCGGGCGAAAGTTCCCGACTTTTTGGTGGCTGCCTGATCACTCAGCGAGGATGAAAGTCACCTTCATGTTGACGCGATAGGCCGTGATCTTGCCGTCCTCGACAACGATCTTCTGGTCCTGGATCCAGGCGCCCTCGACGTTCTTCAGGGTCTTCGAGGCGCGCGCAATTCCCTGCTCGATGGCGTCCTGAAAGCTCTTGCTGGACGACGAGGTGATTTCGGTGACGCGGGCGACAGACATTGGCTTCCTCCTGCCAAAACGCTCATTTGCAGGACAAAGCGTATAACCGGGGCTTGTTCGCTACAAGGCGGCGGCTTTTCAGCCCTTTGCGATCCTGTCGAAGGCCATCAGCCTTTCCAGCAGTGCCGGCATGTCTTTCAGCGGCACCATGTTGGGACCATCGGAAGAGGTCGAATTGTCGGGGTCCTGATGGGTCTCGATAAAGACGCCGGCAACGCCGACGGCAACGGCCGCGCGGGCCAGCGTCTCGACAAAGCGGCGCTCCCCGCCAGACGACCCGCCCTGCCCGCCCGGC